>JBBAPZ010000001.1:0-55452 GCA_040400605.1 Candidatus Sericytochromatia bacterium
CTGATCGTGCGCAGGACTTGGTGGGGCAATTGCTGGCGCGCGGAGGTATGTTCGAGAATCGCATGCTGGCGGCTGAACCGCCGCGGGTGTCGGATGTATTGGATCTGGTGCGTCATGCGCACGACTTTGGCATGGCAAGCCAGGTGAAGGATGGTCTCAATTGGGGAGTGGAATTGCTGCGCGAAAACCCGGCCCGTGAGTACGTGGCTGAAGCGAAAGCCGGCCGTGGAAAAGGCATGATTGAAGGGGTGGTTGCTTCATCGGATGGCACAGTGCAGGACAAGGCCTCTTTGTATCTGGCCGCATCAAAGGAAGCGAATGCGATTGCGTCGCTTGCTTTGGCGACTGAAAACGAGCCCATTGCCCGCAAAGCGTTAAGCATGGTTCGGCCCCATCTGCAGCCTGACTCTGCCGAGATCACGAAACGCCTGAAGCTGTTGAGTCAATCGCTGGATGAAACCCAAAAACCGAAACTAGAAAGAAACGCGACGGGCGAGGCACGCCGTCAATCTGCGCGCCGGCCGCTTGAGTTTGGCGTCGAACGTGAAAGAACGCGCCTCGAGGGCGTCCGCTTGAGTGCCAGGCAGCCCTTGCCGGAACGACAGGCACTGCTTCAGCAGATTCAACGGGGCGAAGTGCCCTTGCTGGAGGGTATTCAGCGTTTGAAGGAACGCAATCCGCAACATGAGGAAGCGCTCAGCTTCATGCAGGCGTGTCTGAAAGCATCGCCTGAGCAGAGAAAAAATGTGAATTTGGATTTCGTACTTGAGGACAACGTGCCAACGCGCACAGATGCAGCATCGCGCCTCGTGGATATTTTTTCGGCGGCGGGTAGTCCAAAAAGCGCCGAGGTTACAGCGCTGTTTCTTGAGATGCACCCGGAGTTTCGGGGTTTGGAGACGGTGCGCGAGCACATGTTGAAAAAGCTCAAGGCGCTTCGTGCAGCGGATCCGGAAACCGATTTCTATGCCAGACAGCTTGAGTCCCCAACCGCGCTGCTGGACTGGGCAGATCGTTATCCGGGTCATCGCGGCAGTATTCGTGAGGTTATCATTCACGAACAAGCAGATGATGGCAATCACCGGGTTAGGTTCGAGAGGGGAAGATTGCGTTTTGACTACGCTAAGTTTTTGAACAACGGGGCACAATCCGTGCGCCTGCTTGAAAGAAACGATCGCGTGAAACCCAAGTTGCAGGGTATCAACGAATTGCTGAGTGACGCAGAGAACCATATTCGCACGACACTCCGCATCAGGCCAGACGCTCGTTTTTCTTGGGGTGGGTGGACTGACTCGGGTGCTGGTAAAACCGTTGCGGATGAGAGCCAAGCCCGGGTAGCGGCGGCGCTTGGTGTTGTCAACGAATCTGAAGCGGTCGTTTCGCGCTCTTTGGCAGCCTTGAGGGCTGAGATTCCTAACTTGCTGGCCAGCGGCAAGGCTGAGGAAGCAAAAAGTTTGCTGCAAACCGCCCAACACTTGCCGGAGGCCTTCTGGGCGGAGCAAACTTGGGATGGTGTGATGCCTTTACTGCGCATTGCTGATGCCCAAGGTTGGCATACTGAGCGCAAGGAGCTGTTTGCTCAGGCTGCCAGGCTTGCCAAAACGCCTGCCGAACAACAGGAAATGATCTGGCTGGGGCGTTTGATGGGTGAATCCGCCGAAAATCTGCCGTCCAGGGTTGAACCAGCGGTTGGACGGCGGGTGTTAACCGAGTTCCTCGCCAGTACCCGTAATAGTGAGCAGGATTATCCACGGGTGTTGAAGGCGTTGGAAATTCAAAACGAGTCGGAAGCGGAATTTTGGACGCAGTGGCGCAAGGCGTTGACTTTGCCGGGTGACCAGGAACCCGGGTATGTCATCGAACAGTTATTGGATTACACGCAACAGAAGACGCAAAAGGGCCGGTATGGCGCCATGTTGGATGTACTGAATCGCGAAGAAAAATGGTCACAGGCGTTGAAAAGTGGCTTTGACGTGTTAAAGGATGGGGCGCCACCTGCGCATCAGGGACTTGTCGAGGCCGGGCGCATGGCCCCGTTTAACACACAACGCCAGATTCTGGCGCGCTTGCAACGTGGGGTGCCAGAATCTGCAGACGCGGTCAGCGAACTGCTCTGGCTGGCCAATGCGCAGTTAGAGGTTAACCAGGTGCCTCGCGAGGCGGCGGCGGCACTGGTTAACCGACTGCCGGCTGAGCGTCAGGCGTTGGCACAGTTCCTTGTTGACCCATCGATCAAGGAACCGGGTCGCTTGCAGCGACTGGCTGTGGATCGCCTCAAGCAACCGTTGGCGAATGAGGCGACCGGATTGTCCGAGTTGCGGTGGCTGGCGAATGAGGTGGGCGAGGATCGGGCTGATGTGGGCTCAGCCCAGGCGGCAGTCAGTTTGCTTGGCCTGATGCGGCCGCACTTGCAAGGTAATGAAAAATTGTTGGCGGATACGGTTAAAGACTTCGAGGCTGCTGATGTGCATCGACAGGTTTTGCGTAGTTTGCTCGAGCCAGGTGACGCGTCTAAAAATCCGTTGGATGCCTTGGTTGCGCTGAATATTGATGCAGACACCCGGTCTGCCCTTCTTGGCAGGCTTCCATCACTCGCGGACAGCCCGGATGTCTCGCCGCTGCAGCGCGTGTTGGCCAAGAACGCGAAGCGCGCTTATAGCGGGGAACGGCGTGGAATAGAGGAGGCGGCTAATCAGCTTTTTGCTGCACTCAAATCAGCGTCGGCCTTTCGTGGAGATGTTCGTGAGGGTGTGCTGGATGTGCTCGATAAAACCGTTCGAGAATATGCGTCAAGTTATGATTCGATAACAAATGCGAATCGACGGGTCGAGCGGGTGGCTTGGGCGGCGCTGGCCGATCAGGTCCAATCTCCCGAAAAACGCGTAATTCAGAGCGTGACGCGTGAAGGGGGCGTCAGTGGGGAAAAGGTGCGTATGGAGCTGTTTAAAGCGATCAAGACGCGACGCTTTGAGCGAGCGTCTGAGCTGGAGGCGTTGTTGGCGTTCGTGAAATCGGTTCCGGAGGGTGAGGGCAAGAGGAACTTGCGGGTAGGCGTTTTGGAGGAACTGCAAGCGTATTATGAGGAGTTGGGTGATAAACGCGCATTGGCACTTGTGAAGGCGGCCATGGCACATGAGAACGTGGCCAGCAACAGCGATTTCAAGAACTTTAATAACGTTGCGGACTCTGTTTTTAAACAGCTTGAACAGCAGTTATAGGTACTGATTGAGACAGGCCTCCGCTTCATGCAAACGGTGCTGACCCACGCTCGTATTCTTGGCGACCGATTTGTCGCCCCTCAAGCTGCTCGTTGGAACTGGATGCGATCACCCTCTAAAAACACGGCAACTTTGAGCGTCGAGCAATCCTCCCAGGCTGCTTCGGCCATGACAACGACCGCGTCTGCCTGAACTTTGATTGCAAACCAAAAGAACCGGGTGAGTGAATCACAGCCACCATGCAGCCATCCATCAATTTTCCTGATTGTATATTGACTTTCACTAACATTCTGCGGCCGTTGGCGGCATCGTTGGTTCATTTGCCCCTCCGGTGCTGTCGCGGTACGCTGGTCTGCTCAGGAATAATTGATGGTTCTCATGCAGCCACAAGTTTAGAACCCGCGCAGTGGGGAAAACATGCCAAAGATGCTTGGTGATGAAGGAGTTTTGCTTTGGCGCTTCACGTGATGCGACAGCTGTCCCTGGTTGTGTTATGTGCCTTGATGCTGGCCTGCCAGGCCGCCCAGCAAGCGGCAACGGAGGACCCATCCGCGCAATCCGTGGTGATACCGGAATCAGCGCGCAAGGTGTATGCGGGTGCAGATGGACTGGCGCTCAAGGAACAGGCAAGTGTGGCGGAGGCGCCATCGGGTGCAGCTCGGGCACAGGATGGCGGGAAAACACAGTCCGGTGTCCAAGACGCCATGGAAGGAGTGTACCTGATTCGCAGCGCCAACGTGGGTATGCGGGTCAAACGCCTGCAAACGGCGGTGGCGCAGGTGCGCCAACTCGCAATCAGGCAAGGTGGCTTTGTTAGTGAGTCCAACGAATCGATCCAGGAAGGGCAGACGCCCGTTGCAAACCTGACGTTGCGGATACCAGCCGCACGTTTTGATCACGTACTGGGCGGACTCACACAAATCACGGACGCGGATGTGCTCTCCCAATCAACGGCCAGCGAAGACGTCTCGCTCGAATATGTAGACACCCAGTCACGGGTGCGAAACCTCAAGCGTGAAGAAGCCCGATTGTTGAAACTGCTGGAACGCAGCGGCAAACTCGCTGACATTCTGACCGTCGAGCGCGAATTGTCTCGCGTTCGCCAAGAGATTGAGCAGGCCGAAGGCCGGGTGCGTCAGTTATCCCGACAAGTGGCCCTGGCAACCATTACCGTGTCTTTGACCGAACAGGTTACACACGTTGAACACGGCCCCTGGCAACTGGCCAGTGTGTGGCAAGACGCGTGGTCAGGCGCGCAGCGTGCGTTGGCCGCGACTGTCACCACGTGGGTTCAGCGACTGGTCTGGTTCGGGTTCGTCTGGATTCCCACCACCTTGCCGTGGGTGTTGTTGTATCTGTTGGGCGGTTGGGGACTGGGTCGCCTGGCGCCGCGGCACCTGCCACGCGCGTTGGCGAACCGGTTTTGGCATTTCTGGTCTGCCTTGGGGGTGATTTGGTTGGGCTTGCTGTACCCAACGCTTTGGATGGTGCTTGGCCTGTTTGGTTTGAGCGTGCTGGCCGTCTGGGGTGGCACGTGGATGTGGGATTGGGTCAACCGTCGCTGGAAAGTTTTCAGAGAAAGGTGATTCTCACACGCCGCCCCCGATACAACCCCCGGAGGTGTGAGGGCACCGTTTCGGAATAACACCTGTGCCGCAGCCATCACCAGACGCTTATGCGGCTGCGCCGCGTTCGCAAGACGAACGGCCCGACGGCGGGGGTGATGATGTTTGAGACACCGGGTGTGCCGCAAAACAAACGAGGCTGTGAGTGTGGGCCGGATGCCGCGATGCAAACCGTCAGAATGTCTGCCAACCACACGTCGCAAAAAAACGGCCGCAGGCGAAGGACGCGTTCAAACACCCGCACCGGACAATGTTTGAATCGTCTCAGCGATTGGACGTGACGCGCGCCCGAATTGGTGTCGCATCAAAAATTCACACGTGCGGCGAACGAGCAAGGCCTGATTCTCAGGTTCATACCAGGGCAGGCTGTCAACCAGGTTTCGATTGACAGCCACTTTGTGTACAAACATCTGCCGGGCGAATAAAGCAACGTTGGCAAGCGCCTTGCGCACGCGAGGACTTCCCAGTCCCGACAGGCCTTCCATCAACAGTTCGAAGCCTTCGTGGTCCGTCCAGATGGGCCGGGGGAACTGTAAGCGCCGATACTGCGGATCGCTTTCGAAGACCTCAAACATGGTGTTGATGATAGCCCTTGTTGACAAGCCGTGCTCCGGCGAATGTACGACATTCACAATGCGATGCCTTTGACGCGCTCGCACCAAATCAACGACTGCACGGGCCACAAATTTGCCGGTGACGAGGTAAAGTTTGCTGTCCGGATCACCCGGCATGACCGATAGGTAACCATCGTGAAACAGGCCAAGGGTACGGTGAAAGGCGTTAAACTGGGTGACGCGGCCACTCGCATCATCCGCGATGACCAATCCGACCCGGTAGATGTTCCAAGGCAGGTCGGGCCGCGCCAGCAGTTCATCTTCAGAGCTTGCTTTCGAGCGTTCGTAGGCGTTGGTAAAACCGTCTGTGTGATCGGGTGTCAGGGGCGCCTCGGGGATGATGCCCGCCATCAAACCGGAGGCGTAAAAACTGCTCAACAGCGACACGTGCTCAAGTTTTGGGCAACGCGTCGCGAATTCGAGCACCTTGCGGGTGCCCTCGACATTAACCCGGCGCGCGACATCTTCCGTGATATTGAAATGGTAGATGGCCGCGCAGTGAATGATCGCAACGATATCCTCGGTTGCAATCCGACTGAACGGATCATCTGCTTCCAAAGCCCCCCATCCCCAAGTAATCAAGGGTTCATACCCGGCATACACGGGTTGCAACCGGGCGATTTTTTCAGCGGCCTGTGCCTCTGAGTCTGCGTGGATCCATAGCAAAACGGGTTCGTTGAGATCGAAAACGAACCGGTGGGCGATCAAAGCACCCAGGTAACCGCCAGCACCCGTGATCAATGTCTTTGAGGCCATCGCTAAACTTTCTCCAGAATGAGGCCCTGCCAGTTCATTCCGAAACTGGCCATAAACAGCAGCAGGCGATCGCCTGATTTTAACTGCCCCGTCGCCTCGAGGGCCTGCAAGTTAACAAGGTTGTCCGAGCCCAACACATGCCCCACATCCGCAACCGTCCAACGTACCACCCGTTCTAGTGGAAAACCCAGCGATCGCGCCAGTATCTGCCACACCTTGGGACTGGTATTTTGCGGCACAATCCAGTCAATTTCCTGGATCGACAAACCCGCAACGACGAGTGTCTCTGTGATGATACGGTTGCAAAAGCCAAAATGGGTGCCTGCGATCTGATCATCACTGGCATCCAACAAGGCCCCGATGGTGATCGCGTGATTCGCCACCAACCGATAACCACCAGGCTCCCGCGACACGACGCAGGCCGATGCGCCATCCGATAACAGACTGAAAGACTGTTCATAAAGCGCACCCGGCGGAACGAGATCAGCAACCACACACAAAATCCGCGACTGACTGGGCTCCGCGACAAGTAACGCCCGGGCGATCCGAATGGCGCCCAGCATCCCCGTAGTGGCTTGCTGGGTTAAACCGATCACCGACGCTTGGCCCAAATCAAGGTCAGCCTGCAAACGACTCGCAGGGTAGCGTGCCACGTCCCTGATGTCACGGCTTTGCTCGAATGCTCCTTGATGAGCAAGGTTCGCGTTCGACGGCAAGACCGTCGCGTACACGATCGTGGTAACCCCCATGATCGCACTGCCCAAGTCACCAACCGCCCGACGCGCAAGTTCATCGCACGATGCCCCAGCGCAAGCCACCCGGTGATGACCAAAACCACTGGCGCGCAACGTCAGGGCATCGGTCTTGGTCAAACCTGCAGCCGCACTGGCCTCAACCGTTTGTAGACATTCTGGGAAAGCAACAGCCTGACAATTGATGTAAACGTC
This sequence comes from Candidatus Sericytochromatia bacterium, assembly GCA_040400605.1. Classification (GTDB taxonomy): domain Bacteria; phylum Cyanobacteriota; class Sericytochromatia; order S15B-MN24; family JAQBPE01; genus JBBAPZ01. The sequence goes on from JBBAPZ010000001.1 coordinate 7,161, forward strand.
GATTGACACGATTCACGCTCCGAACCCATTTGCACAGTTGCTGCCAATGCGCGATCACCCGGCCTGACGAACCGAAAAACCGACACCCAAGCGTCACTGGACATAAAAAAAGCCTTGATTGACAATCAAATTTTCGTGTTTGTCAGATAAAAGCACGTGAAAAACGAATGTTTTTTTGCTTGTTGCCCACCTGATGAAGAGAAACCGTTGTATCGCTGGATAGACGGGGCATGTGCCCGATAAAAAGTCTGCCCAAATCACTTTCAGCCTACCACGAACAGGTCTGTTTCGACTCATGATGTCTGCCTGTTCGTCGTATTTGACAGGCTGCTGAAAAACTCGGTTTAGGCGCCTTGTGGAGCCTGTAAACCCGCATTCCGCGCTGAGCAATCTTGACGGAAAAGTGCCTGTGAGGGGGCTTGAATTCATTCTCGATTAAATCCACAAAGAGACGCATTTCAGCCACGCGGCAGGAGTACCGCGCCTCAATTGATACCGACAGGAAACGTGAGAAGCATCAACGGGCATGCGACAGTTAACCGTTTCAAATCCTGAAAAACAAGTTATAGCCTTGTCAATAAAAAATATTCGATCCACAAAACGAGCTGTTTCAGTTTGCACGCGAGACAGTCTCAAACAAGTGCCAAAAGGATGTTTTAAGCATCGTTCGACTTGATGAGTGATGCCGAAGCGACCAATATTGTCATTGCCAGGTAAATGCGCTAACGCATTGATGTGATCATCGCTTGGTTGGGTCAGGCAGATGATCGCGCAGTGGTGCAGACAGCTCGGCGGGAGGGAAAGTTGCTGTGTGAGGTGCGAGCATCATGAGTTTGGCACGCAAATGTCTCGAGACAGGTTGCTGGCAATGCGATCGCCAGGTCGAAGCGATTGTGGGCGCTTTAACTGATTGGCACGCGGCAGCACCGGTTGACTGGACGGTTATCGAGCAAAACCCGATCCTTGTCCGCATCCTTGACCTGTTGCTGTATCGATTGACGAAATTGCAGGATGCTGTCGGCATGCGCCTGATTCCTGGCACATCGGCGATTTTATCCGAACCGTTCGAGGAGTGGCCGATGATCGTTCGGCTCACCCGACTTGGCTACTTGAATACTGCCGAGTGGATGCGTTGGCGCGAGGTGCGTAATCGTTTGACACACGAATACCCTGACCAGGCCGAACGTCGTGCCGAAGCATTGCGACTGGCCGTGACGGCAGCTGCGGAGTTGCTTGTGTGTTACCAGGTCTGGCGGGCCAGGTTGGCGGGCCTGTCCTGAGTCCGGCCCACGGGTTTTTCTGGACGAAGGCGTGCAGCACCTGGTCAAAGTGATGCGTTGACGCATCATACACGCGCGGGGAGGGGCGCCGGTTTAGCCCTGGCGTCAGTCTGAAGCACGCAAGAAGGCGCAACGTGACATCCCTGGAAACATCCGATGGCGCTATCCTGTTACGTACTCAACCTTGATGCGGTCCGGGTCTTCAAAAAAGACTTTGTAGCTCTCACCGTCTTCGCTCGGCGAGCCATAGAGAATCGGGACTCCACGCTGGCTCAGTTCAATCGCCAGAAGGTCAACTGCCTGTCTGGATGGGGCGTGAAATGCCAGGTGGTTCAATCCGACGTGCTTCCGGTGATAAGCGTCTGCCTGATACCGCTCATCGACCTGCACGAAGACAATATAGCTGTCGGCAAACTTGAACGAGAATCCGTGCGCCCACTCCTGGTAGTGCACATAGCCCAACCGGCCAAGCAGCCACGACCAGAACACTTGGCTGCGGTCGAGGTTCGAGACGTAAAGTTCGACGTGGTGAAGCACGATACCCATCCTTTCAATATTTAGCCGGCAGTTGAAACGCCAATTTATAGCCCCTGCATTGTTGATTTGACGCGACGCGGTTAGCAGGGATTTTGCCTCAAACAATTGAAAGGGCGTGGCTGGATCGTAAGGCGCCTTAGGAATTTGAGACGAGCTAACTTTTTTAAAGTCGAGCACCAACCACGTCTTGCGAACGCCGCTTGAATCGACAATCCAGTTACTGGTTGACCCCAGGCTAAAAACAATCAGCGAGGGCGCCTAAACTCATTACATGGGGTAGTCCGGGTCGCCGCCGGTATCCCGTCTGTTTTCGCAAGCCACGACCCACTTCACCCGGCCATCAGTTCAAACCATGGATGGCTCGCTCATCAGCGCGAGAGGGGTGCATCATTTCAGAACAGAACTGCGGAAGCGCATGCGGCGGGGGGAATCCTTCGTCTTCCAGACGCTCGTGCAGCCGTTCGAGGGCCTCTTGCAATGGCTGGTAACGACAATCGGCCAATGCCTCGACCAGAAGCGGCCCCACACCCAATTCATCGGCAAGTGATCTGAGCTCCGGCTCCAGCCAGTGATCCAACGGCACCCAACGGTTTTCGAGGGCAAACAGCACACGTGACAGAGCCTTGACGCCGCGCACCACCACCATGCTGGTGGCAGCCCGAAAACCGCGCATCTCAGTTTTGCGAGCCCGGGCAATTGCAAGCACGGCATCGAGGGCGCCATGATGAATTCGCGCCTGGCGAAAACGCCGGTCCATCGTGGCCAGGGAACGCACAGCATCCGTTATGTCTCCATCACGTTCGAAGAGCACGGATGCTTGCTCATAGGGCCAATGATCGAGATCGTGAGGGGAACTGGCCTTGCCCTGCAACACTGCCAGGCTGGTCAGTTGGGCGTCGTAGACGAGGCGCGGATGCTTAGCTGCCGAATCGCGTTCCATCACGTAGCTGTCGGCCGGTGCCACCCGGTCAAAGGCCAAGGGCGCAAGCAAGACTTCAAGGTCGTCGTCTGACATCGTGTCGCCGTGACCGCGACTTTTGGAACCGACCCATATGACACCCAAAACATCGGGATCGGCCGTCCATTCCAAGACACGTTCGCGGGTTCTGGGGTGAAGGGAATCAGGCAAGGCAAGCATAGACTCTCCCCTCCAGAAGACACTTCACAAAAAAAAGCCGAATGCCAGCGAGGGCTTCGACTACGGAGTGGGCATAACTGGACTCGAACCAGTGACCTCCACGATGTCAACGTGGCGCTCTAACCAACTGAGCTATACGCCCGAACATTGACTAGTTTATCAGCCTCCTACGGATGCCACAAGATCAAGCTGGGCTATTTTAAAACAAAATCTGCAAGAATTTAATCATTCCTTATCATTGACACGTCATTGACGGCATCTTTTTTGCGATAAGTGACGGTATGGTGAGTAGTTTTAGTCGTTTGAAGGGCCAGCGCCTCAAGGGGTTATTGTTGTTATCCGTTGCGGTGTGGGCGTGTGGCCGTGAACCGCTGGCGGTGTGGCAGCCTGCTGTGGTTACGCCGGTGATAGCGCAGAGTACGTTGGATGGCATTGTCAGTCAGTGTGTGCGGGTGGCGCAGCAGGCTTCTGGTGCGCGGGAGGCGGAGCGGTTGGCGCGTGTGCGCTTTGAGGCGATCGCACCCCCAGGCGATCGCCAGTTGCAGATTCAAGTCTGGGACTTCCCGGATGGCAAGCGCTTCATTCAGGTGCAGCTCCAGATCGCCGGCGCCAACGGGCTGCACCAAGCGCAGAAACAACTGCTTGTAGCACCTACACTATCACCAGGCTAGGCTGCCCTGTACGTGATGACGGTTGCTCTGATTTTTACCCCGCTGCTCTCATCCTTTGACGCTTCTTACAGTTAAGGATAATCTCTCTTCTTGGTTTTCATTTTAAGTTGAGTTTGCATCGTCAACACGTGATTGGCTGTTCCAAATCGTTGTTCGATAAGGGATGTTGCGGGAAAAATCATGCCCAAGAAAAGACACCAGCGTGAAGCAAAGCTGAATACCGGCGACGGTTCTGAGGGGCTGCGCCGTCCACGCAAGCGTGATTTCGCAGCCGCTGCGATCGCATTGCTGATCGTATTCACGATCCTGTTCGGTGCCATCGCACCCTTTTTGTACTGATCAACGACACCACACCACGTGACTGCTTTTCGCACCAAACAGTTCACGGAAACCTAATCGCACACCAACAAGCCACTCGCAACCGACGCCAACGCGAAACCGTCGGGATTTGACGCAGAACATTGGTTTTGCCCCGCGTATTGTGCTGAATGCGCCATTCGTGCGCAAAAATGAGAACGAATGGAACCAGGCGACATACACCGTGTTTAAACGGCAAACAGCACAGACTTGAGGTGGCATATTGGGTGTTTTGACACGCACGGTGCGCTCGCTGCGCCACGCTAACGCGAAAATCTTAGCCGAAATCCTGACAATTTTTAACCCCCTGTTAATCAGGGGTTGGTCAGATTCCGGGCATTGATGGCGATAAATTTGGCAGGTTCCCCCAGATTCGTTGGCAAGGGTCTGTTTGGTGGTGCCCTCTAGGAGGCAAGTTGATGAAGATTCGCAAGTGGGCTTTGCTGTCTATCGGTAGCCTGGCTGTTGTTGGGATTTTATGCAGTTGTGGCAATCGGCAACCGGCCAGTGCACTGGCGGAAACGCCGGCGCCGGCGCCTTCGGAAACACCCGCGCCTATTGTGACGCCGGCACCGGTTGCCACGCCGACTTTTGTGCCAGGTAATTCCGGTTATAGCCAACCGTTGACGGGTTCTTTGGTGATCAGCAGTGTTGAGAAGGTCAAACAGGGTATGTTTTTCAAAAAGCTCGAAGTGAAGGGCACGGTCTTGAATACGAGCACGGTGCCCTTGTCGGGAACTTTAAAAGTTGAATTCAAGGATCGCAAGGGGATGATCAACAAGTCCTTGGTAGTTGTGGAAACCAAGACGGTGTCCGTGGTGCAGTTGCAACCAAGTCAGACCTTGCCCTTCACGATCCTGTCGGACAAGACGGGCCTGGATGACGCAACGGTAACGGTAGAAACCACCCAACCCGTGACGGGCGCTCTGATGCCTGGCATGCTGACCAGTGGCGGGGCATTCGGTGCGCCTGTCAGCATGGGCACTTATGGGATGCCGGTAGCACCGGCGCGCTGAATCCTGTCACAACGCCAACACAGTCGCAGAATGTGTCGATTGCGCCAGACTGCAATAATTGTTCAACCTCAGCAGTTGTGGACGCAAACCAGGTCACTTCAACGATGCGGCAAAGCGTTGACTGGTGTTCGAAATTTTGAGTGTTGGTGCGTAACAACACTCAAATGCCGGATATTTTGCGTTTGCTGCACAAGTTTGGAACCGAACCGATGCGTCACGGTATTAAAGAACGACACAGCGCAGAGACGAAGTATTTGCCGGTCTCAAGCCACCTGCTTTTCGCAGGTGATTTATCAATAACTTAATTTTTTGGCGAGTTTTTTAACAGATACTTAAGTTATGTCAATCCCTCTGGCGGTATGGTCTTACTAATGAATGGTTAATCCCTGAACAATGGTAGAGGGTTTGTGCGTGGGTTTTCGTGGTATGAGACGGCTTCTGGTCCCGTTGTTGATTGCTTCAGCATTGTTTGGGTGCGGTCGCCAGGAATGGGGGGGCACGCAGGCGCCCGTTGTGCCGGGTAAGCTCGCTACGCGTGAGGCAGCACAGATACCCGGTATGGTGCCAACTTTCCAGGCTGTGCAGTGGCCGACGCACAGCCAGACGCCGCAGGGTCGTTCGGCCGATCCCATCAACATCGTCGTGGTGGGTTCAGAACGCCACATGCGTCACGTGTTTGCGATCACTGGGTGGGTCACGGCTGATCCGATCACCCCCATCACCTCAGCACGCATGGTCAAAGCCGCTTTGACCGGTGGCCAGTACCCCACGTCCCCAATCAGTCCCCTCATGCTGTATGGCAAACAACAATCGCTTGGCTACCAGAAAAACGCCATTGGGGTGAAAGCCCGTGACCATCTCCGCGTATGGCGTACCCCACTCGCTGATGCCATCGGACGCCCCGTCTGGGCTATCGGCGCCACCAAGGATGTTGCCATCAAATGGGGCCCTTCTGACAGACTGCCCACTCATCAGGTTGCACCAGACATCGATTCGGAACGTGAACTGGTGGTGAACGATTTTCTTCGCAGTGGGCATATTGCCCTGCGCTACCAGATTCAGTCGCTCACATCACCCTTCCATGGGGTGAATGGGACAGATGATCAATACTTCACAGACGGCAAGGTGGAAGTGCTTGAGTTAAGCCGGGTCAACGACTGACAGTGGTTCACTGGCCCGCCACGCGTCGGGACCCTTTGTCGCAGTCACCGCCTGATAGTACCAACCAGCCAGCGCAGAAACAGCACGACAAAGATGACAAGGAGCAGCGTCGGTACCACTCCCACCATAAAGATGGTAAACAGCCACGTTCTGACATAGTCCAGCGCGGGCAATTGCGGCCACAAAACCGGCATCAACTCGTTCCAGAGCCAAACCAAACAAAACGTGACGGGGAGGAGCGCCAACGACAGGGTGCTCAAACAACCTAATCCGGCCCGTAATGTGCTGAATGACCAACTGGGGAGCACGGGGGCGGACGGTTTGGACTGTTGCGAATCCGATGTCGTTGCACCCACGCGGCCAAAACGCTGCTTGAGCATCGCCATTTCGAGCCCTGCGGCTCGTGGGCTGATTTCTTGACGCACAACCTTGTCAAGGATGCGCAATCGTTCTTCTTCGTATGATGGTTCGGCACTCACACCCATCATTATAGCGGGACTGAGTCAGTTCAGCCGTGAGATCGTTCAGGATTGCAAAAAGGGGGTGCGAGCGTGAAATGGTGTCGCGTCGACGATTCTTCCCCGTTCGTTGTTCACGCGTTGTTGGTGATACAGGGTGGTCTGGCTGCCGAAGTGGCACAGTGACCCCCAGAAAACGGCATATGCGACAAACTGACAGTCTGTGGTTGTTCGCTCACGCCGTGTGTGACTGTTCCTCGATCGTCGACATCCGCAAATCCGCCGGGGTTTGACGCAGCAGGTCTGTCCGCTGCGTCGTGCCCGTATGGGGCTTGTTGTGTCACGTTCTGTATTAATGATGTTTCCTTAAATTGGCCATCTACGTTTGGGATGAGCCGAACTGAGTGTTTTCTTGACCGCTTGTGTGCTCAAAGGGTACAGTAACGGGGACTTTTGGGTGGTTTCAGCGCTCACGAGGCTGCCCCGGTTGTGACGAGTTTGAGCGTGCGAGAGGACGGTTGAACATGGCCACCAAGATTGGCATAAACGGATTCGGGCGCATTGGGCGTCAGGTTTTGCGGGCGGCGTTGCTTAAAAAAGCGCCTTTGGAATGCGTTGGCATCAATGATTTGACGGATGCGGCGACACTAGCCCATTTGTTTAAGTATGACTCGGTACATGGGACCTACCCGGGCGAGGTGCGTGCCGAAGGGCAGCAATTGGTGATTGATGGCAAGGCCATTCCCATTTTTGCGGAAAAGGATCCCGCACAGTTGCCGTGGGGTCGGCTTGGTGCTGAAGTGGTGGTGGAGTCGACGGGTCGTTTTGTCGATCGCGACAACTGCAGCAAGCATCTGGCCGCCGGTGCCAAAAAGGTCATTATCTCGGCGCCTGCCAAAAATGAAGACATCACGATCGTATTGGGTGTCAACGAAGACAAGTACGACGCCGAGGCGCATCACATCATCTCGAATGCTTCTTGCACGACCAATTGTCTGGCGCCGGTGGCCAAGATCCTGCACGAACGGTTTGGCATCGTTAACGGTTTGATGACCACGGTGCACTCTTACACCAACGACCAGCGGATTCTTGACCTGCCGCACGATGATTTGCGACGGGCTCGCGCAGCGGCAGAAAGCATCATCCCCACCACCACTGGGGCCGCCAAGGCGGTGTCGTTGGTGCTTCCGGAATTGAAGGGCAAACTGAACGGGTTGGCGATGCGCGTGCCCACGCCGAATGTATCGGTCGTGGACCTCGTGGTCAATGTGGAAAAGGACACGACGGTTGAGGAAGTCAACGCGGCGCTTGCGGGTGCGGCAGACCAGGGTCGGATGGAAGGCATCTTGAAATACACCGAGGTTCCGCTCGTCTCCCGCGATTATGTGGGCTGCCCCTATTCGTCGATTGTGGATGCGCCCTTGACGATGGTAATCGACAAGCGTGTGGTCAAAGTGATCGCCTGGTATGACAATGAGTGGGGTTACTCCAACCGGGTGGTGGATTTGGCACTGTTTGTGGGTCAACGTTTGCTGAGCAAGGTCTAGGCACACGCTTTTGGGGGCGCGTCTGGCTGAAACCAAGTCGGCACGGCGCGCCCACACTTTGGGAATTGGGGGGAGATGATGGCGATCGCAAGCAAGAAAAAAAGCATTCACGACCTGACCGAGGCGATGATTGGCGGCAAACGGGTATTGGTCCGCGAGGATTTCAACGTTCCGCTTGAGGGTGGTCGCATCACGGATGACACACGCATTCGCGCCGCACTACCAACCTTGCAGAATCTGATGGGCAAGGGCGCCAAGGTGATTGTTGTCTCCCATCTGGGTCGCCCAAAGGGCGTGACGCCTGAGTTGCGCCTGGAGGCCGTGGCGGCCCGCCTGTCCGAATTGTTGGACGTGGCTGTCATCAAGGCGGATGACGTCATCGGGCAGGATGCGCAAGCCAAAGTGGCGGCTTTGCAGGCTGGACAGGTGCTCTTGCTCGAAAACGTCCGCTTCCATCCGGAAGAAGAACGCAATGACCCTGAGTTTGCCCGGTCGTTGTCGCAACTGGCCGATTGGTATGTCAATGATGCGTTTGGCACGGCGCACCGCGCGCATGCCAGCACGGCGGGCGTGGCGGCTTATATTCCTGCCGTTGCCGGGTTGTTGCTTGAAAAGGAAATCCGGGTGATGGGAGAGGCGTTGGCGGCACCTGAACGGCCTTTGGTTGCCATCATCGGAGGCTCCAAGGTGAGTACCAAAATCGGGGTTATCGAGAATCTGTTGGACCGTGTCGATGCCTTGATTGTGGGTGGTGCCATGGCCTTTACTTTCTTGAAGGCGCAGGGACTTGAAACCGGCAAGAGTCTGGTTGAAGTGGATCAGCTCGACGTCGCGCGCGTGGTGATGAAGCGGGCCGCCGAGAAGGGTGTGCAATTGGTATTGCCGACGGATGTCGCCCTTGCTCGCACGATGCAAGACACGTCAGTGGCACAAATTGTTGATGCGAAAGCCCTGCCAGCGGACATGCTGGGGCTGGATGTGGGACCCGAGACGCTGAAAATCGTGCAGGGTGTTTTGGCGAAGGCACGTACCATCATCTGGAACGGGCCTTTGGGAATGTTTGAAAACCCCGCTTTCGCTGTGGGTACGCAAGCGGTTGCGCACTGGGTGGCTGAGGCGACCCAGGCTGGGGCGGTGACAATTGTGGGTGGTGGGGATTCGGTGGCAGCCGTTGAACAGTTGGGTTTGGCTGAGCAGATGAGCCATGTGTCAACCGGCGGTGGCGCAAGCCTCGAATTCCTGGAAGGCAAGGTTTTACCGGGCGTTGCGGCCTTGGGTGAGTGAAAGGGAAAGCGAATGCGCACGCCGATCATTGCAGGCAACTGGAAGATGCACAAGACAGGCCGTGAGGCACTGGCGCTCATCGCGGCGTTAAACGCCACATTCGCATCGCGCAAGCCCCAAGCGGAAGTGGTGGTTTGTCCGCCTTTCACCGCACTGGGAGCGGTGTGTGGTGCGTTGGATGGGGGCGTGATGCGCCTGGGGGCGCAGAATATGGATTGGCATGTGCAAGGAGCGTTCACGGGCGAGGTGTCGGCTGTGATGCTTCAGGAGTTTGGGGTTAGCTACGTGATTGTGGGCCATTCTGAGCGGCGCCAGTTGTTCAAGGAGTCTGATGAAGCGGTCAATCAGAAAGTGAAGGCGGCCTTGGCTGCTAAGCTTGTCCCGATTGTGTGCGTTGGTGAGACTTTGGATGAACGGGAGGCGGGCACGACGGATGGGGTTGTGGCTGCGCAATTGCGAGCGGGGTTGGATGGGGTGGCGGCGGAGGCGATCGCGCGGATTGTGATCGCTTACGAGCCTGTGTGGGCGATTGGCACCGGGCGCACGTGCGATGCGGCGGAAGCCAATCGCGTCTGTGGCTGGCTGCGGCAGGTTGTTAATGAACTCGCGGGGCCGGAAGCCGCGCAGGCGGTGAGGGTGCTCTATGGTGGCAGCGTGAAGCCTGAGACCATTGCATCCCAAATGGCACAGTCCGACATTGATGGGGCTTTAGTGGGTGGTGCGAGTCTGGAAGCCGAGGCGTTTGCCGCCATTGCCTGTTTTCGTGACCACACGGTCATGCATTGACGGTTGATCGGGCTTTGACGGTCGTTTAACAACAGCGTGTCATTGCCTGATTTGTGGGATTCGCGACGAATGGTTGGTTCAAAGCTCAAGCGCCGCTGTATCGGCGAATCGCGACATTGTTTGGCCTGGCCGGGAGAATGAGGCTGTGAACAGCCTCTCCACTCAATTTAGCCTTATCCGTCGCTGACAACGTGGTCTTGCTATTGGTCTGAATCTGGCACCATGCCACTGGGGAGGTTAGTTATGACAACGCTCAAACGGCATCCGATCGCCTTGATTGTGTGTGATGGCTGGGGGGTTAACCCTCGGCGTGAGCACAATGCGATCGCCATGGCGCGCACCCCTTGTTTTGATGAAATGCTGGCTCGTTTTCCGCACACAACTTTGGCGACCTCGGGTTTGGCGGTTGGTTTGCCCGATGGACAAATGGGCAACTCCGAAGTGGGGCATATGAACATGGGTGCCGGGCGTATCGTGTATCAGGAGTTGACCCGCATTGATAAGGAGATCCGCGAGGGTGCGTTTTTTAAACGGCCTGAACTGCTCGCGGCGATGGCGCACGCGGCGCAGAACGGACGTTCCCTGCATTTGATGGGACTGTTGTCGGATGGTGGTGTGCACAGCATGATCGATCACCTCGAAGCACTCCTTGATTTGGCGCGCCGCCAAGGGGTCACCCGGGTTTGGGTTCATGCCTTCCTGGATGGGCGTGATACCCCACCCCGCAGTGCCAAAGGCTTTCTTGCGCGGACTGAACAATGTTTTCAGCGTGTGGGGGTGGGGGCGTTTGCTACCTTGTCCGGGCGGTTTTATGCGATGGATCGTGACAACAACTGGGATCGCATTCAACCTGCTTACGATGCCATGGTTTGCGGTGTCGGTGACCATGCCGAGGGTGCACTTGCCGCCATCGAAGCGGCCTATGAAGCCGGTGAGACAGATGAGTTTGTCAAGCCGGTCGTGTTGAATGCCGCAGGCCGAATCCAAACCGGTGATGCGGTTGTGTTTTTTAACTTTCGACCGGATCGTGCCCGACAAATTACCCGTGCGTTGACCGACCCCCATCTCGATACGTTAACGCGTGACACCCTGCCGCAGGTGCATTTTACCTGCTTGACCCAATACGATGCGGCGCGGCCATTGCCGGTGGTTTACCGACCCGAGGCACTGGTGGACAATTTGGCCCAGGTGCTGGCGGATCGCCGCGTCAGGCAGTTTCATACCGCCGAAACCGAAAAGTACGCGCACGTGACATTCTTCTTCAATTGCGGCCGCGAAGCACCCTACCCGCTGGAAGACCGTGTTTTGATTCCTTCTCCGAAAGTCAAAACCTATGATCTTCAACCGGAAATGTCCGCGCCTGCAGTCGCGCAGGCAGCCGTTGCCGCAATCGAAGCCAATCAGGTAGACATCTTGATTATGAACTTTGCCAACGCAGACATGGTGGGTCACACTGGCAACCTTGACGCCACGGTCAAGGCGGTTGAAGCGGTCGATCAGGCCGTCGGAAGGGTCGTGGCAGCCATACAAAAAGCGGGTGGCATCGCGCTCATCACAGCGGATCATGGCAACGCCGAACAGATGATAGATTATGCCACAGGCGAATCGCATACGGCACATACCACCAATCCCGTGCCACTCATCCTCGCAGGCGCACAGATCCCGCTGCGTGAAGGTGGCATTCTGGCAGACATCGCGCCCACCATCCTGGACCTTGCCGGTCTCGAACAACCCGGCGCGATGACCGCCCATTCCTTGCTTCGCAAGTGAATCAAGGCAAGCGTGTTCCACAAACACAACCCGCGGTTCAAAATTCTATGCTCCGCGCCAAATCCGTTCTGGTTGCCCTTGCAATATGGTGTGTGGCGCTTGGTGCTCATCGCGTACTGAGCGCCGTTCTCGCGTCAAACAACGAATTTTAACCCATAATTAATCATTGTCTTGGCAAATTTTTGCACAATTTGGGTTCAATAGCATGGAGGCCGACACATCGCGCACAGCAAGTCGTGTATTGGCCGCTTTTGGATGGGAGGAACGCATGGAGACGATGACCGCCTTGTCGCCGGCCGAGATGCAAGCTTTGCTTCTGGCCGGGACTTCGCTGAACTTTACGGTTTCTTGGGATTACAATCATCAGAACTTGCGGCAGATGCTGTCGAAGTACGCGCCCGGGGTGGAGATGGGCATCTGGTGGACGCAAGGCGACGGGTTCGTGTCTTTAAGTGAGCATGCCGAGGCGTTGTTTGGCGAGATTGTTGAAGAATTGCGTGGCGAATCTTTGCAGCTCGATACGAGTCTGAGGGCATTGCCACGTATTGAACGCGGTTGGGTGCAAGGGATCGTGGCCAATCGTCAGACGTTTGGCTTGTTGTTTTGTACTGCTTCGACCGACGAGCTCGCACAGGCCTTGATGCAGACCGTCTTGCCGCAACTCGGCCTTGCGCGTTTGTCGTGGGCGTTGAGTGAAGAGGTTCTTCGGAGAACCAGTACGGATAAAGCGACGGGATTGTGGAATCGTCAGTATTTTAATGAACGTTTTCGTGAGGAATGCGAACGGGTGGTGCGTTCCAAAGAAACAGGAACGGTTGCCATTGTGGGATTGGACAATTTTGTCGCGTTGGCGAAGACGATGCCAGCGGATGAGATCAGTGCGATGCATGCGGCGATTGGTCAAGCGGTGCGACAGGTCGTTCGTCAAACGGACTGGGCGGTGCGTTGGGATGGCGAGGAAGTGTTGTTCTATTTCCCATCGACAACGGCCGAATCGGTGTTGGAGGTCCTCAAGCGTTTCGCGAAGCGTCTGACCAGTCAACACGCCATTTTGGAACCGTTAGTCGGTTTATCGTCGACGCTTGAAACGACTTCGCCGCGAGCTCTGATTCAGTTGGCGACACGCCGGCTGGAGTTGGCGCGTAAAGATGGGGGAAGACGGGTAATCTGTTATGCGACACCGGCGCGGGGCTTGCAGTTCTTGCGCGGAGATGGGAACTAAGCCCTGCCACGTATCAATGTTTATGGACAGGCGCGCGCAATGGCAACGTTATGCGGCGCCTTGTCGCGACCGCATCACGCGTATCTGTTCTGCGGTCCTGGGCACGTGGGGAAGCAAACGGCTGCTTTGTGGTTCGCCCAGGGCCTCAATTGCGTTCAGCGTGACACAGGGGGTGGTTGTGGGGTTTGTTCCGACTGTGAGGCGATCGCCCGGGGGCAGCACCCGGATGTGCGGATATTAGGGTCTGCATCGGATGAGCAACGCATCAAGGTGGAGCAGGTCCGTGAGCTGAACCAGGCAGTGCAGGCCAAGCCTTTCTCCGGTGCGTATCAGGTCTTTGTCTTGACGGATGTGGACGCCATGTCGGTTGGCGCTTGCAATGCACTGCTGAAAACGCTGGAAGAGCCGCCCGGTGAGACCGTCCTTGTGTTGATTGCACATGACCCGGAAGCCGTATTGCCAACGCTGGTATCGCGGTGTGTTTTGGTTCATTTCAGTTTGGTGGATGCAGCCGGTGTCGCTGAGGCCTTGCGAGTAAGGCACCCGGATTTGAACGCTGATACGCGGCAAGCGGTTGTCCTCAGGGCGCAGGGGCGTTTGGGCGAGGCGTTTCGCCTGGCTTCGGAGGGCGTCGAAGAACGCCTGGCCCTGGCGTGGCCAACGGTTGAGGATTGCTGGGTTTGGGCGGAACACCTCGCTCAGATGCCGACAGCGAAACAGGAACAGGCCTTGGATGAATGGTTGTCAGGGCTGCACCAACAGGTGCGAACACTGGCCCCAACCCAAGGTTCGCAGGCCGCCATCAAAGCGGCGCTTATGCTGGCGGAGGGCATCGAATCGGCACGGAGGGGATTGTTACAGCACGGTTCGGCCAAATTGGTTTTTGATCAGTTGGCCAGACGTTTTTTGCAGGTTCAAGGACTTGTAACCGAAGGGGGTGACTGATATGGCAAAATTGGCAGTACGATTCAGACCGGGTGACATTCGCCTGCTGGAAGACGCGCCTGAGGGCATCATGCCGCGGGAGAAAGTGATTTTTGAAATTGATGGTGGTCTGGACTGTCGTCCCGCAACGCTGATGCCGACGGCAGTGGTTGCGGTTCACAAGGATCTTCAGGTGGCTCGTTTTATCAGGCGCGCAACGGAATCGGACCTTGAGCAGTTGGCAGCCAAGTCACGGGAGGAAACCCGTGCTTTTGAAGAATGCGGGCAGCAGGTTCGGAAACACGGGTTGCCCATGCGCTTGGTCGATGCCATTTATAGTTTGGATTTCAGCCGGTTGACGGTATTGTACACGGCAGATACCCGGGTGGATTTTCGCGAGTTATTGCGTGATTTGACGCAGGTATTCAGACGGACGCGGATCCTGTTACGTCAAATCGGAGCCAGAGACGAGTTTCGTCATTTGAGCGGTGTGGGACCTTGCGGCAAAGAACTGTGTTGCTCGACCTTTTTGCGAGAGTTTGCGCCGATCAACATCAAGCTTGCCAAAGCGCAGGATTTGCAATTGAACCCGGGCAAGCTGTCCGGCGCATGTGGGCGTTTAAAATGCTGCCTCAACTATGAAGTGGATGCCTACCGTGAAGCCAAAGGACGTCTTCCAAAGGCAGGCACACGGGTTTTGACCGCTTCTGGAGAGGGACGCGTGATTGAGTTGCGTGCGGCAAATGAGCGGTGTCTGGTCGAATTGGATGACGGGAAACTGCTCGAAGTCTCAGTGGGGCAATTCAATGTCCTGAGCGCCTCACGTGAACCGGACCAAAGTTCGCCTTCCCCGGAATAAGCGTGCTCGTAGTCTTGGGCAGCACCACCGCACGGCGTGTGCAGGTCAATTCCGGGTACCCCCCACAAGGATAATATAAGCCAACGATGAAACTTGGGCCTTTTGGGCGGATTGGGCGGGCAACTTGCCAACCAGGCCGGGCGGCCACGTTTGACGTGTTTTGGGCACTTCAGGGTCGGTGGGTTATAATGAGTGCATCAGCCATCGCAAGGAGAAACCCAGGTATGTTCGGAGGCGCTCGAAGTAAACGTTTTGTTGTCGGGAGCCTATGTGCAATGGGCTTGCTTGGTGCGTCGTGCGCACCCGAAACCAGGCTTGAGGGGCGCAACGGACGCAGTGTCGAGTTCTGGACCATGCAGTTGCGCCCCAGTTTCGATGACTACATTGGAGGCGTTTTACGGGAATGGGAGCGTCAGCATCCCGGCGTGACGGTGCGGTGGGTCGACTTACCTGCCAGTGAAATTGAAAGCAAGACGCTGACAGCCATTGCGAGTGGCCAATCACCAGACCTGGTGAACCTTAATCCAATGTTTGCAAACAAATTGGCCACGGCGGGCGCACTGAAAAAGCTGGTGATTCCCCCCGCTGACAGGCAACTGTATTACGAGGCTGCCTGGCAAGCCAATACGGTGCGTGGTGCGGTAGTTGGGGTGCCTTGGTATCTCTCGACAACCGTCACGTTTTATAATCGCGAACTTTGGCGTCGGTTTGACTTGCCGGATGGCAAGTGGCCGACCAATTATGCCGAGTTGGCGCAAGTGGCGACACAGATTCGTGAGCGCAGTGGCAAAACGGCCTATGCGTTCATGCCCCATTTTGGCGATCGGGGCAAATTCATGGAAGAACTGGCCTTGGATGGGGTGCCGTTGCTTGGCACAGACCAATCGCGTGCGGGCTTTGACAATCAGAAAGCGCAGCGTACACTTCGGTTCTGGTCGGACTTGTTGACTTCCGGTACCCTGCCCCGCGAAGGCTTGACGCAAGGGCACCGCGAGGCGATCGACCGTTTCCAGGGCTCTCAGACAGTTTTGTTTCCCGCAGGCCCACAATTCCTGAAAATGATCAAGCAAAATGCGCCGGGTTTGTATGCCAACATCGCGGTGGGGCCGCAGATTGCCGGCGAATCGGGTGACGTCGGCGTTGCCGTGATGAATGTCGTTATACCAACTGGTAGCAAGGAACCCGAACTCGCTTATGACCTGGCACGTTTTGTGACCAATGATGCCAATCAGTTGGCTTTCGCACGCCTCGTACCCATCTTGCCCTCGACCATTCGGGCTGCGCGACAGATGGCAACCGATCTGGCCAATGCCCAAACGCTGGAACAACAAGCCCATCGCATCGGTTTGGAACAACTCGAACGGGCCCGTTTGCTCGTTCAACCCCTACCGCATCAATCGGAACTGGCCAAAAGCCTTGACGATGCGCTCGCCCGGGTGGTGTTGGGCATTCAGGAACCCTCGACATCTTTAAAGCAGGCAGCAGACGAATGGCAGCAAATACTGGCACGGCCTTAAACGGGGCCTTACATCAACAGGTCAGGACGGGTCGCTTCACTCACGTGTTGGCACCCTATCTTTATTTGTTGCCCGCTTGGATTATCCTGGTCCTGTTTTTATTGGGCCCCTTGGGTTACGCGTTTTATCTGAGCCTGACTGCTTACAATGGCTTGACCCCTCCCAAATGGGTCGGGCTTGCCAATTACGGACACCTGTTACACGATTCGATCTTCTGGAAGTCTTTGGGTAATACGGTCATTTTCCTGCTGGGTGTCGTCCCAACCTTGGTGATCGCATCGCTTTTGTTGGCGGTTTTGGTCAATCGCACCATTTTCGGCATTGGGTTGTTCCGTGTGGCCTTTTACATGCCAGTCGTGATTTCGATGGTCGCCGCCGGCCTGATGTGGAAATGGATCTTTGCCGAGAACGGTTTGCTCAATTATGTGCTCTCCGGTGTCTTCCCTTGGTTGGCTGACGCGCCCATACCCTGGTTATCACGACCGGAAACCGCTTTGGCTGCCGTCATGGTGGTGACGGTTTGGAAGGGGTTGGGTTACTACATGGTCATTTATCTGGCTGGATTGCAAACGATACCCAACGACCTGTACGAATCTGCCGCCTTGGATGGTGCGTCGGCGTGGCAGCAAACCTGGCGCATCACCGTGCCCATGATGTGGCCAAGCATCACGTTTGTCGCCATCGTATCGAGCATCTCCGCCCTGAAATCGTTCACTGAAATGTACGTCATGACCAAGGGCGGACCTTTGGATGCGAGCACGACGGTCGTTTATTACCTGTATCAGCAGTCGTTTGACTACCTTAACATGGGTTATGCCAATGCTGTTGGCATGGTGTTGTTCGTGTTGATTCTCGCGTTTTCGATCCTGAATTTGCGCGCGTTCGAAAACAGCTCGCCACAAGGATGATGACCGCAATGGGCAGACGTTTGCGTTTTGTGATTATGGCCTCGCTCATCGGAATGCTACTGTGTTCCGCAACGGAGGCGGCGCTTGCCAGCGCACCAATGACCTCATCGCGCGGTGCCTTGCTGGCCTTGACCGCCAAGGATGTTACTGCCAACTCCGGTACGCGACGCGAACACGGTGCCAGCCGTGCCGATTCCCGCTTGGGTCAGGAGCTCTTTGCGCAACGGTGCGCCGCCTGTCACGGGCAAGATGGGCGTGGCGGCATGGGGCCGGATTTGCGATCGCTGTCATCAAGCAAGCTCCCGGCGCTGCGTGCGATCATCGAGCAAGGTCGCAAGACCAAGGGAATGCCGTCTTACAAGGGGCAATTCTCCGAGGCTGAATGGCGCGCGTTGCTGCATCACATCACCCAATTGAAGTAATCGCCCCCGTGACACCAGCTTAAGGGCTTGGGCCGACTCGGTATCTGGCAGGTCAGACAACTAACAAAGTCCTCTTGGGAAAATGGCGGCGCGTCCATCATCCATGCCGATTTAACGTTGGATGACACGAAACCTTGTCAATCATACAAGGGCTTGGCCAAACTGAATATACGTTATAAGGCAAGGAGCCGTTGCGCTCCGCAGACTGCGTGTTGACAGCAAATCACGCCAAGCGCAGACGCATTGATTGGTGGTTGGCTGCCACGAAATATCTGCGAGTGATTTCTTGTTGGTCAACAAGCTTCAAAAAGTGTCACAACAACACATCAGGCTGTCAGAATCTGTCGCAGGATTAACAGAGATACACGTACCCATCACTCGGACATCGCGTGACGAATATGGCGTCTCACGGACAGGGCACTGCCGATGGTGCCCCATAGCATGCCAATCGCCGCTAAACAGGCCAAGACCTGGGTGGTCTCGAAGTAGTCCAGACGCATCGGTACAAAGGGTAGCAAGGCTTGCCATTTGCCAAAGGTAAATGAGCGCCAGGCAAACAAGGCCGCAGCGGTCAGCATGGAGCCGAACAAACCAAACAACATGCCTTCGATGAGGAATGGCCAGGCAATGAATGCATTGCTCGCGCCCACTAAGTGCATAATCTCGATTTCTCGCCGGCGTGCCATGACTGCCAGGCGAATGGTGTTCATGATGACAGCCAGGCTCGCAGCCCCCAAAATGCCGCTGATCGCCAAACCCGCTGTCCGTACGAACGTCGCGAATTCCTGGAGTTTTTTCAGTAAGTCGCCACCGTAACTGATTTCCTCGACTCCCTGGATTTGCGTGATGCGTTCTGCAACCGCCGCGGTGACATCCCCGTTGTTCGTTTGAATGCTAAATGAATTGGGCAACGGGTTTTGGTCCAACAGGTTGTCAAAGGTCATACGGGACCGCATGTCTTCTTGCATCTCACGCCAGGCTTGCTCTTTGGTGATCAGCTTGATGTCCCGAATACCAGGAACCTGACGCAGCAGTTCCTCGACGCCACGTGGGTTCGCTTCATCCGTCAGAAATACGACAATTGGTACATTGCTGCCAACTTGCCGCGCAACCAACTGCAAGTCTTGAGAGATGAGCCAGAATCCACCCAAAATGCTCAAGGATACGGCAATGGTAACGACCACCAGCCAGCTCATCCAAGCCGAGCGCGCCATGCTGCCTAGCGCTTCTTGCGTGACAAATTCACAGACTCGAAAAAATTTTTTAATTGACTCCAACGGAGTACACCCCCCGGGCCTGATCCTGGACCAATCGGCCGCCGTCGATGGTGAGCACCCGTCGACGCATATTATCCACCACCAACTTATTGTGCGTCGCCACCACCACCGTGGTGCCATGGAGATTGATTTTGGTCAACAAACGCATAATTTCCCACGATGTCTCGGGATCCAGATTTCCCGTTGGCTCATCTGCAACCAGCAAAGGTGGCGTGTTGACAATCGCTCGTGCCAAACAAACGCGCTGTTGCTGACCCCCGGACAACTCCATGGGCAACGCATCCGAGAAATCCCGCAGGCCAACCAAATCCAGGCTGGAACGTACCCGGTGATGCATCTCGGACTTCGCGATTCCTAAAATCTTCAACGCAAACGAGACGTTGTCATAGACTGTGCGCTCGTTCAACAGTTTATAATCCTGAAACACCACACCGATGCGCTGACGCAAATTTGGCAAATTCGCAGCACGCATGCGGGTGATGTCCACACCACCAATTTCAACCGTGCCGGTCGTGGGCAATTCTGCACGATACAGCAGCTTCATCAAGGTTGATTTTCCCGAACCGGACGGCCCAACCACAAAGACAAACTCACCTTGTTTGACATCCAGATTGAGTCCCGATAACGCTCTTACCCCATTGGGGTAGACCTTGGTCACTTGTTGGATGCTGATCACGAAGGACCCTCCTCTCCGCGCGTCACTGACTTGCGGCTCCCCTCACGCAACACCCGCCAAACAAAAATTGGCAAGGTCTGGCGCAGCCGGGACAAACGCCAAGGCTCTTTCAGTAAACGATAAAACCATTCAAGTTTCAACCGTTGAAAAACCGCCGGCGCACGCTCAATCCGCCCTGACAAGACATCAAAGCTGCCACCGACACCCATTCCAACCGGAATTCCAAGCGCTGATTGATACTTTGCAAGCCAGATTTCCTGACGTGGAACCCCCAATGCCACAAAGAGCACATCAGCACCGCTGGCGGCAAGTGCCTCACGCACCTGCTCCTCTTCATCCGACTTAAAAAAGCCATCCTGGACATAAACGACCTGTAAGTCACGATAACGCGTCGCCAAGGTATCCGCCGCTTGCCTCGCAACCCCCGGCGCTGCCCCCAAAAACGCCAACCGCCAACCACACTGCGCGGCACGCGCGGCCAGCGCCTCCACCAACTGAACACCGGCAACTTTTGGTGTTTTGATTCCTTGACGACTCAGTGCCCACACAACACCTTCACCATCCGGCACCACCAGCGCCGAGCGCTCAAACACGGCCCTTAAATCGGGGCTTCTGAGCGCTTGAATGGCCATTTCCGCATTAACGGTCACAATCTGCATCAATGGTTCGGAAGGTGCCGTCCGCCAGGCCTGAATGCGCGCATCCACAGAGGCCAATGCGTCTTCCAGTTTGACAAGGTCAACCGGCAAACCCAATACATCGACACGCGGCGGGGTTGTCACAATCACGGCCTCGCAACCAATTCTTCGAGCAGATCCAGGTTGCGCGCCGCCTGTTTGCTCCAACACGCTGCCTCGTTCACCAAATGATGCTTTTGGGCGTCGCGTTGCGACCAAACCTCGGCCAACACTCCTGAAAACCGCTCACTGTCCTGCAATTCCTCAATCGACGCGACGGTCGGATAGCCGAGTGCATCGCAAAATGCTGATACCTTGGGATCGTAGGTCAGCCCCAGTGCCGGCGTTTGAACCGCCGCGGCCATGATGAGGGCGTGCAGACGCATTCCGATCACCAGATCCATTCGTTTTAACAACGCCAACATCTCCGGCGGATCCAACGCAACCGAAACCGTCGACACGCGGGGACGATCGCCTTCGGGACGCGCCATCAGGCAAATCCTTAGCTCTTCCAGCAACGCTTCATCATCCGGTCGATGAAATGGTATCAAAACAATCGTTGCCTGCCACTGGTGCGCATATTGGGCCAGCACTGCTGAAAATGACTTCAATTGCCGTTCGGTCCAACTCACCCACGGCCGCAACGAAACACCGATCACAGGATGGGCCGGGTTAACATCGAGGTCATGCCACAGTGCTATCACTCGCTCGCTATCAACCGGTTTCATCGCCAACACAGGGTCTGCCGTCACTTCCAACCGGTTGGCCGCCAACCCGCAATCACCCAGAAGGACTGCAGACGCCTCATCTCGAACGGTTACCGCATCCAAACCATTCACAACCCAGCCCACGATGCGCCGATTGAACCCGCGTTTGAGCGGTCCCACCCCCTGACCCAACATCATGGCCTTGACACCGCGCAAACGGGCCAAAGCCATCACGCCCAGGTAATAGGGCACGCTGCCGAGGCCTGTCACATCTTGCAAGAGACTGCCGCCACCACTGATCAATACGGTGGCATCGGACAATTCACGCCAAATCACCGGCAAGGCCAAGCGACCGATCGCACGCACACCCAAACGCTCCGCCGTCTGTTGCGGTGTTTGCGACAACACGACCAACTCAGCATCAGGCAGGCGCGCCCGAATGCCCTGGACGAGCGCCACCAGTATGGCCTCATCACCAAGGTTATGAAAACCGTAGTAACCCGACAAAAGGATTTTCGGCTGTAATCGCCTTGACGCGTCTGACACGTTCAATCCCGGCTCTGCGCCTCGATCGCCCAAGCGACCTTTTCAGCCGTGCAAAATCCAAAGCTGATCAGTATCGAACCCAAAAGCTCTCCCGAACTGTCTTGCTCCGTCAACGCAATATCCAGTTGTTCTTGCGTCACACAACGGGTCCTGACCAGAATTTGCCCCAGACGCAATTCAGAGAGCTGCAGCCGTAACACATCCTGGATGTCATCCAGACTGACGAACCCGAATTCTACCGCCAATTCACCAAGCAGCTCACTTGGGCGCGCCTCCTGCGCTTCAAGCATCTGCTGCAGTTGCTCCAGGTTGATGAGGCGATAACGAATCAGAAGCTGCCCGATGCGGGTATCCTCAATCAACTCCTCCGAAAGGGGATACCCTGCCGCAAGACTTGGTGCGTCGAGTGATTCATCCCATTCATCAGGACCATCTGGCGATGCTTGGTGTGGCATGTCTGTCACAAAAACTGGTCTCCAACTGTGCCAAAAACAAACGGCTCAATACTCAAGATACACGCAGTTGCCAAGCGTAAATCCGCCATCGAATCGAGGCGATCGCCATTCCTGTGTACGCAGACTGCGTGATCTCTTCGACACGAACGGTCAGGAATTTTAGCACATCCCGCGAGGTTACGCGCGAACGACTACCCGTTACAGCGCAGTGATTGCCGGGCAATTGCGCGAGCGGCGCGCGAGCGGTATAAATTAGTAGGTGTAAAGGTTTGGAGGGTGCGGAGGTGGGTGTGACAACCAATCTTGGGAGGAGCCCGGCGGCGCCGCGGCTGGCAAGCTTGCTCTGTGCCGCCTTGTTGGTGATGCTTCCCCCCAAGGCGGCTTTGGCTGTCAGACATTCGGTGTCATTCACGGTTGAAACGCACACATTGGAAAACGGTTTGCGGTTGGTTCTGCGTCCCGACACCAAGGCGCCGATTGTCTCGTTTCAGGTCTGGTACGGTGTTGGCTCCCGTGATGAACAATTTGGTATGACGGGCGTTTCCCATTTTTTGGAGCATTTGATGTTCCAAGGGGCTGCACGACATGGCGTTGGTGAGTTTGACCGCCGTCTCGTCAAGGTGGGTGCTCGCAACAATGCGTTCACGACCAAAGACAACACGGTTTATTATGAGGTTTTGCCGCGCGAGCATATTGAGTTGGCGTTTGATCTGGAGTCTGATCGCATGACAGGCGCTGCGATTCCACCTGAAAAGTTCGACAGCGAAAAGCAGGTGGTCCGTGAGGAGTTGCGTTGGCGCTCGGAAAACAACCCGGTGGGTGCTTGTTGGGAGCTTCTGACGGGCGTGAGTTACCTGACGCACCCTTACCACTGGCCAGTCGGCGGTTACCCGCACGATCTTGAGGCCATTTCACGTGATGACGTCGTGGCTTATTACAAACGGCATTATCAGCCCGGGAACGCCACGGTGGTGATTACCGGTGATTTTGAGCCCGCGCGCGCTTTTCAGTTGGCCAGACAGTATTTCGGCGCGCTGCCAGGAAAACCTGTTACCGGCCGTGCTGTCGCAACCATCGCGGAATCCAGGGGTGAAAGGCGTGCGCGATTGCATCGGCCGGTCTCCCAGGCAGCCCTGCTGTTTGGTTATCGTGTGCCCGAGGCCGGGCATCCTGATTTGATTGCACTTGATCTGCTGCGCTTGATTGTGGCGGATGGTGAGTCCAGTCGTTTTTATCGGGCGTTGGTACGTGAGCAACGATTGGCGCAAACAATCCAGATGGGTATTGACGAAGGCCGTGATGGTTCGTTGCTTTACGTTTACGCGCAGCCATTACCCGGGGTTTCGCTTGACACGCTCGAACAGGCGATTGATGCGCAGATTCAACAGACCAAAGCCCAATTGGCGTCGGCGGCTGAATTGAAAAAGGCTGTCAACGTTGCTCGCACACGCTTTGTCATGACGCAGGAGTCGGCTGAGGGTATGGGCAACCTGTTGGGTCAGGCGATTCATACTGGTGGCTTGGATTCGCTGAACGATTACCTCCCCCGCCTGTCAGCGTTGACACCAGGTGATCCATCCCGGGTAGCCAAGGGTTACCTCAACGCAGACAATCGTACGGTTGTTCAGTTGTTGCCAGAGACGCCCGTTCGTTCCAAGGATAAGCGGTAAATTATGTCAAATGCTCGCTTGATGGTTTTGCCTGTTATGCTAGGCTTGTGGGGCGCCGGGATCGTGTCGGGTCCTGCGATCGCACAGGGCCTGGAAAAAGGTGCCCGGCAAACGGTTGCGCCTGAACGCTTGCGCCTGTCAAACGGTATCGAGGTTCACCTGATACGGCGTACAAATTTGCCCCTTGTGCAGGTGCAACTGCTCCTGACGCCGGGTGATCTGCTCAAGGCGAGGCCAGGGGTCGCGCAGTTTACCATGTCGTTGATACGCAAAGGTGCCGGTAGTCGTGATGCGACGCAATTGGCTGATGCGATCGACGGGATGGGTGCTGATCTCGACACGTGGGCGTCACGGGATGAACTGGGTGCCTCGATATCATTGCTCAAGTCAGAGCTGGCAAGCGGCATGATGATTTTGTCCGATATCGTGCAACGCCCCCGATTGACGTCGGATGAATTTGAGCGGTATCGCACGCAAACCCGCGCGCGCTTGTCATCCGCGCTGGATGACCCCAATGCCGTGTTGGAATTGGCTGCCAACACGGCCATCATGGGTGAGCATCCCGCCGGGCAATCGCTGGGTCTGAAAAGTTTGGCCTCGCTGAAGCCAGACCAGGTCAAAGATTTTCACACTCGCAGTTTCAGTCCGCGTCACGCGCGCTTTGTGGTTGTTGGTGATGCAACCCCGGCCGAGCTCATGCTCATGTTTGAGCGCTGCTTTGGTCAGTGGCGAGGGCCAGAAGCGACAGCCGTCGCGGTTCCCGAGCCACGCCATAAACCCCGTGTCGTGCATCTGGTGGATATGAACACGACCCAGAGTTTCATTGCAGTGGGTCACGTCGCGCCACCGCGCAATACGCCGGATGTCGATGCGATCAGGGTCATGAATTTCATTCTGGGCGGTGATTTCAGTTCGCGTCTGAACCAAAGCATTCGCGATCGTCAAGGCTTGGCCTACGGTGCCCATTCCACATTCACACTCGGCAAACATACCGGCACCTTTATGGCGACAGCCAACACCAAATTGGCCTCCACACAGGCGGTGATCGACGCCATCTTTGCTGAAATTCAGCGACTGCACCAGGAACCGGTCAATCCAAATGAGTTAAGCGATGCCCACGCCTACCTTGCTGGCTCGTTTCCGATGCGTTTTGAGACCAATGCCGACCTCGCACGCGAACTTCGTTTTAGCCTTTTGCATCAATTGCCTTGGCCTGACCCCCAAACTTACCAAGCCCGCATTCGCGCCGTCAGCGCCGATCATGTCATGGCTGCGGCACGTCAATGGCTTCGCCCAGAAGACATGCAGATTATCGTGGTCGGCCCAGCCAAGGAGATTGAAGCTGACCTGAAACGGTTTGGCCCCGTGCAGCGCCACGCCAAACAATCGTTGATCGAATCCTGACTACCACCTCCAAACGAGCCCATCAGGCAGACTTCCCGCCGACCATCGTGTTGCGGTCGTTCAGTCTCTACGCGGCGCCTCCATCACTGTCGTACTCAAACCGGCTAGGATGGTCAGACCCTAAACGGTTAATCTAACACGCGTTACATTCACTGGCCTCGGTCGAATCTGTCACCTTTGGCTGGCTTGACGCCAGTTTGGCCGCATTTTCATCACCCGCCAAGGAACTTGGGTGACTGTTTTCATCAGATGATGCGGCATCCGAAACCATCAATGCCCGGCCCAGCGTATAGGTCATCAGTGCTTTGACGACGGTCGCGAGCGGCACTGCGAACAAAAGCCCCATAACGCCGCCAAAATGCTCGCCGATCAACAACGCCAACACCACCAAGGCAGGATGCAACTCCGCGTTATGCCCAATAATGTTCGGATTCAGCAAATTCGCTTCAATCAAATGAATCAGCAAAATCCACGACAAAACGGCCAAGCCTTTCCAAATGCCATAGGTCAAACCAATGGCAACGGCCGGCACACTGCTGAACAACGTGCCAAAAACGGGAATCAAACTACAGAAGCCCGCCACAAAACCCAAGGTGATGGCAAACTTGATTTTGAGCATCAAAAGCCCCACGGTGGTTAACACGCCATTTACGAGACAAACCACCAATTGTCCGCGAACAGCGCCAGCAAGCCCACGATCAATGTCTTTGATCAAACCCAACACCGGGGCACGGTATTGCGCAGGCACAAGCAAATACAACCATCCTTGTAGACGCGGCAAGTCATACAACAAAAAGCCGGTCAGCATAAAAACCAGTACCATGGTCAAAAGGATCGAGAAAAATCCGGTCACCACGAAACGTGCGTGACGCGCCAAATCCCCAACTTGGCCCTTGATGCCATCAAAAAAACCGGTCACGCCCTCTTGAAAAGACTTTTTCAAATCCACCGGCACATTGTAGCCATTCAGGCGCAACTGCCAGGCATCCAACCAATCCGGCAAAACAGAACGCTCAAACGCAAGCAAATGTCTTGGCAATTCATGACCCAGTTTGGCAAATTCTGCGTACAGCTTTGGCAAGACAAAAACACCAAAACCATAAAGCCCTATCCCAAACACGCTGTAGAGCAGGATAATGGCGCCAAAACGACCCAACAACCGCCCGCGCATCCGACAACGACTCATCCAGGTAACCAATGGGTTCAACAGATAAACCAACACGAACGCAATAAAAAATGGCGTGAGAATCTTTGCGAAAACAAACACGGCCAAAACCAGTGCGCAAGCAATCACAACCAACAGGACGCCACGCTGTTGTGCACTCAGCTTAATTGTGAACCCTTCTACGGCCAACTATCACCTGCCCGGCAGCAAACACTCAAAACGACGCCAACAACCCGGTCAAAAAGTGGCCGATCGTCGCTTCCAGGCTGCGGGATGTCGCAAGGATCTGCTCTTCAGACGCATGATCTGGCGCATCTGGCCAAGCCAGGTCGGTAATCGCTGCAAGCCCCATCACCGACATACCCATATGCGTCGCTGCAATGACCTCCGGAACAACTGACATGCCAATCGCATCGCCACCGATCTTGCGATAGAACCGCAATTCAGCCCGCGTGCAAAACGCAGGGCCCGTAATGCCAACATACACACCTTCACGCAAACTCAACCCTTGCCGCGCGGCCTGTTGCCGTGCCAACGCATTAAGCTCCGGCCGATAGGCATCATACATAACCGGGAAACGGGGCCCCAACTCGCCATCATTGGGTCCAATCAACGGATTGCTGCCGGTCATATTGATGTGATCACGAATCAGCATCAACTCCCCAGCCGCAAAGCCCTCATTCATCCCCCCGGCAGCACACGTCACAATCAAACGCTCAACGCCCAATTGACGCATCACCCGCACCGGATAAACAACATCTTGCTGCGAATAACCTTCATACGCATGCACACGCCCCTGCATCACGCACACCGTCTGCGAACCAACCAAGCCTAGCACCAAGCGACCCGCATGCCCCGGAGCACCCGAAACCGGAAAGTGCGGTACCTCCGCATAGGACATCGCCACGGCGTCTTGCAACGAATGAGCAAAAGCACCCAAGCCTGAACCCAAAATGATGCCAACGCGCGGAACCGTATCAAAACGCCCCTTGATGAACGCCGCGCTGCTCTCAATCCGTTCACGCTGTTCCTGAACTGACGATTGCCCCGTCGCAAGCATGGTCACTCCGATTGCCTCCCCCTTAGAAGTAAAAACCGGCCCAAGTTCAACTGGGCCGGTCTCAAACCTGTAAACGCAGTTAGCGGGCAGGGGGGGATTCGAACCCCCGAGGCGAGTTAACCCCGCCTACATTCTTTCCAGGAATGCCCTTTCAACCACTCAGGCACCTGCCCATAAAAAAAGTGGGCCCTCTGGGATTCGAACCCAGGACCCGCTGATTAAGAGTCAGCTGCTCTACCGACTGAGCTAAAGGCCCGCACTTCTTTATTTTTAAATAGTATCACGCGAAAATTCAGGGTGTCAAACATCGCAAAGCGTGTCTGGGAGAACTTAAAAAATGTGTCCCATGAATGCTTCTTTAGGTGGGGCCCGTCACCGGTATGATCCTGTAGTCTTGGCCGACTGAGGTCTTGCGAAGGCCGTTCGTTCCCATCACTCACTTCCTGATGGGCGGCATATCGTTCACTGCTTCATCGACACTTCGTCCAGTTGAATGGTGCTTGCAATGTCGTTGTGATGCCTGTTGTAGAATGCCTCGCACGCAAACTGAAACAGCTCGTTCCAAGG
The DNA here is from genome assembly GCA_040400605.1 of Candidatus Sericytochromatia bacterium. Lineage (GTDB taxonomy): Bacteria > Cyanobacteriota > Sericytochromatia > S15B-MN24 > JAQBPE01 > JBBAPZ01. The sequence continues at coordinate 35,222 of JBBAPZ010000001.1, forward strand.
TTTAAGTATTTTTCGTGGACAGTGCGATGACTTGATTTCCGGCTTTTTCAGGGGGGAATTGTCGAATGCTGGTGCGTTCACCGCGAGGATTTCAATGGTGGCAGGCATCGGTCGCCGCTACATGTTGAGTTGTGTTCCGAGGCCCTTTAAAAACGCAAAGTGGCATTTGCGGTCAGGCGATCGCCAGCCATCCTGAAATCTGGCTTAAACTCACGAACACCGTCAGGCGCGGTGATCCCACCGGGACCGGCAATGTAAGGGACGTTGGCCATATCACGCCGATACTCGAGGCGGTATAGCATCCAGGCAGACGGGCGATAATCGAGCGTGAGTGTCCACTCGCTCGCGATTAAACCGGTTTGCATCTGGTTACCACCGGGTGGGGACAATGCAACAAGCCCTTGGGGATCGGAATAAATACTGCCCCGCATCGCGCTGGCCCAATGCGGATTAAACTCGATTCGGTGGAGCAAGGCTGCCCCCCCCAGCCAAGTTGCTGGCAAGCCCGTTGATAACGCACTGGCCGTGTTGTAGCCCACATCAACAACCCCTGCAACCGCAAAATGGTCAATACCCGGCCACGGATTCTGAACGTACTTCCACTGAAAGTTGCTATCGGTGTACCAACGCGCGCGGGTTTGGTCTGACTCAAAGTTTCCTGCCAGCAGATTGTGAGTCAGGCTAAGCCGGTCTGATGGCCGCCAGTTGACGCTGTAACCCATCCCCATCCCTTCGCCATATTTGCTGAGGCTTTGCCAGCCATTGACCAGCCACACTTCCGTTTTGAGCTCAGGTGATGGATACAACTGCCCCATCACACCGGTGAGATAATAGGGTGTGAAATCGGATAACAAGTTGTGCGTGTAATTCCAGTTTTCCTGCGGAATGTATGAATCCAAACCGATATAAGCGGGGAAGATGCCCGCGAGCACATTCAAACCCCAGAGTCCCGGAAAGTGATGCCCCGCGTAGGCTTGCTGAACGTGTCGCAAACTGTTGAGGCTGGAATAGGCGCCACGACGCGTTGTCGGATCGGTGCCCGTGATGGTGTCGACGTAATTGCCAGCCTGAAACAACAGCTTGCCAAAAAGGCCGTCCTGGTCGGTAACTTCAAGCCCGATCAGACCCAAATTCAGGTTGAATTCGTTATGCCGGGGTGCTGTCGTGGTTGGGAAAATGGTATGGTCGGCTGGTCGATTAAACGCGAACCCATAATAAGTGTCGATCAACAATGTCCACGTGAGCGGTCCCATTTTGAGTGGGGAACTTTGTTGATAATTGGCGCCGTTGAGCCACCTAAAATCAGGCTGCGCGTCGGCCTTTGTAACTTGAGCCGTGGCGTTTGGTGTCCACCAAAAACAGTGCAGTACAAAAAAACCACTGGTAAACGCCATTTTGAATGCGCGTGACAGTAAAGTTGGCATGTGTCGTTTCCATCTCCATTCAAAAAAGCTTACCGTGGCAGCGAAGGGGTTACCAGACCAAGCGGCTCGCGCTTTTTCAGTAACTGAATAACAGCAAGCGAAATACCTCCGAATGGTTGGTGCCAATTTGTTGAAAGAGCGTCCCCTGATGCTTGCTGCTTCACGCTTGGCTTTTTCCCGTAACAGTGTTTTGGTCGGTCACAACACAGACGACAGCAAGCAGTCCGTTCGTCTACAATTAAATGGACACGATCGCGATGCGCGAAGCAGGCAGCACAACATGCTGGCCCCACACCCCGTAGCATGCGTCAAGCCCGTGCGTGCTGTTGCATGTCTTGGAATCTGGTGCGTTGCGCTGGGTATACTTGGCCAAGCCAAGCTGGCAAGCGTGAGCCAACAATGTTGCCCCAAGGCTCCAAACGCATTTTGGCGCCCGCAAACCCGCGCGTCAAACGATTGTTTCTGAACACGCGCCAGTCGATTATTTTGCGACACCAATTCTGGAGTGGTATTTTTATTTGCGTGAGGACAGTCTGGTTGTGAAGCGCCAGGCTGCGGAGGTGAGACTCACAGTCGTCACCCTCCAAATGATGAGGAGTTCCCGAAAAACGATGCGTAACCATTTTTTGACCACCATCAGCAGCTGCGTCTTGATCCTAAGCGCGTGTAGCGGTAACCCGGCGCTGAATCCGCCGGCACCAGCCAGTAACGCCGGGAATTCTGGCGCGACGGGCGCCGGGGGCAGTTCACCCACAGCCAACACCAGTTCGGCTTCGCTCGCAACAATTTACAAATTGGGCCGCAAGTGGGCATACGAAACCACGACCCAAGCCGCGGGAATCACCACGTCCGTCACGATGAATCAGGAAGTGACGAAGATTGACGGCAATAAAGCCACGCTCGCTGTGACGGTGGATGCCATGGGCACCAAGTCGACAAATACGAACGTGATCGACCTCAGCGGCACCAATGTCGCGAATGTCGTGAGCCAAAGCACAGCCCAAGGCAACACCAAAACCACCGTCAATTGGAACCAGAGCGCAATCAGCAAAGAATCAATCACGGTTAAGGCCGGCACCTACAACGCCACCAAATACACAGCCAGTCTGGCAGCCACAGGAACCAGCGGCAGCGCGGCAGCCAGCAACAACTCGGAAAGCACCATCTGGACCAGCGACGACGTCGGGTTGCTCAAATCCATCACCAAAGGCTCGCAGTACAGCGTCCAACAACTTCCAGCAGGCATCTCACTGCCCGCTGGCATCACATTGCCTGGGCAGGGCGGCAGCACCCCTGCACTCCCGGGCTTGGACCTGAGCTTCACCGCGACGACCGAGCTTGTCAGCGTCACACCCTAACCCACAAAACACATTGGTCTTGGCCACCCGGCGTTGCGCACGTCGGGTGGCTATGTTTTTAGGCCAAGTCCATTTTTAGAGGCTTTCTTTCGCGAGATTGAAAATCGATCAATTCGGGCTGCGCGCGTAATTGGGAGCTTCTTTGGTGATCATGACATCGTGGGGGTGGCTTTCTCGTACACTGGCGGGGGAGACCCGGATGAAGCGCGCGCGGGTTTTGAGGTTTTGGATGGTGCCAAGGCCGCAATAGCCCATGCCTTTGGTGAGCCCGCCGATGAGTTGATAGACAAGGTCCGCCACGGATCCGCCGACCGGCACCATGCCTTCGATGCCTTCCGGGACAAGGGGGCCGTGGGTGTATTTGCCGTAGCGATCATTTGAATCGTTTTGCAGGGCGCCAATGGAGCCCATGCCGCGGTAGACTTTGTAGGGCTTGCCATTAAAGTTGATTTCCTGGCCGGGGCTTTCAAGCGATCGCGCAAAGAGGCTGCCAAGCATCACGACGTCGGCACCGGCGGCGATCGCCTTCGGGATATCGCCGCTGTAACGAATGCCGCCGTCCGCGATCACCGGAATACCCGCCGGTTGCGCCACACTGGCCACCGCTTTGATCGCAGAAATCTGTGGCACGCCTACGCCTGCCACCACCCGGGTCGTACAGATTGACCCTGGACCAATTCCCACTTTCAATGCGTCTGCACCCACCTTGATCAAATCGGCCGCGGCTTCCGGCGTCGCGATATTCCCCGCGACGACCTGAATGCCCGGAAAGTTCGACTTGAGTTCCCGTATGCCGTCGATCACGTTCCTGGAATGCCCGTGGGCCGTGTCAATGGCGATGACATCGGCACCCGCGGCAAGCAAGGCCCCTGCACGCTCCAACAACTGATTGACGCCGACGGCGGCTCCCACCCGTAAGCGGCCTTGTTCATCGCAGGTGGCTTTGGCTGTATCCACAGGGGGGCTGTTTTTGACTTTGGCCACTTCCTCGGCTTGTCGCTCAATGCTCATGTTGCGGTGCAAGATGCCGATGCCGCCTAAGTTGGCGAGTGCAACGGCCATTGCGGATTCGGTCACGGTGTCCATGGCTGCGGAGATCAGCGGAATGTTAAGCGTGATGGTGGGTGTCAGTTGGGTGGTGAGATCCGCTTCTCCGGGCAAAAAGTCGGAGTAGCCGGGTAACAGCAAGACATCATCAAAGGTGAAGCTATCTGGGATGACGAGGTCATACGGGTTCATTCGGGCGTCTCCTCAAAGTGACGGGATGGTGATGTGCATTGGGAGGTGATCGGCGCGCGGATAGGCGTTGGTTTATTCTCATTCCCATTCGATGGTGGCGGGTGGTTTGCTCGTGACATCAAAAACCACCCGGTTGATACCGGGCACTTCATTGGTGATGCGGGAGGCGACGCGGGCAAGCACCTCAAAAGGGATGGGGTGAAAATCGGCGGTCATGCCGTCGATGGAGTCCACTGCCCGAAGGGTGATGACACTGCCGTAGGTGCGGCCGTCGCCTTGCACCCCGACTGCGTTGATCGGCAGCAAGACGGCGAAGGCTTGCCAGATGGCGGTGTATAGCTTGGCGTGACGGAGTTCGTCAAGGTAGATGTGATCCGCTGCCCGCAGGAGTTCAAGGCGATCGCACGTCACTTCACCCAGGATTCGGATACCAAGACCGGGCCCGGGGAAGGGGTGGCGCTCAATGAGCTGCCGGGGAATGCCAAGCAGTAGACCCAACTCCCGAACTTCGTCCTTGAAAAGGCCGCTGCAAGGTTCAACGAGGCGACCTTGCGCACGTTTGGCCATCACCAATGGTGTCCCGACGTTGTGGTGGGTCTTGATGGTCGCGGTTTGTTTGCCGCTGGCACCGGACTCAATGATATCTGTGTAGAGGGTGCCTTGGGCCAGAAAGGCTCCTTCAGCGTCAACGTTGAGACGGGCGAGTTCGGCGTCTTGTACGGCGATGAAAGTGTCACCAATGATTTGCCGCTTGCTTTCCGGATCGGTAATGCCTTTGAGGCCTTCCAGAAACTGCGCTGACGCATCCACCAGATGCAAATGTGTGAGGCCGAGCGTTTCGAGCGAGGCCATGACCGCTTTGGACTCTTCGGCGCGCATGAGGCCGGAATCCACATGAATGGCGATGACTTGTTCCGGTTTGAGGGCCTTAAGCAAGATGGCGGCCGTCACGGTGGAGTCAACACCACCTGAGACGAGCACGATGACCGGGTTGTCGCCGACCTGGTCTTGAATGTCTTGCGAGACGGTTGTGAGGTAATCGGCAACGCTCCAGTCGTTGCGGCAACCACAGATGGTGAGTGCGAAGTTGCGCAGGATTTGTCGGCCGTGGGGGGTATGGGTGACTTCCGGGTGGAACTGGAGGGCGTAGCGCCGGGCGGCGTCGTGGGCGATCGCCGCAATGACCCCATCTTGGGTACTGGCCAGGCTCACGTAACCAGGTGCGAGCGCCGTGACGCGATCACCATGGCTCATCCAGACAAACTCACGCTCATCCAAGCCCTCAAGCAACGCATGCCCACCCGACAACTCAATCTGCGCCCGCCCATACTCCCGCTGCGCATGCGGCTGCACATCACCACCATCCAGCAACGTCAGCAATTGCATCCCATAGCAAATGCCCAAGATGGGTACATCAAGCGCCAACACACCGGCCGCCGGGCGGGGAGCACCCACTTCAAAAGCAGAGGCGGGCCCACCGGAGAGAATGATGCCGCGCAAATTAGGCTGGGCAAGTTGCGCGGCCGTCACATCGTGCGGGTGAACCACCGCGTAAACGCCCAGTTCGCGCAGCCTGCGGGCGATGAGTGGGGTATATTGGCTGCCAAAATCCAAAATGGCGATCATATCGTGCATGGAAAACTCCGAGCCTAACTTTTAAACAACAATGTGCGCCATGATACCCCATTTTTGAGGCCGTCGACATTATTAAAGATAATACATATTATCCGTATTTATGCCGATTGGCGGATTTTCGCCTGAGATCAAGTGGGTGCGAGCGTTTGCGCTCAACTGACCAAAAAGTTTTTCCAGATAAAGCGGCACTTTTGCTCGACACCATGTTGCGCCACATTTCAGGGCTGTTTTTTTGGCAAGATAATCCGGGGCGCTTATTTGAGTGTCTTGTGTTGAATGGATGACCCGTTGGTTTCTTCTTTATTCACAAGCGCAGTTGAGCCTGCGTTCCTTGGTTGTGTCTTTAACATCGCCAACCTACCGGAAGACAGGCTTTGGGTCGAACCCGGGTCTCCCCTGTTGATCCATAAGTTTCCCATTCTGGTTTAGAATGGATCAGGAAGGCAGGTTCATGACACAAGGTTTTCGTATCAGGCGATACTCAGATGGTGATTTTGACGCCATCGCGCACTTGGCGGTTGAAGCTTCCGCATCCCCACATACGGCTTGTGGCCAGCCTGATGTCGCCAGTGTCAATGAATTTCACGCAGATTATGCGCATCGGCCACTGTACAACGAGGCTTGGGTCGCCGAAGACGACGCAGGGCATATCATCGGATTCGTAGCCGGACAAATGCGCCAGAAAATGGTTGCGCTGGATGGCCCAATCGTCGGGGCCGCAGCGCGGCATCAAGGGGTTGGCCGCGCTCTGTGCCAAGCGATTGAGCAGGATGCATTGGGCAATGGCGCTGAAACGCTGGAGTGCGGCGTGCGTTCGAGCAACGAGGCCGGGGCGCTGTTTTTGGAGCGGCTGGGTTACCATGCCAGTCGTAACATTCATTGTTATGAACTGAGCGTGCGTCGGGAATGTTTAAGGCCGGTGCCTGGCGGTTTTCGGGTTGTGGCCTTGCAGCCGCGTTATTTGTTGCTGTTTTTGATGGTCATGCATGAGTGTTTTCCGGGTTATCGCCTGCCAAGCAGTCCGCAACGCCTGTTTGAGCCTGACAAGATGTGCATTTTTTTGGTGCTGGATGAAGCGGAGCAGCCGGTTGCTGGGGTGACGGCGTTTTATTACCCGGAGGATCACCTCGGCTACATTTATCACCTCGGGGTGACCGCCGCACATCGGCGGCGCGGCTTGGGTTCCGCACTGTTGGATGCCGCCGTGGATTGGTTGATGACCAGCCACCAGCCGCCGAAAATCGGCTTGTCCACCAGTCAAGGCGAAGCGGAGCGCCGCGCGTTGTATGAGGCCTTGGGTTTCGAACACCGTTATTCCCTGAATTACAGTTGCAAGGTGCTTCTCGTGACGGATAACGTACGCGCCCATGCGTGAGGGGCTGGATTGGGCGGCAACAATCCTTGGTGGGCCTGCGTTGCCTGCGACGGCGTGGGATTTGGCGGTTGCCCAGAATCATTTGGCCTGGGAGCTTTTGGCGCCCAAGCTTGCCGCGTTACCAGCCTTGGCGCCCGTGGATGTTCATTATCAGGCGGCAGCCGGTGAGTTGGGTTGTCGAGGGGCGATCGCCCGACTATTCAACAACTTCGCCGATGCGTCGCTAACCGCCGAACACCTTGTTCTGGCCTCTGGCGCAGCTGCCGTCATTGAAATGTTGGGCTTTGCGCTCGGTGACGAACATTCCGCCTGGCTGTGCCCGACACCTTGGTACCCATGGTTTGCTCCCATTTTAAAATTGCGTGCCAACGTGGCACTCGTGCCCATTGTCACGGAGGCGCAGAGCGACTTTAAAATCACCTCGGAGGCGATCGCCCGCGCCCACACGCAAGCACGCGCAGCAGGCAAAACACCCCGCGCAATTTTACTAAGCTCACCCCACAATCCCTTGGGCCGGCACGTGCGCGCCGATGAATGGGCCGCGATACAGGCTTTTTGCCTGAGCCACGACCTTGACTGCGTGTTGGATGCACTGTATTGGCATTCCGGATATGGCCGAGGCGTCGCCATCAGCGGTGTCAACGAACCCGCGTTCGATGCCGGACGCCTGCATGTCATTTATGGTTTCGCCAAGGACTGGGGCCTTTCCGGGATGAAGCTCGGTGTGTTGATCACCCGCAATCAGCAAGTGCGCTCACGCTGCCAAGCCATGGCCCACATCTCGGCACCCAGCTCCCTCGCCCAACACGTGGCAAGGCATTTACTCGACGACGACCAATGGGTCACCGGCTTTATCAACCGGAATCAACAACAGCTGGCAAGCGCCAGTGAGGCATTTGCCAGGGTGCTGCGCGCTTACGCATTGCCATTTGTCGAAGCGGACGCCGGTCTGTTTTTGTGGGTTGATCTCAGTGGTCTCTTGTCCGAAGCCACTTTTGAAGCGGAAGCCGAACTCGCAGAAACACTCAAGACACGTTGGCATGTCGCGCTCGCGGCAGGGCAACGCTTCGCAAGCGATCGCCCGGGCTGGTTCCGTTTGTGCTTCGCGTTACCCGAATCATCCCGCCCGGCGGCAATCAATGCGCTGCACGCGTTCTTTAATGACGCAGGTCTTGTAGCTGCGCCATAAATGCATGCAACTCGGCATCGGTGTTGTAAAAGTGCGGCGACACCCGGATGCCACACTGCGGGCGGTGATCAATTTGAAAACCACTGCCAATCAACTGCTTGGCCACTTGAGCCGAACCCTCGAAGTCCAGACAGACCGTCCCACCCCGCCTGGCATCGTCTTGCGGGTTTTTGATCGTCAGTTTGGCCTCTTGCGCTAAATCCATCAACAAACGCGTCTGCCGCAAAGACTTGCGGCGAATGGCATCCACGCCGACCGCCCGAATGATGCGGTAACCTTCCCGGGCAGCGTACAGGCTCGCCATACCGGGTGAGCCCCCAAGATACCGCAAACTGTTGTCCGCATAGTCCATATCCAATTGAAAGGCAAATGGGTCGCGGTGCGACAACCAACCCGTCTGCCGTGGCTCAAAACGACCGACAAGATCCGGCCGGATGTAGAGATAAGCAGCACCCGGCCCACCGCACAACCATTTGACAGAGCCGCCCACAACAAAGTCGACGCCCAAGGCCTGCACATCCACATTCAAGATGCCCAGTGACTGGTAGGTATCGAGAATGACATAGGCGCCGTGACGATGCGCTTTCTCGATGATCGCCGCCGCATCTTGCACATAATTGCTCTGAAACAAAACGTGCGAGATGGGAACGACCAAGGTGTCATCATCGATCGCCTCCAACATACACTCAGTGGGCAGATGAATCCCATCCGGGCTGTCAACCAAATGAATCCGGGCACCCAAACGGGCTTGTGCCTGCCAAAGATAATGGACCGTGGTGAAATTCATGGCCTCATAGACCACCTTGTTCTTTCGACCCGAAAAATCAAAACAACTCGCCAAGATACTTTGCAGCGTCGAGACATTCTGATGCATGATGACACTGCCAGCGGGCGCATTCATGAGCGCTCCCACCTCATCCCCCACGCCCGTTACCATCGGAAACCACGTTTCCCACGCTTCGATGCCTTCCGTTGACCACACCTGCGCATAGTCTTGCAAGGCCGACACCACGCGTTGCGGCATGGCACCCAGTGAATGGTTGACCAGATAGTTCTTGGCCTTTAACACAGGAAAGGCATCGCGCCACTGCAAAAGTGACGCTTCGTGGTCTTGTCTGCTTTCGATCATGGTGAAAAGTGCCTCCCTCAGAGCGCAAACGGACAGCCGCGGCCCGATTCCCCAACACGTTCACCCGCGCCTGTGTCGGTTCCAAGCAATCCCCTTACTTCCCATAATAATGGAAAACACTTCTTTTCGACGGTGCCACGCAAGTAGCCTGAACCACTCGATCCCCCCGTGCCGGACTTGAAGCCAATCACCCGTTCAACCACACTGACGTGATGAAAACGCCAAAGGCCCAATTGCGTGTCAAAGTCAACCAGATCCTCTGCGATCAAATACAATTCCATGTGGGCAGCCGGGTCGCTGTAAATCGTGCGCAAAATACCCAAGACCCGCTCGCGTGCTGGCGTTCCTGTCACAACACCGTGTGCATTCTCTTCCGGTACGTCAAATCCGCTTGCGCGCAATGCACCCTGAAACGATTGCCAGAGATCCGGTTCCGAGACGCGCCGTCTTAGCGACTCGAGTGCGTCTTGGTCCTCAAAGTGCGCAAAGTACGCCTCGTCTTTCAAACCCGCGATAAACTCCAACTCACGAAACTGCAATGATTGAAAGCCGCTTGCCGGATTAAGGTGATCACGAAATCCCAAAAACTCAATGGGCGTCATTGTCTCCAAAATATGAATCTGATTCACCAGCAACTTCTGTATCTCAACCACCCGTCGCAAAAAATGATGCGCGCGCAACAGCTTTCGTTCACCCATGTACGCCATGGCGTTTTCAATTTCTCGTAAAATCATTTTGAACCACAACTCGTAAACCTGGTGAATCACAATGAAGAGCATCTCATCGTGATGTTCCGGTTCAGCCAAACACTGCTGCAAATCGAGCAACTGTGACACTTTCAGGTACGAGTTGTAATTCAGTTGAGCGCGACTGTAAAATCCGGGACCATCCGCCATTGCTTACCTCCTGCCACGTCACTCCCTTGTGGCACACCCATACCCGAAACGACCCTGCTTCATGATAACAAGTGCAAACCAAACAATAAGATCCAGCCTCTGGTCACCTGTACTTTTACCGGGTCTAAACAGATTCTGGAACATGCTGTACACTATAACTGTGAGCGCTTGAGCGTTTCGTGTGACACGGTTTTGACCCGCGTCACGCCCGAGACGCCGAGGTTTTATTTTATTAAATGTAAAATCTGTATGCGCTTCTTTTATGGAATGACAATCGAAAGAAGAACGACCAGTACATGTCAGATACACTAACGGCAGCAGAGTTTGAGCTGCGTGTGTCTCGTGCCTCGGAGCGAATTGACGAAATCCGTGGCAAAGAGCGGGTATCGTCCTTGTCACCGGCATCCTTGCCTTACGCGGGTATCGACCTCGGTGCTGCGGCGCCTGAAATGGTCGATGTTTTGGGTGCATTGCTGGCTCAAAGTCCGGAAGAGGCATTGACGCACAATGCGCGAATTGAGGTCGCCGCGAGAAGGGTCAGTTTGGCCTTTTTGACCCATTTGATGCAGAGCGGTTATGGTATGGCTGATCTCTCGTCACGTTATGAAGCGGTGGTTGGCGATGTTCCTGATTTGAACGGTCTAGCCAGGATTTTGACACCGGCGCTGAGAGAGGCTGGCTTCCCATTGTCGGGCGCGCCGGATGCCCGCCGCATTTTGGAACAAGTGATGGGCGTGGTGGGCTTGTCGCCGGCGCTCTTGCGATTGGGTGTTGAGTACTTTGTCATCTTCTGGACGCGTCATTATCCGTGCAGTGACGCCTTGGCGCCATTGCAGGAGGCTTTGGCGTCAGGCGAGCATGCGGCACGGCTAAAGGAATTGGCGGCCATTTTGGTTCCCAATGGTTCGGTCATCCGTCCCTTGGTCGAAAGTTTGACGCGGTTAATGCTTGGCTTGCGGACGCAGGCGCGCTGGCGGGTGAGCGACCTCTTTACGGCGAGCGCGGAGATAGAGGCTTGGTGCGGTGTCAATCCGAAGTTTCTGTTGAGGCAAGACGAAGCGGTTTTGGCACTTTTGGTCGAGGCGCTTTCAGGGGCTTGGCATCCGGATCAGTTTCGACATGTATTGATGTTATATCCACGTGGTTCGGAGGTGCGGCTGCCGAGTGGTGCGCTGGCGATGGTCGATAAGGCGATTGCGGTCCCGCAGTGGGGAACTTATCAGATCGAGCGCAAGCAGTACGTGGTGTTGCCGAATGAAGGCTGGACGTTTGACGAGCTGCTCAAGCCGTCCGGTGACTCTGCGCGCGGTGGCTTGGTGGTTTGGCGTGAAGACGTTGAGGCGCCCATCTTGGCCGACGAGTTTCCGCAGCCTTGGATCGTGCGAACGGCTCACGATACAGGCAATGTTCAGCCTGTGTTTGTGCAAGTTGTACCCCCTGGTGTGATGTTGTCCTCAAAAACGCACGGATTGCCGCCACGTGAGGGGTTGGTGTGGGATGCGCAACTGCGTGCCCAGAGCCAGGGTGATGACAACCGGTTTGCGTTGGAGCTTGTATTGGACGGTTTCCGTTTGTGTTTGCCGGAATTGGCAGGAAGCACCTTGCAATTGGAGATTCCGCGCAGTGAAACCGCCGGACGTTTGTGTTTTGAGTTGAATGATCGTGGTTGTGCGGCTTTGCCACGCACGGTGCTGAGCATAACTGAGGCACAACCGGGTGCGTGTGATGTGTATTTACAGGATCATGCAACGGGCGCCCTGGTATCGAAGGGACAGCAATTATTGGGGCAGGTGCCGGTTTTGGGTGAGGTCATGCTGTTCAATGAGCGGACGGGCTTGCAGATTGCCCCTTCGGAAAAAATGCGTGGTTATGGGGTGCAGCGTTATCTGTTGTTTGCTGCACGTCCCATTAACATTGGTGCAATGCAGGCGCAAGACATTGATGTGAGTCAGGTTGGGCGTGCCGGTGCTTATGATGTGTACCGCTTGAGTTGGACTGATGCCGGGCAGTCACTGGAAATTCGGATTGATGGGCGGTATCAGTGGCATTTTAACCAGCGTGTTGAACGTGGGTGGGAAGCTTGTGATTTGCCGGCTGCTCCCAGGCATCTTGGGTTTCTTCCGAACGGGCCAGATGGTTTGATGGTTTCGCACGGGGATGATTTGCTTGTTGATGATTTGTCTCACATCGGCGATCGGCTGCTTGTTGTAGTTGAACGTAACCAAGAGCCGCTGTTTGCGCACACTTGGCGCGAACTCAACTGGTTGATGAATTTTCCGCTTGATAACCGTCGGTTTAGCGGAGCGATGCTGAGGCGAGCGTTGCACGTCGGTCCCGAGTTTGACCTCGCGGGTCAGTACACACTCAGTTTGACGGTTTCAGGAGCAATTCTGGACGTCGTGAACATCATCATTTTGCCGCAGTTTAACCTTGTGGTGACGCCTGACGGGCTACAGGATGAAGACTGTCATTATGTCCTGGAAGCGCGTTCGGATTATCCGATCTTTGACGGGCGTCAACGCCAGGTGACCTTGAGCCTCGGGCAAACTGTTGTTGACCGCGACACGATGGAAAGCAGTCCGTTTGCGCCGCGCCCACTTGAGTCGAGTCTGCGCTTGGAAGAGCCGCGGATCGCGGTTCGGGTTCAAGTGGAGCCTGAGATTGGTGGTTATCGATTGCTGGATGAGAATGAAGGCAGTTGGATACGCAAGGCCAATTTGCAGTACGATGAACTGGACCATATCACGCTGGTTCTGTTTGCTCCCAATAGCGTGTCGGGCACCTTGTGTGTGGGTGATGAGGCGCGGTATACGGAAGAATTTTATGAAGGATTTGCAACCTTTTCCTTGGCAAGCTTGCAAGGCGCGTTGTCGCAGAGTGAGACCCAAGTCGAGGTTGCGATCGATGGAATTCCGAAAGGCAGTTTGACGATATTTTGGCATCCCAAGGTGCTTCGTTTCGAACTTGCCAATGAGTACTTGGTGGATCACGTGGCGCAGGTGGATCTGACGGCAGTGGGACCTGTTAACATTCCTTTGCGCTTGGAAGCGTATGCACCAAATGGTAAGCGTTTGGTGCAGCAGGTCGTGGACACTGAAGGGTCCTTGAGCCGCATCGTCAATTTACAGATTCCGAACGCCAGAGAGTTTCCAGTGGTTACAATCAAGGTGTTCGATCCCAGTGAGGCAAGCGGTGCGGCTTCGGGTAGTCTGGAAGTACGCAATGCAAGCTTTGAGCCGGAGGTCGAGGCACTGAACGCTCGCATTGCCGCTGAGCCTCAATTGGCGGAATTGCGCCATGAACGGGCACAGCTGCTGTTGTCCAAGGGGTTGCGCAAGGCGGCCGCTCGGGATTTTCAGGCGGCAATTGACTTGGGGATGAAGGAGATTTTGGAGTCTCCGCAGTATCAGCAGTTTCTCACAGAACGCAGAGCCGAGGGTTTTTACGAAGATATCAAAGCCCTTGCCAGTTTCTTTGTTCCATTCGCGCGGAAGGAGTTGTCCGTTGGCTAAAGTCGACACCGATGCCCAGAGTCAGGCGGTGCAGGCGCTGCTCGTGGGGCTTGCGGTTAAAAAGAAGCAGGAGTTAGTCGAGAAGAATGATCGACTCAGAATGCAATTTCTGAGCGCTCAGAAGGTTCCTGCCAGCAAAGCGCGGGAGCCTCAGCTCAATGCGTTTTTAGCTCAGGTTATTGCCAATGAAAAGATTCGGGAACTTATTTTTAGCGCGTGGCTGAAGGAGAAAACGCAGGATGTCGGTGAAATCCCTGTGCTACCTGAATGTTTTCGTCGTGATTATGATGGAAAAGCGTTGAGCGATGAAGAGGTTGAAACGGCAGTCAAGGACGCTGTCGCAACGCTGAAAACGTGGTCAAAATCGGTCGACTTTGACCATTTGAATATCTACGTGCGTTTGGGGCCGTTTGATTTGCCAGCCAAGGTGTTGGGTGCAATCAAAAAGCCGCGTGCCAAGGGAACGACGGCGAATCTCGCTGTCTCAGAAGAAACAAAAGAGGTGTCTGCGCCACTGCCTGCGGAGTTTGAGGCTCAGATTGCGCAGTTGCAGTCGCAGCTTGGTCAGCAACAGTCCCAGTATGAAGCGCGTTTGGCAAGGCAGGATGATGAGCTGGCCAAGTTCAAGCGTTTGTTGGAGGAGAGTAAGGAGAAGCGCAAGCAAGAACTGCTTGAGACGCAGGATAAGTCACGGCAGGACCTGGTCGCCCGGCAGTCGGAATGGCAGCGCCTTGAGCTTCAGTTGCGTCGGGAGTTGCAGGAGGGTCAACGCGCGCGTCTTGAACAGGCGGAAAAAACCACCAAGGTTCGAGATGAGTTGTTGCCAATCAAGCAGCAGCTTGAGAAAGCTGAAAAAGAGGTGAAGCGCTTGACGCATCACCAACAGGATGCGCGGGAGACTGTTGCGCGTCTCGAAGAGGAGTCAGCCAGACTTCAGGCACGGATCAAGGGTCTTGAGAGTGCGCAGCAGCAGTTGGTAATTAAAGAGAAGCAGTTGGCGCGATTTGAGCGACAAGGTGCCTCAGTTATGCTCACCGCTTCTGACAATCTGCGGATTTGGGAAGAGTCGCTCAATGAACAGGAAGTGAAGGAGGCTTTCAGCCGAACCTTTAATTTGGACAACATCAAGGTGAGTCATTACGAACACGACGAGCGGGACTTGCATGAGACCTGGAAGATGTTGATTGACAATGAACGCGAGTTGACCGAGCGCTTTTTCGCGTTGCCTTTCAATGAGTTGCAGCAACCTTCTGAGGAGTTTAAAGACATTATCACCAGTTTCATTGAATTGAAGGACAGTTTGGTTGCGCGAGAGCAGCTGGCTCATTTGATCAACTTTGTGGGCAATCGCTTCTTGCAGACCCAGCGTCAGAAAGTGTAATGGTGGCGGGGGAGCAAAAGGGAAGCTCCCGCTTGGGCACGTGAATATCACGCGTCAGACGGTTGGTTTATTTGTCGTCTTGTGATGAGGCGCACTTTGCTGGGAATACTGAAAGCAAAGGAGCGTATCAATGGACAGTTATCGTTCGAATCGCGATGATAAGCAGCTGTCGCAGGGGGGGGGCCGTGTTGGCCAAGGTACAGGGCAGTTGCAAACCGACTCCTTGCACCTGAACAGCAGCGGTCGCTTGCGTCATTCATCACGGAAAGTTTCAGCGCCATTGGTGGTTGTCGATCAGCTAATCGAACGCTTCGAAGCCGAGGTCAATTCAGGTAAGCTGCTGCTGCTCAAGCTAAAACCGCGTATCGCCGTGTTGACGCGTGCGCTGCGTGTACTGACGCACCCCGCTGAGGCCGGGTCCGCCTTTCAGGGCATTGTGCCGGGAGAGGCGGATTTTACGCGTCGGGTCGTGCAATTGCTGCAAGAGAAAAAATTGATTTTGCGCCAGGTGCAAATCGCCTGTTTTCAGTATGAGCAGGCGGACAAGGGACTTGAGCAGGCTGCTGAACACTTGGCCACGGCGTTGCTGTATGAAGGCTCCGAGCGGGTGACGTATTTTGAGCATTACTGCCATATTGAAAAGTTGCGGGGGCAATTGTATCCGATGATCAATTTGCCGCTGGTGTTTAAAAACGAGCCATTGTTGGCACAGTTGTTGCCGGAGCCGCGTGAAAGCGAAGAGCCGGTTTTATCGCCTCCGCCGCCTCCCAAGGAGCCAGTCGCGGTGGAAGCCCCCCAAACGGGTGGCATTGGCCATATGTTGAAACAGGATCCTGCCGTTGCTCAGTTGTTGGGAGGCTTGCGGCAGCTAACTGGACAATTGAAAGATGGTTTGCGTTCCATCACCGGGAAACCACCCTCGCGTTAGATACTTGGTCAACGCCTCAGCCCGGCCCGTTGTGCGAGAGGCACGCATTGATGGCACTTGATCGGAATTACCTGGCCGCTGAACCGATATCGTCGGTTTCGTGTTTCGGGTATCTGGCGAGTTCATAGCGCGCTTGGCTCACAGTTAAAACGCCCCGGTTCACAAACGACGTCAGCCGATCCCGGACCATGACGGTGGCGTTTTGCGTCGCGCGGCTGAAACCCAGGGCGTTGAGTGCGGCCAAGACCGCTTCCGATTCTGTCGTCGTGAACCCCTCCCGCACGGAATCAGCCAAGGCCGCTTCAATCTCTTCCGGAGCAACCCAGTCGATGTTTTTCTCTGTCGCTGCCAATTGCGAGCGATCGCGCATCTGGCATTACGAGAAAAGCCCCAACGCCCCCTCAACAGCCACCTGCCAGCGTTTCGGTTCACCCGAGCCTGCGAAGGATCTGGCTTGATTTTCGGGCGATGATGCTCAGCGTTATGCAATGGTTGTTAAAGTATTGTTCTCATCCAATGGGCTGGGTGCATCTTGGGTTCGGTTTACCGTTTTCTGCCGTCTGACACGATGCGGTAGGTGATGGAGACGATGTTCAGGTTCGCCTGGTCAATCCCTGCCGGTACGTTTTGCGGAAAGGTGACGCCGCTGACGGTATCGAAAAGGTTTTGGTTGATGGGGCTTGTTTTGATACTGAAATTCTGGTTTTGTACGCGGCCCCATCGTTCGATGATGTAATCGCGGGACAGGCGGCCGCCGCTGCGTGGGGCCACGGCCAGGTTGGCTTCCCATTCCGGTGGATCCTCCGCTTCGGGCGCGAGGTCAGGGCTGCGAATCAGGGTGAACGGCAAGGTAAATTGTAAGGTGCGCTCGTCTTTAAAACCCCATTCACGCCCCTTCTGAAGTTGTCGTACCCGTTCGTTGACCGTCCCGTCCGGGTTGGGACGGCCCTGCCACACGACGAACTGGCCGGCTTCTTCATAAAGCGCGAAGTAGGTATCCCAGACGCTGTCTGGTACAGAAATCGGATCGCGATCCAATATGGCCCGTTCATCGCGCGCAAACGGGAGATAGGCGCGCGGATCCGGAAAAGGGAAAGACAAAGGTGCCGAACCGTTGATCAACGGCCCATCTTCGGGCTTGCCCTTCGTATCGAGGACAAAATAGTAAGCCTTATCGGCCGATTGAACGAATGCGGGCCCCTCAATGCTGTACTCGAAAATCAGGGTTTTAGGCGGCGCCAACCCGGTGGCATTGTACGCGCAACCCACGGTGGTCGAACCGAGACAGCACGCTGTCAGTATTAGCCTCTGCCACACCTGATGCTGCGTAAACTTCAAGCCCAAGACGTTCCAAGACACGGGTGTCATACCTCACAGTCCGGGGAAGGCTGCACCGCCGCCGGCGCCGGTACGGCGGTCGAAGGTGTTGCTGGTGAAACTGAGTGGATTGCCCGGGAAGGCAACCATGGTGAGTGATATCGAGTAGAAGCTTGCCAGGCGATCGTATTGCATCGACAGCACAAAGTCGTGAAGATCCTTGTTAATGCCGATTTGCGAAAAACGATACTGTTTTTCGCCGGTGTCGTAGTAACCACCAAGCACCAGTTGCATATGCGATCGCCAATCGTTGCCCAAGGTGATATAAACGCGATTGATCAAGGTTTGCCACTGGTTCTTGTCCAGATCATACGCCAAAGAACTGTCCAGTTGCCAACCTGGCTTGATCGTATCGCTGCCATAGGCGCCACCGAAGATCTCAGGTGTTGAGCGCAAGGTGAAAGTCCCACTGAGGGGCAAAAACTTGCCCCCGATACCAGGCAAGCGAAACTCGGGCAATCCACCCCAATTAAACGCCTTGCTGACAAATTTAAGGCGCCCAGTGTCACCCTCCTCTTCGATGTCAAACTGCCCGTTAAGGGTCACACCGAAAGGCCAGGGCCCCATCCGCGAGCGCCAGGTCAATTCACTTGAAATGTTGTCAAATAGCTTGTTTTGGTAGTCATAACCGCTGCGAAAGGCATAGGTGAAAAACGGATCGCGCCGCACATCCAGGGTGCCGGTCAAGCGTGTCTGTTTGGACAAGGCCAGACGGTCCTGGTTAAACGGTGAATTGTTGACCTCTTTTTCGCGCCCTGCCGCGGCCATTTCGTCCGGGTCAGGGGTTTGGTTGTTGACGTAGTTGAGGTTGGTTTGGACGCCCTCGGCCCAATCCGTCAGCAAGCGCACCCGTTGATCGATTGTGTATTGCGCATCACGGGTGCTGTAAACGAATTGCCGGTAGCCCGTACCACCAAAGTCAAGCTTGGATGAGAAACCAATCGGATGCAGTTTGCTGGCCAAGCTGAACTCAGGATTGAAGCGGTTGATGAAATCGCCCGGAAACAAACGGTTGTAAGGGGTTGATTGCAGGGCCAAGGGCCTGAAAGTGGCATATTCAAAAAAGCGCCCGTAGGCGATTTTGGCGTTGAGCGGCTGCCAGTTGGCCAAGAAGGGTTCAGAGGTCCAGGTGATTTCAGGGAGTTTGTCAAAGCGGCCGATCTGCCGCACGGACGCCAGTTGTTGTGCGGCGGTTTGGTTGGGGTCTTGCGGGTAGCGTGTGAGATCCAGAAACTTCTGTGCCTGAATGCCGACGCTGCCCATCCCCTGCATCCGATGGGACCAATCAAACTGGGGCTCCGCTTGCTGATCCCAAGGCGCCGGTGTTGGCACCGGGGTTGTGCTTGGGGCTTGCGTGGGATCCAGTGGTGCCGCCTCTTTAATGGCGATACGATAAGGTACCTGCAGGGTTGACGTCGTGTTCGGTCCCCAGTTGCTGCTAAAGTTCAAGTTGTTGGTCACGTTGATGTTCGCGGCCCCCGGCGCCACCTTGACACTCACCGCATCGGCCGGACTTGCGGCGGGCTGTGCACCAGCCTCTGCATTGCCCGTGTTTGTCGGTGTCACGATGCTGCGCGTCACTTGCTGGGCGCGATCCATTTGTGAACTGAGGCGCACATCTGTGTTGCCGAGCTTGAAACCCGCGTTGGCGCGCACGCGATCCGACAGCGACTGCGACAAGGAAGTGCCCACGGCCTGATTGCCCCGTTGGTTGGTGCGATCAAATCCCAAGTCATAATTGAGACCGCCCCAACTGTCGATGCGATCCTTCAGGCTCAGGCTGAGCGAGTCCCGGTTGTTACGAAAATTGGGTGACAAGGGATCATAAATATTGTGATCCTCCAGTCGGGCACTCAATTCCATCCGACCAAACAAGCGTTGTTTGTGCTCAATGCCAAACTGGCGGTCCTGAAAAGGGCCACCGTAAAGGCCGAGCAGGGCTGCACCGGATTTGAGCCGTTGTGCGCGATCCTCAGGGCTCAAGGTTTGCTCCACCGGGAGCAGGTTGGTTTCATCGGGTGTCACAAGGCCGTACAAAAACGCGTAGGTGGCGGCCTCATAGCCCCAGGTGGCTTGATGCTCAAAGCCCAGCCCCACGCCCTTTTTTTCGAACACATTGAGAAAAGTCTTGCCGGAATTGAGCCAATAGCCGTTGTTAAGTGTCGGTAACTGGTAATCGAACGACGACCGGATGAAGAAGCCTTCCACCTCGCTACGACCGATGTTGGGCTTCTCGCGGTCATTTTTCAGGGGAATCACCGCCACCGGCAACCAAAAGGCATAGCGCCCGTTGAGGTAAACCCGGCTGTCCCAGGCCACCACGCGATCGCCCGGAAAATATTGCAACGAGCGTGCCTCGACGTGATAATGCGGCACACGACCGTCATTGACTTCCTCACAGGTGCTAAACACCGCGTTTTCAGCGTCAAAACGTTTATCGCCAAAAGCCTTGAGCCGTTTGGCACGCACGTGGATCGTCTGTCCCGTTTGCTCGGCGGGGACGGATAAATTGGCACCTTCGATGTGCCCTTCGCGGGTTTCATAATTGTAGTGAAGGGCCGTGCCAGTAATGACCTGTTTACGATCCGGTTTCTTGGCGTCGGGTTGAGTGAGCGTAAACGGGGTATTGGTGGTGAGCGATTTTTGACGCTGGTCGACGCTCAATTCATCGGTTTGAATGGAGACAGCACCACGTTCGACGCGTACATTGCCGCGAAAAACGGTGATGCCGCGTCCGCGGTCGTGAGACAGGCGATCGGCGCGCGCCTTGACGCGTTCTTCCGGAGGC
>JBBAPZ010000001.1:55552-59880 GCA_040400605.1 Candidatus Sericytochromatia bacterium
AGGATCGAAAACACGACACCGACGTAGCCACCCATGCGCGAAAAGCGCGCACCCAAGGGCGCGCCGAGCAGCACGGCAAAAAAAGTCGACAAAGGCAGCGAAAACTTCATGTAATAATCGACTTCCATTGATTTGGTATCGGTGCCACCGCCTTTCAGTGCATCGATTTCGCTTTTGAGTTCCTGGCTTGATTTTTCTTGCGGCGAGCGATCGCCTGACGCAAAAAACGCCTCCGGGTTGATGGTTACCTTGACATCCATCGCGCTAAAGGCATCCTCTTGCGTCACGGAACCCCATTGATCGTAGCGTGACAACACCCCATCACGCAGGCGCCAGAAATTGCCGACCCAATCGGCATCACGCGCTACAATGACTTTGCTTTGCCCATCACGCCGATCGCTGATGAACACGTCATACATATGATTGTTGCGGCGGTCCACTTGACGGACGTAAAAATAGCGTTCTTCGCCGGGGCCTTTGAAAAAAATGTTTTCCTTCAGGATGGGCGCTCCCTGATGCAGCATGCTGTCTCGGATGAGATCGACAAATTTCTTGTTGGCCCAAGGGACGGTGCGATCGCTCAGCACGAAATTGATCCCACTCACGACGACCGCACCCAGCAATACCGGCAACAAAATTCGATTAAAGCTCAACCCGATGGCGCGCATCGCGGTCACTTCGCTATCGCGCGACAATCGTCCAATCACTAGGAGGGTGGCGAACAGATAAGCCACCGGAAAGGTGACCACCATAATGGCCGGTAAATTGAGGGCCAACATTTTCGCAACAATCGAAACTGGCACGCCCGAGTTGACGATCAAATCGGCAAACAGGTACAGGGTGTTAAACAGGTTGATGACCACAAAACCGGCCACGCCCATGATGAATGGCCAAAATAATTGCTTCAGGATGTAGCGATCGAGAATGTTCAACACACCAGGGCCTCACGCACGTCTCTCGTACCGGCTCAACAATATGCACCAGACAGCGTTCTGACCGTGCCTGTCACCACGGGAACAATCGTGCCGTCTGCACACGCGATCATCAATTGCCCTTGCTCCCCCAAGGCGATCGCACGCCCCTCAACCACCCCCTGGCCATCCACCACGCGCACATCACAGCCCAAGGTGACGCTACACGCCGACCATTCCGCACGAATCACCTCAAACCCAACTTCCTGCCACTGCCGCAATCGACGCGCCAACGCATCCAATAACCCCAAAAGCACTTGCTCATCATCCGGAACATCATCCGCCAACTCCCGCATTCCGATGGCATCAATCCCTGACAAATGAAACGTTCGCGGAGCAATCCAGTTAATACCAATGCCCACCACCACGCCACAGCGACCCTTTTCCACCAGGATTCCACCCAATTTTCGACCGTGACAGACCAAGTCGTTGACCCATTTCAGGCGCAAATCCGGCACCCAAACACGCAGCGCATCCACACATCCCAAACCAATCACAAACGGCAGCGCCGTGGTACCCCAATCAGGCGGTAACAGCATCGAAAAATACAGCCCACTGCCCGCAGGCGACACCCACGTGCGCCCACGCTGCCCATAGCCCGCTTCTTGTGACAAAGCCCAAACCACCGTACCATAACACGGTTTTTGCTCCGCCAAGCGTTTCAGGTAAGCGCTGGTAGAATCCAATGACTTGAAAGTCAACAACGGTTCGCCCAGTCGCCAACCGGTATCTACCACGTGAGGGCTCCAATGCGCGCGACGGCCTCGCGCAAGCGCGCAGGCGGCGCGATCAGGGACACCCGCACAAATCCTTCGCCCCCTGCACCAAACGCGGTTCCCGGTGTCACAACGACTCCCGCTTCCTCAATCAACCGCGACGCAAACGACGCTGCAGCAAATCCATCCGGTACACGCACCCACACATACATCGTCGCCTTGGGCCGTTTAACGCTGAAACCAGCCGCCCGCAAGCCATCCACCACCACATCACGGCGCTCCTTGTATGTCCCGATAATGCCATCCAGTACTGACGCATCCAGGCTCAGTGCCCGCATCGCAGCATCTTGCACCGCGGGGAACAAGCCATAATCCATATTTGTTTTGACCTTGAGCAGTGCCTTTAACATCTGTGCATTCCCAACCACAAAACCCACCCGCCAGCCGGCCATGGAGAAAGTCTTGGAAAAGGTATGAAACTCCACGCCCACTTCGCGCGCACCCGGAATCTCAAGCAAGGAAGTCGGCTTGAAACCATCAAAGGCCAATTCCGCATAAGCCATGTCATGAACCAGCAAGGTGCCCGTGTCATAAGCAAATCGCACCGCCCGCTCATACAGCGGCCGTTCAGCCACCGCGGCCGTGGGGTTGTGGGGATAATTAAAAAACAACAGCTTCGCGCGCTCGGCCGCCGCCGCATCAATTGCGTCAAAATCAATCAAATAATCGGTCTCGTCACTCAATGGCAGAGAGTGGATTTGTCCACCTGCCAACAAGGTACCCCGGCTGTGTACGGGGTAGCTGGGGCTTGGCACAAGCGTCGTATCACCGGGATTCACGTAGGCCAGTGCGAGATGCGCAAGGCCCTCTTTGGAGCCAATCAGTGGCAGTACTTCCGTCTCGGGGTCCAACGATACCCCGTAGTGCGCTTCGTACCATTGGGCGATGCGCTCACGGAGCGCCAATTTGCCATCGAAAGTCGGATAACGGTGGTTGCGGGGGTCTTGCAGGGCGCGGGCCGCTTCGTCGACGATCGCCTGGGGGGTCGGTATGTCCGGGTTGCCCATGCCAAGATCGATCACATCAACGCCCTTGGCCACCTGCGCCGCCTTTAACGCATCCAGTTGCGCAAAAATATAGACAGGCAGACTGCTGAGCCGCGTCGCCTCACGTATCTCAACCTTGCGGATTTGTTTGTCGATCACAGGGTTCATGCCACTCCTGTCGGTACGCCCCATCGCGCCACCGAAACGACCAACAACAACCACGTGCCCAGCTCGTATCGCGTCAGTCTGATTTCCTTAACGGGCGTTAAAATTTTAGTGGAGAGCACCATGGGGTGTCAAACCGAAACGCCTCTTCGGATGTGCGTCAAACGAGCGTTCGACAACTCAGGCAATCGATGCCCATTGTAACCACGCAGTCCGTCACACCGGAATCGATCCCGTGGCGATAGCGTCTGAGCAGAAAATTGATGGTCCCGCAGCCCGCACAACGACGTGCGGTGTCATTGCCAGTGGGTTTGAAACACGTTGAAGGCTGGTTGTCCGTCAAGAAGGTAGGGCGATCGCCCGCTGGGCGTCCACCACGTGTGCCAGTATACCTGTTTAAGCCAAGGCCGTGCGCCCCATTGCTCATAGAATCCCGCAATGGCCTGTTGTGGCAGCAAGGGCGCAGGACTCGCATCGAGCGGTGGGTGTTCAGGATCAACCAATGCGCCCTGTAGCGCGGCAAACCCAACGCTTGTGACAGTGACGTCGGGCTCAAGCCCTTGCTCTGTCAGCGTTTGTTCCAATTCATCCGCCACGTTGCGCCACCCAGCGGCGATGGCGGCTGGGTCAATTGTAGCCTCCGCCGATAACCGAAACACATTTTCAACTCCAACGCCTGATAACTCACGCCAGTGCCTGAAACGCTTGACACCCGCCACACCGCTCGCACCATAAAGCAAGCGGCCCTTAAAGTGTTGCTTGGCTGTCTGGATTACCAAGGACCAATCCGCCTCATCCATCTGTGGCAAACCCACTGCGACGGCCACGCTTGCGGCACCTTCCTGTTGCGCGACATCCCACAGCGGTATCAATGCCGTTTGATACTGCGTGAACCATTCAACCGGTTTCGCAGGGGCGATGCGATTGCGCCAAGCGCCATCGCGTGGTGCGATAACCGGCCGCACCATCACAGCCAACCCCAATGCCCGGGCGCGCGCAAGCCCGCGCTGCACAACAGGTATGGGGGTGAGTGTCGTGATATCCGCGCTGCTGGCATCCGATTGCGCGAAAGCCACAACCAGTGACACGTGGCGCGCACCCGCGCGTTGCAGTTTTTCAAGGGCGATCTCAAGCGCATATGCATCGCTCTGGGTCGTCGGCACAACCACGCTCAGGCCGGTTGCAACGGCGGCTGTGCCGCTGTTTTGGGCTGGTTGCGCTTCGGGATTTGACGGTTTGGGATCGCGCGAACTCAACTTTGGCGGGCTTGCCACGTGCACAACAAGGTAAGCCAGGAAAAAACCACCCAGCAAGCCGTAAATCTGACTCATTTTCATCGTGGTACCCCCGAATGCCCGCTCATCATCACAGGTATACCCGAGATTCCAGCGCAAGTTGCGCGGGAATGGTGCAGCAAGGCCGAACGGTTA
>JBBAPZ010000001.1:59980-147289 GCA_040400605.1 Candidatus Sericytochromatia bacterium
CGCCCCTCAACCTTTCCCCACCCAACCGGCGCTTATGTCAACCCGAACCCCGTCGGCCTCGCAGGTCGAATGACCCTGCTGTCATACCTGCCAATCGCTGGATAGCGATGCGCCGTTATCTGGCAAATCAACCATCAATCACCTGGTTATCTGGAAACAGAAATTCAAGCAGCGTCAAGCGAACCCCGAAACCCGCATCGCGCCGTAAGCGTCTTATTTTATACAGATAATCAATCTTATCTGTATAAAATTCGTTTCGTTCAGATGCCCGGTTGGTATCTCAGGGCTTTCCGACGAAAGTGTCGAGACTGTCTGAACTGGCTTCAATTGAAGGTTTCGATCCTTCCATCGATTTCGCTGATTGTTTGTTAACCGTCAGTAACAGGACTCAGCCGGTCGCGGCTCATTTTTCGTCACGGTCTTGTCGCAGCACGCTGGTCTGAACAACCAAAATGATGATTTCGGTTTCGCTACCGCTTGTTTGCAATCATCATTCAAGGGTGTCGCTGCTTGTTCGTGAACGGCTTGCGAAACGGTTGACATGCAAGCCGATGGGAAATGTTTTTCGCCCGAACCATTCAATCGTCACGACGACAAGTGTCATGTCACCATTCAAGTTTTCTTGGTTCCGTTTGATGAGATTCGGGCTGGGGTACGAATGCACTAGGCTTGTTTTTTGGAATGAGAGAGATTGCAGACCATGACTTGGAAACACATTTTGGGGACGATGCTTGGTGTGATGGTGCTTGGTGCATCGAACCCGGCCTTGGCCGCGAACGACCGGACTGAGTCATACATGGGGCTCTATGTCAGCAACCTGGCAGGGTCAGGCCTGACTTTCGGTCAACGGCATCCGTCTGGATTTGGTTATCACGTGTCGGGTATCGGGTTTGCGCAGGACGGCCGGGGTTGGATGAACGTTGGCGGCGCGATCACCAAAGACCTGATCACCCGGGACTGGGGCACGATGTATGGACTCGTCGCCTGTGGCCTGGGCGTCGGCAGCGCGCCACTCAATATGCCGCAGGGGTTTAACCTGAGTCCGGGAATCGGCTTTGATTGGGGCGATGCCTTCGTCGAACTGGGCATGTCCTTTTCGCCAAGCACCAGAAACGTCGGTGTCATCGATTTCTTGCCCGGTTTGGGCGGCGGCGTGAAATTCCGCTTCTAGCACGTTTCAGTGGCAATGGCTCCGTCGCTCTGCACCCTATTGATGGTGCAGAGCGACGCGTCAGTCAATTGACAATTGTGAGAACAGTAATCAAGATAAAAAAGTTATCAAGCAACTGATTGATTAGCCAACAAACATTTGACATTCTTGCATCAAATCGAAAAACGACCAGTTAGTATTCGAATAACCCAACTTGAGCTTCGTGTCAGCATACAGTGACGCATCGGTTTTTGTTTAAAACCTGTGTAGCAAACTTAAAACATCAGACACTGGCTCGTTGTTTCTGTATGGCAGTCAAAATTTGGTCACCGTTCAATGCGTTTCCGCTTAACGTGTCGAAGTCGCCGCGTCGTTGTCCCTGCTCGCGTCGCGCTGTGCCTGACGACGCTCGTAACGCCTGACCCACATCAAGGCCCACATCGGCAAGGACAAGCGCGGTCCACGACACATTGCACGAATGCGCTTGACAAACAGATTCATCACCGGCAACTGTACCCCAAACACGCCTTCGGTTTGGGCTTGATGCAACAATTGTCCTTGCGCGTTGCAAGCATAAACTCGCGGCTCCTTAAAGGGCCATGTCCGAGCCGTAAACGCCCCAAAAGTACGGCATTGGTAAGGTCTGGCTGCATACACGCTGCATTGGCCATTTTTAAGAAAAGGGCAGGCGATACGCTGCCTCAATAAGATGGGCGCCGTTAAAAGCATCGTGAACCAACTGTCTTGTAAAAAACCCACCACTGCGCGCCAAAACGGTGTGAAAACGGCACGATACCGCGAGACAAACTCAGCGCGTTCAGCCTCGTCCCAAACGGTTTCCATGTGGCGCACGATCAAGCGCCACTCAGAATAACTGATAACAAACAGGCCCACCGGATAGTGACAACAGGCATCACAACCCTTGTGACAGAGTGATTGCGGCATACCCGATGTCACCCCTTGCGCGACGCGGTCAATGAGTGTGTAGAGATCGCGTTCATCGCCTGTCTGACCAAAATTGTCTGCCCCGGGCAACTTTGCGCGCACATCCTCCATCGCCTCAACCAAAGGCAAAGGAGTGCTTGCCTGCCCTGCCAAGGTCTCCTCAAAATCAGCATCAACTTTGGCCTTGTGCTTCGGACGCGCAAAACGCTGCAACCAGAAATGCAACGATTCATCCTCCTTGGCAACCCCAAACTAACGCGTACCAACAGTACCTGGCCATTATACCGCCTCACGCACCCCCTGCCGACACGCGCCAGCAGCCTCGCTGACAGTCTCCCCGGGGTGTGTTGGTTCGGGCATTGTCAAAGAGAATGTTAACGATGGATCTGACGAGAAAAGCTTGCGGCCCACAGGTGACGTGGCATGGGATCCCTGACCAGTTTTGGATGATCACGGTCAGCAAGCCGTTCGGTGTACAATGCGTGATCATGAAAACGCGCATCACCGAATTGTTTGGGTGTCGATATCCAATTGTGCAAGCCGGTATGATTTGGGTGTCCGGAGCACGTCTGGCCGCGGCGTGCTCCAACGCGGGGGCCTTGGGTTTGATTGGCGGGGGTTCGATGCGCCCCGACTGTTTTGAAGCCCACGTGCAATCGATGAGTGGGCGCACGCAGGCACCTTGGGGCGTTAACATCCCGATCTTTTACAAATATGCCGAGCAACTGGTTGAGATTGCGATCGCATACGGCGTTCGTATCGTATTCACCTCAGCGGGATCCCCGAAGCGTTTCACCCCTTTACTCAAATCCCACGGTATCACCGTCGTGCACGTCGTCGGCAACCCGACCCAAGCCCGCAAGTGCGAAGAGGCCGGGTGCGATGCCGTGGTGGCGGAGGGCTTCGAAGCCGGCGGACACAACAGTCCCGACGAGCTGACCACCATGGTCCTCACCCGTTTGGTCCGTCAAGCCGTGGCAATCCCGGTCATCGCAGCCGGTGGCATCGCAGACGGTCAAGCCTTGGCTGCAGCCTTCGCGCTTGGTGCTGATGGCGTCCAGATTGGCAGCCGTTTCGCCATCACCCAAGAGTCTTCTGCGCACCCATCATTCAAGGA
This sequence comes from Candidatus Sericytochromatia bacterium, assembly GCA_040400605.1. Lineage (GTDB taxonomy): Bacteria > Cyanobacteriota > Sericytochromatia > S15B-MN24 > JAQBPE01 > JBBAPZ01. The sequence continues at coordinate 63,193 of JBBAPZ010000001.1, forward strand.
ATTCGTCATGCAACACCCAAGTGGGGCCACCACCCTTACGCTTAAAAGGATCGGCCCTGTGCGCCTGCTTGAAAGTCCCTTCGCCGCTGAGGCGCTCGCTGCCGAAGCGCGTGGCGCCAGTCAAGACGAACTGCGTGCTTTGCTTGGTCAAGGTCGCGCCCGCCAAGGCATTTTCGAAGGCAATCTGATTGAAGGGGAACTCGAAATCGGACAGGTTGCCCCCTTGCTCAAACACTCACCCACGGCGCAAACCGTCATTAATGACCTTCTGGGACAGTATCAGTCAGCGAAAGCTTCATTGCCGTAGAGCCGGTAAAGGACCCCATTCGTGAAAAAAAACGATGCATTGCAGATGCAATCCCGCCTGGGCCAATTGGCATCCAAAGCCACTGCGCTTGGTCTGCAAGATGACGGCAAGCTCTATCATCACGCGTTGGATGAACGGGCATTTTGGGCCCAGCGCCTGGCAGTCCCCCATCAATGGCCACACCGTGGATCATGCGCGGAGGGGGTTCAGCCAGGACTCAGACTCGAAGTCTGGTATTTTCAGGGACGCGGGACCCCAAACGCCCAAAAAGGCGCCTCTCAGAGCGAGATCGTGTGGCTGCTTGGACTCTGCGCCGCCCATGAGGCACTGGCTGAACTTGATGATTGCCTGACAGACACGTGGTTACACTTGCTTGAAAGTGGCAAGTATGCCAGGCGCTACGTCAGCCTTGATCCATTCGTCAAACGCATCTACCCCGGTTGCACCGGCGTTATGCGCACAATTGCCGTCGAACCGAACAAACGATTTGAAGAAGGTGTGGCGGTGTTTTTTCAGGATTTGGTGCCGTTGCTGTCATCAGCCGCCCAAATGTGGGATCCCGATGGTCACCGTCGTGAACAGTTCCTCAGCGGTGCGGTTGATGAAGACCTCTTCGAAAAACTGCGGCGAAACTTTGGAAAAAAATGAATTCCATTAACATATCATACCCTCCCAAACCCGCTCTCCTCATAACGGGTATGCCGAACTCTCCAAAAGTCTTGATACCCCGAACGATCACCATTCAAGTGTGCACAAAACCCTGAAATCATCGATTCACTGTTCAGAGGACATTGACCAGACCATGATGCACGGAAAAAAATACCGTCTTCGTGTATCAGTATCCTTTTTATCATCACGCTGACGGTTGATTTAATCAAAATTAACGCAAGCTTGCTGCGGTTGTACCCGATATGCGTTTGTGTCGTGGTTGGGAATCGTAAAGGAGTGCAGTGTGTCACTACCGAGTGTAATCAGCAGGGGTGCGGCTGGTGTGGTGGCGTCGGAGCCGTCAGGCAAGGCGGCGTCGGTGGCTGCCAAGTCGTCAGATGCCCGGACGGTGGATGCGGATCAACTCCAACTGAGCGGTGGCGCACAGCCCGCCACAGCCAGTCAGTCAACCCCGCCGCCGATCAAACGGATTGTTGGCGTATCGTTGCTGTTCGGTTCGATTGGCGCCTTATTGAGTTTCGGCAACTGGCCTTCGCTCGCCAAGGTCGCGTATACGATCGCTTGGGGGGCCTTGGGGGCATGGTCCGCAAGTCCTTCGGATCTGGTTCCTAAAGGCGCAGCTTCGCCCAAAAAATAGGTTACGCTGCGGCTGTGTGTGCGGCGTGGGACAAGCTTAGCCAACGGGTAAGCGGTTACTGAGGGGTAAACCACGATACAGTGATGCATCCGTTTTTGTTTAGAAATCCATAGTGTCAAACCCCACACAGCACGTTCTGACTCGATGTCATTGAATGGCATCCAAAACGTGATCAACCATCAACGCGGTTCTGTATCACTGCGTGCAGAAGCGAATTCGTTTTGCGCTAGGAGCCTGTCGGCCTGGCCGCCGATCGTAGCCTCCGATCGCAAGATGTCGGGCAAGTGTGCTTGTTTGCCAGGTTTGGCGGCGAGAGGGTCGAAGTGGGACGCGGCGGAAGCGTGCGATGGTTCGCTCTGCTCGGGTCGACTGTATCGCTCCCTATCAGTCGCGGTACTGATGAGGTCTCCCGTCCGATGGCGCTAACTCCGACAGGCTCCTGGACGGCTAAACAATCTCAGCCTATCCAAAAATTTAATTGTTACTTAACCATGTCTTTGACAAGGTTTATCGAACGACGGGCCACAATCATCGTGAGTATTGTATTGCTCCGCGAGTAGGGTGCGGGGGAGATTGGAGGAGTGCATCACATGAGACGGCGTATGGTGACGGGTCTGATTGCCCTGATGATGCTGACAGGTTGCGGGATGCAAACTGTGGGTGTCACTGAGCGCACTGCGACTCAGGTTGATGCTTTGGCGACTGATACGTTGATGTCTGGTTTTTATCAGATCCACCTGGCTACGTTTAACCGTTTGGACAGCAGCAAAGACAATGTGATTGATGAGTATGAAGCGGGGGCCAGTCTTGATTTGCGTGATTTTGCCAAGGCGGACAAGAACCGAAATGGCAAGTTGACGCGGCGTGAGTTTATGGATTACGCCACTGGGGGCGCTTTGTTCGGTTTTCTGAAGCAGGACAAGGTGGCGTTCGCACGGCAGGCCCGTGAGGCGTTACGACGGAATTTCGTCCAACTGGATGCCAACCGTGATCGCTTGCTCACAGAGAATGAGTTGACTGAAAAGGCATTGGCCAAGGCGGCGATTCGTCTGAGTATCCCGGCATTGCGCATCAACGTGGTGATTAAAGATGCTTCTGAAGCTGCGCTGGATCAAGCAGACAAAACCAAGGACAAGGCGCTATCGGCAGCAGAATTCGAGGATTTCTGCATTGCCAGTTTTCTTGAGGTTCTGAGTCCGAAGGCCCCGGCAGAACCGGAACCTTCCAGTGAGGAACCGGAGTCGTCCAGTGAGGAACCGGCCGCGAAGCCTGAAAGTCCGGTCAAGAACTCTGATCCGAAATCCACTGGTTCCAAAACAGGACACTGAGAAGCTTGCAACCCGAAAGGTGCGCCCCGCGGCGCACCTTTTGCTATGCTGGTGTTTAATGCTTGAATTGGTGTTGGGAGCGAGACCCCTTGTGGGAAGGAAGTGCCGTCATGACGTTGAATGAAGCGAGCCCAGCTGTTTGTTTGCGTGGCCGTAGTGAGGAATTGCGAGGACTTGCGTTGGTGATGCACGTGGCGAGTCTTGGACAAGAATCCGGACCCTTGCAGGTGGGAGAGTTGATGTCAACGTCTCAGCCGATAGATGCCACCGTGGCTTGTGCCCGCTAAGTTTGGGCAAGTTGGTCGCCCAAGCGGGCCATGATCTGTTATGATAAACCCGGTGTTGGTTTTGCTAAGGAGGAGTGGGGAGTGACCAGGCGAGAGTTGACAAAGTTCGCCGTCCCTGAGGTTCGTACTCAGTACATGGATAAGTATGGCGACCCTCTGGAGGACGTCTCGCCTCAGGACCTGATGGATCTGATGGAGAATCTGTGGACATCGAGTCGCGGCACCTACGCGGTGTTGCGCGAGAAACTTCGGCGCGAGGGACAGGATCCTTGGACTGTGCGTTTGGCTTTGGTCGAGAGCTATTTCAAGACCTTATTTATGCGGACAGCTGAATTCACGGAATCAGACGATCCGATCAAATACTTAGATGTGACGTACTTTATTCAGTACCGCATTGAGGAGTTGATCAAGTCGCATCAAGAGCAGGAAGCCGAAGAGTCTCGTTATAGCCGTGATAAATTTGGAATTCGTGCGCCACGGGTTTAGAACAGTCTCAATTGATGTTAGTTTTTGGGCGCTCCTTAGCGGGCGCCCATCTGCATGGAATGGGATGCAGGTGCGCGCGGCTTTTGGGATGAAGGGTTTGACAAGAGGAAGGCTGGGCGATGTCGCCGCTGGTGATTGTATTTATTAGTGTATTCATTGACTTGTTGGGTTTTGGCATTGTATTGCCTCTGATGCCTTACTACGCCCTGCGATTTGATGCGGACGCCTTCGGTGTGGGGGCGTTGTTGGCCATTTATTCGCTGATGCAGCTATTTTTTTCGCCTTTGTGGGGTCGGTTGTCGGATCGTATCGGCCGGCGTCCAGTCTTGATCGTCTCGTTGTTTGGTTCGGCAATTGGCCTGATTCTGTTCGGTCTGGCGTCGAGTTTGGCGGGTCTGTTTCTGGCTCGCATGTTTTCGGGGATGGCTACCGCTACCGTTTCGGTGGCTCAAGCGTACATCGCAGATTGCACACCGCCAGAGAAGCGGGCGCGGGGTATGGGGTTAATCGGGGCCGCGTTTGGTCTGGGATTTATATTTGGTCCTGCATTGGGCGGTCTGCTGGCAGGTTACGGCGCATCGGTACCTGCCTACGTGGCGGCTGCCATCGCGGGTATCAATGGTGTGTTGGCCATCTTTTTCTTGCCGGAAACACTGCCGCCCGAAAAAAGAGGCTTGAGTCCCGAGCGTGGGTTTAGCATCAAACGCTTGGGGACAGCGGCGAGCGTACCTGGCATGTCGCGCTTGATGCTGTTGTATTTCCTGAGCATTTTTGGCTTCGCCACGATGGAAGCCACCTTTCCTTTGTTGACGCTGGGGCTCTTCAACTTTAATGAGCAGCAAAACGGGTTCGTGTTCGCGTACTTGGGGGTATTGGTTGCCTTGTTGCAGGGAGGGCTTATCGGGCGACTGGTCGCGCGCTTTGGTGAACCCCGTCTGGTTGTCGTGGGTGCTGGCTTGATGACGGTAGCCTTTATCGCGTTGCCGGTTGTTCCGAGCATCGGTTTTTTGCTGTTGGCGCTCATCCCGCTTGCGGTTGGCAATGGCGTATGCAACCCGTGTTTGACTGCGCTCATTTCGAGGCGCAGTGATGCGATCGCACAAGGGGAAACATTGGGTGTTGCCCAGTCCATGGCAAGCCTTGGCCGCATCACGGGTCCACTGTGGGGCGGTTTCTGTTTCGCCCGATTTGGCGCCATCACCACTTACTGGCTGGCCGCCGTTGTCCTTGCCATCTTGACGGTGCTGGCGCTTGCGCTGCGTCAAAGTGCTGCCGTGACGGACACGGTACCGGAAGTTGTCTGAGGCAAACGTATGCCGTTGATGGCGCGTCGTGCATCAAAAAAAGTATGGCTGCAGCCTTTCGGGGGCGTCGCCTTGGCAGTTTGTTGCTTGCTGCCAACGCCTGCACACGCGGTCGAATCGGCATTCGGGCAAGAGGGGCTGACACAGCAAGTGACTGCTGATGGGCCCAAACTGCTTGGTGGCCCGCTTAAAGCGTGGTCACCCAAAGATTTGCGGGGTAAGTGGACCTGGCTTTATTTTGGTTTTGCCCATTGTCCGGATGTTTGCCCGGTTGCCTTGGCCGATCTCGCCAATGTGTATCAAAGGCTCAAACATCCCGAACGCGTGCAAATCGTGTTTGTTTCGGTGGATACCAAACAAGACACCCCGGAGTCACTCGCGGATTACACGCGTTATTTCAATCCAAATTTCTGGGGGGTAACCGGCACGCCGGCACATCTTAAAGCCCTTGCCGATTCCGTCGGCGCCAACTTTGCGGTACAACCGGCGACGGATCCAAAAGAACCCGACATCATTGGCCACCCCAATCGGGTTTTCATCATCGACCCGGAAGGGGTCAGCGTCGGTAGCTATATCCTGGAACCAGCCACTAGCCTCGATACACTCGTGCGCGACTTCAACACGGCACAGGTGAGCCTCGACAATCTGGATACCGGCCCGTTATCCACCAGTGAGGCGTGGTGCGGGCTGCCGGAGTCCGGTGCGTCCGGGCAGCAAGTCCTGATGCACCGCGCGCGGGCGATGGGCTCGGGCACGTCATTGCAGGCAGCCGAAAGTCCCATGCGCATGTACGGTGCCCCCATCGGGGACGGTTTGCTCATGCTGCACCACAATTTGTTTGCCGGCCTGGTGCGCCCGGGTGTTGGGCAGATAGGCCCGTCAGTCGTGGCGGAAAACTGGGCCATGGCCATGTTCAGCCAACGGCTTGGCAATGGTATTTGGGATGCGCGCATGATGCTATCGTTGGAACCTTTTACGGTGTCACCCGCGGGGACGCCGCAGGCGTTTCAGTATGGTGAGACTTATCTGGGACGGCCTTTGGTTGATCGTCAACACCCGCACGACCTGCTGATGGAGCTTGCCAGTCGCTACACGGCGCACTTTGGCGATCGCCTTAGCGCCTACCTCTATGGCGGCCTCGTCGGCGAACCCGCACTGGGCCCAAACAGTTTCATGCACCGTGCCTCCGCGGCGGACAATCCGTGGACACCGCTGGGACATCACATGCAAGACAGTACGCACCTGAGTACCGGTGTCGCGACTGCCGGTCTTCGTTTCGCTGATTTTCAACTGGAAGCCTCCGCATTCAACGGTCGGGAGCCAGATGAAAATCGCCTCAACCTTGACTTTGGCCCCCTTGACTCCACCAGTGCCCGCTTGTGGTGGATTCCCGGGCGCAATTGGAGCCTGCAAGTGTCACAAGGTCTGCTCAAAGATAAGGGCAATGAGATTCTCAGACGTAGCGCATCCGTGAGTCACACCGTCTTCATGCAGAATGTGCAATGGTCAAGCAGTGCCATTTGGGGTCAGAATCTGGAAGCGCACCATACTGAACCCGAACGGGCGTGGTTGCTTGAGTCCCAGGTGGATTGGTTGGCGCAGCATCATTGGTATGGTCGGGCGGAGCGTGTACACCGTGCTGGTTTGTTGGCCAATGACCATCAGATTGCGCAAGTTGATGCGTTGACGCTTGGTTATTCTTACGATTTGCCGTGGGTGAAGTTGGCGAGCCTCGGTGTGGGCGGTGATGTGACCATTGGGTGGCCGGATGCGGCGTTGCGGCAGCGTTACGACGATCCAACGGTTGCGTGGCGCATTCATATGCGTTTGCGCCCCCCAACCATGACGCATTCAAACCGGTTGCAGTAGGAATAGTTGAGCGAGGGCGTGCTGGCGCAGACGAGGCGCAGCCCGGTAGCGATCGCCTTCCTGCTGGATCAGCGTGTCGAGCAAAGCCACGATGCGTGCGGCGCCGATGCGATCGCCCCACGCCAACGGGCCTTGCGGATAATTCGCCCCCAACCGCATCGCCTCTTCCACCGCGTTTTCGTCAGCCACACCTTGCTGGATCACCCAACACGCCTCATTGACGATCATGGACAAGACGCGCTGTGACACCAATCCCGGCACATCCGGTACCATCAGCAATCGTTGCCGCAGGCCTGCGCCAAGACTGGCCAACCGCGCTTCCAGACTCACTCGGGAGGCTCCCGCAGCCACCCCCACTTCCACGGTTCCATGCTCATGCCAGTCAAACCAGGTGTTCACCCGCGCAAAAAGACGGCTCCAACGCGACTGCCATGCTGTTGCAGTGATACAGGTGGTTGCAACCAGGCACCAAGTATCAGGCGGCACACAGCCGTTTTCAAGCAAGTGTGTCAATCCGGTTGGTTCATCGTTCAAGTCAATCACACAATCGGTGCCTGTGAAATCAAGCAAGCGATCGCCCCCAATCCCACCATCCAGTACCTGCACACGATGACCCGCCGCACGCAACGCCGCTAAAAACCCCGCCGCCCAAACCCCTGTCGTTTCAAACCACGCGATTGTGAGGGGTGATCCGGAAGGTGACAGGCCCCGTGCTTGCGTCGTGTCAGCCACCACCTCATCATAAAACCCCCGGCCGCTCTTACGCCCCAAATGCCTGGCCGCAACCAGTTGCGCCTGAATAGGATGGGGACGAAAGCGCGGTTCATGAAAGGAAGCCTCATACACACTGCACGTCACGGCAAAGTTGACATCGATGCCAATCAAGTCCATTAACGTAAAAGGGCCCATCTTGAAACCGGCTACCTGCGTCATCACGGCATCTACCAGCGCGGGTGCCAACGCGTGGTCGCCCATCATTTTCAGCGCCTCGCCATAATAAGGCCTGGCAATTCGGTTTACCAAAAACCCCGGGGTGTCTTGAACCACCACGGCGGTTTTTCCAAACTTTGCCACCCACTGCTGGGCCTGTGCCATCGCCTCATCCCCCGTTTCACGGGCGCGAACCACCTCCACCAGCTTCATGACTGGTGCGGGGTTAAAAAAGTGCATCCCCAGCACACGATGACGGTGATTGAGCCCGGAGGCGATCGCCGTGATGGACAAAGAGCTGGTGTTACTGGCCAACAACACCGACTCAGGCAGCTGCGCATCCAGAAAGCGAAACAAATCGCGCTTGATCTCAAGCACCTCCGGCGCCGCTTCAATCACCAACTCGACATCCTTCACACTGTGCAAGGCCGTGCTCAACTCCAACCGGGTCAACATGTCCGCCGCCGCATCCGCGCTCAGACGCGCCTTGCTAACCAACCGCCCAAAATTTTGCGCAATCTGAAGACGGGCACGCTCAAGCCCGACCTCAGCCAAGTCATATAACACCACACCGAAACCTGCTTGCAACGCGACTTGCGCAATACCAGCACCCATCGTGCCAGCACCAAGAACTGCAACCCTTGCCTGCACTGTCCCCTCCCCTAAAAAAACAAAGCGCCCCCGAGGCGAGCCCCGGAGGCGCAAGCTGAAGCTTACTGCGCAGGTTGCCATTCAGGCAGGGTCAAGCCCCACTGCGACGTGAGCCCGAGCACTTCCTCATGAAACGCCTGACGCACCGCGTCGTTATCCCGAACCTTCAATCGATACCGGCGATAAATGGCGTTGCGACGAGACCCCGCGCGACCAAAAATATTCATCGTGCGGATGTACCACTTATCCAATGCCTGCTGCAATTCAGGCTTCGTCTCAGGATTCTCGGCAAGTTTTTTGACCCAGTAGTTGCCGTGTGCCACGTGCATCATCTCTTCTTTGAAGATCTTTTCGATCTCCCGCGCCCAAGGACCATAACTACACTGGCGCACATCTTCCAATTGATGACCAGCCCCTCGGTCCATGCAAAAGTTGAACATGATAAAGTCGTACCACGTGTCAATCGGGTAATAAAAAATGTTGACCCGCTTGTCCTCACCGAGCCGCTTCTCACCAATATTATCCGTCGCCTCAGCCCCTCTGCTGTTATAATCGTGTTGCTTAATATGCGCTTCAATGTCCACACCAACGCGCTCTAAAAGGTTGTACATCGCAAGCGCGTGCCGCATCTCGTCACGCACGATGTTGCTTACGGCGAACTTTTCTTCAATGGTGGGCGCCTTCTGGATCCAAGGCATGTAACCATAGCAACCGGCCAATTCCGAATCCGCTTGCATCAGCATTAAATTGGTCAACTGCTCGCGATAATCATCGGTCATCTCATCAACGGCTTCGATGCGCTGGCCCGCTTCAATCTTGGCCATCATCTGCTGTTCGAGTTCTGCGGTTGAAAGCATCATCGCTCCTCCCTGTTCCGCCGGCATGCCGGCAATCTGGATCCCATCAGCGACCAGTGTAAACCGGCGCACGCTTCTCAGTAAAGGCCGACACACCTTCACGATAATCGGCACTGCGCCCTGCCAGCTCCTGCATATGAGCCTCATAACCCAAGGCTGCCTCAAGGTCCCCAGCCATCGCAAAGTTAAGGGCCTTTTTCGCCAACGCCATCGCGCGCGTCGGGCCGGCAGCGAGTTGCCTCGCATAAGCCTGCGCATACTCAGGAAATACCTCCGCGCCGGCAACCTCACTCACCAAACCCCATTCAAGGGCCCGCGCCGCGTCGAGTTTTTCGCCACTGAACAGCACGGCCGTCGCGCGGCCAAGGCCAATCAGCCGGGGCAAGAAAAAGCTCGTTCCTGAATCCGGTGCCGCACCAATTTTTACAAACGCTTGAATAAAACCCGCTTTTTCAGACGCGATGCGCACATCGCACGCCAGGGCAATACCGCACCCGGCACCCGCCGCCACGCCGTTGATGGCCGCGACCACCGGTTTTTCCATCTGGCGAATGATGCGAATCATCGGGTTGTAGCGCGCTCGCACCGACTCACCCAAATGCAGGGTTTCATCAAAGCCTGCCACGTTGCGCGAACCCAGGTCCTGCCCGGCACAAAACGCCTTGCCTGAGCCCATAACCAGAACACAGCGCACTGCCTCGTCGCGCGCTGCTTGCGTGAGCGCTGCAAGGACTTCCTGCGACATTTGATCATTAAAACTGTTGAACACATCCGGCCGATTGAAGGTCAATGTGCCAACCCCTTCCGCCACCTCGTAGCGAATGGTCTCAAAAACCTGCACGGTTTTCGCCATGGTCAGCACCCCTTCCAGACAGGAGCGCGGCGCTCGTTAAATGCCGCCATGCCCTCTTTTTGATCCTCAGTCGCAAAAAGCATGTAAAACGCCTGCCGCTCCACGCGGATCCCTTCGGGCAAATGGGTCTCATCCGCTGCGTGGACTGCCATCTTGGCCATGCGGACAGCGAGTGGCGGCAGACTGGCGATGCGTGCGGCGAAGGCGATCGCCTCTTCCAGATACAAATCAGTCGGCACCACGCGGTACACCAGACCACTCCGCAGGGCTTCAGCCGCGTCAATCGCATCGCCAGTGAGGATCATTGCCATCGCCTTTTGCCGCCCCAGCAAGCGGGTCAGGCGTTGCGTCCCACCCGCACCGGGTATCACCCCGATGGCGACCTCCGGTTGCGCGAAGCGCGCACTTTCCGACGCGATAATCACGTCACAGAGCATCGCCAGTTCGAGCCCACCACCGAGGCAGTGACCACTCACCGCTGCGATGATCGGTTTGGCGATCGCCCGCACACCATCCCACCAGTCAATCATCCCCTTTTTAAGCAGGTCAAAAGGCGCCGCTCCCGACATCTCGCGAATGTCAGCCCCTGCTGCAAACGCGCGGGTATCGCCCGTGAGCACGATGGCACCCACCCGATCATCCCCATCCATCGCCCGGAGTACCTGGTCAAGGGCCCGCATCGTCACGGAATCCAAGGCGTTGAGCGCCTTGGGCCGATTCAGGCGAATGATCCCGACACGCCCTTCAAGGCTGACCAACAAATTGTCGTGGGGCGCGAGCAAATAGTCCGTGATGGCCTGAACCGGCGCATCCGCCTGGCTCATGCGATCACCCCGTTTGTCACGGTTATCTCTTCACAAACCGCAAAATGGCCACTGAAAATCTCCTTGGCGAAGTTGCGGGCATCCTTGGCGGTCGCCATCCCCGCTTCACTGGTCAGAGCGGCCATCATGGTCGCCTCATCCTGGAAGTAAAGTGACACCATCATGTAGTAGTTCGATGGTCCACGGGGCGTGCCAGTCACGCGGGCTATCTCGACCTTGAGCAAATTGGGTATCTTGTGGCACAAAGGCAAATGCACGTTTTGGTAGTACTCATCGAAGGCTGTCGGGTCCTCCGGTTGCTGGTACAAGGCGATGAACTTTACCATGGCAGATGCTCCTCCTCGGCCAGTGGGTCACACCATCGGGCCCACGCTCGGCGGATTGTAGCAGGTCATTCGGGGCGATTCAACTGCATGTCAAACCAGGCCTCGCCTGATTCGAAGGACTCCGGTTTTCCGGGAGGGGCGAGGTAGATGCGCGCGGCGAGCCACAAGGCCAACGACTGCAGGAGTTGATCAGGCAGGTTTCCCTGCGGGTGATCCTGCAGCCAAGCATCCATCAGGCGTCTGGCTTGTTGATAGCCACCGACATCGAGTTGGTGTTGAATCGCTTGCAAGGCGAGCCAGACAGGACTGTCATCACAACTCAGATAAAACTGTGGGACGGGGATTTGGGTATCAGGGGCCACGTGATTACGCCAACGGGCGTGGTCGCCGTCGAGTCCCCACGTATCTGCGACCGCACTGGCTGCCAAAATTCCATTCACTGCGTGTGCGGGCCGTTCCTGTTTATCGAGCCACTGTGTCACCCACGCTTGAATGGCAGGCCACTTGGCATACAGCGGATAGGCATCCAAAAGGCCCGCACTCAAGCCTTGCGCGAGCGCCACCAATTGCCACCCTGCTTCGCCCGACAACGTCAACCAGTGCCAACCGTTCTCGTCTTCCAAACCCCAGGCTTCAAGGGCCATGTCACCCAGTGTATTGAAAGCGACCTCAGGTGTTTTGGTATCACTTCCAGCAGGGTTACCGTCGCGGGCCGGTTGCGTGCAAGCCGCAACCTGTATGGCCAATTCCAGGACACGCTCGCGTTGCGGTCCATCGAAGCGACAACGCTTGGCCCATTGCAGCCAAGTATCAAAAGTCTCATCGAGGTCCCACTGTACGGTCGACCATGGGTCACCCGCCCACGCACCGGTAAGACAATCCAATTGCCAGGCTGTAATCTGCTTGGCCCCAACCACCACCGTTTCACCGCTCCGTTCGCAACCCTCAAGGGCTGTCACCCCCGCCTCAGTCACCGCACAAAAACGCCAGTCTGTCGCCCGTACCCTCGAGAGATTCCAACTGATACGCACAGTCACGCTGCCTTCAAGGCCTTCGAGCACGCGTACCAGGCGATCGCCCGGCGCCCTCGGCGTCTGTCGACACGGAAAAAAATCAAACCAGTGGCAAGCGCCAGTCGCGCTTCGCACGTGCGTCTCCAATACACGCGTCCCCGGAACAAAGCGTTGCGTCACCACTTCGAGCGCTTCCACCGCGAATTCAAGCAACGGCGCGTCAACATTCCCGCAAACCTGACTTGAACCGATTCCCACGGCCTGCCAAGCACCCAGGGGACCCAGCCGGGCATAACTGGTTCCGCAATCCAGTCGGATGTCAAGTGGCAACGCAAGTGTCATCGGTACCGCTCCTCATCACGGTGAAGTGGGCCTTGAACGTGGCAGCAGCCGCTTGGCAACCCCTTGTCGTTTGACATGCTACACTGAGGTATTCCGCGCGTCGATGCGTCAGGTGGCAAAAGGGGTGCTTGGGTGTTCAGTCGATTTAGTTTTAGACAGACAGCGGGGCTTGCAGTACTCTCCACGCTTTTGGGTGCTTGTTGGCCAGGGGGCGATTTCGGGCGTGATGCGTTTGGCGACCGCGGCGTGGCTACCCCCAAAGAGGTCCTGCGCGCCCGTGCTGAGGTGGCGGGAGAGGGAATCACGGGCAACGCATTGTTGATTGAATACGCCATCGGCGATGGTCGCGTGGTGAAAGTGATTCTTAATGTCAAAGGCGACCCCACGGTATTGACGCCTGGTTTACACGGGGTTCACGTTCATAGCGTGGGGGTGTGCGAAGCCCCGTTTAAATCGGCTGGGGGGCATTTTGACCCGGGACCTGCTGGCAACACGGATCCGGATGTGAACCATCCCTACCACCTTGGGGATCTTCCCAATTTGGCGGTGAGTGCGGCTGGCGAAGGACATCTTTATGCGTATACCAATCGCTTCACGCTCAGTGAGGGGCCGTTGAGCGTATTTGATACGGACGGCAGCGCACTCATCATTCACAAGCAGCCGGATCTGGGCATCAGTGGTGCGCCGCAATCGGGGGTCGCAGGCGGCGCGCGCATCGCGTGCGGGGTCATTCGTCGTTTGGGCAGCCAGCCTTAATCAGTGCGCAACGTGGGACGAGCGTGGCGTTTGGTACCCCTACTGTGGGTCCTTGCGCGGATTGCTGGTTTTAACTGGTGGGGTCGCTCATCGCACAACGCGGGCGATCGCCTGGAACGCGATCGAAAACTTGCTTCGCAGTTGGTTCAGGCGGTTGTTGGTGTTGGTCCGCTGTTCATCAAGATTGGCCAGTTGCTCTCCACGCGCGTGGATTTGCTTCCTGCACCGTATCTGGACGCTTTTGCGGCTTTGCAGGACCGGGTGCCGCCGTTTCCGTCGACTGAGGCGATCGCCCGCATCGAACGCGAACTGGCTGCGCCGATTAGCACCTTGTTTGCCCATTTTGACCCGCTACCCGTGGCATCAGCCAGCCTGGCTCAAGTGTACAAGGCCCGCTTGCACTCCGGTGAAACCGTCGCGGTGAAGGTCCAAAGGCCGAACTTGAAAATCGCCTTCGCGCGGGACTTAAAACTGATGCGATGGGGCATCCGCATCGCCGAGCGCTTCAGCCTCACCATCAGGCGCTTGGGGTTGTTGCCTTTGTTGGCTCATTTTGAAACGCGGATCTACCAGGAGCTTGACTATCGATTGGAAGCACGCAACGCCAGCCGGTTTGCGGCCTGTTTCAATGACCATCCGGATCTTGTTGTTCCGGATATTTTTGATGCGCTCAGCAGCGAACGGGTGCTGACCATGGCTTTCATGGACGGCGTCAAAGTCACCCAGCGCACCGCATTGAACGAGTGGGGGGTGAATATCCAATCCCTGACACGGCGTGCCGTTGTGCTATACCTGGAACAATTACTGGTGCACGGGTACTACCACGCCGATTTGCATCCCGGAAACGTGCTGGTGGATTCACAAGGGCGGCTGATTTTTCTTGATTTCGGCTTGATGGGTGAAATCAGCCCGGAACAACGCATGGCCATGATAACGGCTTTCTTGCATTTGCTCACAGGGGATGTCGCAGCCTTGCTGGTGGATATGCGCGCATTGGGATTTGTTGGTGACGGGCAAAGTGCCGAATGTTTGCGGGCACCTTTTGTCTGGATTACCGACACGTTGTTGGATCCAACGCATCGGCGCGTCAGCTTCAAGGCGCTGACCGAGCCACTGGCGGCCGCGTTTTACGCGGAAAAGCTGCAGGTGCCTCATCATTACGCATTGATCATTCGGACCTTGATTGCGCTGGAAGGCCTGGCCCTACAGCTCGATCAGGACTTCGACGCTTTCGATTCTGTCATGCCCTATGTCGCGGGGTTGGTTTTGTCCAAGGCCGGTGCACCAGTGCGCGAACAGGTGCTGGCAGCCTTGATCAAGCCTTCGGGGATCCGCTGGCCGCTACTGTATCAGATACTCGCGTTTGCAAAACGCGATCGCCGTTTTCGTCTTGGCTGGCAGGCACCAGACGTACTGGAATGGTTCTTTTCCGCTGAAGCCACCCCCTGGCGTAAGCGCGTCTTGAGCCTGCTGTTGGGCGAGGCACCCATCCCCTGGCAAGAACTGGAGCAACTGTTGGCAATGATCGAGGCCGAAGGCGATGTCGATCCCGTTGTACTCTTGGGTCCTTTTTTAACCCACCTTTTTCAGGGAGAAGGACAATGGATGCGCGAACGCCTGGTGTGGAAACTGGCCCGAGATGTGGCGGGGGGGCGGTGGGGCGATTGGTTCAATCTATATCGCGCCATGCAAAAGTTACTGTGACACCGGTTTGAACAAGACATTCATCAAATACGCGTGCCACGCATCCAGTGGGTGTGGCTCGACCGAATGAGTGGACTGCCAGTCCCAGATGCTGTCACGATCATGACTGTCAGGCGATCGCACCGCCAGTGTGTGCGTGCCGGATGATACCTGTGACAACACAGGGACACAAGCAGTGGCGTGCGCACCAACGGCTGCTGAGATTAAGCCGAGTTGATCCGCCACGTGGGCCGTTTGCGCGATCAACAACGGTGCGGGCAAACCATCCCGATTAAGATGAGCAACCAACGCACGCCAGGCAAGCATCGCATCGATGGGCACCAAAGCGGTCTCCCAAGGGGGTATCGCAAGCATCAAAACCCCACGTTTTATCAGCCAAGCAGCACTCTGCAGCAGCAAGGCATCGGGCACATTCGTGGCCATCAGCCACATCACGACCCGACACGGCTGTGGTTCGGTTTGCTGCAGGACCACAAACTCGCCACGCGTGGTTTGAAGCGCCAGGCGGTGCCATCCGGTCTTAGCAGGGGTCAGGTGAATGCCAAGCAAAACAAGTCCCGTTGTGTCCCGGTTGAGACTCATTGGGTCAATCACCACGTCATTCCTCCGACAAACGCGTCAGGATGTCATTCAGTTTCTCATAGATTGTTTGAAACTCGCCTTGTTGATCCTTGACCGCCAAGGCTTCTTTTAAAAAACGTTGCTCTTTGGGCGGGACATCCCATTCCCGTCCGCGATCGAAATAACGCAATCGCAGGGGCGCTTCACAAAGCACAAAGGTACCAAGGCCCAAGGTCATCACCAAGTCATTTTCTGCGCGCAACCGCCCGACACGCACAATTGTGGCCGGATTCTCCGCGTCCGGCCAACGCGAACGTTGGGAACGAATCGGCGGCCGTTTGGGTATGGGTTTCGGTTTGGGAGGGGCCTTGGAACCCTCACCCTCCGTGCGGCGAATATGGCCCGAGCGCGCCAACATTTCGAAGCCGACGACCGCCATCAAATCGATGTAAGCCTGCTCGAAACCCCGCACATTGCGCTTGGCCATCAAACAGGAAATGGTATGTTGCAACTCACGGGTTGGAATCTGCGCCACGCTGCCACCGCGAAAATAGCAAATCGTTGGCGCCTCGGCATCCAGTAAAAATGCACCCAACCCAAGGGTCATCACCAAGGTTCGACCATCTGTTGCCGACCCCACTTTGACAATGGTCGCCGGATTGTGTTCATCCGGGTCCGGCGCCGGTGGCTGCGGCATCAAGGAAGGCCGCGGCTCACGCGGTTGCGCCGGTTCGACCGGACGCCCAGGCGAACGACCGAACAACCGACCCAGTTTGTCCATCAACCCCTGACGGCCTGCCAACGTCGTTTTCCTCGGTTCTGGTGAGATTTCAGCAAGGGCCATATACCCGCAAAGCGCATCATTGTTGAAGAGTGAGCGCACGCTTTGAAAAATAGCCCGAACCAATGATCGCCTGTACCCGAAGCCCCCTGCAGCAATTTGCTCGAAAGACCCCGACGACGTCAAGGCTTGTGTTTAGGTGTTTCCCAACGCATCAAATCCGATGCGATACCAATCCTTTGTAGCACACGAATTAAGAAACCGATGTGACGAAGATTGCGGCAAAACGGGTGTCGAACCAGGCTGGCACGCCACCTCGAAGGTTTTAACCTAAATTTACTTGTGTTCGCACCGGTCAGTTGTGCTATAAAGAGCATAGCCTAACCAGGACGTATGACTTGTGCATTTTAGCCGTCTCGTCCTCGTGTTAGGTTTTTTTGTTTCAAACCGCTTCCTGTGACAGCGCTTGAAAAGTCGGAACTGTGTCTTGAGCCCGTAAATAACTGGCAGTCATTACATAAACGCCACGCTGCGGTTCATATTCCAACCAACCTCAAACGTCCGCTAAAGCGTACTAGCGAAGAAGGTCTTTAGGCGTTGCTCGTAACCCATCGGATCAACCAGGCTGGATTCAGCGTGGGCTGCCTCCGGAACCTCCCACAAGGTCTTGGGTTGGCCGGCTTTATCGAACAAGCGTCTACTATTGATGGGCGTTGTCTCGTTGTCTTTAAGACCGTGAACCAGGTAGAGCGGTCGCGGTGCGAGTTGTTCGACACTGCGGATGGGGTCGGCCTTGCCAAGATCGCGTCCTGCACGCGCGGAAGCGACCCGAACAACGCTCCAGGCCACGTACTCGGGGGCGGCATAGTTGCGCAGTTGCGCGCGCGGGGCCACGGCACCGTGCAGTGAGTCAAACGAGCAATCAGACCAGACGGATTTAATTTCGGGGCGATCCGCCGCCAATCCGATCGCGACTGCAGCACCCATCGAAACCCCCATGACACCAATCGATTGATTGCCACGCGCCTTGACCCAATCGAGCGCGATCGCTGCGTCACGCCGCTCATGCCACCCTAACGTCGTCAGCTTGCCCTCACTGTCACCATGATAACGCGAGTCGTAAAAAAACATGTTGTAATCACGCAACCACTTCGCATACCGCACCATCATGCGATCCTTGTTGGACGTGTGGCCATGCAGCATCAACAAGGCACGATTCGTTGGCGAAGTAGCCGGTATATACCAGCCGACCAGATTGACCCCGTCATGCCCCTTAAAACTGACAGGCTCATACGCCCAACCCTCTGCATCCGGCGTGCGCCGAAGTGCCTCAATGTTTTTGGGCGTCATCAAGTCGCGGGCACCGATGAAACCCGCATAAAGTCCGTAAGCCAGCAAACCGCCCCCCAGTGTACCAACCCCGATCAAACCCCAAGGCGTTGGCTGCGGGTTCAAAAACGCGTTGCCAAACTGCGCTTTTGCAAACTCGTCCTTAAAACTCTGAGCCGTGAACTGGTCAACCTCTGCTGGAATCGCGACGCGCGACGCATCAAAAGGTTCCGCAAAAATTCCACTTGGTTGCACCGGCACGGCTCGGGATGTGATCGACGGATTAGGCTCAACCGCCCGCGCCACAATCCCACGCGCCGCCTGCGGTACCACCGGCACTTGCACAGGCGCTGCACGATGACACGCGGGCAAACCAAGCGATGCCAACACCATGACGCGCCACATTTGCTGATTCAATCGACCCACCGCATCAAACCCTCCACATACCCCTATCGGTCATCACGCTACCATCACCTATCTCACCCCCACGACCATTTCTCGGTTATCTTTAATTTAATTTTCAGTTAATCTTAGATAGTGAGCATGGCGAGCAAGCACAATCCGCGGTTCAAAATCAATCGTTTCGCGACAAGTCCGGGTTGTTTGCAGTTGAGACACTGTGCATCCCGGCTGCTATTCGGTTATGTTGAATAATAAGACAGCGGTAACTTGGGAGCAGCAAGCCAAAGCTGACCCTGTTACAATTCACGCCGTCTGCACGGTCAAAATCGCTAACACCTGGATATCAGCCGGTGGGTGGCGCGAGAGGTGGGTTCCTGTTCGCCCGCAGCTTGCGAGGACGGATGGGATACCGTCGGTGACGGGACCTACCCCAGGCAACCATTTTGTAAGCGTGATGCATCTTGTCTGTTGAGATGCTGGTCGGACTGGTGCGGCGCCAACCATCCGTATCTCTGGCGCTTGCTTCTGTTCATTGACTGACAGCGTGTCAGACGTCTTGCCTGACACCCTTGCAGGCTGTTGGGCGCCCGGTGTTGGGATGCGTTTGCGTCAATGACGGTTTGACGTCATCACCTTAGCCGACTTCGAGAAAAGACAGGTTGGCACGGAAGTATCGGAACAAGTCGGATTTGAGTAGTGGGCGCGTATCGAGGGAGGGATCGGCTTCAATTAATTGTTTGGCGATCGCACGGGCTTTTTCGAGCAACACCGTGTCTTTGACCAAATCCGCTGCGCGCAAATCGGGCAGGCCGCTCTGGCGCGTGCCCCAAAACTCCCCCGGGCCACGCATTGCAAGGTCCTGCTCCGCAATCACGAAACCATCCTGGGTCGCTTCCATGATCTCCAGGCGTTGCCTGGTTGTCTCGGAACGGTTCTCGGAGAACAGATAGCAATACGACGCCCACGGACCGCGGCCTACCCGTCCGCGCAACTGATGCAATTGCGCCAGTCCAAACCGTTCCGCATTTTCAATGACCATCACCGATGCGTTTGGAACATCCACGCCCACCTCAATGACGGTCGTGCTGACAAGCACCTGCGTCTCACGTGTTCGGAAGGCGTCCATCACCGCATCTTTTTCATCACTTTTCATCTGACCATGAAGCAAAGCAACCTGAAATTCCGGAAAGACCTCTCGCGACAGCCGTTCGTGTTCTTCAACCGCTGATTTGACGTTTTCAAGATCCTCTGACCCTTCGATCAAAGGATAAACCACGTAACATTGGCGCCCCTCGGCCAGTTGTGTACGGATGTGCGACCAGGTCTCGTTTTGTTGTTTGTTGGTGCGGGCCCAGATGGTTTTGACCGGTTTGCGGCCCGGGGGTAACTCGTCGATGATCGACACGTCCAGATCCCCATGAACCGTCAGTGACAGTGTCCGCGGGATGGGCGTGGCTGTCATGACCAACACCTCCGGTTGTTCGCCCTTGTTGCGTAAACTGGCCCGTTGTTTGACCCCGAAGCGGTGCTGTTCGTCGATGACAACCAATCCCAAGCGCGCGAAGTCAACACCATCCGAGATCAGTGCGTGCGTACCGATCAACAAATGAATGTCCTGGTTGGCAAGGCCTGCCAAGATGCGCGTGCGTTCCTTTTTGGGCGTGCGCCCAGTCAGCAAGGCTGCTTCAACGCCAATCAATGACAGCCATTCCGCCATTTTACGGTAGTGTTGCTCTGCCAAGATCTCAGTTGGCGCCATCAACGCACCCTGGTAACCATTATCGATGGCAACCATCAAGGACAACAACGCCACCACCGTTTTACCGCAACCGACATCCCCTTGAACGAGACGGTTCATCGGATTCGGCGCCGCCATATCCGCTTGAATCTCAAGTAAGACACGCTCTTGCGCCTGGGTGAGCCGAAAAGGCAATAACTCTTTAAGCCGCAATACCCGTTCTCCCACCGTGGGCAGCCGCAATGCCTCACAGCGTGCCTGCGCCTGCGCCCGCTTGTAGGCCAATCCCAATTGCATCCACAGCAATTCATCAAAAGCCAGTCGGGTACGCGCCAGATCTTTCAGCTCCAAACTGGTGGGAAAATGAATCAGCTCCAAGGCTTGCCGCAGAGGAACCAACTGCAAAGTCTCCCGGGTCGCAGCAGGCAAAGCGTCCCGCACCAACGGCAAAAAGCGATCCAGCGCGCCACGCAACGCCTGACGCACACTATTCGCGCTCAGCCCCTCCGTGAGATCATAAACGGGCACCAAACGCCCCACATGCAAAGACGTGCCGCCCGATTCGTCCAACCCGCCCAATACTTCTGTCGCTGGACGGTCAAACACGATGCGCCCTGAAAAACTGTCGCGTTTGGGTTCGCCACTCAACAGCACCGACTGGCCCACCGGAAAGCGCGCCTTTTGGCGATCCAGCGCCACCTTGTTTCCCCGCTTGCCAAACCAGCGCGCTGCAACCGTTCCAGTGCCATCCGTCAACCAAACGGTTAAAATGCTCATTTGGGCTTGACGGGGCGGGTTATACGCATCCACACGTTTGATCGTGCCCCAGATGGTGACCCGCACACCTGCGCGAAGGTCACGAATGCGCACCCGTTGGCTGAAATCCAGGTAGGTTCGTGGATAATAACGCAACAAATCATCCACCGTGCGCACATTCAGGCGTGCCAGACGTTCGGCCGTCTTTGGGCCCACGCCTGCGATCGCACCACCTGAACCCTTGCTGATGGCAAGTGGGCGATCGCGCCAATCCATGACGTCATCACGCGCAGGCTCATCCGTTTCGGAACTTGCCACCGTCAGCGACGCGATCCGTTCATTGAGCCACAAGTGCAAGGCTTGCACCGCTGCTGCGCGTTCAGTCAGATTCAGGCTGCCGTATACGCGAAACTGCAACAGCAAGGACTCGGCACCGGGTAGGCCTCCTTGGAGCGCTTTTCCGAGTTCAGCAATCACAAAATCAGCGAAATGCGCCTGCTTGCCCTTTAGATTGGGGTAATGATGCCGGGCTTCGATACTCAGCGCGCGACGAAGGGTCTCATAATCAGGCGACGGTTGCGCAGGCAGCTTCGGCAACGCGACCGCTTTCTTTCGCAATCAACCCCCCACCCAATACCAGATCATCACGATACATCACCGCGACCTGCCCGGGTGTGATGGCATGCTGCGGTTCAAAAAAACGAACCAAGACACGATCGGGCGAATGACCACCCTCATCCTGCAATGCTTCAACAATGGCGCGCGCGGCCCGCGACTTGTAGCGAATCTTGACCTCGGCTTCGATCGGTTCGTCGGGCCGCGCAATCGACACCCAATTCACGTTGTTAACCACCAACGTCGTGCCCATGGTGGCTTCACGCGGTCCGACAATCACCCGGTTGTTGTCCGGATCGATACGAATCACATACAGGGGCGCTGCGTGGGCGATGCCGAGCCCGCGTCGCTGTCCAACGGTATAGTTGACGATGCCTTCGTGACGCCCTAACACGTGGCCGTTGAGATCGACAATATCGCCTGGAACGATCCTTGAACCCAATTGCTCACGCAAAAAGCCTTGCGGATCCTCGCTGAAACACAAATCCTGGCTTTCCGGTTTTTCCGCCACAACAAAACCCAGGTCCCGGGCGATCGCCCGAACGGCAGGCTTTTCCATCTCCCCAACCGGGAAAATGCACCGCGCCAACTGCGCCTGCTTCAACCCGTAGAGCATGTACGTCTGATCCTTGTTGTGATCCAGCGCCATCCGCAACTCATAACGGCCAGATGCCTCACTAAAATTCACCCGCGCATAATGGCCCGTCGCGACGTGCTCCACCCCGAATTTGTGTTGCGCCATCTCAAACAATTCCAAAAACTTGAAATCACTGTTGCAAATGGCACAGGGATTGGGCGTCAAACCTTGCAGATACGATTCCGTGAAATTATCGACCACCTTCTTCTGAAAGGTCTCAACAAAGTCAAAGCGATGAAAGGGTATCGCCAATTGTTCGGCCACATCTTTGGCATCACGCATCGCCTCATTGTTGCAACAACGCGAATTTGGCCAGATAACCATCGAAATGCCGACAGCTTCATAACCATCTTGGCTCAACAAATACGCGGCAACGCTGCTGTCGACACCGCCACTCATCGCCATCGCTACCCGTTTAGTCATGAATGCGAACCCCTTCTGCTTGGCTTGACGCCACACGATTGATCAATCTTAACGTGGATCGTGCCGGATGAAAAGCCTCCCAAATGCAGCAGTGGTGCCCAAAAAGCCCCTTAACCAGCGTCGTCGACGGGTGGGGTTCCAACCCTTGCAAAAGTGCCCTTGGCACGGTGTGTCTTCGCGATCGGCTGACCGGAACCTCGATGCACGCATTGCCACACCAAGTCGGTCACTCAATCTGGCCAAGCGCCTGACAGCGTTGGTTACGGGATACCCGCCAGTTAGTGTGGCGATCGCCCACGCCAAAATGACGCCCATCCGTTTCAATCAACACGGCACCATCCTCATCCGTGCGCTTCACGGCACACTTCAGCCGTGTCAGACGTGCCAGCACCGCGGAATGAGGATGCCCAAAGCGATTGCTCGCCCCAACACTGATGATGGCCACCGATGGCTTTAGCGCCTTTAAAAACCCCTCCCCCGAGCTCGTTTTACTGCCATGGTGCCCCACTTTCAGCACATCCACCGGGCGCAGTGTGCCCTGACGGATTAAACGCGCCTCCCCTTCGCGCTCAAGGTCCCCGGTCAACAAGGCGCGAAAACTTCCATATTCCGCCTCAACGACCAATGAACCATCATTGCTGGTTCGTGCGGACGGCGGGTGCGACAAGACCCGCAAACAGAGCCCGTCACGTTGCCAAAGATAATGTGGCGGGGGCAGGTAAAAAGGCACGCCGCGTAATAGCCAGTTTTGCAGCAGCAACTGTTGCGTATCGTCATTACTGGCCTGTCTGGCTTCCCACGCGGCTTCGATTGGCAACGCCGCACTCAAGGCACCCAGGCCGCCTGTGTGGTCTTTGTGCGCGTGTGTTGCAACCACCAATGCGATGCTGCGACACCTTTGCTGACGCAGATACGGCAGCACGATGTTTTTTCCCGCATCGTACCCGTCACCTTTGGGCCCACCATCCATGACAACCCACTCACCGTGTGGGGTTTCCAGTGCCAGGGCGTCACCTTGTCCAACCGCCAGCACGTGTATCCGTAGCACGGGTGGATTGGGCGGCAGCCACGCAAGCCCATACCCGACGGCAGCGATGGTGCAACCAACCAGGCGCGCGTGCCCCTTAGCCAAAAAAGCCAGATACAGCCATGCCACGGTGGCGCCACTGAGACCCTGTATGGTGATCAATTGCCACGCTTGTTGTGCGCCCAGCCTGACCACGCCGATGAACGCCACGAGCACCCAATGGCTCACAACATTCAATGCGCCTGCAAGCAGGATACTGACATTGCCCAGTGCCGTCACAATAAAGCCCCATGGAGTGACAAGCCCGATGAGCGGTGCAACCAACCAGTTGATGGGCAAGGCAAGCAAGCTGAGATTGCCAAATAACAACGCCTGCCAAGGCGTGACCCACAGCCACGCGCAAAAGGGGGTCAAGAAAATCGTCAGCCAACCAGGAGACGCGCGCCCGCGTTGCCACACCGCCAACCTTAACAAGCCATAAGTTGCAAGGACGCTGAACTGAAATCCCAAATCCTGAAGTGTCAACGGATTCCAGATCAGAATCGCTAGCACGCTTGTGTAAAATGCGGCAAATGGCACCGTCAATCGGTTTGTGCCCAATGCAAACAGCGCAATGCCACCCATCAAGGTCGAGCGCACCATGCTGGCTGGCGCACCTGTCAACAACAGATAAACCGTCAACACCAGCAGACCCACAAGCACCCGCGACACCGGCGGGATTCTTAAGCGGGCCCCGCACCACCAGACGCTCGCAGCCAGCAAGCCAACCTGGGTGCCACTGGCTGCCAATGCGTGCGACAAGCCTGTGCTGCGAAAGTCCTCCGCGAGGTCGTCGGGTACGGCAATTGCGCCAGAACCCAGGATGAGTGAACCAAACAGTGCCGCTTCGTGGGATGGCAAGCCGGCCCCGATGATTGGTTGCAGGTGCACGCGCAGTTGATCGATTCTCCGCAAAACGCCCCATCCGGGTTCGACTCCGCTGTGACGAGCCTCGCGCGCGTGAAGCGTACAATAGAGGCCCTGGCGTGCGAGGTAGGCGGCATAATCAAACGCCCCAGGGTTCATGGCAGGTTGTGGACGATTCAGGCTGCCGCTAACCGTGAAGCGATCGCCAACCATTGGCGGCTTGCCACCCGGAAACTGAACCCGCACGTATCCGGTCACCACACCCACGCGGCGTGCGGCGACACCGAGCACCCGCGCGTGGGTGACCCATTGTTCACCCTTTGCCGCCGCCGCAGTGGTTACAACCACTTGCATGGTGACATAGCGCCTGGGTGCGAACCGCGCAACATCCGTTACAGGCTCTCGCGGTTGATTCACGCCCGTCCACCATGCGGCAAGCGCGATGGCTGTCAGGCCCCAATGCCATCCGCGCAGAGAAACCCCGGTTGCAAGCCATACCGCGAGCAAGGGTAAGCACTCCCAGCCAATTTGCTGGCCGTACAAGCGTAAGTAAATGCCCAACGCCACACTTTGGGTCACAAACGCTAACATGGCAATGGCTAGACCGTGAGCATCGGGCGCAAACGCTGCAGCCGCTTGGGACCAATGCCTGGCACTTCCTGCAGCTCATCGATCGATGAAAACCCACCGAGTTTTTGTCGGATCGCCATAATACGCCTGGCCATGTTTGGGCCGATGCCAGGCAACTGCTGGAGTACATCTGGCGACGCCTGGTTGAGGTTGATTTTGGCACCGGGCACCCCGCGTCTGCGATTGCCTCGACGTGCCTTGGTTGGTTTTGAGCGCACGTGGGGACTGACGCCCGTCAAACCCGCCGGCGCCGCACCGCGAATGGGGATGTAACAGCGTTCACCATCTTCGAGACGGCGAGCGAGGTTCATGGCTTGCAAGTCGGCGTTTCCGCGCGGGCCGCCCGCGCGTTGAATGAGTTCAGCGACCCTTGAGCCTGCACTTAAGCGATAAAGCCCGGGACGCGTCACGGCGCCTGTGGCTTGCACTTGAACGTGGGTTTCCGTGATTGCACACGCGGCAAACGCTGCAGATGCAGGTGCCAATGACCCCCAAATTGCCACCATGACGCGAATCAGCAACACCATCTCACAACCCTCCCTTTCAATGACGCCGACGTCATTTTCTTCGAGGGTGCGTAAGGTCTGGTTGCGCCAATTGGCGCGTGCCCGTTGCGAACGGCTCCCTGACACGCGACGGGAGCCTGCGATGCTAAAACGCGTTGATTGGGCGAGAGCCTGACATCGTTGGGCGGGCGAGCTTTGGGGTGGTCTTTTTAGCCGTGGTGACTTTCATCAAGTGAATCCAGCCACAACGCCAGATGCATCAGGGTGGGGGCAGGTTCTGCTTGTCTGAGGCCGCGGCCAATCTGCATCAAACACGGGGGATTGGCGGTCAAGACGATGCTCGCTTGGGTCGCTTGGATGTGTTGCAGTTTGTGTGTGAGCAACTTGTCGGAACGCTCGGCCTGCAACAGGGTGTAACTGCCCGCGCCCCCGCAGCACCAGTCGGCTTCGACCAATTCGACAAATTCCACGTTCGGCACTTGGCGAATGATCGCGCGGGGCGCTTCTTTGACCTTGAGGCCGTGCACCAAATGACAGGGATCGTGCCATGTCACCCGAACAGGCGGCTGGTTTGGGGCAGCCGTCGGCCACTGGATGTCACTTTGAGCGATTAGCGATGAAAAATCAACGACTTTGGCGGTGAATTGCCGGGCACGTTCGGCCCACTCGGGGTCATCCGCCAACAAGCTGGCGTATTCGTGCAAGGTGGCGCTGCAGCCACCGGAATGACTGACGATATGGTCGAGCGGAAAACGTTTCAGAACCGCAAGGTTGTCCCGGGCCAGCGCGCGCGCGCCTTGGCGATCGCCATCGTGTAAATGGATCGCACCGCAGCAACCCTGCATCGGGGGCACCCACACCCGAAAGCCAGCCTTAGACAATACCCGCACGGTCGCTGCATCCACATCCCCAAAAAAAACAGGCATCGCACAGCCGTTCATCAGTGCAACAGTTCCTTTTTCGACACCTTGGGCCGGTGTCCATTCAGGCACAGGCACGCGCTTAGGCTTTGGTGGCAGCAATTCGAGCAGTCTTTTGGCCACCTCTGGCAGCCAAGCGGCCGCAAAGCCTCGTTTAACCAACACGCGCGCGGCCCATAAACCGGGCAAAACAGCCACTTTTAGCCGGTTGCGGTACGGCAGGATGTGACGCAAAAGCGATCGCCAAAATAACCGACGTGCACCGGGCGGCCGTTGGGGTTCAACAAAACGTTCCCGTGCCATTTCAAGTAACGTGCCATACTGCACCCCGGCGGGGCACGCCGTTTCACACGCCCGACAGCCGACACAACTGTCCAACTGTGCCGTGGTGCCATCATTGGGGTCCAGTCGACCTTCCGCCAAGGCCCGTATGCCATAGATCCGCCCACGGGGCGATTCTCCTTCTTTCAGCGATTCGCGGTAGGTCGGACAATGCTCCAAACAGAGTCCACAGTGAATGCAATCATCATATAGATTGGCAAGGCCAGCCAACGCTGCTGGCGTGTCATCGGTGTCACGCACCCTTTTTAACCTCCTGCCGTACGCCCCGGATTGAGCACCAATCGCGGATCAAACTGTTGCTTGATTTGCCGCATCAGGCCTTGGGCGGGTTTTGGCTCACCCCATACTGAACCAAGCCCCGATTTCCAGTCTCCGGGTGCACGTTCAAGCACCCAGTTGCCGCCAAGATCGCGCGTCATCTGTTTGACCTCGTCAATTCCTGCACGAACGGATTCCAGCCGATTGGCCCGCCACACTGTGCGAACCACACCCGCACCGACATCAGCCAAAACACCAACAGGACGTGTCGTTGCCATTTGCGTGATCCAATCCGCCAACACCGACACATCACCCGGACGCACCATCACTTTCAGAACACCATCACCACGCCGCCGGGCTTGCATTGTTTGCTGGATCACCAAACGTGCATCATCTTGCTCATAATGGTCGATGGCCACGTGAGGAATGTGACGAGCCAAAGCCAAAACTTGCTCCACCTGCCATTGCGTCGCCTCTTGCACACCGGCAAACCCAACCAGCAACACCCACGGCCCTACACCAAACGGTTCATCCCAAGCAGGATCCCCTTTCACGAGACTGAGCACAGCCGGCTCCAAATCGCCCGTTACCAGGGTTTGGGCGATGGTGCGCGCGTTGTCCGCCTCAAGCAAACCAATCGCGATCAACCGAACAGACGCCGGTTTGGGCTGCAAGCGCACACAGACAGCGCTCAATACACCCAGTGCACCCAAGGAACCGGTATAGAGCCTCGGCAAATCATAACCGGCCACGTTTTTAACAACCTGCGCACCGCCTTCGATGCGCCGTCCATCACTGCTTAAGGTTTCACACCACAAAATCGCATCGCGTGCCGTGCCATAGCGCATGCGCCAAGGGCCTGCTGCACCTGTGGCAATCGCACCACCAAGCGTTGCGCGCTCCGGTTCTTCCGTATCCAATGGCAAACACTGCCCATGCTTTCCCACAAGTTCGTTGACTTCCGCCAAG
Organism: Candidatus Sericytochromatia bacterium; assembly: GCA_040400605.1. Taxonomy (GTDB): domain Bacteria; phylum Cyanobacteriota; class Sericytochromatia; order S15B-MN24; family JAQBPE01; genus JBBAPZ01. The sequence goes on from JBBAPZ010000001.1 coordinate 91,136, forward strand.
GTCACACCCACCTGTGCGGTGAGGGTCAATTCTTCCGGCCGAAAGGCCAACACCCCTTTCAAGAGGGTCAGGTCCAACGCCACATCATAACGGGTCAGGCGATCGCCCCAATCCTGATGCGTGCCGCCACCCCACGGCACCACCGCCTCGCCGCGTGCGTGGGCGTGACGCAACACCTCCAGTGCCTCCGCCACCTGTTGGACCTGCACGGCATGAGTTGGCGAACGCCCATCAAGCTGATAATCACGCATGATTGACAACTTTTCGGGATTGAGGAAACTCGGCGCAACCGCCGCGCAAAGGCACCAGCTTACCGGGATTGAGGCGTTGATTGGGATCGAACACCGCTTTAATCAAGGCCATGCAAGCCAGACTATCGGCATCGAACATCCAGGCGATGTAGGCTTCTTTTTCCACACCCACGCCATGCTCTCCGGTGATGCTTCCCCCGGCATCCAGGCAGGCCCGCAAAATGGCGGCACTTGCACCATGCACGCGTTGCACCTGGTTTGGGTCCCGTTCATCGAACAAAATGATTGGGTGCAAATTACCATCACCCGCATGAAACACGTTGCCGATCAACAACCCGAATTCCTCAGCAATGGCCGCAATCCGACGCAAAACCATCGGCAGCTTGGAACGGGGAATCACCCCATCCTGGGTCACTTTACTGGGTGCTAAACGCCCCACCGCGCCGACCGCTTTTTTGCGCGACTGCCACAGCTTGGCACGATCAGCCGCATCTTGCGCTTGCCGTAACGACGTCGCACCCTGCGCCGTACACAGTGCCTCGATGCGCGCCTGCAACGCATCAAGCCCGACAGCCACCCCATCGACTTCAACCAGCAAAACGGCACCCGCATCAGCAGGAAAGCCCACCTGAAAAGCGGCTTCGACCGCTTGCATGATCACGGCATCCATCAACTCCAGCGATGATGGCAAAATGCCCGATGCGATAATCGCGCTGACGGCACTCGACGCTGCGTCAATATCCGGAAAAATCGCCAAGGTCGTTCGAATCGCGGCACTCAGTGGAGTCAGTCGAACCCACGCCCGCGTGAAAATGCCCAACGTACCTTCGGAACCAATCAACAACGCCAGGAGATCATAACCAACGGGGTCTTCCGTCTCTTCGCCCAACCACACAACCGTCCCATCTGCCAAAACCACTTCCGCCGCCAACACGTGATTGACCGTAACGCCGTACTTCAAGGTGTGCGGCCCACCCGCATTCTGGGCCAAATTTCCACCGATGGTGCAAGCGGACTGCGAACTGGGATCTGGGGCAAACGCCATCCCGTAGGGCTTGAGCGCGTCGTTCAGTGTCAGGTTGACCACGCCAGCATCCACCAAGGCGCGTCGATTCGGTGCGTCAATGGTCCAGATGCGGCGCATCCGCGTTAACACCACCATGATGCAGCCTGGGGCAGCCAGCGACCCCCCGGATAAACCCGTGCCCGCTCCGCGAGGCACCACGGGGATGTTGTGAGCGAATGCGAAACCAATCACACGCGCAACGGCTTCGGTGGATTCAGGCAACACCACCACGCGCGGCACGGCTTTCGCCAGCGTGTAGGCATCGCAATCGTACAGCAACACGTCTTCTTGTCGATGCAAGACGGCATCGACACCCAATATGACTTGGAGTTGCGTGACGAGATCAGCAAAGGTCATGTTGTCATTCTAGACGGATTGACCCGGCCTTGTAATGGGCTTAGGCCTCTCGCATCGTTGAAATCTAAAAAACAGACCGGCTTTAGGCGCTTAACAGTTTTTTGAAGATCCGCGGTGACCCGTTGTCATCGTGAGCGGCGCGTTCACGATGACAACGTCGTAAGATATGGTGTCGCATCGGTTTTCTTTAGAATATTGTTTCGTTTAAAAGTGGCCGTTGAGCGGACTTGCACACAGAACCAAGCGCAGACCATCGACTTGGTGGCTTTCAGCACGGGTGCTATCGTCAGTCGTTATTACTGCTAATTCTGGGCTGTCTTCGCCGCACGGCCCATCTTGTCACCATCGCCGCGCCCTATCACGGCACCTTGGCCGGTTTCTTCGTCAAAGGACCGGCACCGCGCGAGATCCGCACCGGCATTCAGTTTATGGCGCAACTCAACGAAGGCGCTGGTATTTTACGGCGCATTCCTTGCACGTCTTTGTGGGCCCCTTTTGATGGTGTGATCCTGCCTGCGAGTTCGAGCGTGGTACCGTGGGCACACAATCAAACCTTTTGTGCGCCCACACACGCAGACATGCTGGGCGATCGCGATGTTCAGGCCTCCGTGGCTGCAGCATTGCGACGCTGACACGCGCGAACCAGAGGCATAATCGTGCGTTAAAGTTCGAATCAAACCCAGTTGTCACCACGGCTGATTGTTCGTTGCACATTCGGTGTATCGATGCGTGCACCACCATGCGGCCCAATCTTTGCGTCATGGATAGGAAACGGTTGTCTAATTGACTTGATCAGATGCTGCCAGTTCAAGGCGGGATAACCCGGATGCCAATTGTGTATGTTTAAAGTGAGTACCCTTGGCCTGCGAGGTGGAAAACGGGTTCAGGCACTCACGTGCTGTCACCCAATAAATGATTAACTCAAAAAGCGCTGACATGGTTTCCAGGGCTTTTCGCCCCTAACTGTTGAATACCCGTTGAAGAGAGTCGACGGGCACGGTTTCTTTGTGCGAACCATCAATTACGCTAAAAAAACATTAACCTTATCTAAGTTTTCGACGATAAGATGTTAAGTTTATTGTTTTGAAGCAAGTTTTAACAGTTTTAAAACATACTTCAAAACAGTATCGCGTCCATCAACATTAAGGATTGAATTATGTTTAAAAAGGTATTGAGATGGCTTGTCGTTCCTGCCGTGTCGGCTGCACTGACGGGCTGTCAGACTTCCGCCCCGACTTTGCAACAGTCAACAGATGTGACATCGATGGCGGGAGATTTCGACACCCCTCATCCAGATGACATTCGGGTACTTCCAACGTTACGTGACGGCAAGCGCAGGCTCCAGGCCATTCCGGTGAGCGAGGTCGACCCTGCGCGTTCCTTATTAGTGAGAAACCTTCGCGTGGTGAATGATCCGGTACGAACAGCCGCGGGTGGCGCCTGGCATTTTGGTACCCTCATCAAGCGCATGTGTGGTACCCATAACCCCTCTACGTTTACGACGGAATGGTTGAACACCTGGAAAACCGAGCAAACGATCAAAGGTCATACAATCGCTGCTCGTGCAGCGATTGATAGCTTGGTGATCACGCCTTGGCTTAGGGCGAGCGGGGGGGCAGTCTTAAATCTTGATAGAGCGCCTTTTCGGTTGCTTGCGATCGTGAATCGCGTTGATCTCCGGACAGCGGGTAACTATGGGGAGGGGCGCTTCATATACGGCGTTCTCGACGGCAGTGGCAACCCGACGCCGTTTACTGTCATTCTTGAATATGGTATCCCCAGTTCCTTGGCACCGGATCTGAAAACATGGGCGACGCGATGGCAGAATCTGGCGAACTTGCCGGTTGGTACTGAAAACTATAACCGCGCCCTGCAAACGATCACCGATTCGTTCACTATGGCGGGGGCAAACCCAAACAAGCCAAATGGCAGCGCACTGAATCAGTTGCGAACCAACGAAATCGCACTTGGCTCGCCGTGGGAGCTGCGTGAGTTTAGAATCGCAGCACAAGGGCGTATGCGACACCGGCCCACACAGCAAACACCACGTCAATCGCTCAACAACACGCAAGAACTCGCCACATTTATCAATGCCAATGAGTCGGCCATCTTAAACGACAAACACGTGGTGCCTCCGTCGATGTTGGGTGGGAGTTCGCTTGACCTCGGGCCGTGGACAGCGCCCGGTGTCAGTGAAGACGTGCGAGCAGCATTTGCCACCGCTACGTGCATCGGTTGTCACACAGGCGAGACCGGAACACGCTTCACCCACGTCACACCGAGATTGCGAGGAGCCGAATCAACCATATCGACCTTCCTGGAAATGAAACTGAGGTCACGTGCTCAGGATTTTGCAAGCTTGCTCTAAGACCAGTCAGCATTTTGACTGTTGCTGATTTAAGTGAAAACCCGTGCGATCAGATTCCAATGCGTGGCGCAGTGGTTCACCTGGTGCGTACGGGTTTACGCCATACCTCGGTGGCGCCGCAAGATATGACGATGTCCGCTAAGGAAGCATCGCGTTAGCGCCACGAGGCTGTTTGGATAATCGTTGCTTGTGACGACGCGCGCAACCTGACATTATACGGTGACGCATGGTTGGTGTTCAAAATTTGTGTAGCAAACTCAAAAACAGTCCGCACTGGCGTGTTGTTATTCACCAATCAGCCAGAATTTGATCACCAATCAGCGCGCGCCTGTATAAGTCATTTTCGGTCAATCTTGCTACCGGCGAACGGATTTATAATGTCCACCCCATCGGCGAATCGGAACCCGTTAACACGCGAATGTCTCCTCGCACCGTGTCGATCTGAATACGCCGCACCGCACGCTGCCCCGTCGCAAGCGGGCCTCTCACCAGGCCCGTGAACCCAGGCACATCCTCCGGGTGGTCGCTCTGGGACAAGATGCCATCGCAATTAAACGTGCCATTGACCGTGTGAGCCTCCAATTCGCCTAAAAACGTTGGGGCGAGGCGCAACGCAACGTTGCCGCGGTTGCTCTTGAGCATCACATCACTGTCCGCGCGAGAGGCTGTGATGGTGCCGGATTGAGAATCCGCAAAAAGATCCCCTGATACGCCCTCGACGGTGATGGCCCCGCGTTCCGTCGTCAGTTGGGCCCAACCGGTCAAGTCGCTGACCCGTATGTCTCCCTCCCGCAGTCGTATTCGCAGGCGTCCATTCAAGCCGTGCGCAAGCACGGGGCCCTTCTCTTGCTCGACCAGAACGCAGGTATCTTCCGGTACCGCCAACACGTAATCAAGCGCCCCATCCCCAATGGCGGGCGCTTTATCCCCCACAGACCACCGTGCCTGGATATCCACCTGATTGGGCGCAGCTTCCTTGACATCGACCGCGGCGTCCAGTAGCCACGTCTGGCGCGCGGGAGGCCCAGCGAATCGCTTGACGGCCCGCACGACGATCGCACGTTGCTTCCAGCGCTTAATCGCGACTGAACCTTGTGGATTCCGCAAAGACACGGTGACACTGCCTGGCTGGGTGACGGTGATGACACGCGAAAACTCAGAACGAACGGGTATCGGGCGCACGGAGGCCGAAATGGGCCCGGCGGTGGCCGTCCAAACTGGGTGGGTCATCACAAACGCGCAGGTAAGCAAGGCCGACACGCGGAGCACAGTGACCCTCCTTTCATATTTATGACCCATGACGCAAACGTGGGTCGAGCCAGACATACAAGCCGTCCACTATCCAGTTGACCACAATGATGACCGTCGCGGCAAACAGGACTGTGCCCATGATCATCGGAATATCCAGGGTGTCAATCGCCTGCACGGCGAGTTGCCCAATCCCGGGCCAGGCAAAAACGCTTTCCGTCAACACCGCGCCGCCCAGCAGATTGGCAAAATCGACACCCAACAAGGTGACAAAGGGCATCAAGGCATTGCGCAACACATGGTGACCCACCACCCGATACTCGGTAACGCCTTTGGCACGGGCGGCCCTGACATAGTCCTTGCCCAATTCCTGCGTCATGCTTTGACGCAAGACCCGGGTGTAGTAAGCGGCGCCTGCAAGCCCGAGGGTTAAAGCGGGCAAGCACAAATGCCAGAGGGTGCCAGCGCCGCCGAGTGGGAACAAGGATAGGTGGTAGGCCAGCAGGAACAGCAAAACGAGTCCCATCCAAAACGTGGGGATGGACAAAGCGGCGATGGCAAGACCTGCGATGAGGCGATCCACCCACGTGCCCGGACGCAGTGCAGCCCAAACGCCCAAGCCACCGCCAACGAGGACATAAACGGCCATCGCGGCAACAGCAAGCATCGCAGTCGCGCCGAAGCGCTCAAAAATCGCCGGCAACACCGCCTGCCCTGTGGCATAAGACACGCCCCAATCACCTTGCAAGGCATGGAACAGGTAGCGCCCGAGCCTGAGCCAGACCGGGTCGTCCAAACCCAGTTCGCGGGCGATCCGCGACACCGTCTCAGGATCGGCTTGCGCACCAGCCAGCAATTTGGCCGGATTGGCCGGAATCAGGTAAGTGATGACAAAAGTCAAAGTGGCGACGGTCAACCAGACCAGCAGCCCGCCCCATAACCGCATCAATCCACGCTGCACCATCACCGCTGCTCCATATCCAAATCCTCAACCATCAAGCCCCAGACGGGGTGTAATTGATGATTGCGCACCCACGGCGCATGGAACTGGGCCGTGAGCGGAAAATACAAGGGTACAACCGCCGCATCCCGAACAATCAAGCGCTCGGCCGCTCGGAACGATCGCATCCGCTCATCAAACCCGGCGTTGCGTTCTCCCCGATTCAGCCAATCATCCACGGCCTGGTTACGGTAAAATGAATCATTCAGGGAACCCACAGACCGGATGTTGCGACTGTGAAACATCGTGCTTAAAAAGTTGCTGGGGTCCAGATAGTCCGCGCTCCAGTTGCCACTGCCGATCGGCACCCGCCCGCGGGTCGATTTCGCTTCAAGGTACGTGGGGAGAGCCAGTGACTTGATGCTCACCCGGATACCAATCGCGGCCAGGTCTTGGCTGATCGCCTGCGCAATCCGACGCTGCGTGTCATTGGTGGTGCAGTAATAAGTTGTATCGAAACCCCGCGACAATCCTGCCTTGGCCAACGCCTCACGCGCGGCAGCCGGGTTGTAGGCCCAGCCGCGCAGCGTGGGATCAAAGCCCGGCAAGGTAGGCGGTAAGATGCCCTGCGCAACGACGCCTCGTCCATTGATCAATTGGATCAATTTGCGCTTGTCAATCGCCTGCGCCACCGCTTGACGCACGAAGGGGCGATCGAAAGGCGCCACTTCACAGTTGATCGTCACGTAATGAAACGCGGCGTGGGTGCCAGTCACCATTCGCTTCCCAAAGCCTGCATCGTCTTTGAGCCGCACGAAATCAGCCGATGACACCCCCCGTAACGCGCCGATGAGATCCAACTCACCTTTTTCAAATTTGAGCACTTCCAATGATTCATTCAGCCCCAACTCAAACGATACCCCATCCAGAAAATAAGCCGCCCGCTCGTGTTGACGCGCCTGTCGACGCACAATCACGCGCTGTCCCACCACCCACTTTTCAAATCGAAATGGCCCAGTTCCGATCGGGCGGCGCGCCAATTGCGCCCCAGCGACACCTTCCGGCACCACCGAGGCAAATGGCATGGCAAGCAGCTGTAGAAAGATTGGGTTAGCTCGCTTCAATGTAATGCGCAATTGATCGGGGTGAATGGCGACAATGCCCAAAGGCGTGTTCACCTGTCCAGCCAATCGCTCGGCGGCCCCCACAGTGTCCGCGTAAAAAGCGGCACCCGGCGACCGGGTGGCAGGATCAAACAAGCGTTGAAAGCTGTAAACGACGTCGCGTGCTTGGCACGGTCGGCCATCATGAAAGGTCAGACCGGGCGGCAAGAAAAAATCATAAACCAGACCTGTCGCATCAACGCGCCAACGGGTGGCCAAATCACCCACCACCTGACCCTTGCGATCATACGTGACCAAGGTGTTGTAAAGCAGGTGGGCCACGGCCCAACTGGGGATGTCATAGCCAATGGCTGGATCCAGGGAGCGAACCCCGTCTTGTAAACCGACACGCAATACCTTGCCTGCCCAGTCAGGGTTGTGACACCCGCCTAGCCCAAGCAACAGCGCGAGGACGATTCCAGTCGCACCCGACAACCTCGATGGCGATCGCAAGGATAATACCCCCCAAACAAGGCTGCGGTCAGGCGATCGCAACGGACAGCAAGCCGGCACTCACGGCCTGAAAACGCTACCATCATTGTAGCATTCGCGCGAAACACCATCACAAAGACGATGGGTGAATCACCGCGTCAGGTCTGGTTCGAGTGTTCCACGCCGGAAAGCGGACTGGGCCGGTTCCCTTGGAACGCAGCGCTTTCAACGACAAGATGATGGGCTTTTTTTTCGGGTCTCGTGCAAAGACCGGTTTAACACACGTCTCAATGCGTCAATCACGTCATCACCGCTGATAGTGACCGACAAGGCTGGTACACCCCGCAATCATCACCACAAAGTCTGGTTGATTCCGTAGCACATTAACGCCAGATTTTTTTCCCAGTCACGTCAGTTTAAGCGCATCGGGTCGATAAGGTCTGGGCGTGGCTGTTTGAGTGGAGATGATTTTGCGCAAAACCAAGCATTTTCGAGCAACCGTGATCGGTGCGTGTATCGTTTTGAGCGTCGCTGTCCTGGCTGCGTGCGGGCGATCGCCGGTAAAAGCCGTCACCCCCGGTACGGACGGGGCCACCAAGCCACAGGCCGTGTCGTTGCAATACGCCAGTCGCGCAGAACTTGCCCGGTGGGTCGCGCAGGGATTTGAACCTTATGGTGTGGATTGGGATGCCCAAATCGTGCACGGCAGCGCACCAGAGCGCCTGCGTTTGCAGTGGCAGCAACAAAAAGTCCGCTATGACGCTCTGGAGGCGCCCTATGGCACGCGCAACGTGTTTGACAAGGGCTATCACACGTACGAGGCGATGACGGCCTACCTACAGGATTTGAGTCGTCGTCACGCGGAACTGGTAACACTGAAGCCCATTGGCGCGACCTATGAAACCAGCACAGGTCGCGCGAGCCGCCCAATTTGGTCGGTGCGGATCACAGGCGCCGGCGATTCACGCAATCGTCCTGCGGTGGCGTTCACCGCCAACTTGCATGCCCGCGAGCTCGTTACCGTTGAGGTGGCGCTATCCTTAATCAAGGAATTGGTCGAAGGATACGCAACGGACCCACGGATCGCCAAACTGCTCGATGAGCGCGTGGTGCACATTGTGCCGATGGCCAACCCGGATGGGCACATCAAGGCGGAGCAGGGCTTGAACTGGCGCAAGAACACCCACCCGTTTATCGGCGGCATCGGGGTGGATTTGAACCGTAATTTCCCGTTTCAGTGGTCGAATGCGGGTGCGACCGGTGAGACAGGGTCGGACATCTACGCAGGCCCTGAGCCCGCTTCGGAACCGGAAACACAAGCCCTGATGCAATACTTGCGCAGCATACCCAACCTGCGTATTGGCATGGATTACCACGCTTACTCCAATCTGGTGATGTGGAGCTGGGGTTATACGGACAAAAAAGCCAAAGATGCGGCACTACTTGAATCCATCGGCAAAAAACTGGCATCTTTTAACGGTTACAAGGCCATTCAAGCGAATGAACTATATCCAACCACCGGCACGATTCGCGACTTCGTTTACGGCACACTCGGTATCCCCTACTTTACAACTGAAATCGGTTCTGTCCGGGACGGGTTTGATCCACCACACGCGCGGGTTGCTGCACTTTGGGCGCAAAATCGTCCTGGGGCCTTTTATCTGCTTGAGATTGCAGACAATCCGGCACAAGTGTTAAAGGCACAACACGCCAAGCGCTGAGCGACGCACATCGGCTTTGGTTCACCATCAGAACGGCCCCCCGCATGGATACCCGGCACGTACCTGGACCACCCTTTGTGCCCCAGGGTGCATCCCTCTGATTTGAACGGGGCAAACGTTGATAAAAGATGGGTTTCTCATCGCTTCGTCCGCCACAAACCAACCCTCAGATTGCCTGATCGTTCGTTGAATATTCGGTGTGACCGTGCGGCACGGTCACACCCGGCATCGGTCGGCTTACCCTTGCGTACAGTTCGGATGGTCAGCGTCCGTCCGGTGAAATTGATGGTTGCAGCCACAAGGTGTTATATTTAGCCCGACAGCGGGAATGAAGTCGGCACGTCCGTCGCTCTGACACCACTGGCCGCAACCTTGATGGGATTCCCTTGTCAGTGCTCCGTGACGTGCGTTTTCTGAATCAAACCCTACCGTTTTTATATGAAGCCTTGCCAAGATTGAAGTCTTGATACCGGACGGGCATCCGTTTTTCATCGCAGCTACGACACTTCTCTGGTCGACAGTGCGCCGGATCGGGCATCCATCGGGTTTGGCCGGGTTGTTGTGAACCCCGCTTCGGGCTGTCTCTGAATTTTGTCCAGTTCAAGCTGTAGATAGTGATGTGTTAATGAATCCGGATCCATTGGCGATAGTTTTGTTCATCCTTGGCGCGTTGGCCATCTTTTTTGCTTATCGGAAGTACACCCACGTGAAGGTGTTGATCGCAGAAACGGCGCAGGCGCGCCGATCACTGGAACTCGAAGCCGAAAAATTGCGCGCGGAAGCCTTGGTTGATGCCGAGAAGCAGCGTGCCAAGATGCTCGCTGAATCCGAAGCCTTGATGGAGCGCAAAGAAAGTGAACTGCGTGAGCACAAGGTGGAAATCAAGCAACTCGAAGGCCGTGTGTTGCACAAAGAAGAGTTGCTCGAGCGCAAAGCCACGACCTTGGACGAAAGGGATGTGCAGCTTCGTGAACAGTCGGTTCACCTGGAAAAAGTCTCGGAAGAACTGGAACAGCGGCGCAAGGATTTGGCGCGGGAACTGGAGCGTATTGGGGGTTTGAGCGCCGAAGCCGCGCGAATCCAGTTACTCAAGTCGTTGGAGGATGAGTTACGTCAGGAGATGGGGCGGATGATTCGCGATGCTGAGAGCCAGGCACGCGAGCAGGCGGACAAAAAAGCGAGGGATATTATCACGACCGCGATACAGCGATGCGCGGTCGATCACACGGTTGATGCGACGGTGACGGTGGTTGCGTTGCCCAATGATGAAATGAAAGGCCGAATCATTGGCCGCGAGGGACGCAACATTCGCGCACTGGAGGCTGCGACCGGCATTGACCTCATCATCGATGACACACCTGAGGCGGTAATTTTGAGCAGTTTCGATCCGGTCAGGCGTGAGGTTGCCCGGATCACGTTGGAAAAGCTGATCGCAGATGGTCGCATTCATCCCACACGCATTGATGAGGTGGTTGAGAAGGCGCGCGAGGAGGTTGAAAAGCAGATTCGCGAGGACGGCGAGAACGCGTGCCTTGAAGCGCAGGTTCCCGGTGTGCATCCCGAGCTGGTTAAAGTCCTTGGTCGATTGCGTTACCGGACATCCTATGGCCAAAACGTACTCAGCCATTCGGTTGAAGTTGCGCACATCTGTGCCGCGATCGCGGCTGAACTGGGTGCGGACATTGCCTTGGCGCGACGTGCCGGCTTGTTGCACGACATCGGCAAGGCATTGTCGCATGAGGTCGAGGGTCCCCACGCCTTGGTCGGCGGGGATTTGTGTCGCCGGTATGGTGAATCACCCAAAACGGTGAATGCGATCGCAGCACACCACCTGGATGTACCCCAAGAAAGCGTCGAGGCCGTTTTGGTCCAGGTGGCGGATGCGATTTCGGCCTCGCGGCCAGGGGCACGCCGCGACACCATCGACATTTACATCAAGCGTTTGGAAAAGCTCGAGCAAATTGCACGCTCTTTTAATGGTGTCGAGCGCAGTTATGCCGTTCAGGCTGGCCGAGAAATACGAATCGTCGTGCAGCCATCCGTGGTAGACGATCAAGAGTCTGCGAAGCTGGCCCGGGATGTCGCGCGTAAGATTGAATCAGAGTTGGAATATCCAGGCCAAATCAAGGTCACGGTGGTACGTGAAACCCGGGCGACGGAATACGCGAAGTAGCATGGTTGTGATGGTCGCGATAACTAAGGGGCTGACGTGAAGTCATCAGGGGAGCGTCCTTTGCGGGTCTTGTTTGTCGGCGATGTTGTCGGGCGCGCTGGACGCGAAGCGTTGGCGCGACAATTGGAGCGGGTGCGGGCTGTATCACCGCCAGACCTGGTCGTGGTGAATGGCGAAAACGCTGCAGGCGGATTTGGTTTGACGGAGGCAGTCTTTCACGAGTTGTTGAGTTTGGGTGTTGATGTGGTGACACTGGGCAACCATGCGTGGGACAAGCCGGAAATTTTGCGATTTATCAGCGAGGCGAACCAGTTGGTACGGCCGCTTAACTTTCCGGACGGTTCACCGGGACGGGGTTGGACCATTCGAACGGTGGAGCATCACAATGTGGCGGTCGTTAATATGTCGGGCCGTGTCTTCATGCCGGCGCCGCTAGACTGTCCATTCAGGGCGATTGAAAAGACCCTGCCGCAGCTTGAGACGCCGTTGGTCATCGTGGACTTTCACGCTGAAGCGACGGCGGAAAAAAAGGCGATGGGACATTTTCTTGATGGGCGTGTGTCGGCTGTGTTGGGTACCCATACGCACGTGCAGACGGCTGATGATCAGATTTTGCCCGGCGGTACGGCGTATATCAGTGATGTGGGGATGACCGGGCCATTTGAGTCGGTGATTGGTATGAAGATCGAGGGTGCCACCCGCAAAATGGTGCAGGGGTTACCGGGTCGACTTGAGACCGCGGAGGGCCCGGCGCAATTCAATGCCGTGATGCTTCACCTAGATGCCGTTACTGGCAAGGCCTTGACAATTGAACGCTTGAACTGCCCCCGTGGCTGATCTATGATGCAAACACGAAGGCAATCAGCAGACCGTCCGACGGTTGGTGCTGATTGCTGATCGCCATCGCTTCCATTGTCCCTGTCACTTCAGACCTTGCACGCCATTTTTACGGAGGATTGGTCATGGATGTATTAAAGGTATCCGCGAAATCAAATCCAGGATCCGTTGCGGGTGCACTTGCCGGTGTCTTGAGAGAACACGGGCGTGCGGAGCTTCAAGCCATTGGAGCGGGTGCCCTCAATCAGGCAATCAAGGCGGTGGCGATCGCTCGCGGCTACGTCGCACCAAGCGGCTTGGACCTGGTTTGCATACCCGCATTCATTGACATCGACGTAGCCGGCGAAACCCGTACCGCCATCAAACTGCTGGTTGAACCGCGCCGCCTCGGTTAAGACACTGCTTCACCAAGGCAACGTGGGTATGACCGGGAAAGACGATTAAAAAATTGCACCTGTGATGGCTTGCACACCAGGCCACTGCAGGCGTTCACGCAACCAAGGCAACAATTCATTGACACTCAATCGCACCTGAGACATCGAGTCTCGCTCACGCACGGTGACACAATGGTCTACCAGTGAGTCGAAATCAAGGGTGACGCAAAAAGGTGTCCCGATCTCGTCTTGGCGCCTGTAACGCTTGCCAATCGATTGCGTCTCATCGTACTCCACAGGCCAATGCTGAGCGAGTTGGGTATACAAGGCCCGTGCAGGACCGGTCAACTCCGCTTTTTTACTTAACGGCAGTATGGCAACCTTATAGGGTGCCAGCATCGGATGCAGACGCAAGACCACACGCACCTCGCCTTTGTTATCACTTTCCTCATCGTAGGCATCAACCAAGAAAGCCAGTGTAGCGCGATCCGCACCCGCCGAAGGCTCGATAACATGAGGCAACCAAGCGGCTTTGCTCTCCTCGTCAAAGTAACGCAAATCCTTACCGGACAGGTTCTGGTGCTGTTTAAGATCATAATCCGAGCGATTCGCCACCCCTTCAAGCTCAGACCAGCCAAACGGGAAGCGGTATTCAAAATCGACGCAACCCCGCGCGTAATGCGCCAATTCATCCGACGCATGCTCGCGCCGCCTGAGCGCCGTCGGCTTGATGCCAAGGTCCAGATACCACTGATACCGATAATCAAGCCAGTGTTCAAACCACTGCGACGCGTCATCCTCGCTGCAAAAATACTCGACTTCCATCTGCTCGAATTCGCGCGTACGGAACGTAAAGTTGCCCGGCGTGATTTCGTTTCGGAACGATTTGCCGATTTGCGCAATGCCGAACGGGGGCTTTTTGCGGCTGGCAATCTGCACGTTCTTAAAATTGACAAAAATGCCCTGCGCCGTTTCGGGACGTAAGTAAACTACTGCCGCTGAATCCTCAACGGGCCCCAGAAAAGTTTTGAACATCAGGTTAAAGTTTCGTGGCTCAGTCAACTCACCCCCTGCCGGGCTTTGCATGTGTGAAAAAATCTCAACGGCACGGGCCCGGTCCTTTAACAAGGCTTCAATCGGTTGGTCATTCAAACCCTCGACGAAAGCGCTTGCCCAGGATTCGGACCCCTTGCGAACCAACACTGAGCGCCCGTTAGCCTGAATATCGCGCACCATCTGTTCTACCAGGTGATCGGCTCTGTAACGCTGCTTAGTTGCCTTGCAATCCACCAAAGGATCGTGAAAGGTATCAATATGGCCGGATGCCCGCCACGCATCAGGATGCATCAGGATCGCCGCATCCATCGCCACCATGTCATTCCTGCACTGGACCACGGAACGCAGCCACGCCTGTTTGACGTTGTTCTTGAGCAAAACGCCCAACGGACCATAATCCCACGTGCTGCCAAGCCCGCCGTAGATTTCACTGCTTGGAAAAACAAAGCCTCTTCGCTTTGCCAGCGAAACCACTTTTTCCATTACATCCGTGGCAACTTGCGTCATGTGTTATTCCTTTAACGTTAAACGAACCTGCCTGTCGATTATAGGTAATCGACAGGCCGACGCCAAGTGCATCAAGTTCCAATTCGCCCGGTCAGTCCGTCGGCTTTTCGCCGGAGGTAATGTGCGGTGTGACCATGATGATTACTTCGGTCTCATCGTTACTAACACTCTCCTGTTTGAAGAGAAAGTTCAAGATGGGAATGTCACCCAAAAGCGGCATCTTGTTAGTCGTGCTGCTGTTGTTGCGCCGGATCAGGCCACCAATCACGACGGTCTCGCCGTCAGCGACGCGCATCTTGGTTTTCAATGTGCGCTCGTTGATCTCCGGTACCGGGTTTCGGTTAACAATGACGTCTTTGCCACGGACACTGATCGTGGGCTCTATCGCCATCGTCACAAAGCCATTGACATCAATGCGCGGTGTAATTTCAAGCGTCTCGCCAATATTTTGAAACGTTACCGTCTCCGTTGCGATTGCGGCACCTTGTCCACCTGTGATATTGACCGATATGACCGGAAACTTGTTAACGATGGCAATTCTTGCCGTGTGACTGTCTTGAGTGGCCACACGCGGATTGGCCAAGACCTGCGCCTCACCACGCTGGACAAGGGCGTTGACTCTCGCGTTGAGGTTTGACGTGATGTTCCCCATCGCGGAAAAGGTTATCGCAGTTGCGCCGCCACCAGACGGCGGGTTGCCGGCTGTTGGTTGTCCGTTCGCAGTAACGGATGGATCCGTCAAATTGTTTGCCACGCCGAATTTACTACCACCAAATCCAAACTCACTGCCCAAACGCTGTGCAGCACTTCTGGAAACCTCGACCAATCTTACTTCGATCACCACCTGCGGTGCAGCCACATCGATCGCTTTGATGGCATTCTTCACCCGATTGATGTCTTCCCCCGTTCCAACAACAAAAATTGAGTTGGTGCGCTCATCAGAAGCCAAACGGAAAGCGCCTTGCCCCGCCCCGGCAGCCCCCGGTGGCGCAGCAACGCTCGTCAGCAGTTTCAGTGCATCGGCAGCCGTGGAATTGTTCAACCGAAAGGACGCCGCCTGCTGCAAATCAACTTTCTTGCTCAACACATCTTCTTTACCAATCAACAGAGACGTTCCCACGCGTCGCGCCGCCAAGCCATTTGTGCGCAACACAATGCCGAAAAATTCATCAAGCGGCACAGCACGCACATCGATTGAGAAGCGTCCTGTGACGGATTCGTCAATGACCAGATTCATCCCCCCCCGCTGGGCGATCACGCGCAACACTTCGCGGATGTCTGCGTTATCGAATTTGAGGGTCACAAAAGAGGGGTTCTTGATCAAAGTCGGGACTTGCTTGAAATTGATCACCTGATCACGCACCACACTGTTATTAATTGATTCTGCGGCATCTGAGCGCTGCGCCCCCAAACCGGCCACACTGACGCACACCAGTGCCGCCAGGCTTGCATACAACCGATGCCGCATCACAAAATACCTCCAATAAGCTTGACATACCGTCGCTGATTCCGTATGAAGGTCACGCCCCGGCTAGAAATCGATTCGACACGACTGCCATCTTCCAGGCGATCGCCCACACGCGCCGTGATGCTTTCATCACGACCCTCCAGCATGCATATCCGCTCCGAACCCGTGCTCATCACGCCCCGCACCAACCATTGTGGTTCAGACTCACCGGGCGGCTTGTCACCGGCAAACGGTATCGGTGTTTTCGTCAGTTGTGGTGTGGGCACCGCGTACGGGTCCAAAACCGGTCGTACCGTTGGAACCGGAACCGGCGGTGCCACCGCCTTGATTAAACCAGGCGGGAGCTTGATCGATTGCTTCGCAGACTCGGGTGGAATGATTTCGGTGGCACTCGGGGGCATCAATGACACAAAGGGATCCACGCGACCAGACACCTCGACAGCCTTTGAACCCAACTCTCCCAGCGTGATAGCCCGAAAACCCGATATTTTGGCCTTGGCCGACGAAAATTCAGCCGAACCAGCCTGAATCGCCACCTTGGTGCCAATTGCAGCCGGTGGGGGCGGTACCCGCGGCGCCGCCACACCCACTTCCACCATGGACAGGTTCCGGGCAAGCAACAAGGCCCCCAGTCCTGTTGAAGTCAATGCGGGTACAATCAACGCTTGCGAAAAATTCATTGGACCACCTCACCCTGCTTCAACACGAAGGCTGAAACCGTGAATTCCACCTTCAAAGAGTTTCGGTACGG
Organism: Candidatus Sericytochromatia bacterium; assembly: GCA_040400605.1. GTDB lineage: Bacteria > Cyanobacteriota > Sericytochromatia > S15B-MN24 > JAQBPE01 > JBBAPZ01. Next base: position 107,848 of record JBBAPZ010000001.1, read on the forward strand.
TTGACCCAATACCGAACCTTGAACACCTGCCAAACCAGCGAGCGGGGCACCGCCACCCAACTGCTGGTCAAGACTGTTGACTACCTTGAAAAGATCAGTCAACGCACGCCTCGAACGTATCTTTGGCACGTCCTTCCGCGCGATCGTCACCCCACTCACCGTCAGCTTGCGCTCATACTTGTTGATCTGATTGAAGAAGTTGATCAACTGCGGGTAGGTGCTGAATGCAGATACCTTGATCGGAACCTCAAAAATATCACCTGAACTTTGGGTAACACCGCCGGCTGCAGCATCTCCCTCTGCGGCGCCTTGTGTCGGGGCGGCGTAAGCCCTGACCTCCGTCGGCTCAAAGGTCTCTACCTCGCTGCCAGAAGCCTTCGCCATCCGCTCGATGTCGTATAACAACACCGCAATCTGCGCCTCTGCGGGGATTCGTGAACGCAGCAGGGTAATTCTCTTTTGATAACCCGCAATCTCCGCCTTGATGACGTCAAACTGTTTCGCCCGCTCCATCAAGTTTTGGACCTGACCCTTTTTCTCTTCAACCTCAGCTTCCATCGCAATGGCGGCATCTCGACGCGCCACCAGACTACTTTCGGAAAAGTAACCCGCCCACGCCACGTAAAGCGCAGCGAACGCAGGCATCGCCAAAGCGACTGCGATGGTTGGAACTTCGTTGCCTCCAATGTTCAGGGTACTCATCCGTTCCTCTACGACTTCTTTTGTTGCGTGCGCATGCGCGCCGTCATTTCAAAACTCACTATACCGTCCGTATTCCTGGTGTTTTTCAAGACCGGGGATTCAAAATGCGAAGAGGCATCAAGGTTGCGTTGCAAATAGGCGACGGCTTCAAAGTCCAGTGCCAGGCCACTGATGGCAATGTCACCCGCAGGGTCGCTGACCTTAAAGCCCGAATACCACAAATTGGCGGGCGTCAGGTTTCGCAACTCATTCAGGCGATCGCCCCACGACGGCGTCACACCGGCCACAGACTGCAAACTGTTGTACTGAAGCGCGAGCGTCTCTTTCTGTTTGCCGATTCGCTCAAGCTCACTCAAGGTCCCCTCAAACTTTTGAATTTCGGCTTCAACGTCCGTCTTGGCCTGTAACGTACGCGCCTCCCACCCATCCAGATAAAACAGACTGATCGCGGTTGGAATCAACGCAATCACGATTGCAGCAAGCAACCCCGCTCCCAAAGGGACAATTGCATCCGGATCGAGACCGCCGCCGCCACCTGTTTTTTGCCCCCGCAGTTCGTCCGGCAAAAGGTTGATGTTAATCATGGTCATGTGCCAGCCAACCCCCTCATGGACAAACCAATCGCCGTTACATAGGCCGGCGCCTGCGCTTCATCCACAGCCTCATCGGCAAAGTCAACGGCCGTCAACGGATTGGCAACAACCACTTCAATGCCGAGTCGACTCGCCAAAAAACGGTCAATACCCTTCAGTGTGGCACCCCTGCCGCAAATCATAATACGATCGATCGCACCCCCACCCTGATTCATATAAAACTCTAAAGATCGGCTGATCTCGCCCGTCAACTCCGACAAAGCCGGCCGCACAATTTCAGTCGCTTGTTCCACATGCGGGGGCAGCTCATCATAGCCCTGCGGCTCCATATCAATCTGGTCCCACAACTCCCGCGCAGCATCCTCATCAATTCCGAGCGAACTGATCAAGTTATCCAACATGTAGCCACTGCCAATCAACACGCTGCGATTAAACCTCGGCGCCCCCCCGGAAATCACCATAATATCGGTCGCCGGTCCCTGAACCAACAACACCGCCACACTCTGGGTATCATCGATGTAGTTCATGTTCTCGAGTGCACGCATCACCGCAAACGATGAAACATCGACGCAGTTCAGGCTCAAACTCGCTTCTTGTGCTGCGTTCAGGTACGAATCCACCAAATGTTTTTGAACGGCCACCAGCAACACATCCAGCTGCGGGTTTCCACCATCGTCCGTGCTGTTGCCAACAATCTGCGAACTGATGTTCACATCATCCGGAGAGAACGGGATATAACGCTCCGCCTCCGTCAATAAAAACGTTTCGAGTTCGTCTGTCTCCATCAATTCCGTGTTAATGAGGCGGATGATGACACTCTGTCCGCCAATGGATACAACTGCACGATTTGAGGTAATACCATTATCCTCCAAAATGCCTCGAATCACTTCGCCAACCCCTGCGGGATCGGTAATCTCCCCATCTTGAAATGCGTCAGGCGGCATGGGCCCCCACGCCAGTTTTTCAACGACATAGCCCTGTTTGGTTTGCCCAACCAATGCCACCAAAATGGCATCCGTCCCGATATCAAGACCGATAATGCCCTTCCGTTTCGGCAAGAGCTTTGCTTTGAGCGTATCTAAAAATCCCACACCAAGTACCCCGTTGCCCCAATCACTGTATCGAATACAAATTACTGATCAAGCGCGTGACATCCTGTCCGTAAAATAACGCTCCCACGCCACCCAATACCAATGACGGCCCAAACGGCATCTCCAGAAAATCATCATCGCGTGCATACTTCATCATCAGCCAACCCGCACACGCACCGAGAAATACCGAGAACACCCCAAGACTCACCTGCGTCATCGAACCAGAACCCCAAAGACCTCCAGCCGATAACCCGCGTGCTTCCTTCCAATACATAACCACAGGCCACGACGCCACGTAAGTGACAATGCCCACCAACGATGCACATAAAAAAGGTTGCCACACCCGCGCTTGGTACCATTTGAAAAACAGCAGTGCCAAGCCGATCACAGCACCTGCCAGGACCGCCAAAACCAATGCCACACCCGTCGCACCCAGACCTAACCAGGTTCCGAGCATCGCAATCAACAGAAAGTCTCCTTCGCCGATGCCGTCACGACCAATCAACAACAACGTGACGGAATTAATGAAAATCAAAATGCTGGCACCCGCGAGCGCTCCGGCTACCGCCAGTAAAAAGTTATGGTTGACGATCGCGCTGTAAATCAGTCCGAGGGCGATGCCAGGAATCATCATTTCATCCAAAATGACCATGTGATCGATATCAATCCAAAATGTCACAATCAGCAACGCCATCAGCACGCATAAAAAAATTAATTGAGTACCCATCCCAAAGTGCCAATAAACCAACAAAAACAAAACGGACGTCGCCACCTCATTCAGCGGGTAGCGCCAGGAGATGGGCATGGCACAGCTCCGGCAGCGCCCTTTTTGCAACACAAAACTCAACACGGGGATATTCTCCAACGCACCCAGCGCATTGCCGCAGCCGGGACAGCGTGAGCCCGGCCACACAACAGACTGTTCTCTGGGCCGCCTGTAAATCACCACGTTCAAAAAACTGCCAACCAACAAGCCGACCGTGACAATCAAGACGGGCCCAACCCAGGCATCCAACACCTCAATTGACATTCACCCCATCCTTTACGCAACGACTGACTAAAGCGCGCCCGAGCGGCTTTGGCCCGTCATCATGCACATACCCGACACAGGGAGCATCCAACTGTAAAGAATCTTGATCTTTTATGAACGTCCGCTTGGTTTGCTTCGGTTAACGTCCATAACTCAAGGCAGCGACTCAAGGTGTTTCAATCGCACAAAGTGGCGAGTTCATTAACGTGCCTTCTGGTATTCGAATAGCCGAAAACGAGAATACCAAACGGTGACGCAAGGGTTGCTGGCCAAAGGACTAAGCAGTTCCAAATTTTCGACAAATTGAAGAATTGTTTTCAACAACAGCCAGTTATCTGAGGTCCAATCACTGCTTGTCCATATCGGCCCGCGCCGATACGTCTCGAGGCTTCTTTCGAAATGCCGGTTTTCGCAAACCTGCCATTTCTTGTTGAATCCGGGTCACGTTGCGCTTGGCGATCGCAATCAAACTCTTATCACCTTCCGCCTCCGCACCTTTCAGGACACTTTGCCACATGCCAAGCGCCAGCGCATCTTGACCCTCCGTCTGATACATCCGCGCCGCCATCGTTCTGGCAAAGCGCGATGCATTGGGCTTCTTCGCACTGCGCTCAAAACAATTCGCAGCAGCTTGATGGTCTTTGGCAAAGGCAAAATTTACAAAACCGGCCAGGTAAGGGTAATTGTAATCATCGGGATTGTTCTGCTCTCCCCACCTTAGCATGGTGATTGCCGCATCCGGTTCGTGGCTGTCACCCAACGCAAACGCGCCAAGCCAATAAGCAAACCAGAAGTGACTATCCAACCGGGTGATCAGTCGAAAGGCTGCCGGCAGGTTCATAAACTTATGATCGTCGCTGACCACCCGGTCACCGTAGTACTGCAACAGGCCGAGCCACAAACCATCCGCGATCAAATTATCAAAGCCCGACGCTGCTTCAGTTACCAATTTCTCAGGCGGTACGAATAAGATGTTGTACTCAACCGAAGGTTCCGGCAAAGACTCGATGCGCCAGTTCGACGCAGCAGCAAGACCTGCAGCCAAAACGCCAGCAACGACCCACTTGACGACGCTCGCCATAACCTAGAACTCTCGTTTGTGAAAAATCACGGCGGCCACACAAAACAGCCCAAGGCTATACACCAGGCTGTAGGCGATCGCCAGACCCACCTGCTCAAACCCGGCGGTGTACCCGTACACGACACGGTTCTTGATGTCAAAATGCGTCAAATTCGGTAACACGACATAGTAGGCACCCAACAGCAACTCCCGCAAACCAGGGGCCGCCTTCTGTGCCAAAAGCTTGAAAGTCTGCGCGTTGTGCCCGTAAAAATACATGGCAAACGCGTACAACATACTCAGTACCGGCGAACTGAAAGTCGAGAACAACAAGGTCATGGTCGTCAGTACGATCAATTCCAACCACGAGAACATGATGGCCTGAAACAGACCCACCTCAACGGGTACTCCCAAGAAAACAAGCAAACCTAAATACGCCAAACCCATCAAAATGGTCAGCATGGTCAAGGTGGTCATCAAACCAAGTAACTTGCCAACCAGGAATCGGGCGCGATTGACCGGCTTGGTCAACACAACAAAAACCGTGCGCTTGTCCAGCTCCTTGTGCACCAAACTGGTGCCCACAAAAATTGCGATGACCACCCCGAAAAAACTCACCGACGCTAGCCCGAGGTCCTTGATAATCTTGATATCCTGCCCCGCTGATAACTGCCCCAACAAGATCGAAGCAACAATCAACAGTACGGCAAACACAAGAATCGCATTCAAGATGCGATCACGAATTGTTTCAAGAAAAGTATTGCGCGCAATCGCAACAATCTGATTCATCGGCCAATCGCCTCCGCCTCTTCGATGGTGCGCACAAACACATCCTCCAACGATTCGCGTCCATCACCGGTCAACGCACCCACCGTACCCGACGCCACCAAACGCCCCTTGTGCAAAATCGCCACCTGGTCGCACAACTCCTCGACATCAACCATGATGTGCGAGTTAAAAAACAGGGTCTTACCCTCTGCTTTCAGCGTTTTGATGATCCGCCCGATCTGCTTGTGGCCAAGGGGATCCAAACCACTGGTTGGCTCATCCAAGAAAATCAGTTCCGGGTCGTTGATCAACGCCTGCGCAATGCCGATGCGCTGCAACATGCCCTTCGAATAACGCCGCAATTGCGTCTCGGCCGCACTGCTCATCCCGACCAGCATCAATAACTCATCGATTCGCTGATGCTTGGCAGCCCCGCGCATATCAAACAACGCCGCACAAAACTCCAAAAACTCGCGCCCGGTCAGGTAAGTATAAAAATACGGGTTTTCAGGCAAAAAACCAACCCGCGCACGCACCTCGGGATCATCAGGTTCCCCGCCCAAAACCCGCACAGACCCTGAGCTTGGCCGCAACAAACCCAAGAACAGCTTTTGCGAAGTCGTTTTTCCCGCACCATTTGGTCCCAAAAGACCAAAGGTCTCGCCCCGCCGCACCTTGAAGCTCACGTTGTCCAACGTGGTCACCCGCTTGCGCGGAAAACTGGTGTAGACCTTTGTCAATCCAACCGCTTCTACTATCCAATCATCCATCATCGTTATCCCAAAAAAAACCTGGAGCGTGCCACAAAACTGAGGCTCGCTCCAAATGAATTACAACAACCAGAAAAGACTTTTCAAGTCACCAAACCTCACGCCGAGATTAGCCGCCATTCGAGGCTTTGGCCGCCTGTACAGCATCACGGTTACGCTTGCCAGTGCCGTACAACACATAAGTCTGGGCATTGACATCGTAATCATACATCATGGCACCAAAGTGCAAGGACGCCGTTGGACGCTGGGCAGGCCCAACACCAGGAGGCACCAAACCTGCATTCGCGGCGCCAAAACGCGTGTTATCCGGAGCAAAACTCGCGCCTGTCGCAATCTGGTTGGCAGCTACCATCGGCGCAGCTGTTGCAATGGTTACCTGTTGCTCACCCCCACCCCACGGTGCCTTCGGGAGTCGATTGCCTGGCAGATAATTGTTTTGACGGATACCGTTTGTACTGGTTGCTGCAGCCCAGACGCTTTGTGCAGGCGGGAAGTTTCCGTTGTTGTCAACAGCGAACTGCTCAAGTGCCATTTTTACCGTACCGATATTCGCGACCACCGACGCATTACGGGCCTTGTCCTGCGCGCCGATAAACGACGGCAACGCAATCGAAGCCAGAATGCCGATGATCACAACGACGACCAGCAACTCAATCAAGGTAAATCCCTTACGAGACTGCTTGGCCAATCGGCGGATCATGCTTTGCGCCAAAACGACGCGGGTTGTTTCTAACATTTTGGATAGAACTCCTTTCGCTTGCTCTCCAAAAACCATCTGTTGTTAGTTTCCCAGATACTGCACCATTTTAAACAGAAAAAATTGAATACTTTGTGATTGGCTGCCGCTCATCAACGCGCACGCTCCAATTGAAACACCTGAACGCGCGAGTTACCGCGATCTGACACATACAACAGATCATCAGGCGCCCAGACGATCCCCTCTGGTCCAGCCAATTCGCCGTCTTGCTTCCCTTTGTGTGAAAAAACTGACGTGGGTTGCCCATTTGGACCCAGTACCTGAATCCGATGGTTCAATGTATCTGCCACGTATAGCGTACCGCCCGGATCCACGCACATATCCCGAGGAACACTGAACTCACCTGCCCCACCCCCACGCCGACCATACGAGGTCTTAATTCGTCCACTTTCATCCAGCAGGTGCACCTTGCATTGCGCATAGTCGAGTACAGCCAAACCCCTATCCGGCATTAGTGCCAAGCCCGACGGTGATCCCATGCCACCATCCGCACTGAATGATCCCATGTGGGCCAGGTTTTTAGAATAAACACACACGCGGTGCGCATTCGGTTCAGAAACAAAAATCTGGCCCGCGCCATTGATAACCATTCGGCCTGCAATGACCGACGCATCCGTTGCCTTGCGCCGTCGATCCCAGATCTGCGTTTGACGACCGTCCATATCAAAAATGAAAACCCGGTAATCAAGTTCATCGATGATAAAAATCTGATCATTACCGGGCGTGATCGCAACCGTCCGTGGAAAGCGAAAACTATCACGCCCTGATGCGGGTTTGACTTCCCGAATCAACGTCCCGTTTGGTGCAAAAACCTGCACACGACCGTTCTCTGTGTCAGCCACGTACAAATTCCGGGCGCCATCCAGGGCAAGTCCTCGTGGCTGCTGAAACGAGCCAGCCGTAAACCCGACCGTCCCGATGCATTTCAAAAATCGCGCACCCACCACGGGGCGATTTAAATAACCCGAGTCCCGTTCCCGCAGCCGACCGCTCGGAGTGGGTCGAGCAGGAGCACCGTGCCCTGTCAGGTGCCCCAACGGCCCCGAACCACTTCGCGTTTGACGCATGTCATCTGCGACCGCCGGTCCCAATGGCCCGGTGTGCCGCGGCAAGCCGCCAGACCCGACGCCAGGCGTTCCCGGACGGGACAAAGGCCCCGTCATCCGTTGCCCGGCACCACCCTCCGTTGCCGCTTTCAACCGGCCACACTTGGGGCACGGTCCCTGTCCGCCAGGGATTCCTGCACCACATTCCCGACATGTCACAACATTAAGCTGCACATTACGAGGCGCGGTAGCCGCATCACTCCGAATCGCATTGGATAATGCCTGGCCCATTTCCGACGCGCGTGGGAAACGCTCGTCAGGATTCTTGCGCAAGGCTCGCATGATCACCGCCTCCAGTTTCGCCGGGATGGCAGGATTCATTTGACGCGGCGGCACAGGCTCCTCACCCATGATTTTCATGATGGTTGCCCCCACGCTGCCCGAATCAAAAGGGGTTCGAAGCGTCAGCATCTCGTACAGCATCGCACCCAAAGAAAACAGATCCGATCGCCCGTCCACCAACCGGGAATCACACAGCTGCTCAGGCGATATGTAGGCGATGGTACCCAACGTCGTTCCCGCCTGCGTTAACTTGGACACTTCGCCGACATGTCGTGCGACACCAAAATCCATCAACTTGATGGTGCCGTTTTCCAGCATGAATACATTGTCTGGCTTGATGTCCCGATGAACAATCTTGTGGGCATGCGCATAATCCAAAGCAGCGCACACCTGATTGCCGATATCAATGGTCTGCTCCACGCTGAAAGTCTGACGCCCATCGATGTAATGCTGTAAATTGTTGCCTTCAAGCAGTTCTAACACCATGTAATGGCTGTTACCATGCTGGAGGTAGTCGTAAACCGCAACGATGTTCGCATGTTGCAACTTGGCCGCCGCCTGTGCTTCGCGTTTGAAACGTGCCACGACCGTTTCTTTGTCATCATCCAGCACCTGACCCGCTATCAACAACTCTTTGACTGCTACGCGTCGATTCAGGCGGTGATCCTGAGCGAGGTAAACCACACCCATGCCACCACGGCCGAGTTCCTTCAATAGTTCATAATCGCCAATGACCGTGTTAGCCACCCGTCACCCCACCCGTCACGTGCGCGCAACAAAAATGAAGCGTTGTATTTCCAACGAGAACCTCATCGCCGTCTTGCAACCATTCACCTCGAACCAATGAGCGACAATTCAAAAAAGAACCATTTTCGCTGTTGAGATCACGCACCTGCCACTTGTCAGCCTGCCTTGATATCACCGCGTGGCGGCGGGATACAAAGTGATCGTCAGCAATCACCAGATCGTTGCAGCCGTCTCGACCAATCCAAAACAACGGGCGTTCGATCCAATACGTTCGCCCAAGTCTGACATCCATTAGACAAGGCGCCTTCATTTTCAGGCTATCTTCCTTCCGCATCTCGCACGCCCAACGGTGTCAGCTACCCACTTCACCCATCAGTCATTGTAAACGAGAACCACCGTGATATTGTCGGAACCCCCACGCTCCAACGCCAAATTGACGAGCTCTTGGCAGGTTGCCTGAGGATCCGCAGAGTTGAGCAAGGCTTGAAGCATCTCGTCATCTGAAACCAGTCCCGACAAGCCGTCACTGCAAATCAGCAACCGATCTCCGCCGCGCAACTCGCGTTGCTGGGTATCCGCTTCAACATCTGCTTGCATGCCCAAACACCGTGTGATCACGTTGCGATATGGATGCCGGGCGGCCTCTTGGGGAGTGATCGCTCGCGCGCGAACCAATTGCGCAACGATCGAATGATCATCCGTAATCTGATCGATGCGGCGGTTCCGAACCAAATAGGCGCGCGAGTCTCCCACGTGTCCCACGTACAACTGATCGGACCGCGTCATCACAACGGTCGCAGTTGTACCCATGCCACGCATGGACGCGTCCTCCAACGAGGATTGAATGATTTCACGATTCGCCTCTTGAATCGAGGCTTGCAATACCCCAAGAAGCGATCCGCCGTATTCGCCATCATTGATTGAAAGCAACCGGTCACGAATGATCTGCACCGCTGTCTGGCTGGCTTTCTCACCAGCCGCATGCCCCCCCATGCCATCAGCGACAATAAAGACACCCCGTTCCGGCACCACCGCGTAACAGTCCTGATTAATCTCGCGAACTTTTCCGATGTCCGTCAAGCTACCTACGCGCAAAGGTTGCCGCCTTTCCTGAGTCTCATGATAAAGACCTAAAACCATCTGTGTGATAACGTCAGGGCTGTTGGCATAGATACCCGCTTTCGCCCCGTTCTAACGATAACTCGAACGATACTGCAAAGCTGTGATCAATTGATCAGCGCCAACAATTCCCAACTCAAACATCACCGTCGCAAGCGACTCCCCCGTTTGTACCTGACGCTCTAACACTTTCGCGAGTTTGGCTTGGTCCAAAACTCCCTGCTCCAGTAAAATAGCTGCCAACAAAGGTACATGATCCGGCACCAAGGCTTGAACCTCGTCCCGATAGCTTTCAAAACCATTGGAAGGAATATCTTCATTCAGTTCCGGTTCTTGCGATACCGCATAACGCTTGCGCGATCCTCCCGCGGTATCTCTGTCACGCCCATCTCCCGTCACCTGCATCACCCCTTAAACCGATGCATCCACTTCGAGACACACATCATCGTCATCCGTCATAACCACCGGTGCGACACCCGCAACCCGCTCGTCTTCTCCCAGTTTCTGTAACCGCGTCCCTTGGGCGCTGCGTCCCGTCTGCCGCACATCCCGCACGCTTTGCCGTATCACCACCCCACTGGAAGTTACAATAATGACCTCATCATTTTCGTTGACCACCAGAATCGCGGCCACCTTACCCTGTCGGTTTACGTTGAGTTTGACATTGATCAAGCCTAAACCACCACGGCTCTGTAGGCGATACTCTTCAACAGGCGTCCGCTTACCAAAACCATCCGTCGTCACAACCAAGACATCTGCTGTTGGATCACCAATATCCATGCCGATGACAATATCTTCGGTGCGCAACCCAATCGCTTTCACGCCACGCGCCGTCCGCCCCAATGGACGCAACTCCTCCTCCGGAAAGTGAATCGCCATTCCTTCGCGCGTCCCAATCAAAATGCTTTGCGAACCATCGGTCAAACGCACCCATCCCAAGGCGTCGTCATCATCCAAAGCGACAGCAATCAACCCATTGCGTCGAATATTGCTGAACGCGGACAATTCCGTCTTTTTAATCACGCCACGACGGGTTAACATCACCAAATACTTGCCATCGTCGTATGACTGCACCGGGATGACCGTCGTGATTTTCTCCTCGCCTGATAACTGCAACAAATTGACGATATTGCCGCCTTTGGCCTGTCGTGATGCTTCCGGCAACTCATGGACTTTCAGACGATAGACCACACCCCGATCACTGAAAAACAGGACATCTTGATGCGTAGAACCCACGAAGAACTGACGGATAAAGTCATTCTCCCGGGTTGTCATCCCACCGATGCCGCGCCCACCGCGCCGTTGTTTGGCGAAGGTATCCAACGACAGACGCTTGACGTACCCTTGATCCGTAATAAAAATTGCCATCGGCTCATCTGGAATCAAATCCTCCATCGACAGATCGCCCGAATCGGCTTCCACACGCGTCCGACGCTCATCCCCGTACTTGTCCCGAATTTGCGTCAACTCCTGTTTGATGACAAGAAGCAGGCGATCGCGGCTATCCAGGATCTCCCGCAAGCCCGCGATGCGCAAACGCAACTCATCCCGTTCCGTCTCAAGTTTGGCTCGTTCAAGTCCCGTCAAGCGTCGTAGTTGCATATCCAAAATGGCGTTGGCCTGCAACTCACTCAAACCAAAATGCTCAATCAGGCCGGACCGCGCCTGCTCGATATTGGCTGCCGCCCGAATCAACTTCACCACCGCATCCAGATTTTCCTGTGCGGTCAAAAGACCCATAACGATATGCTCGCGATTTTCCGCCTTGCGGAGTTCAAACCGCGTCCGACGGGTGACCACATCAACGCGGTGATCGATATACGCCTGCAAAATATCACGCAGGTTCATCACGCGTGGGCGATTGCGATCCAACGCCAGAAAAATCATTGAAAAGTTTTGCTGCATCGGGGTCTGCTTGTACAGGTTGTTCAAAACGACCTGCGGCGACGCATCTCGCTTCAACTCAATAATGCCCCGCATCCCGTCCCGATCACTTTCGTTTCGCAGATCAGCAATACCGTCAATCTTTTTGTCCTTCACCAAGTCCGCGATTTTTTCAAACAACGGGTCCAGACCAACCATATAGGGCAATTCCGTAATCACAATCGATTGGCGCCCATTGCGTCCGGGCTCAATGTCCGTTTGAGCCCGGACCGTCACACTCCCACGGCCACTCGCATACGCTTCAGCAAATCCTGCCTTGCCCATAATGGTTCCACCACTGGGAAAATCCGGGCCCTTGACATACTGGAGCAAATCGGGCGACGTCAAGCTTGGGTCGTCAATCAACGCCACCGTGCCATCAATGACCTCTTTGAGGTTGTGAGGTGGAATGTTTGTTGCCATGCCAACAGCAATACCGGTCGACCCATTGACCAACAAATTCGGATAGCGCGCCGGCAAGACCGTCGGCTCCTCCGTCGTGCCATCAAAATTTGGCGAAAAATCAACCGTATCGGCATCAATGTCTGCCAGCAATTCCCCTGCCAGGCGGCTCATCCGCGCCTCGGTGTAACGATAGGCTGCAGCCGGGTCACCATCCACCGAACCAAAGTTGCCATGGCCATCAACCAACGGGTAGCGCGAGGCAAATCCCTGTGCCAGACGCACCATCGCATCATAAACGGAGCTATCACCGTGAGGATGGTATTTACCCAGCACATCACCGACCACGGTCGCGGACTTTCGATGCTTGCGTTCAGCCGTCAGATTGTTTTCGTGCATGGAGAACAAAATCCGCCGGTGCACGGGTTTCAATCCGTCACGGACATCCGGTAGCGCGCGACCCACAATCACGCTCATCGCATAATCAAGATAAGACTGTTTCAGCTCATCGCGAAGGTTGATCGGGTTGATCTTCTCAAAATGCAAGGGGGGCAATTGTTCCATGAAAGGCTCCAACTCCTAATCTTGCCAAAATCATAACACGGAAGGGTTTTATCAGGGCAGCCTTCTTTTATGCCGCTGCGAGGATGCCCCTGACACTCACTTTTCCGCCTTGATGTATGCATCCAGACGCTTGCGATCGATTTGACACACGGCCAAACGGCCCTGCTCACTTCGGTATACCACCTTGAGTACCTCCGGATAGCGCATGTCAAAATTACGAATCATACGCGGTGTCACATCAATACTTAAACCCGAAGTCTCAAGCGTTTGCGGAGTGCAAAAAATGTACTGCGCATTTTCAGCGTACATCAACGCGCCAAAAAGGGCCGGGTTCAAATAACGCCTCGCAGCATCATCATATTGCGTATCCAAGGGTATGTGCACCATCGGGCGGCTAGTGTAAAAAGCAAAGGCCTGACCGGACCAACACAAAAACCTGGCGTCTCTCGGCATTTTATCCGCTACAAAGCGGTAAGCGCTGACCCATTCAGATCTGGCCATTTCACGGGACGGGTCAACGTCGTATGCAAAATAAGGCAACGTATAAACAGCTGCCCCCAATGCACCCACAACAGCGAGCTGACGCACCGAGGCGGCCACGACGTGCCGCGCAGGCGGCAACTGGCGCCACACAATCATGGCCGCTGCATAATACATCGGCGCTGCGACGATCAAATAGCGAATATACAAGCCACCCTTGTACATCGGGTAACCGACCTCCATCATCCAGGCCAGTCCGACCACAAAAAACAGAAACAACCCTGAAACCGGAGCAAGTCGACCATCCCCGCGCAGAATCCATCGTGCGAGACCTAACAAAACCACACCCGTCACCAAGACGGCTGGTACGAACAACAAGGGGTCATCCCCCGCAAACTGACTGGGCGCGAAGAAGCGCGCAACCCCTTGTGTGAAAAGATTCGCAGTCGCCCGGGTCAAATTGAAAAAGAAACTGGCATCCCCTCTCACAAACTCCTGACCAACTTCCGCCACGTAAGTTTCACCACCGGCCAACCAGCGATAAACAAACCAAGGCGCGGTCGTTATCACCAAGCCCAGACCAGCGAACAAAGCAGGTCGCCAGCGTTTGGTGAGTAACAAGGGCAAGAGTACGGCAAGCACCAGGCAAACCGCGTAGTAGCGCACCAAAAAAGTCAATCCAACCAGCACACCAACCCAAAGCCAGCGTTTGGTACCCTCTTTTTGCCAGATGTAATCCGCAACCATCACCGTCGTCAAAGCCATCAGCGCAAACAACACATCCGAAACCAACAGGCTCGTGAAGTAAAGTGTCGATGGATTACAACTGATCAACGCCGTAAACAAAAAAGCCATCAACGCGGGTACCCCGGCTCGATAGCGCAAAAACACATACGAAACCAGCACAAACAAGGCTCCGATGCCAACTTGAATCCATTGCATCCGTTGCGCAATCTCAAATGGGTCCGTGATTCCTAAGGCTGCAGGAGCAAGTACCGCCGGAAAGCCAATCGGATAGCGCCGTGCAGGCACAGGCGGAATCTGGCTGGTGTCGACATAGCCCAGCCCGTGAGCCAGTGCCCGCGCAAAAGTCGCATAAGCACCATCATCGCGCAGGTCACCAATCAGCCCCGGAATGTGAAAGGCTGACACGTTCCAAACAAACAACGCTACAAGCGCCAGCACCAAACCCCACTCAACCGCGCGGGCCATTACCAAACCAACCCGATTAAAGCCCATTACACCTGCCTCTGACTCGACACTATCACAAATTTGTGGACCAACTCGTTCCAACACCTTGGGCACAAGCTAAACAGCAATCTCGTTTCAGATGCGGTCAAACAGCGTGCCAAGGCACTTGACCGATCCGCAACACAACCGCCTTGGTATCAAACGTACCGATTATACCCGGTTTTGATTTCGACGGCGCTTTGGTCTGAAACAACCCGCGCAATTGATCAACGAGCCCAGGCCTCGCCACCCGTCCAGATGCGCTGACAATGACCCTTAAGACAAATGTGACTCAATTTCAACATCTTGGTGACATGACGCCAGACGATTAAACCAGTCCTTGACCGCTTCGATCGAATCTGCACGTCCACACGGCGGTAACGCCTTGATGATTTGCCGACCGTAACCTTTGCTCAACAGTCGCGAATCAAGAATGGCCACGACCCCACGATCGCTCGCGGTGCGGATGAGCCGACCGAAACCCTGTTTGAGTCTCAAAATGGCTTCGGGTAAGGTATACTCCCTGAACCAATCGCGCCCTTGCATTTTCAGACGCTCAACAAATGCCTGGACCACCGGGTCATCCGGAACCGCAAAAGGCAGCCGATCGATGATGACACACGACAGTGCATCCCCCGGCACATCAACGCCTTCCCAGAATGAACTCGTTGCAAACAGCACCGAGTGCGGCGTATTCTTGAACCACTCAATTAAATGCGACCGCGACAAATCACCCTGCTGTCGACACGGATAGGGCAAATTGGGTGCGATCGCTTCATAGGCCGCGTTCATCGCCCGATAACTTGTAAACAACACAAACGCGCGACCACCCGACGCCCCCAACAACTCAATAATCGCAGCGTGACTGCTCGCCGCGTAGCGCGAATCACTCGGCTCAGGCAAAGCCGGCACAAACAGCCGCGCCTGACGCCCATAATCAAAAGGCGAGTGCAACACCGCTTCTTTGGTTTGCAATGGCAATCCCAACTGCTTTCTGAAATACCGAAAGTCACCATCAACGCTTAATGTCGCCGATGTCAATACAGCCGTCCGTTGACCCCATAACAGGTTCGCCAAATCATGCGCCACATCCAGTGGCGCCGAAAAAAGCTCGAAATAACCACTGCGTGGATCCCGTTCCACCCAATTCACACGCTCCAGATGCGTCGCATCCCCACAATCCGCAAAAAATTCCCAACGCGCAATCAAATGATTCAACTGCTGCGCCAACTTGGGCCGATGCAAAGGCGCCTTAGACCGTACCGCCTGATCCGAAAACAACAAATCATCCACACGACCATTCTCAAGCCATTCACGCAGATCCCGCAAACCCGCAAGCAAATGCTCCGTAATATCCAAAAAGTCAGAATCCGGATACAAACGAAACTGTGTTTTGTCGTGACGCCAAATCCACTCCGCCAAACGACTCTCCACACTGATCAACGCATAAGTCAACGTCTCCGGAGGACTCTGCCAACGGCGCCGAATCTTTTGCATCAACTTCGTCAAGGCATAACGACCAATGCTGGCAGTAAACGCATCTGACGCCGCCCTCGGCAAATGATGCGCCTCATCAAAAATAACCAGATCGTGGTCGGGCAAAATGCCGCCACCCGCCGCCAAATCAACCAGATACAAGGCATGATTGGCCACGATGATATCGGCTCGACCCAATTTCACACGCGCCAGGCGAAACGGATTGTCATCAAAATATTCACAGGAATTCCCCAAACAATCATCGCTGGTACTGGCCACTTCCTGCCAAAATCGCGCCGGCGGATGAAAATCGAGACTGGCCAAATCACCATCCCACCCGTTCGCGACACCCAACAAACGGTCGACATCTCGCCTGAGTGGATCACCTGGTGCAATTTGCCGATCCGCCTCCCATAACTTCTGCCGACACAAATAGTTGCCACGCCCTTTTGCCAGCGCCACCGCCATCGTCGAGCCGGAGGCCTCTACCAAAAACGGCAGATCCGACCCAAGCAATTGCTCCTGCAACTGAATCGTGCCCGTCGAAATCACCACCCGTTGACCCGCGTGAATCGCAGGCAACAAATACCCGAACGACTTGCCGCTGCCAGTACCGGCTTCAATCAACAATTGCCCGCCGGCCGCTATCGTTTCCCGGACGCGCGACGCCATCTCCCGTTGCTGTGGCCGCACCTCGTACCCCGGCAACTGGGACACAACCCCATCAAAAAACGACTCAAACGTGCCAGTCATGCCCTTAGTCTAGCACGCCAGTAAACATGGACCGACTCACACAGTGCGCGCGCGGTGAACGAGGCCGTATTCGCGTAGGGAACCCACGCCCGGTTCGAACGCAGATGATGCGTGCCATTTTTCGGCAAGTGTGACTGTCCATCGTTCGAATGCCTCTCGTGCTATCAACTGAAAGATCGGCCATTTCAATGTCCCGGCGCCCGTTCCGTCAGTGAAAATGCGCCGAAATGGGTACGTTTACGCTGGGTATGAGATTCTTCACTGATTCAAGTAGGGGTGAGTGGTGGGTCCTTGGGTGGAGGTTTCTGTGGCTTGCGGCCGTCGTGGGGAAACAGGAACGGCTTACGCGCCCCCGACGGCGCGTTTGATCGCCCATCACACGAGCCAATCGTTGAACTCAACCAAACGGCCATCGACGACCTTAAGGTCCGGGCGTAGCATACGACAGCACATTAAACGGTGATCAACTATTGTCAGGCATTGCCATAAGGGAAAAACGTTGACCGGTAATCAAATTCTCACTTTTGTGCCGTTACGGCAGGTGCGAGTCTGGTGTTTTTGCATTTGCCAATCAGTTTTTGACAACAAACCGATGCGTCACTACATTGACAAAGTTTTGAACGGTTATCCGTGCGTCACTGTACACCGCCGCTTGATGGCGCAAGTAGCCAGGTGCGGGTGCGCTGCCATGTTTCAAGGCGCTGGGTGGCCCGTTTAAGCTGGGTATTCATGGTGCTGTCATCGAAAGTCTCAAGCAGGGAACCCGGTCGGGGATAGACCTGCAAGACCGTCAAATCGGGGTTGAGCGCCGCTGTCTGCATCGCGTCCTGGATGGCGGTTTCGAGTCCACCCGGGCGATCGACAAGACCGATATCGAGTGCTCGCGTGCCTGACCAAACACGCCCTTGCGCGAGCTGATCCACACGGTTGACCGACATCCGACGCCCCTGTGCCACCCGCTCCAGGAATTGGCCGTAGGTATAGCGCGCACCTTCACGCAACAAATCGAGTTCCTGATCCGTCATCGGACGCAGGCCGCTCTGATAATCCGCATGAGCCCCTTGGTTCAGGGTTTCGGTCGTGATAAACAATTTGTCCAGTAGCCCCTTGAAAACAAACTGACCCGTGAACACCCCGATGGAACCCGTGATAGTGCCAGGCTCCGCATAGATACGAACGCCGTTCGCTGCCACCCAGTACCCGCCGGATGCCGCCACGTCCCCCATCGACACGATCACAGGCTTGTTTTGCAAGCGCAGCAGATCCAGCTCCCGGCCAATCTCATCAGCCGCCACCGCATCCCCACCCGGGCTGTCTACACGCAACACCACCGCCTTGATGCGATCATCTTGCCGTATCTCGCGCAGCGCCCGGGTGACTGTTGCGGAACCCGCGCTGCGACCAGTTAATAAATCCTGGTCGGAACCCTCACCGCGCGTGATGTCCCCATCAATTCTGACCACGGCAACAATATCCGCTTCACCCCACGTGTCGGGCTTCACGACATCCAAGCCATAATTGAAAGCAGGGCCTTTCGCCAGATATTCGGGCACCTGATCCGGATACATGATGGCATCGATCAGACTCTTGTCTTTGGCCGCCGGCGGTGTCCAAATTCCACGGTTGATGAGTGCGATCACCTCCTCGCGACTCAAGCGCCGCGAACTGGCAATGCCCATAACCATTTGCTCGAATTGATCCGCAAGTAACGCTTGATCCTGCTCTTTGGCAGTCTGCGAGAGATCCTTCCGCGTAAACTGCTCCGGAGCGGACTTGTATTTGCCAATGGCGACAAATTGCGGCTGAACGCCCAACTTCTCCAACACCCCTTTAAAAAATGGAATGGTGGTGCTTAACCCGGTGATGCTCAAGCTGCCGCCGGGGTGCAGGATGATGCGTTCACAGGCACTGGCCAGGTAGTATTCGCCCAAATCCGGGTCCGTGATGTAGGCAGCGGTCGTTTTACCCGCGGCACGGAAAGCTGCGATCGCTTCTCGCAATTCCTGCAAACGCCCGACACCCAGGGTGACGCCGCGCAAGTCAAGAATCATCCCGGTGATCAGCGGATCATCCTTTGCCTGCGCAATGCGGCGTGTGGTATGCAACACGCCGGGATATACCAAACTGCGCAGGTCGAGCAATCCCCCGCCTTGAGCACCCAAATCACCCTCAAGGCGCACATAGGCCAAATGGGGTATCCCCAATTGAAGCGAACGTTTCGCCGTCCAGTCCGAGCTGGTGACGTACATCAAATCGCTGGAACCAATCCGACCGGTTGGCGTCGCAGCCATCATGCCAGCGCCCAGTTGACCGAACTGTGTCCCGACGCCCAAGCTGATGCGGCCTTTGGGATCGGCCATGCCACGCAAAGTCAGCCCCGGAATGATTTCGCCTTGCAATCCTAGCCACACATCAACTGTGTCGGCAGCCGCACCTTCTTCCCAAGCAGCATCCAATGATACCAGGATGCGCCGGGTTCCCGGTGCGATCGCCACGCCACCGCGATACCGTCGCTTTAATGTCGCCACGTCAAGCCCGAGTCCTGTACCCTCAATGCGCCGCCCCACCGCCGCCTGATTCAGGTGGTTAACAACCAGACCTGCAGAAAACCACGGGGATGGACGGTAACTCATCGATAGCCCGAGGTCTGCGGCATTGCCGCCTTGGGCGTCCAGAAACTGCATCAGGCCAAAACTGCCGCCAAGTGCCAGGCCATTAAATGGCGTCCACGCTCCTCCGAACAGATATTGATTCAAAAAACGATCCTGGGGTGTGCGAAATTGCTGCCAGGCGGAACCACCACCGCCACCCGTAAACAAGGCATGCGTGGCATCGTTGCCATTCAGCGAACGACTCAAAAAGATTTCGGAACTACGTTGAAAGCCCATGGCCGCTGGGTTGATAGCCAATGCCGACGCATCCTCAACCGTCGCAACCGAGCTCAATGAACCCAACTCACTGGGCAAAAAACTGCCGTAGGGCGTGGATGCCTGAACTGGCGCCGCCACCACCCCAAGGGCTGTCACAAGCGTCGGCAGTCCACGCACAACCCGCCTCAGGTGCCCCATTCCGGAATCTTTGACCATTTTGTTCTCCTGCCTTGATGACCCGGCCAAGCGGGCTATGCAAACGGTATACCCGCAAAAACCTTTCTGTGTCATCGTCTTGTTCCAACGGGAAGCATCATCACTGAGTGCTCCCTTTCCTGCTTACAGGTTATCCCCAACATAAATTGTAATCAGGCTGCAATCGTTAACACCATCAAACCCGCACAACCGCTTGATCGTCACGGCATACCGATGATGTTTTTCGTGCGATCGGTTGGGTCGACCGCAGTCACGAGCCACCCATATTGAGGCCGATTCATCAATGAGTCGTTTGCCCAAACGCTTGGTCAGGGATTAACATAAAACGGTGCTCTTCGGGGTGTATTTAGCGGCATAGGTGATCGAGGCCCAATGCAAATCCAGCGTGTCTGTCAACGGATTTCCGCAAAGATGTGGTTGCAGACCAAGCGGACCACCATTCGCTGCGTGTGCTGCCAGACGCAAGTGGGTTGCCTGCGATGCTGAATGTCCGCGTCCCTGCGAGCAGCGCCAACCTCGGTGCCGGGTTCGATTTATATGGTGTCGCGTTGCCACTGTATAACGAGTTACGTGTGACCCCTGGCGAGTCGCTGTCAATTCATGCGATCGGCCCCGAAGCCAGTGGTTTGCCAGCTGATGCCAGCAATTTGACCCAACGCGCGGCGATGCGTGTCTGTCAACAATTGGATAAGCCTTTGCCGACGTGGCGTCTGGAAGCGGTCGTTCGTATTCCTCAAGCGCGTGGTTTGGGCAGCAGCAGTGCTGCAATTGTTGCCGGGTTGCTGGCAGCGAACGCGTGGTATGACATGCCCTTGACGCGGGACGATTTGATGCAATTGGCCGTCGAACTGGAGGGCCATCCCGATAACGTCGCTGCCGCTTTGTACGGGGGTGTGTGCTGGGCACAATCCCACAATGGCCGTATTCAGGTGGTGCCAGTGAGCGATCACATTCCGGGTGCACTGGTCTTGGCCATTCCCGACTTGAGGCTGTCCACGGCGCTTTCCCGGCAAGTGTTGCCCAAGCTTGTGCCACACCGTGATGCTGTGGCAACCGTTGGGGCTGTGACGGCTTTGACAACCGTGCTGCTGACCGGGCAACACGCGTTGTGGCCACAGGCGCTAAGCGATCATTTGCATGAGCCGTACCGAATGCCACTCATCCCAGGCGGCTTGGCGGTGAAGGATGCGGCATTGGCGCAAGGAGCCTGGGGGGTGGTTATCAGTGGTGCCGGTCCCAGTCTGCTTGCCGTGTGTCCTGAGGATGTGGCATCTCGGGTCGCCCAGGCGATGCAGCAGGCGTGGGAAAAGCAAAACGTCGGTTGCCACAGCGTGGTGGTCACCGAGTTGGCCAAAGGGGCCCTTGTGTGTTGACCAAGCGACCGCATCCATTGTCAAGGAGATCATCATGGCGTTGATTGTACAAAAATTCGGTGGGACTTCGGTCGGGGACCCTGAACGCATCAAACATGTGGCGCGACGAATTGCAGCTGTCAAGGCGGCAGGGCATCAGGTGGTGGTGGTGGTGTCGGCAATGGGGCACACCACGGATGAGTTGATCGAACTGATGGGCAAGGTCACAGATTATGCTTCACCCCGCGAGGTTGACATGTTGCTTTCGACCGGCGAGCAGGTATCGATCGCATTGGTTACGATGGCCTTGCAGGCGCAGGGGGTGCCGGCGCTGTCGATGACGGGGGCTCAGGCGGGCATGCGCACGGAACCGGTCCATAGCCGCGCGCGCATCGTGGACATTCATACGGATCGCCTCAAACAGGTGCTCGCGGATGACTACATCCCGGTGGTCGCTGGTTTTCAAGGGGTAACTTACAGTGGGGAAATCTGTACATTGGGCCGGGGCGGCTCGGATACGACGGCCGTGGCGATCGCCGCGGCGCTGCGTGCAGACGAATGTGAAATCTACACTGACGTCTCTGGGGTCTATACGACGGATCCCCGCGTCGTCACCGACGCACGTTTGCTTACGGAAATTTCCTATGATGAAATGCTCGAACTGGCCAGTCTGGGTGCGCAGGTCCTGCACCCGCGTTCCGTGGAGTACGCCAAACAGTATCGCTTGAATTTAAGGGTGCGATCAACCTTTAATGAAGGTGCCGGCACCTTGGTGAAAGGAGTGCAAGACTTGGAGAATCAAACCCCTGTGCGCGGCGTGGCTGCGGATCTGAACCAGGCCAAGGTGGCATTGATGGATGTGCCGGATCAACCAGGTGTCGCGGCTCGGCTCTTCTCGGCACTCTCCGAGCACGGCGTCAACGTGGATATGATCACTCAAGCCGTACGCGGCGAACAAAAAAATGACATTGGCTTCACGGTGGCGAAAAGTGAACTTGACCAAGCGGTCCAGGTCACCGAAGAAGTCGGTCGTCAGGTCGGCGCCTCCGGCGTGGTTCAAGACCCGGACGTTGCGAAGGTATCTATCGTAGGTTCAGGTATGGTGAACCATGCGGGCATCGCTGCGCGGATGTTTCAAGCCTTGGCAGATGGCAATATCAATATTCAGATGATCGCCACATCCGAGATCAAGGTGTCCGCGATTATCAGCCGAAACCAGGCACAACAGGCCCTGCGCCTGATTCACAACGCCTTTCACCTTGCCGGCGCCGCACCTGCCGTCGAAGCGATATCATCTGAGGTTAAGTTTTAATCATCATTTCATTGACATTGAAAGCATTGAGTTGGTAAGATGACTTCAGTGTTCGGGGGTATGGCGCAGTTGGTAGCGCGTCTGCATGGCATGCAGAAGGTCACCGGTTCGAATCCGGTTACCTCCACTGAAAAGCTCGGTCAAAGACCGGGCTTTTTTGTTTTTGGTGCGGGGAGTGATTGGTTGCGAATCATTTGGTATACAGCGATGTCGATGGATGGTCGCATCGCGGACGCTTGCGACAGTCTGGGATTCCTTGATGCAATCGGCGCGTGGCAAGGCTCGGAGTCCGAGTTTGCGACATTCCTGACAGGTATTGATGCCATCATCATTGGCGCAGCGACCTTGCGCTGGTTGCTGCGCGCTGGCCATGGGTGGCCCCACGGCGACATTCCCACCTGGCTGGTGTCTCATGACGCCATGCTGGCGACGCAAGTTGGCCAGACGGCAGCATCGTTCACGCGGATGGAAGGTGATTTAAATGTTGCGATCGATGCGATAAAAACGGCCGGTCACGAATGTGTTTGGCTCTGCGGCGGTGGTAATGTGGCGGGTCAGTTGCTCGCGCTTGATTGTATCGATGAGGTCATCGTAACCGTGGCGCCCGTGGTCCTGGGTCAGGGGCCGGCGTTGTTTGATGCCCCGGCTTTGACTGAGCGGCGGTTTGGTTTGATTGCCTGCCATGCACTGAATGATCGCACGGCACGGCTTCACTGGGTGCGAACGAAAAGCTGACCAATTTGGGCAGACTACCAACCCCCAAACGTATCCGAAAATTTCAAAAGGGGGCTTGGGTTGATGACACGCCACCAATTCCACGGATTACTCTTGGCATCGGAAGCTGCTCCGCATTTTAACCGGTTCTAACGTTCAAGCCGTCCCTGACGAGCAGTGATGGCTTGAAACGCTGTCGCTTGGCAGATAACCTCAAACAAACTTGACTTGTTTTAACAGAAAAAATATGATTCCACGGCTTTGGTAACACACCCTTCTTGCCGTTGGAGCATGACGACTATCAAAAACCCCGCACTCAATTCGATGACGGCTTCGTCGCCTCAACCATCGCACCCCAAGTATCGTTCGGATATCGATGGCTTGAGAGCGGTTGCGGTCTTGTCAGTTGTTGGCTTTCACGCTTTTCCAACCTGGCTGACAGGCGGCTTTATTGGCGTTGACGTATTTTTTGTCATTTCCGGTTACTTGATTTCGATGATCATTTTCGAAAACCTCGCGCGGGGTTCGTTCAGTTTTTCAGCGTTCTACGCTCGTCGCATCAAGCGTATCTTTCCAGCACTCACAATTGTTTTGATGACCTGTTTGACCTTTGGTTGGTTTGTCTTGCTACCAGACGAACTCAATCAGTTGGGCAAGCATGTGGCTGCTGGGGCGGGGTTTGTCTCAAATCTCGTTTTGTGGGGTGAGGCAGGTTACTTTGACAACGCGGCCGAGACCAAACCCTTGTTGCACCTTTGGAGCCTGGGGATAGAAGAGCAGTTCTATATCGCATGGCCTTTGTTACTCTGGCTGGCATGGAAGCGGAAGTTCAACCCCCTTGTTCTTGTGCTCTTTATCGCTTGTGCGTCTTTTATTCTCAACGTCAACGGGGTTAGACAAAATCCCGTGGCGACTTTTTATTCGCCCTTGACACGGTTTTGGGAATTGCTTTTTGGAACGCTGTTGGCTTGGTTTTCAAACGAAAAACCCATGGTTCCCGCTAGTCTGAAAAATTTTATTGCAAACTCCGTTCCTGGCGCATTTTTCACCGACAAGCAGCGTGAGATTGTTCAGATTCTACGGAATGCGTCTGCTTTCTCAGGATTTTTTCTGCTTGCTTATGGCTTGTGGGGTATTGATAAAGCGGTTCCCTTTCCCGGTTATTGGGCGCTGTTACCTGTCTTGGCGACAGTGATGATCATTATGGCCGGACCGCAGGCCTTCTTGAATGACAAAGTCCTGTCCAATAAAGTTTTGGTATGGTTTGGCTTGATCAGCTTCCCCTTGTATCTGTGGCACTGGCCAATTTTGTCATTCGCCCGGATCATCAATTCTGAACTCGCTCTTCCCGGGTTCAGGGTGCTCGCGGTTGCACTGTCAGTATTGTTCGCTTGGCTAACGATGCAGTACGTAGAGAGACCTGTTCGGTTCGGCAGCGGACGTTCTGCCGGCAAAGTCGCTGCTTTCTCATCAGTGGTTTTTGCACTGGCGGTTACCGGTCTCTATGCGAGCAAAGCTGATTTTTCGGCGTCTCACAAGTTTGATCAGTTGCTGGTTCATCGGGATTCCAAGGATACGATTGGTATTTCTGCGGCATGGTTCCGCGGTAAGGATGATTGGTTGTTTTTGGGGAATGCGTTCGACAATTGTGTTGCCAAGCTGAAGCTTTCCATTCTGCCAGACGCCAGTGTTGTAGCCGGTACAAGAGACAGCCTCGCGGCCCTGGCCCAAGTTGCCAGCAATTACAAAACGCAAGTTGTTTTGATCGTCGGCCCCAACAAAACCAGTGTCTATCCCGAGTATCTACCCGATGGCCTGATTCCTTCTCCAAAGACGTACATCAGTTTTTTTCTGGATGAACTACAAGGCATACCCAACTTGACCGTGCATGACCCGACACGCGAGATGCTTGCATCAAAGCGTTCTGTGGGGAACCTTTATTGGATGACCGATACGCATTGGAACGCCAAGGGGGCATACCTGGCATATGCAGGATTTCTAAAAAAATTTAGGATTCCTGTACCGGATGTTGAGTTTAAACGGGGTTCCACTCACAGCGGTGACCTCATCGTGATTTCTGGTCTGAACGATTTCCCGTTGCATGCTGAAGATAATTGGGATGTCGTTTGGAGTAAGCAACCCAGGTGGCAAGAAACACCCATACCAAACGAGCCGATGACCGACTTCGGACGAGCCACAATCGTTACCAACGAAAAGCCACTGTCAAACAAACGTGTTTGGGTGATTGGTGATTCATTCGGCAATTCTTTGAGGCAATATTTTAATGCAACCTTCAAAAGGGTGCGTTACGTTGGACATTGGGGTCTCAAGTTCAATGGTTTGTCTGAAGAACTGGTCAACGCAGACAAAAAACCGGATTTGATCGTCATCGTAAGGGTCGAGCGATCGTTTTGATCGTCGTACAGCTTCAAACGGAATGGCCTTGAGATAAGCCAGCGAACGTTCGAAATGCGTTCGACATATCACCGGCCGATATCAGGAAAACAAAGTCATGTAATGAGGATAATCCAACGCTCGATGTTGATTCGGGCGCACGGGACACTGTCGTCACTCCCACGCTGAGGATACTCGTCAGAGCGACGTCGTTTGCCCTGCTCAGGGCCACAGGGCCCCAAGCAGGGCCACTGCAACACCGACCAGACTTTCGCCTGCGATGAGTCCCGAGCTGACAGGAATCAGGTAACGTGTTGCGCTCAAGGTGTGGCGCTTTTCCCAGATGCGTGCGATGCAGGCGCCAAGGAACATCGAAATCGCATTTGTTCCCGGGATGACCATGGAAAGACCAAGCCCCATCGAGGACGGGACAAACGCGCGTGCTTTTTGTGGCAGTGCCGCTTCAAGCAAGGGCAAGGCAGCGCCAACCAAACCTCCGATAAGGATGGCGGCCTGAGCCGTCGGGTGCAGGCTGTCCAGTCCGTTTCCGAGCAGTTTGGCAACGCTGGCCCACACCATGGCGGCAGGCGCGGGGTATTTATCACTGCCTAACACGCTAGCATCGGGGACGAGCAGGTAGAAGGCTGGAACCACGACGGCGGTGCCGACAAAGATGCCGGCAAACTGCGCGAGAAACTGCTTGCGCGGGTTCGCGCCAAGCAAATAGCCACTTTTGAGATCAGTCAGCAGATCAGCCGCAGAACCGGCGGCCCCGGCTGTGATGCAGGCAGTCATCAAATTGGCGACCGTATTGGCGGGTGCCAGCACGCCGTAAGTTAACTGGGTGATTTTTCCCATCGCGCCAATTGGGGTTGTATCCGTCTCACCGGTGGCCCGACAGGCAACGAGCGCCAGAAAAAAGGTCAGGGCAACCGCAATCAGACTCATGACCGGACCAACCTGGAAAGCAAAGTGCATCACTGCCATGACGCCGAGCGATGCGATCGCCGTTCCCGCCCAAAACCAGCTGTTTGGCACTTCGATGGCTTGCAGGGGATCATCACCGAAAGCATCCGGGCCTTTGGTCGGACGAAGCGCCCGCAAGATGGTTTTCCATTGCAGCCCGAAACCAACCAGGCCGGAACTGACCATCAAGGCGGATCCACCCCAAAGCGTCCATTTGCGAACCGCCTCAGGTTCCGGGATAGCGCCTGGGAAATGCTGCCAGACATAGGGGCCTACCACCCCATAGGTCAGGACCGCACCCAAGAGCATGCTCCACCCTGTGCGCCAACCCATCAGGGCCCCGGCTGCGATCATGATGCTCGAATTTTCAAAGGTGAAAGTCCATTTCGCGAGCGGTTGACCCGCAATCTTGAAGACCTCCGGGTAGTGGAACTCGGTCGGAATGGCCGGCCAACTGGCTTTGAAATGGGTATTGGCCCACGCCATGCCATCTTTCAGACTGGCGATCGCTGCCCCGACGCCCATGGCCAAAAACAACGATCGCGCCTGTAAAACCGCCTCTGCGCCTTTGGCGTGTAAACTTTGCAACGTCGTTGCGGCAGCGACCCCGGAGGGGAAACGCAACTGTTCGCGGTTAATCATCTGCCGCTTCATCGGTATCGCCATCATCACACCCAACATGGCCAGAAAAAAAGTCCACGCGACCAGGGTCCAAAATGGCATATGATGCCCCGTCACCATCAAGTAGGCCGCAATGGCTGACACCATTGTGCCTCCGGTCGAATAACCCGCCGACGAAGCCGTTGACTGCATCGCATTGTTCTCAAGAATCGACATCTCACCCTTGACGACGCCAATCCGGCTTAAACTGGTCCAAATGGCATAGCTCAATATACAGGCGGTGATCGCGACCCCCAAGCCCCAACCCGTTTTGAGTCCCACGTAAAGATTCGACAAGGACATCACTGCGCCCAATACACTGCCCATCACGACCGAACGCACGGTCAACTGCGGCATCGAATCACCGCGGTAAACGTCACGGTACCAACGGTACTCCCGCTCTTCCGGCGTCAATGCTTCAGACTCGGTTCCAGGGACCGCCTGTGGGAGAGTGGGCGTAGACATGAAAATCCTTTCAGCACAGACAGAATCAACCGGTAAGCGAATCAAACCAAGCGTCACGCACCGTAATTCAACGGCAAACCGTTCGGGCTTGAGGCGGAGGATGACGGTTGTTAGCCGTATGCCATGATAACCGCGCTATTCTCACCATTGGCGAAAAAATGAAAATTGAAAGATGAGACAATCTGAATTTTAAACGCATGTCGCCCCGGAAATCAAAGCGAACGGTCGCGAATTGGGGTGCAGGGCAAGCCTGATGGACGGTTGTGGTGCCTTGGCGGGTCGCACCAAGTGAACTGCTCCCAGCCGCACATAACCGTCCTCCAGCCATCAGATTGACCGATTGGTTTTTAATTTTTTTAACATTTGGCGGCCGCTCGGACCATTGCGTCGTCTTTTTGCGTCTTGATGGTGTCAACGGCCGCCCGATCGGTCAATCTGATGGTATCAACCGTCCTCTCGCGATAGCCTGATGAACCTGTTGGGTACAAGGTGGATGTCCAGCGTGGTCGCCACCCCTTGGCGCGTCGCTGCAGCAAGCGATATTCAAGATGTGCGAGCACCGGACCCGGGGGCTTTTGAGTGACGTGCAAGGGTGTTCTGACAAGACATTTGAAGCCAAGTCTGTAAAGAATGACGCCCGCTTTGGAGTCCTAAGGCATGTCACCAGAAAACGACACACCCAGGAATACTGAAACACCCCTGACGCTGGGCTTTCTGGTTTTGGTGTGCAGCGGTTTGTGGCTGGTTGAAACGCTCAACGACGGCGTGAGACTTTTGGCCTGTTTGATTATCGTGATAGCGGGTGTTTACGTCATTGGCGCTCAGCGGACCAAGCAACGGTTGATGGGTGAGAACGACACCTACCGACGCTGGTTAGTGTCGTTGCATGCAACGAGTGGGCGCATTTCGGCCAAAATGGAGTTGGGCGAAACATTGCGTGCGATCGCAGAAGGTTTGCCAAACCTGATTCCACACGACGAGTGCATGATATTGCTGTTGGAACCACGAACCAATCTCTTGACACTTAAGTCGATCCCCAGGAACGGCAGGCCCTTGGTCCAATCCACAATCCGTGCCGGTCGTTCCCGTTCGGGTTTGCCGCTGGCCGAACTGAAGATTGCCGCCGATTACGGACTTTTTAGACGCATAACGGAGACGAAACAAGCTGTATTACTGAATGATTTGGACCAGGTATCATACGAACCAGGCATTCTGGCAGGCTATCGTTCTTTTTTGGGCAGTCCGCTTGTGAGTGAACAGGAGCTCCTTGGCGTCCTGGTCTTGCTTGGTGAACATTCGGGCAGCTTCAACGCAGATCACGAACACCTGTTGAATGTTGTGGCAGCTCAGTCAGCAACGGCCATCAAGAATGCACAGTTGTACCGTGTCAGCCAACAAATGGCGTTTACCGATGGACTGACAAAAGTTTTCAATCGTCGATTTTTTGAGGATCAATTGCATATGGAGGTGACACGGGGCCGCCGTTATCACCATACAACGTCGCTCATGATGATCGATGTGGACTTCTTTAAGCGCTTTAATGACACTTACGGCCATCCAATAGGAGACGACGTCTTAAGAATGATTGGAAAGACACTTGGCGCAAGCACCCGTGAGACTGACATTGTCGCACGCTATGGGGGGGAAGAATTCGTCGTGATTCTACCTGAAACCGGCATCGAGACGGCCATTGATGTGGCTGAACGCATACGAAAAAATGTTATGGCTCAGCATATTGCCGGCCCCGACAATGAGGCGTTGGGTGTTACCATCAGCATCGGTGTGGCCTCGGATCACGGAGAAGAAGCCAGCCATGCAGCTTTGATTGAGGCAGCCGATGCGTGCTTGCATCAATCCAAACAGATGGGTCGCAATCGTGTGGTGGCACAGGCGCAACCGCCTCGGACGCCCGATGTGGCGCCGAGTCAAACCATGCTCTCGCACGAATGATGGGCCTGTATCATATGCAAAGCCGCAACTGTCGCATGATGCGGATTGATGGCAGTGCACCACGCGTTTCGAACAATGTGCGTTTCGTCAAACGTGGTTGACGATAGCCTCTTCACCTTACTAAAATGATTCTGTATTTTTTATTATGGAGAGCGTCACGCATGTCGAAGCCAATCACCGTCACAGATGCGAATTTCAAGTCAACGGTTCTGGAGTCATCGAAACCGGTTCTGGTTGACTTTTGGGCAACGTGGTGTGGGCCGTGTCGCATGATTGCGCCCATCCTGGACGAAATTTCCGCGGAAGAGGGGCAACGTGTGACAGTTGCCAAACTGGATGTCGATACCAATCAGGGAACCGCACAGGCGTATAACGTTATGAGCATTCCCACCTTGATTTTGTTCAAGGATGGCAAGCCGCTGCAGACATTTGTCGGGTACAAGAGCAAGGAACAGTTGCTCGCCGGCCTGCGGCCCGTCATCGATTAGTTTCTTGTTCAATGCGCGTGTCGATGCCTTGAACAAGAAGCAATTGTTACAGGGAATTGACCAAAGACAAGGATAGGTGTAAAATAAGAAAAGTGTCTCTGTAGCTCAGTGGATAGAGCGTCTGCCTCCGGAGCAGAAGGCCACAGGTTCAAGTCCTGTCAGGGACGCCTAATTTTAATTGGGTGTACATTCGAGTCCTACGGTACATACGATTAAAACTTTCACCAAGCCTACAAATGTAAAGACTGGACAGGCGGGTGGGTAATGGCGAGGCGGTTGGCACTGTATTTTAAGCTTGCGTGGCTGTGCTTTCTCTCGTTGTGGATACCTGCTGCAATACTCGAGAGGCTTATTAAGGATGCCCTCGACGCAGTCGCAAAATCACATGAGCCGGCCTCAAAAGGCACGTAAGAATGGAACTCAATCTGCGGACCACGGTCAGTCCCTTGCTGGTTTCCGTGTGCGTGTTGAGTGTTGCGCCGAAACCTGCTTGGGCTGAATTGGGCAATACGTTTCTGCAGTTTCGGCATTCTCCCCTGATTGCAGGCAACGAACTGTTTCGCTTTGAGGGGCGCACCGGTGCGCGTTTTAGGTTTGGTGCGGCTTCTCGTTGCCCATTCGGCACGGCGGTGCTATACCTGGACACGGTCGATGGCACCGTGGTGCAGCAGACTTTGCTGTTGCCGTTGCCACGGGACTTGCGCCAAGCTCGTCTGGTGGAGCATATTGCCGGTCTTTTTTTACAGGACTCAGGCCTTGGTGCTGCCAATCAGGAGAAGGCTTTACAGGCCTTACGAGCGTGCTATGAGGGTGGCAGGCGCACACAGACGACGCTTGGCGAACGCGTTCTGCTCTTGGTTGCCTGTGACCCAGGCGCTGCGCACCTGATGATCGTGGTAGGCTTAAAGCCAGCGCAGGGAGCACCAGTTACGTCGTGAATCCTCTTCGATTGGTGCGGGCTTGCACCAAAGGCCCGGAATGAACAAGGAGCCTGCGTGGGGGAGCGGACCAGTGGTTTTACCGCGTTACCAACGGAAAAAGGGTATCGAAGCAAAATCGTCGATCCATACGCGCATTCTTCCCGGCGGGTTCAAACACTGTGGTGAGGGAGAAGCCTCGGAGCGATCGGTTTAGAACCCTGGCGCGACGAACTTTCAGTTCGTTAAAGTGCCGAGCGTTACCTTGTTTGGTGCGCTTGATTTGAGGATGCATGCCGATGAATTTGATGTTTTTGTTTGTCGCGATCGCTGGCGTCTTGATAGGCGTGTTGCTCATGGTTGGCGTGGTTGTCGTTAAGCGGGCAAGGCGTCTTGAGAAACGTGAGCGTCTGATTCGGTTGGCATCGGTTGCTGCTGCTGATGAGTCGGGTGCGGCGCTTGTCGCGTTGCTTGATGCCGTGGCGCACGAAAAAGACGACTGTCCGGTCAAGGTGAGGTGGGTTTTTCATAACAGTGCTCGTAATCCCGTGCCATCCGTGTTGATCACCATCACCTGGGATGGCAACGAATGGCGCCGGGTTAGCCCGATAGCGGTGCTATATAAAAACCTCGAATCAGTGCTATCCGACGGGCAGAGCCACTTGGCGCGTCAGTTTCGCGAGGATCTGCAGGCCTATGCGGCCGCACCGTGATGCTCAGACGTCAATCTCGCCTGCAAGCGACAGATGGAAGGTCTTGCGCACCTTGTCAACATCGCCGGGATACTGACCAAGCAAAAACATGAGTTTGACCACCGTTGCCTCGATGGTCATATCGCGTGCTGAGACAGCCCCCGCTTCACCTGCGCGGCGCGCACTTTCGTAAAGGTCCAAATCAACCGTGCCGCCCATCGCCTGGGAGTTTAAAACTATCAGCTTGCCTTTTTGGGTCGCTTCCTCGATGAAACCAAGGAGGCTGTTTTCGTGTATCGGGACATTACCAGAGCCAAACGCCTCGATGACAATGGCGCTGATCGCCGTATCCAGCAATGGCATCCAGTGTTGCGGATTCATACCGGGAAACGGTCGCAAAACCAAAACGCGATCAGAAAAATCCATATCCAGTCGAAACAACCCGCTTGGCCGACGCAAAAGTTCATCGCGAATGCGGATGTGAAGCCCCACTTCCGCCAGCGGCGGAAAATTGGGCGATGCGAAGGCATCATAGTCGTGAATGCTGACTTTCTTCGCCCGATTGCCACGAAACAAGCGATGGTTAAAAAAAAGTCCAACCTCCGGAATCGCCTGACATGCCAGTTCGAGTGCATTGACCAGATTCGCCTTTGCGTCTGTGCGAATCACCGCAATCGGGCGTTGTGCCCCGGTCAGAATGACCGGCTTGGGAAGATTGGCCAACATGTACGACAGCGCAGCCGCTGTGTACGCCATCGTATCTGTGCCGTGAATTACCACAAAGCCATCATAATGATCCAACGTCAAGGCGATCGCCTCGGCGATCGCACACCAATGTGCTACTTGCAAGTTCGCGCTGTCCTCGCTGAACAGCACCCGCGTATCAATCTCCGCCAGTTTCAAGGCCTCCGGAATGAAGCGAAACACCTCCGCCCCATCCGAGCAGGCACGCATGCCATCCGTCCGAGGCACCATCCCCAAAGTGCCTCCGGTATGCAAGAGCAAGAGCTTTTTCATTGGCCGCCCAGTTGCTCTCGATACAACCGATTAGCGAGCGTCGCCAGCTCTGAATCATCCAGAGACCACGACCACTCCTCAGGGCCGTGGTCCCCATGAAATCGGCAACGCCCAAGTTCGAGCAGTTCTACCACCGATTCCTGTACGGATTGATCATCTTTTTCGCCCAAACGAAAATCACGCTCGATGCGCGCGAACTGATCGGAACGGGCTATCTGGTACTGCAGTTCAGCAAGATCCGTCAAGAAGGTACGGGTGGCGCGTGGCATCGTCGTTAAGCCTTGATATCACCCTCGCCACCTTCCATGGGCGGCATTGGAACCTGGCTTTCACCAATGCGCGGAATCAGCACTTGATCAATCAACCCGTACGCCTTCGCTTCATCCGCTGACATATAGAAATCGCGCTCCATGTCACGACTGAGCTTCTCTTCGGGCTGTTTCGTGTGAATGGCCATCAACTGCGTCAGATACTTTTTGATCCGTAGAATCTCTGCCGCCTGAATCTGGATGTCCGTCGCCTGACCACGCGCACCACCCAATGGCTGGTGAATCATGATGCGCGCATTGGGCAAGGCAATGCGCTTGCCGGGAGCACCACCCGCCAAGAGGAATGAGCCCATCGATGCCGCTTGCCCCAGACAAATCGTCGAAACATCAGACTTGATGTACTGCATGGTGTCGTAAATGGCCATGCCAGCCGTCACAACACCACCCGGGCTGTTGATGTACAGCATGATGTCCTTGTTGGGATCTTCCGACTCCAGGAACAACAGTTGCGCAATGATGAGATTGGCCACGTCATCGTCGATGGGGGTTCCCAGGAAAATGATGCGCTCCTTCAGCAAACGCGAAAAGATGTCGTAACCCCGTTCACCACGACTGGTACTCTCAACAACCGTCGGGACGATGGCCATCCTTGGATCAAACACATTCAACTCCTTCACATCCGTTCGCTAAGACCTTGGCTTTCGGATGCCATGAACCGGCACAGCCTTCCAATTACCTGGCGCCAGTATACCCGAATCAGTGGATTTTAGACGCCACTGCCGCTTATAATCGACTCTGTGCCAGTGTTTTTGCACCGTCCATTATAAGCGAGTGTTTTTAGTGATTGCATTCAATTCTGTAGCGAAGTTTCAGGGTAAGAAGTACCTCTTTAAAGAGGGCAGCTTTCAAGTCAACCCAGGGGACCG
Organism: Candidatus Sericytochromatia bacterium; assembly: GCA_040400605.1. Taxonomy (GTDB): domain Bacteria; phylum Cyanobacteriota; class Sericytochromatia; order S15B-MN24; family JAQBPE01; genus JBBAPZ01. The sequence goes on from JBBAPZ010000001.1 coordinate 141,909, forward strand.
CGTTGGATTGGTTGGTGCCAACGGTGCGGGAAAGACCACGATTTTTCGACTCATCAACGGCGACGAAAGTCCTGATGAGGGGACGGTTATCATACCGGAGCGCTTCGTGGTGGGTTACTTCTCGCAGAACATGGCGGAGATGAAAGGCGTCAGTGTGCTCGAGGCGGCCTTGGCCGGTTGCCGTCACGTCCTTGATTTGCGTGACGCGATTGATGGCTATGGCGAAGCTTTGGGCGATCCGACGCTCGATGATGCGCGTATGACGGAATTGCTTGAACAACTGGGTGAAGCCCAAGAGGCCTACGAAGCGCGTGGCGGCTATGACCTGGAGCAGCGCGCCAAAGAAATACTAAGTGGGCTCGGTTTTCGTGATCAGGATTTCGACCGGGATGTCAGTCAGTTTTCCGGCGGCTGGCGTATGCGCATCGAGTTGGCCAAGGTGTTGTTGATGCAGCCGGATGCGTTGGTGCTTGATGAGCCAACCAACCATTTGGACCTTGAATCGATTGTTTGGTTAGAGGATTTCCTGGGCCGTTACAAAGGTGCGATTTTGTTGACCGCTCACGATCGCGACTTTATGAACAGGCTGGTGAACCGGGTGGTGGCAATTGAATACAGCACCATCAATGTTTACAGTGGCAATTTTGATTTTTATGTCAAAGAGAGCGAACAACGCCTGGCCAACCTGGAAGCACAGGCCAAGCGTCAGGAAGACAAGTTAGCCAAGGAAGAGGAGTTCATCGCACGTTTTAAAGCGCGGGCGTCGCATGCAGCTCAGGTGCAGTCCCGAGTGAAGATGATTGAAAAAATGGATCGCATTGAAGTGCCCAAAGAGGCGCGTGCCGTGAAATTGTTGTGGCCGGATTGTCCGCGCAGCGGTGATGTCGTCGGTACCATCGAGGGTGTCTGCAAATCTTTTGGGGACAAAGCGGTTTTGCAAGGAACGCAGTTCGAGTTGCGGCGTGGTGAGCGCCTCGCTCTGCTGGGCATCAATGGGGCTGGTAAGTCGACCTTGCTGAAAATCATTGCCGGTGAACTTGTGCCTGATGCAGGTCGGTATCAGTCGGGGGCAAACTTGTTTCCAGCTTATTTTGCGCAGCATCAAACAGAGGTACTGGATCGTAACAAGACGGTGTTTGACTGTGTTGCCGAGGTCATGCCAACTGCTAACCGAGGCGTCGTGCAGAACATTTTGGGTTCGGTTCTGTTCAGTGGAGATGATGTTGAGAAGAAGGTTGGCGTGTTGTCGGGTGGCGAAAAAACGCGTGTCGTTCTAGCGCGGATCCTGGCGAACCCGGTTAATTTCCTGATTCTGGACGAGCCAACCAACCATTTGGACCTACGCAGTCGTGAAATATTGCTAGAGGCGCTGAAGCGTTTTGAGGGAACCATTATTTTCGTGTCTCACGATCGTCATTTTCTGCGTGAGATTGCATCGAAAGTTGTGGTATTGGATGGCGGCATGACGACCACTTATCTGGGGGGCTTGCAAGAGTTCCTGGACAAAAACGGGCATCGTTTTCCGGGTTCAGACCATACCTTGCGTGTGGGTTAAGGTTGAAATCAACCTGTGACGAATGCGTGCTTCGTGACTTGGAATTGTCATAATCGGGTATATGAGTTAATGATGGGCAGGCGCGTGAACTGGTGCCTGGTCAGTTGGGTGCGAGGGTGAGGGGACAGGGTATGGTGGATCGAGAAAAAGCGCTCAATATTTTGCTCGGCCGCTATCGTTATGAGCAGGCGATGCGGCTTTTTGGTGAATATTGTTTGTTGCTTGATGAAACATGGAGTGATTTTGTCGGGCGTCATACTCCTTTGCGGTTGAAGCAGATTCACAAGCAGTTGTCTGCTGTTGGGCTGTGGCCGCCTGAATTGGTGTTACCGGCGGCGGTCGGAACTGGAAATCTTGCGGGTGATTTGATCATGCACGCGAGCAAGGCCGTGACCGGCATGTTGGGAAATTTGCGGGCAAAAACCCAGGAACTGCCCCCATTATCCGATGTCGTGACGGCAAATGCTGTGCCAAAAGATCTTGCGGTGGAACGTTCGGTGCAACGGGTTGTCGGTGGGGACCCGGAGGCTTTGTTGCAGAGTCTCGTCGTGCCCACGTTTTCGCTGGAGTTGGCTGGCAATTTACACGGGCACGCCCATTTGGCGGCTCGGGAAAGCCCTTTGGCGGACGCGGTTGGCGTGGCGCGATACCGGGTGGCCCACGAGTGTGGATTTGTGTTTCCCTTGTTGGATGTGCGACAAAACGCGGAGTTGGCACAAGATACGTATGTCATTCGTATTTTTGGGGAGACGGTGGGAGAGGGTTCTATCCTTCCCGATTTGCATTGTTTGCTGAATGTGGTGCGGAGTGAGGGGGAGCCTTACCGGGTCCATCCGGTGAGAGGGGGGCAGGTTCGTTGGGTTCCGGCTCACGTGGCTGCCAGTTGGTCGGGTGAGGTTCATCCGGCGTGGCGGGTGGTCGCGGAACATATTGAACACGTGGCGAATCGCCATGCGCATCGGATGTTGACCAATCAGGCTGTCGAGTTGCTTTTGCGAGCCCATGAATCCGAAATCGGTAAAGAGACTTTCTCGGAGTTGTTTGGTCGATTTTTGTCCTTGACGGAGATTCGACTGGTGTTGCAACGAATGTTGCAGGCTGGCCATAGCATTCGACCGATCGCCCGGATTGTGGATATTTTGTTGGCGCACTTTATCGAGTTCCTCTCAGGACGTCAGGTGAACATGGATGATACGTGGAAGATTTCCGCACATGTCCCGTTTTGTTCGACTGACACGTTATACCGGGTGGTGTGTGATGGCTTGGGTTTGCCGGCTGTGAGCGAGCAACTGAGCGACGTTGCTGCGTCGCTTGAGCGGGTGATGCGACAGCCTTCTGCCAAGCGGGCGCGCACGGTTGGGGATGGCAATGGATTGCCACTGACCCCGGATTCGGTTGAGCGTCGCGAGCACCGTTTTTTGGATGCCGAAGAAGGGGGTTAAGCATGTTTAAATCCTCTCAGGAAGCCCGTGAAAATTTTCTCGCTGAGATTGGTGCGGGTTATTTTGGGGAGTATTTGATTTCCCAGGGCCTCGTGACGCGCGATCAACTGGAGCGGGGTTTGACGAAACAACGCGGGTTGAGCGCCCATCTCAAGATTGGCGAGTTGCTGGTCAAAGAAGGTTCACTGGACGCACGGGCGTTGGTTCAGGCACTCAGACAGTACAAAGCGGGTCTGAGAATTGGAGAGTTGTTGATCCATCAAGGCGACATCGGTTTCATTCAATTGTTGGAAGCCTTGGATTATCAGCAGTTGCATGGGGTTCAATTGGGTGAGGCGTTAATTCGCCTCGGTTATTGTCGCTTGGACCAAATCAGCGAAGTCATTGAGTTGCAAGCATCGTTAAATGAGCCGCAGAGTTGACGAGCCCAGTTGGTTGTGGGTGGTTATATTGGCCCCTTGTCATCGGGAAATTGATGATCACCCCCGATCGTTAAGGGCAATCTGAAGGGTATCAAGGAGGGTATCGGTTGTCACCGGAAACACGTTCGGATTCCGGGCGTGGCGGTGAAGCCAACCTGCGATGATTTGAATGTCATCAAAATCTTCGGCGCTGACAAGGATGCCAGGGGGTGGTTCGGCGAGTATTTGCCGAAGGGTTTCCGTGACGGTGGGCAGATCCTGTATTTTGAATAAGTGATTGGCAAAACACGGTCTTCCGCGCCGAATGAGGTAAAGGGCTTGACAGTGGATGTCGCGGCTCGGCAAAACGACCAGCAGATTTTCTTCAAGTAAGGCTGTGCCCCAAATGGCACGATGTTGTTGCCATTTTTCGAGGAGGCGGATGCGATCCCGCAAAATGGCCGCGCGCTCAAAGGCTTGCCTCGCAGCTGCGTCTTGCATCTGGGTGTGTAGCGTGTCAATGTGCGTGCGCGTGACACCATTCAGAAACGCGAGCAGGTCATCAATGTTTTTCAGGTATCGCGTTTCATCGATTCGATTTTCACAGGGTGCCGGGCAGCGGCCAATTCCGTATTCAATGCAGTGGCGCTTTGGCAGCGGGTGGCAATGGCGATAGGGCGTGAGCGTGCGCAATATGTCGAGGATGGCACGCAAGGCCTGTTCACTACGAAAAGGTCCGACATACCGGGAACCATCGTCGAGAAGCTGATAGGTGATGACAACCCGCGGAAAGGATTCGTCGACAATTTTTAAAAAAGGAATGTGACGGCTGCGCCGCCCGCGAACATTATAGGGCGGCAGATGGGCTTTAATGAGCCTGGCTTCAGTCAAAGCCGCTTCGAGATCGGAACCGCACGGTTGCACCGCTACCCGCGTGGCCTCCAGACGAATTCTTGCAGTGCGGGCACTATGGCCCCCGCGTTCGCGGAAATAACTTTTGACGCGCTGACGCAGGTTGACCGATTGACCGATATATAACAGGCGCTCAGCGTCGTAAAAAAAATAAACCCCCGGGCTTGCGGGCAGATTGCTCAGGTCTTCCAATAACACGGGGCTTCCTAAAACTCTGAGAAACGACGCACACCGGTTACATGGTATCAAAAAATTCGGTTAAATCGCGAGGCTGGAACGATACACGTTCGCGCGCCGCTTTGATACAATCCCGACACATGAGCAAATGTAAGCGACACAAGCGATGGGGTGTCATGATCGTGATTCTCGGTGTGGGGTGGGGGTGCTTGACACACAGTCCGGCCAGCGCCCATTATGCCGTCGATTATGGTGATTCGCTGAGCATCACGGTAAAAAATGCATCGCAGTTTGATTACGTAGGCCCCATTCGACCCGATGGTCACATCAGTATTCCCTATGTCGGTGAATTGAATGTTTTGGGTTTGAGCACCGAGGCCATTCGTGAGCGCGTGAGACTGGCCTTGGGATCAAGTTGGCGTCGCGCGGACGTCAGCGTGGTGGTTACGGCGTTTCGGCCACGGACGGTTTTTCTTTTTGGCGAAGTGGTTAAGCCGGGTGTTGTTGAACTATCACGCCCGAATGTGACCGTGCTGGATGCCGTCAGTCAAGCGGCGGGTTTTACCGATCGCGCGGCCAAAGCGAATGTCGTTTTGTATCGTGGCGTTGGTGATAATGCCAAGAAGTATCCAATCAACGCGGAAAAGATGCTCAACACCGGTGACTTCACGGACAACCTGACGGTGCAGGACGGTGATCGCATCCAGGTGCCAGCGGTTTGGTACCCTGACTTTCGTGCCATTTCCGGCAACTTGACACCGGTGTTGTCGATCCTCACAGCGCTTGTCGTCGTGTTCAACATGGTCGACCGCACCAATTGAAAACTGACGCAGCGGCAGCTCGCAAAAACGTGTGTAGCCAGTGCAAACCTATCAGGCACGCACAGGCGGACAG
>JBBAPZ010000001.1:147389-222443 GCA_040400605.1 Candidatus Sericytochromatia bacterium
TGTAGCCAGTGCAAACCTATCAGGCACGCACAGGCGGACAGCCAATATCAGCCGGTACCTGATCGCGAATCCCTGCGATGGCATTAAGCCACGCCAATGCCTGCAGCGCTGACATCTTTAAGGCCGAAAGAGGCCAACCAGGCACGTGCCTGGTTGAGTTCCACTTCCGATGGCAAACGGTCAATCTCCGGGGTGAAGCGCCCGACACGGTAGGTTGGATGGTATTGGTCGAGCAACGAGATGCCAACCTGTGGCAGATACGTGCTCAGCCATTCAAAAATCGGATAAATGCAACAGTGAAGATGGCCTGGTAGCACCAGAACCCGCACAATGCACAAAGCATCCTGTTTGGCGGCTAGCAACCAGTTGCGTGTTACGGTATTCCAAGCGTGCTCGATGCCGGACAGATGATAGGCGCAAGTATCAGAGCCATAACGAAAATCCCCGAGGTAGATATCAACAACGCCATCCAGCAAGGCAAAGAGTTCGGGACTGCCGTACATGTTGGTATTCCATACAACCGGCAACGGCGCGGTTCGCACCGCCTCTTCAAGAAACGCCAGAATGGCCGCCACGTGATGATCCGGATTTCCTCCAACGAAACTCAGGGTCCGCGCGTTACCCTGTAACAACTCTTTCAGCAAGGGTGCGTGTTCGTTACTATTCAAGGTGCGCCCCTGTTCGACATTGGTGACCCAATCATAGGTATGGCAATAACTGCAATGCCACGAACACCCCGTGAGGGCCAGGCTAAATGAGGGTGCGATGACCGCTTCCTCGCCCACGTGTACAAATGCGGCTGCAAACCGGGATGACTTCCCAACGCCGCAGCGGCCACGCTCATCCTGGGTGCGATCGACACCGCAACGATGCTCGCACAGGTTGCACGCCTGCAAGCTACCGCTCGCAAGCGCCAATTTAAGATCCAGCAGGCTGAACCCGTTCGTGGCATCAACGGGCGTGCCGGCGTGCAACAGTTGGTGATGCCACTCCCACATCTGCGTGATCTGACTTGGCCACGGCGTAGGCGCAGGGATGCGGATGGTATGAAGCAGGCGCGGGGGGGCCAATGGCAAAACGGCTTCGGCTGTTACCTCAGGTGCACCGAGCGTTTGGGCGAGTGTTGCAATCGTGGGATCAGGATCCTCAAACCAGGTCGTTCCATCCGCATCGATCCATACGCGGTACAGGCGATCGCTCAAATGCGCGCGCCTTTCGACGGCGACAACTCAATGGTGACACCCTGCGTGCCCACCGCTAACGGGTTGGGGGACGGCACGCCCGCCAGATCCTCTGGCGTATCAATCCCGATGAAACCCGATCGTTTGAGAAACGCGCTCAACCGAACCTTCCCCTTAAACCACTGACCAGCGACCACGACGTCAGACTGTCCAATGTCAAAGCGAGCAGGAAACGTTGCGCCTACGATCCGCACCACAGCCAAAGGGGGCCCACCCGTTACACCATCTTGTCTGGCTGTGATGTACAACGTGTCGCTTTCCTTGACCCCAAGCGACAAAACAGGTTTCATGGTAACCGTCCCGGATATTTGATTGCCTGACTCGTCACATCCGTGCAGAGCCATTAGGGCAATCATTCCGAGACGCCAGTCAATACGCATGCGAACCACCATCGTTTCCCATCGACTAGCTGCCATCATCCCATGCTGATGGCCTTTGGTGTCAAGGTGCGAGTGTTGGGTCTTACCGTGTGGTGACGCACTGCGTCGGATTCAAAACCTGTGAAGCAAAATCAACAATCAGGCAGGCACTTGCTGATATTCAACTACAGCCAAATGCTGATCACCAATCAACGCAACACGTCACAGACAACGAGTGAGAGACGGTCCCCTTGTCAGCTTCAACCAGCATTCGTGAACTGGAGGCGTTGCGCTCAAAACTGCACCTTGCCTTCACTGCAGCTGCGAAAGGGCAGTCTTGGCCCCAGCAGTTGGTTTTGACGGTTGCTGAGCAGGCTTTGCTGATGGGAGTTTGTAGCAGCCTGTTGGTTAGGGTGGCCAGTTTGTCGAGCGCGAATACGCCGCACGAACGGGCTGATGAGTTACGGGCGATTGTTGCGTGGTTGGAACGTCAGTGTTTTACCCCTGCCATTAATGCGGTGCCCGGTCTGATTCAATCCTTACTGGATGAGCTGCATCGCAGCCCGGATTGGCCGCAGCATGTTCACGATCTGCAAGACGGCTTGTTTCGTTGTCTGCGCGAAGTCGCGCTGGGCCATCGTGTTCCCCGGGGTTAAAAGTCTTTTTGTTTGGGTGAGCCGTCTACATCCGATGGGTGGCAAAAGGGGCAAAGCGTTTCAACGTCTGCGTACAATTGGCCTTGGGCAGGCGCATCCAAAACTGTTAAAAGTCAGACAAAGCGACCCCCACGAGCAAACGGATCACGGTAATTGCAGGGTGTTGTGCTACACTAAACGGGGCACGCTTGGGTATCTTCTGCGGTCACTGTGCTAGAGGGAGTTCATTAGTTGCATGAAACGTCCATTGATGTGTTCTGGGGAGTTGTTGGACCGGGACCTGTCTGGGCACACGTACATTGTAACCGGTGGAAACTCGGGTATTGGTCTTGTCACTGTGCAGCAACTGGCAAAACAGGGAGCGACGGTTGTTTTGGCTTGTCGGCGACCAGCTGAAGGTGACAAAGCAGCGCAAGCGCTACTGATACAGGGAGTGCCAGGTCAGGTTGTCGTGATGGCATTGGATCTTTCCAGTCTGGATTCGGTGCGTGATTTTGCCAGACAGTTTCTCGCGGCCTTTTCGCAATTACACGGACTGGTTAACAACGCAGGGGTGATGAACACCCCCTATGGGCGAACCGTTGACGGGTTTGAAATGCAATTTGGCGTCAATCACCTGGGACATTACCTGTTAACCGAATTGTTGTTGGATCGCATCCAGCATACGGCGTCGTCACGCATTGTTTGTGTGTCGAGCGCCTATCACGACAAAGCGTTCGGACGCGAGGGTCGTATTGTTCTTGATGACCTGCACTTCGAACGTCGGCGTTATGACGGCTGGGAGGCCTATGCCCAGTCCAAGTTGGCGAATGTATTACACGCACGCGTGTTGGCGCGCAGGCTGGAAGGCAGCGGGGTTACTGCGGTGAGTTTGCATCCAGGGTGGGTACGAACCAATTTGATTCGTACGACGGTGCCTGTGTGGGTGCAAGATGTGTTGCTTGGGCCCTTGCTGAGACTTGGGGGCATGATTGAGCCGTGGGAAGGGGCACAGGCCACTTTGCATTGTTTGCTGTCACCGGAGGTAGTTCAGCATCCCGGTGCTTTCTTTAGCCAGACGGGTGTGTACCGCAAGCGTCAACTCAATCGTGGCGGATGGCCGCTTGAGTCCCCCAATCCGCATGCGCTTGATGATGCGCTGGCCGACGCTTTGGATGAATGCAGCCGAAAGCTGGTTGGTTTATCGGTTGGTTAGACGCTGATCCTGTACTTGCGTCTCTGCGTGATCGTCGTCGTGCACGTTACCTGTCTGGCTCGCCAAGGCACTATGGAACTGCATCAGTGCGACCAGTAATGCGATCCGGGGGCCTAGCCGTTCACTCAGGACGTCAGGCGGTACCAAGGCAAGGTCGAAGGCCTTCAGTTGCGTTTGTTCCAAGGCCAATCGCTTCATTGCCTCGTCAGGCAAACCCGATTTTAACGCTGTGACCACCGCGCTGCCAGCAGCGAGCGATTCTTCCAGACGCTTCCACAAACCACTGGCATCGGATGCATCATGATCACCCAGACTGGTAAGGGCCGATGCAGCGTTTACAATATCCAGCAAGTGGCGCAGGGCATTTTGATTCGCTTGTACACTTAATAGGGCGTTAATCGCAAGCGGACGAACGGAGGTGGCACCCGGGCCGGGATCGCGCCTCGCATCCAACAGTGCCTGATGCAAGCCGTCCAAGTCCGTGAGACCGCCACGAATCGCTCGTGCTGCGTCTTGCAGGCGTTGTGCTTTTTCCAGGCGCAGAACCTGTCGTACCTCAATCAAGCATCGCTCCACAATGACCAGGCTCTTGGCCCGGGCCTGCGCTAGATATGGGCGACGCACCCAATTTAAAAACACGACATTGACCATTATCCCGACCAGAACACCCAACGCAACGGACTCAGCGCGCAACAAAAGGGTTCCCCACACCGTTTTCTGCGCAAGAATGGTCATGTACAGTGCCGAGAACAACGCAACGACCATGGCCGACGGCCCGTAACGCAAACGGTCCGCGATCAGGTAGGTCAATGTGACGCCAACACCGACTGCGACCGCGTGATTGGGAAGCACCAACAAAACCATCAAGGTGGTGACGGCTCCCAAGGCAGAAGCGGTGAGTTGCTCAAGGCCCTGACGTGCACTCGTTAGCCAGGATGGCTGCACGCACATGAGCGCGACGAAGGAGGCTGACAGGCGGTCGGCCGGAACCAAATAGCCGCTGATCGCACACGCCAAACCGGCGGCCAGGCCATACTGCGTACTGACGAGAAACCGATGCGTGCGGGCGGACAATGACACGAACTATCTCTCACCAATCAAGTCATCACAAGGGCTGTTTGCCAGTCCTGACACCCACGGACCTCGTTGCCGGTTAACAGCCAAACACAACAAGCTATTATCACTCCTCAAACCCTGGTCGCCAGTCAGTCGCTGCCCGTCAGGATTCACGACGTGAACGCCGAACTAGTGCTCATCCCCATGATCGTGACCCTCAGGAAACAAATGCAGGGCCTGATGAAACTGCTGCTCCATCTGGATCAACGAAACAAACTGCTCCGCCGCTTCATCGTTACCCAATGCGTCACGCACCGCACGAGAATCGAACGAACGCCCCAAGGTCTCAATCACGCCCGGAAAACGACTCTCACGCAATGCGCGACACGCCATCATCAGCAACAGACTTTCGGCAGAGTCACACTGATAACGGGCCACCGTTTCGTCCGTACCAATGTTCAAGATGTCCATCTTCATCGTTTGTTCCTTCATCCAAGGTGACTGCGCAGGCTGAAATCCAAAAAAAAAAGCGGTCGCAAGACCGCTTTTTTTTAGAGTGACCCCACCGGGATTCGAACCCGGGTTTGAACCGTGAGAGGGTCCCGTCCTAGGCCTCTAGACGATGGGGCCAATACCGTTGCCGAGAGCCGGTGATGGGAATCGAACCCACGCCCCAAGCTTGGGAAGCTCGTTTGCTACCATTACAACACACCGGCGCAAGCAACAATAAATTTATTTTAACCAATCCTTCATGGAACGTCAAGGTTCGCGGATGAGAAACGTGCAACGGTTTTTTTTTGACACGTCGCCTGATAGGCACAGTCGATGGTTGCCTGAGGCCATCCATCCAGTTTGATTGATCGTTTGTCAAAGTGTTGTGGCATTCGGTGGTTGTTGGTGGCGGGAGTTGGTTGCACTGGCGTCACGATGCTGTCGAAGGAGGCCGGTTTCGACAGTGAAACGAATGTTCCCGGGTGCCTGAGGCGCTATGTGGTTAAAGCTTGAGTCTTTGGGTACAACGTTGAGGCAGGCGATGGGTTGTCATTTTCTGCATTGTTTTTTGTAAAGGGCTTGGGGGGACGGCGTTTGTTAAATGTTGTTGAAACCACGCGCGCGGGCGTGCAAGTTTTAAGTTTTGCAGGCAAGATCGATGCGCGAACGTTGGGGGAGTTTGAAGCTGGAATTCAAGATGTGGTGACTCGTGGGGATGCGCGTCTCGTTCTGGATTTATCGGATGTGCCTTTTATCAGCAGCGCTGGATTTGGGGTTTTAATGTCTGTGATCGACGGGATTCGTGAACAAGGTGGCGATTTAAAAATTGCCGCAGTTCCGTCTGAGGTGTACCGCATCTTTGAACTGCTTGAGTTTAACCAGGTATTTGAGTTTTATGATGGCATTGAACAGGCAGTGGCAGCTTTCGACGCGTAGATCTTGGTGAAGGGAGGCTGGTTTGGGACAACCTGAGGAATGCGCGACCATTTGCATCGACTCTGAGTTTGATCAGATTGGTCGGGCCCGGGACTTTGTTGAGGCGATCGCACGGCGTATACCGATGTCCGAACCAGAGATCTATGACATGGTACTTGCAGTTGATGAGGCCGTAACCAATGTGATCGAGCATGCTTATGGCGGATTGCGGGGACGTACGGTCGAACTCTTGGCTGAATATGCGGCGGATCACTTCACCATCATCATTACCCACCACGGGGCCAGTTTCGATCCGTCAGGACACCAAGACCCCGTGATGAAAGAGCACCTGGCCCAACGTCGCGTGGGAGGCTTGGGCCTGTATCTGATGCGACAACTGATGGACCTCATCGAGTACGGGGTCAACAGCAATGGTGCGCAGCAGATTCGCATGGTCAAATACCGACAGACCCCCTGTTGAGTGTCTGCGCGCACGCCCTGTTTCGCCAAACATTGACGATGCTGTTGTTTCAAAATCCATACCGCGCGTGTCAAGACATCACGATCCCACGCACCGTTGTGATAATGTCAGTCAAATTTGTTCGTCCGTCATTTCGATTCGGTCCTGACACCGCGACAGCGGCTTTTTTATGTGTGATTGGGGGCTTGTCTGGCCAAGGGGATAGGTGGGGCTGAAAACGCGAGGCCAGACATGGAGAACCTGTTTCCCAACCAGGTGGTGGTGGCCTGTGAGCAGCAGGTTCGTGCCGCTTGTCCGTCAGGACTTGACCCGGAGTGGGTCCTTGATGCGATGGTACCCGCCCTGACCTTGGCGCAACGTTTGGATTGGTGGCCGCCGGTTGCGCTACCCCGACTGATTGGGGGCGCTCTTTCACGCAGTGGTGCGGATTGTGTCGCCTTGGCAGTGGCCTGCATCCTGGATTATGCAGCATCCGACATTATTGATGATGTCCAAGATGGCAATTGGCCAGAGACGAAAAGCGCCAACGCCCAAGAAGCGATTACAATCGGTACGTTTTTGAGCTATCTCGCCCAACGTGGCTTCGTTTCGCTGGCATCGGTCGAACAAGGTGGGGCGATCGCCTGTGCCTACAGCGACTATATCAGCGCCAAATTGGGAGGCCAGCATCGCGATTTGAGACAGCGCGGCCCCTTGCCACCCGCACTCTCGGAAGCAGACTATTTGACAACCATTGCCGCTAAAACCGGCCAGGCCTTGGCCTGGTATGCCAGCATCGGTGCCCGATTGTGGTCAGACACCTTGGACTGGCACGTTTTGCATGACTTCGGAATGGCAACCGGCACCGCCATGCAAATCGCCTCGGACTGCCACGACTTGAAAGAAAACCACAGCCGGGATTTCGCAAACCGGCAGTGGACCCTGCCCCTGATTCACGCCTGGCGGCGACTGCGTAGAACACAGCGTGAAACGCTTCGTGACGCGTGGGTCAACGCCAGGCACCACGATGTCACGCGCATGCTTGGACAAGCGAATGCATGGCCCTATTGCGACGCGCGCACGCTTGTCTGTATCAAAGAGGCAGAACTCGCGTTAACCCACGCCCAATGCCCCTGGCTACCCGTCGCGGCGCTAAACGACTATGCGAACGCCCTTGGGCACCTGCAACGACACGTATCGGCCTCGATCCACAATCTGTTATGAAGCAGTGCATTTACATTGGCTTCTTGTTTAGAAACGAACGTTCGCGTGTACAAGATCCACAGGACAATCAGAAGCGACACCATGTTGTGAGCGAATGGGTCATTCCTTTTGAGTGCTTGTGGAGTTTTGCGTGGTGATTGAACGCACCCCTTTGGGGTCGAAAGTAGATGCAAAATCAGTAAAAGTTCGGCCCAAAAAGGTGACCGGTCCACTCAATGTGGCGCACCCGAGTCCAACGACAGGGACGATAGACGCTGGCATCGATCGACGCGACGACGAAGCGCCTGAACTCACGGCAGAAGTGTTGACTGGGCGTCTCGTTGCCGTTCGAAAATCTCCGGTTGATTTTTCTGCGGCAATGTCAAAAACGTTAAGTGGGCATTTGCCGGGCGTCAAACTGGAGGGAGATTGGAAACCTTGGCAGGCTGAAATGCTTGAAGGGGCGTTGCGAGCGGTCCCCAAGCAGGCTGTTCTCCGGTTGCACGGTTTGACCTTTCGGTTGGAAGGAGGCAGTGCCGATGGAAACCGCGAAGCGCAGCCAGTCACCGTTGACCAGGGAGAACGCCGTCTGAGTGTGCAACAGCGGGCCTTCGAACTTCCCAAAGTCAATCAGGTACCACTCGCGACGCGTGAAGTCGTGGGTGGTTTGGCTCAATTGCTGTTTAGTGAGCCAAACCTGAAAAGTGACTACGCCCGTTTGTTTGAACAAGATAGCGCGCCATTTTCCGTTTTGGAGACACTCGAAGCTGCGATGGCCACCACAACGATTTTCACCCAAGCAGGGCCAAAAACTGATGGAACGGCGGTTCGCCAGGACATCAATCGCACCGGGACGGTTCCTTTAAACAGTGCGTCACCCCTGTTGCAAGCGCCGCCCCGGCCAAGCGCTCCGGCCCAGACCACGCGGTTGGCAGTGCCCCCGATTAGCCATGGACAACCATCATCAGCAACAAATGTTGCATCACGGCAACTAATCGTGTCATCGCAACAGCCAAAACCTGGTACGGGTATGCGCGAAACGATCGCGGGGGAACAACAATCCAAACCCGGCACTGGTATGCGCAATCAGGGACGTGCGGAGTCCGTGCCGGTACCGGGCGGTGATGGGCGTGAGCCTGTCGTGGTTAGACAAAAATCGACGGCCGGGGTGGATGGTCGTGACCGGGGCGTGACACCGCGTCCTTTAGGTACCGATGAGCTCCGTCAGCCTGGGCGAGTCGTCACACCGGCGCAAGCGGCAACGGGGGCACTGGGGGTTACTGCTCCGGGTGCACTGGGCGCAACTGGAGCACGCGGCAGTGCACCAGGACACGTTTCCCGCGGTTCGGATGGTTCTGTCGTCAGGCGTGAGGGTAATTGGGGTTCCGATCCGATCGGTGGCTCGTCACCGACTGGAGGAACAGTGGCACGGGCGGAGTCATTGGGTGGACAGTTTGCTGAGAGTTTTAAATTGTTCGTGTTTCAGCCTGAGGTATTGCTGACGCGGGATCCGGCCCAGTTTTTGCTTTTGAATGCAGACCTGCGTCATTACACGCCTGTCGATGTGATGCGTATGGCTGAAGCAAACGGTGTCAAACTTGAACAAAGCATCACGGATTTGTTGTTGGCGGGACGCGGTGGTCAAGAACTTGTCGGGCGAATCAGCGCCCACCACGGACTTAAGGCGAACGAGGGTTTGCTCAAAGCCCGTGATCAAGCGGAGTTGGGCAAAAACGCGAGCCTTGAACGATTAACGGAACGTCTGGCGCTCGATATTGGTGTTCGGGGAACTGCGACGCGTCAGACGATGGCCCAAGCGCGCATCTTGTCTGAGCGGTATCATCAGACCGTGGCAGAATTGAAGGTTGAACGTGATCCGACCAAGTTTGGGATGACATCTCCGTCTGGTGTCTTTCGGTGGTTGGGAGACCGGTTGAGGGATGCTGGATGGCTCCCGCGCAGTCATGCGGGCGCGCAGTTGCAGGCCTTGCGTGGCGAATTTGTACGTTTGCCTTTGGCATCACAGCTTCGGGTAGATCCCCGCTTGGCGCTCGGCGCTGCCTGGTTTCGTCTGTCACCGTATGAGCGTTCGTTACTGTCGAGCGAATCCGGTGCCCAACGCCTGAGCGCAGTGGCTTTGCGGCGGATTGATGAAACAGGTTACATCCCACAGAATCTGACCAAAACCGAGCAACACAATCTGGCGTTGCGAACCCTGCTAGATGGTTTGTTTGATATCGGGGCATCTGGGCAGGAACTCAGGGCCAAGCTCTTGCAGCCGCACTCAGGTCTCGTTCCTTTGGGCGGGAGCGTCAAACAGGCGCTGGCGGGCCTGCGTGCACGCAATGGTGCTGATGTCGCAGCGTTGTTGGAATCCGAGTTTTTAAAATCCTTTGACACGGCTGCGGGAAAGGAGGCTGTTCGCATCTTTTTTGAGGCTCCCGAATGGCGTGATGCACTTCAGGCCTTTCAGAAGAACACGGTCGGTGCAGAGGTACTGATGGTGGCGTTGCTCAGTCATGCGTCTGATCCAAACCACGTACCCCGCAGTGCCAAGGAGTTTTTTGAAGAGATTGTACGGACGATAAAAAAGGCGGAAACGTCGTGGAGGCAATCAGTTGACAGTCCGCTCGAGTTGGCCTTGACCGAGATCAACCGACAGGTTCAGGAAGGCAACGATGCGTTCGTGGTTGAATTAATGGCGCCGCTCACTCGAGACGGTGATCTGGAGTCGTTGCTTGGCAATTGGCTGGTTGGTGCGCTCACGCCTTCAGAGCGCACCCTCCTGAAGGATCCGACGTATCGCCGTTATCTGGTGGAACATGCGCGCAATCGTCAATCCACGGGCGTGTCGCTAGCGTTCGATGCCCGTCAGTTTCATGAAGAGACCGGCGCGCTGCAACAGTCGTTGCGTTTGCTCCTGGCCGTCGAACCGGAGTTTCGACAGGCGTTTGCGAGTGATGCGCGGCGTGCTTTGGAGCGGGCCGAGATGTGGACCAATCTTCCGAATCCGATTAAACTGATGCTTGAAAATGGTGAATTGCAGGCTCAAAGAAAGCGTTTAAGCGAGGCTGTCGAAGAAGTTCTATCCCCGTTGCGCTCCCGCGAACAAGCCTCGAAACGGTCGTTGGAAAATCTGGGGCGAGCGGTCCAGGGCGTCAATGCCGGCAATTACGTCGCGTTGATGGAAACGATGGGTCGCCCGGCGCCCGAAATGGGGCGGCTGGTCAAGGCACGTCTGTCGGCTTATTTGTCCGATGATGATGGAAATCTCACCCACGATGACGCCTCAGTCTTTTAAGGACGGTATCGACGGATGGGTGCGAGTGAGGCAGGCCAGCCGATTGTGAATGCAAAACTACAGGAACGTTTGCTTTCCGTGCTGTTTTTGACAGCACTGTATATTGGTGTCGAACGCATACTGGGTGTCCTGTCCGGGATGGTTTTTCGCAACGGTCCGTCGGCCTTGGTGCTGGGTACCGTGAGTGGCGTGTCAATCGCATTGCTGTTCGCGTGGGGCCGTGACGCCGGCTTGTTGCACTTGCGCCGTTTTTTTGGTCCCAAGGGCGTTGACATTCGAACGGTTGTAGGAGATTTTGCCGCAGCGACGCGTGAGTCGTTGGATGTTAGAACGAATGCGGAAAATTTTATGGACGCCTTGGAGCACGCCCTGAAGCCACGACATCAGATGCTGTTACTGAAAGGGGGAGCTGGCGACTATGACCTGTTCGCCAGTCGGGGCCTTGCCGATCCGACAGCGTATCTTTCTTTGGGGCCACAAGCGGAAGATGTGATCATCCCGCTTCGCGTCGGGGAAAGGACGATTCTGCGGCTCATGTTGGGGCGAACAGATCGTCAGTGGTTTGGTCGTGGGGTTGAGTACGGGTCCGAAGACTACGCGTTGATTGACAGCCTTGGTCAGTCGTTGGCGCTGTCCATCCGCAACGCACAGTTGTTTGATGAGTTGGCCAGTCAGGAGCGGATGCGGCGTGAGCTTGAAATCGGCTTTGAAGTCCAAATGGGCCTGTTGCCGAAGATACTGCCTTCCGTGCCCGGTGTAGCCCTTGCCGCTGCCTGCTTGCCTGCCATGGAAGTTGGCGGTGACCTTTATGATTTCATTCAGATAGATGCGACACGCTGGGGCTTCTTGCTTGGTGATGTGGCGGGCAAAGGTGTTCCCGCCGCGTTGATGATGGCGGTCACCCTGACGTTGTTCCGGGCGATCGCCCCTGGTATTCCTTCCCCCGCGCAAACGTTGACGCGTCTTAACAAGTTGGTTTACCGCAATCGACCCTCAAACAAATATTTTGTCGCTGCCATTTACATTATTTATGATTCGCGGGATGGTTCCGTGCGGTTATGCAATGCCGGGTTGCCACATCCGTTGGTGGATGGTGTGGCCTGTCAGGTCACCGGCATGCCGCTGGGCTTGATGCTGAAAACGACGTATCAAGACCGCGTGATCGATCTCAATGTCGGACAAAATCTGGTTCTGTACACCGATGGCATTGAAGATGTTGAAAATTCCCAAGGACAGGCGTTTGGTCTGCAACGATTGCAAGCGCACCTCGAACGGCTGCGAGGCCACAGCCCAAGCGAGACGCTTGATGCTTTAAACGGGCGCTTGGCCGAATTCGGTGAAAACTCGCTGCCTGCTGATGATCAAACGATTTTAATCTTGCAGCGCACTCAGATTGTTGGGCACTCCGAAGCCCTGCCTGGAGCCCCTATACGCTGAATGCTGGCATCAATCAAGCGGGTCAATAGATCACCAAACGAGATGCCAGCCGTACGTGCCGCAAGCGGAATCAACGATTGCTCAGTCAGTCCGGGCAATGTATTGGTTTCCAGGATGTAAATCCCATCACCATTCAGGATGAAATCGCTACGCGAGATGGCATGGCAACCCAAACCGCGATGTGCTCGGAGCGCCAGCTCCTGGACCGCTTGGGCACGTTCGGGAGACAAAGGCGCAGGACATACTTCGAGGGACGCCCCTGGGGTGTATTTAGCGGTGTAATCGAACAGGTCTCCGACTTGGGGTGTAATCGCAACCAGTGGCAGCGCCTGCAGTGGATAAGTACCAATGACCCCTGCCGTCACTTCGATCCCCCGAATGCGCCGCTCAACCAGTATCTCATCGTCCATACCGGCTACGGATTCCATCACGGGCCAAAAGGTTGCAGGTGATTCGACGACACCCAGCCCCAACGTGGAGCCCTGGGATACTCCCTTGACAATCAGATCCCAGCCCAAGTTCTCACCGATGAAGGCCTCAATCACCTTTTTTTCAAGGGGTTGATCACCCAAAGCGGCCGCACTGGTCACACCAGCAAACCAGCCGACACCAACGACAGAACGAAAGTCATAACCAGGTGCCTGCAACATGCCAAGATCCCGGTAAACACTTTTGGCGCGCGCCTTATTCAATGCCAGCGCACTGCCAAGCACGCCGGAACCGTAATAGGGTACACCCAAAAAGTCTAACAATCCTTGAATGCGCCCATCCTCACCCCATTGGCCGTGCAAGGCCAAAAATACAAAATCTGCGCGCTGCTTGAGCGTGCACAACGCTTCCGGTGCCCGCAACCAATCATTCAATTCGATGGCGAACGCGTCAAAATACTGCGGATCCAAGTGCGCCAGCACCGCCTGACCGGACCGCAACGACACATCACGCTCGCTGGATGGTCCACCCATCACCACTGCAACACGTCGCTTGCCCATGCTTTAAGCCTGTCTTTCTTCATGCCGCCGCCGTCAAGGCATTCTCGGATCCGCGTCAACATCGATTCATATCGACGCCATTATAACGCCGCTTCGCACAACTGGCAGTTGTGGCCATCACGTCACCGGCTGATTGAAACGGAATGGTCCCACCGTGATCACGTGCTACCGCGGTAGATGCCGGCCAGACGCGGCAACGTGTCCTGTTGGTTAAACCAATCAAGAGTCCCGCACGGATGCACGATTGACCTGACCTGGATGCGCCAATTGTCAGAGCCCGCTTCTAAGAACTGCAACTGGCGGTTTTTGCCCATGGGCGCTATCCAGATCGGCTGTTAGCCTGCCTCACGAGGCGTGCTATGATGGCGCAGACAGTGGGTCGTATGAATGATGAAAGAATGCAGCGAAAGGACGGGAAACATGTTGCTGGATGATCCGCAGCGATTGGCCGCGCTTGATGCTTCTGGGATGTTGCACTGCCTGCATGACCTGCCTGATGTCGCTTTGTCCTCGTTTGAGGGTGGTGCGAGCCAAGCGCTGCCAATCGCGACACCCAAACTGATACTCGTTTGTGGGATGGGTGGCTCTGCGATCAGCGGCGATTTACTTCGAACCTTGGCGCTGGCCACGTGTTCCGCTCCGATTATGGTTCATCGGGGCGATCGCTTGCCGGCCTTTGTTGACAGCGCCTGTCTGGTCGTTGTGATGAGCTACTCAGGCAACACGGCGGAAAGTTTGGGTTGCCTGCATGACGCCCTAGAACGCCAAGTACCGCTCGTTGTCATCTCAAGTGGTGGCGAAGCCTCCAAACTGGCCCACTCCCATAAACGCTCACTGCTGACGATTCCCGGTGGCAAGCAGCCACGCGCCGCTTTGGGGGAGTTGTTCTTCAGCCTGCTGGGACTGACCTCACCCCTCACCGGCATCACCGAAGAAGACGTTCGGTCAACTGTACGTGCCTTGGTGCGGCTGCGTCAACAAATTGACGTCTCTGTCCCATTGACGGACAATCCGGCCAAGGCGCTGGCGATGGCGTGTCACGGACGCCGCATCCTGATCGCAGGCACGACACCTATCAGCGAAGCAATCGCGAACCGCTGGAAATGTCAGTTCAACGAAAATGCAAAACTGACAGTGCAACTAGCGACGTTTCCCGAGCTTACCCACAATGATGTTGTCAATCTGCTGGATGCGAGCGATCCGACGGAAATGGCCCTCGTGTTCGCCGATCCGGAGGATTCAACACTGATTCGGCGTCAACGGCAGATCTGTCTGGACCTGTTTAAAGAGAAAGGCTTGCTGATTGAAGTACTGGGCGCAATTGGCGACACGGCGCTTGAAAGATGCTTGAGTAGCGTGTATTTAGGCGACTATGTCAGCGTCTATTTAGCGTTTCTGAAGAACGTCGACCCTACCCCGGTTGATGCGATTACCCGTCTTAAAACGCGCATGCAATCGATTGCGGAGTCTGCACGGTGAAGGCGGTTATCATCGCAGGCGGCACCGGAACGCGTTTGCGGCCGTTAACCTATACGACACCCAAACCAATGGTGCCCCTGCTCGGAAAACCGTTCATGCAGCATCAACTGGCGCTATTGCGACGTCACGGGGTGTCGGATGTCATTATCAATTTACACTACCTCCCAGAAGTGATTCAAAACTACTTTGGTGATGGTCGCGATCACCACCTCCCCATCCGTTACAGCCTGGAAACAAAACCCTTGGGCACCGCTGGCGCGGTCAAACTGGCCGAAGAACATTTGGGTTCAGCGCCCGTTGTGATCATCAACGGCGATATTTTGACCGACGTGGACCTTCAGGACATGCTGGCCTTTCACCTCGAAAAAAAGGCAGTCGCGACAATCGCCTTGGCCCGCGTCGCCGATCCAACAGCCTATGGCCTCGTTATAACGGATGCCGAAGGCCAAGTGCAGCAGTTTCTTGAGAAACCATCCCGAGATGAAGTCATTGCGGATACCGTCAACGCCGGCGTGTACATTTTGGATCCGCAACTGTTGCGCTTCATTCCGACAGGAGAAGCCTATTCTTTCGAGCGGGGCTTGTTTCCGCTTCTGCTGCAACTTCGCGAACGGGTTTATGGTTATCACACCCAACGTTACTGGCTAGACATCGGTTCACCCGAAAAGTACCAGCAGGCACACACAGACATTCTCCAAGGACGACTCCGCATCCCATTGGACGCTGAACGCCGAACCGGTGACATCTGGGTGGAACGCGATGTCTGGGTGGATGAAAGTGCAGAATTGAAAGGTCCGATTTATCTGGCAAAAGGTAGCCGAATCGGCAAGCGGGTATCAGTGACCGAATTCAGTGTCATTGGCCCCGGTGTCGTTGTCGATGATGACGCGCGGGTGGCCCAATCCATCGTGGGTGAAGGTTCTGTGATCGGACAGGGTGCATTTATCGGACACAGTCTCATTGGTTCACATTGCGTGATCGGCGCAGCCTCTCAGGTACCGGAGGGTTTATTGCTGGGCGATGGCTCTTCCTTGGCCTGTGGAACCAATCTAAACCGTTTTTCGTCCCGGTTGAGCGCCTGATTGTGGCTCAACCGTGTACCACGTCGTCAGCCATCGATAAGTTTGGTGAGTTCATGCAGACAACTCGCAGGTCCCTCAACTGGCGAAATCAAGTTGCCCGAAGAGATGCCTGTTCGATGCAATGATAGCGGAGCGTGTGCATTTATTGGACACCGTCTCATTGGTTCGTAAGCAGTAATCGGCGCAGACTCTCAGGTACCGGAGGGTTAATTACTGGGCGATAGCTCTTCCTTGGCCTAATGCCCTCAAGCAGATTAACGTCTCTGACTTTGTCAGATGGTCCATTTCCAGAAGTCACGGGCAGACCGTTACGGGATGAGTAGATGAATCGCTGCCCGGGCACCCGGGTTTTGACAACTGATGACTGACTCGCCGGCCGATGTTGTCACCTACCGATACTTCGACCATCAGATGTCTGAAGACGGTCCTCACACACTGTCATTCGATAGACCAGCCTAATCGAATCAGTCATGGCCCTCATATGTTCGATTTTTGCCACCAGGCCGGGTGAAACCGGTGTCTCCAATTCATCAAAGGCTTCTGCCGAAGGCCATTGCGCATAGGCGACGTACACACCGGGCGCTTCGGTTGTATGCAGTCGAGAACCCCAACTACCTCGAAGGTCAAAAATCATATCTGTCACGCTTTGCCACGCGATCTCAAAGTCCGCTTCACATCCAGACCTGACCTGAAACTCATACAGTGCGACAAACACGACATATCCTCGCGATAGGAGCAAGCGTAATTGGCAAAGACCCAGAGCACACTGTTGCGCGGATTATCGGAACAAAGTCGTCATCAGCAAGTCTGCGCCCAGCCATTCACTATAATAGTGCAATCGTTGTTCGAGAAAAACCGCTCTCATCTCTTACCACTACTTGAAGGCCGTCTTGACCTGACAGACGATAATAATGGTATATTACCCCATTCGACTTTCCGTCGTGGCAAGACGAGACGCGACACGAATATTGGGCAGACCAGCCACCAAATTCACCTTCGCAGTAGGCTGCGCTGACCAGTCAAATTGACGGTTCCATTCAGCGGGCTGTCGACAGTTTCCAGTAAAAAAAAACGTCGAAATCAAGTCATCGTCTTGTCAGTGAAAATATTCGTTCCACAAAATTAGTTCTATTCGTATGCGGACGAATGCTGATCAAAAAAGCGTCACATCGGTATTTCGATCATTTTTCAATTCGTGAAGTGCCGAACGGGCGTTCAGCAGACTACCATAATCTTTTTTCAAAAAATGTGGGTATAAGGTCAGAGGTATTGCCCAAAGCATCGTCCGTACGTGACGTTGACCTATGCGGAGAAGCGTAATGGGTATTCAGTGGTTGGTCAGTTTTTTAAGGCACCCGCGCACGGAGCGAGTGTGCTTTGTGTTTTTTCTAGCTGCAACAGCGTGGCTGACAGGGCAAGTCGTGGGTCAAGAGCTGACTCAACTCGGCGTAGGTATCGAGTACTGGAACACTCCGATGGCCATCGTGCGTGGTTTCATGTACTTCGGCCAGTATACCTTGGGTGGTCCATATTTTTACTTTTTGGCTCTTATGGCATTGGTGTTGAGTCGTGACGTGTTGTCGTTGCCTGGACGATATCGCCAAGTAGGCCCTTTTTTCATTTCGATGACGGCGTTACTCACCTCCGGCTTTGCTGCGGTACTGGTTATTGGCTTTCTGGTCATTTGTTTTGAGGTCTTGCGACCGCGCGGGCGCACTTGGAACCTTTTGGCAGAATGGGCCCAATCCAGTTGGGGTTTTTACCTGTTTCATCGCGTTTTGACCTATCAGCACAATTTTGGATTTGGATTCCCGTCTCGCGAAGACAATCGCTATATTTTGGCTGGGTTCTTGACTTTTTGTTGTTGGTTGATTGCAGTTGAGTCGCTCAAAAATTGGTTGAATGATAATGCATGGCAGTGGCCTGCGTTCGCCAGGCAAATTTCCTTGGAAGTCTTGGCCCACGGCTTTGCCTTGGCCGTCGCCTTGGTGTCAACGGCGATGCGCGGGGCGCAAGGGTGGGTCGGGGTGTTCTTGGTTTTGGTTCCCGCTATGGCGTTGGTTTATGGTTTTAATCTGTATACCCGAGTGCGAGAATCCGAACAGGAGTTGGCGGCGCGCAGTGCACAGTTGACCTCATTGCATACCATCACGCGACACATTTCCTCGCAGATTGACCTGGCGCAAACCCTCAGTGTTATTGTGGAACAGGTTCCCAAGGTTCTCAATTGCTCCAAATGCCTGTTGCTGTTGATGGATGCTAAAACTGGTGTATTGTTGACGCATTCGCGTCAGGACGATGCGCTGGCTGGTAGCTTGCGTGTGGCACCTGATGACGCATTTGTACGCGAGTTGTTTTCCAATCCAGGCATCACCAATTATCCTGATTTGCGGGTTCATCCACAAATCAACCCGGCGTTTGCGGATTACGGATCCTTGCTTGCCGTGCCCTTGTTGAGCGAGCGTGAGGTAGTGGGTTTATTGGCGCTGGTGCACGTCACCAGGGATTTTTATGACACCGACGACGCGAACGTTTTGCAGATTGTGGCTTCCCAAGCCACCAGCGCGATCAACAATGCACAGCTGTATCGTCAAAGTCAGATGCTGGCGTACACGGACGGTCTCACAAAAGTTTTCAACCGCCGTTACTTTGAGGATCAGTTTAATAAGGAGATGGCACGTTCGAGACGGATGAAGCGGCCTGTTTCAGTTCTGTTGCTGGACGTTGATCACTTCAAAAAGTTTAATGATACCTACGGACACGCGACGGGCGACGATGTCCTGCGGATGGTTGGGCAAAGTCTGCCAGCAGCAGTCCGCGAAACCGACACGGTTGCACGATACGGTGGTGAAGAATTTGTCATCTTGCTGCCTGAAACCCCTCTGGACCGGGCCGCCGAGGTGGCGGAGCGTGTGAGATTAAAAGTCAAGGCAGCTGGGGTTCAGAGCGCCGACGGCGCCCTTTTAAATGTAACCGTCAGTATTGGTGTCGCAACCGTGATTGATGAAGACCTTAGTGGTGCTGATGTGTTGGCCGTTGCTGACGGCAATCTTTATCACGCTAAACGTCAAGGACGTGATCAAGTTTGTTGCATCGACGTGGTCGCCAAGCCAAGTGGCGTGGTTTAAAGCCATCTCGGACGTGATAAGGCACTAAAAATTGCGGAGTCGACGCTGCCCAACCTGGGTATGTGCCGTCGGCTATGGTGGCTGCCCAAATTGGGTTTTTCGCTTGTCACGCGGTGCAAAAGTCAGTCTGTTCTGTCCCGAGTGAGGTTTCACTCAATGACTGGCGCCCTAGCGATCGCCTTCCTCCAGCGTACCGAGTGCGGCACGTGCCGCAGCCAGACGCGCAATCGGGACGCGATACGGCGAACAACTGACGTAATCCAGTCCGATCGCGTGTGCGAAGGCGATTGAGCGGGGCTCACCACCGTGTTCGCCACAGATGCCTAACTGGAGTGTGGCGCGTGTGGAACGACCCAACTCGCACGCCATCCGCATGAACATGCCGACCCCATCCTGGTCGAGTACCTCAAACGGGTTGTCCTGTAAAATGTGGTTTTGGAGATAACAGCCCAAAAAATGGCGCTCGGCATCATCACGGCTAAAACCAAACGTCATCTGGGTCAGGTCGTTGGTACCAAACGAGAAGAATGCCGCTTCACGCGCGATGGCATCCGCGGTCAATGCTGCGCGTGGAACTTCAATCATGGTTCCAGTTTCATAAGGGATGTCCAAGCCTGCTTCGCTCAGGATCGCTTGCGCGACCGCTTGGATCTGCCGCTTGACGGCAATCAACTCGTTCACGTGCGCAACCAACGGAATCATGATTTCCGGCCGCACCGCCATCCCGTCGCGAACCACATCACAGGCAGCTTCAAAAATGGCGCGCACTTGCATCGCATTGATTTCCGGGTGCAACAGCCCCAGCCGACAACCCCGCAAGCCCATCATCGGGTTGAGTTCCTGCATGCGCGTAACTGTCTCCAGCGCAGCGTGGAGCGATGCCAACCGCAGGGGGTTTTTACCGCTTGCGCTTAAATCGCCAATTTCGGCGTGCAACTCTCCAATCGACGGTAAAAATTCGTGCAACGGCGGGTCAAGCAAACGTATCGTGACAGGCAAACCGCGCATAACCTTGAAAATCTCGTAAAAGTCCTGGCGTTGCATGGGCAACAGGCGTTGAAGCGCAGCGTCGCGAGTTTTTTGGTCATCCGCAAGAATCAACTCACGCATGACTCCAAGGCGTGACTCGGACATAAACATGTGTTCGGTTCGGCATAGCCCGATGCCCTTGGCACCCAGTTCGAGTGCACGTTGTGCATCTTGCGGGGTGTCGGCGTTGCTGCGCACCTGTAGACGGCTGTGCTGATCCGCCCAAGCCATCAACCGTTCGAACTCAGGTGGTAGAATCGGGTCAACGAGGCCAACGGTGCCGTCAATCACCTCACCCGTGCTGCCGTTCAATGTCAGCACATCGTCAGCGCGCCAAACCCGTTCGCCAATACGCAAGGTATCTGCCATCAGATCCAATTCCAGTGCATCACAGCCCGCAACACACGGAATCCCCATGCCCCTTGCAACCACCGCGGCATGGCTTGTCATCCCCCCACGACTGGTGAGTACACCTTGCGCGTGAATCATGCCGTGAATATCATCCGGGCAGGTCTCTTCCCGGACCAAAATAACTTTCTCCCCCTTTGAACCACGTTTTTGGGCCTCGTTGGCACTAAACACGATGACACCCGTCGCTGCACCGGGGGATGCAGCCAAGCCGCGCGCAACAACGAGGGGTTGCGCCTGTGGATCCAAACGGCGATGCAACAACTGGTTCAAACTCTGGGGATCGATACGCAGCAACGCGTCTTTTTGATCAATCAGGCCTTGATCCACAAAATCCGTTGCTATACG
Source organism: Candidatus Sericytochromatia bacterium (assembly GCA_040400605.1). GTDB lineage: Bacteria > Cyanobacteriota > Sericytochromatia > S15B-MN24 > JAQBPE01 > JBBAPZ01. Next base: position 168,168 of record JBBAPZ010000001.1, read on the forward strand.
CAAAGCCGCTTGAGCCGTCCGTTTCGCGCTACGTGTCTGCAACAGGTACAAGGTTCCTTGCTCAATCGTAAACTCAAGGTCCTGCACATCGCGATAATGTGTTTCCAATGTTTTTGCCAAAGCATTCAAACGCGTAAAAAGCTCGGGAAATGCGGTTTGAAGCTCGCAGATGGGATGCGGCGTTCGCACACCGGCGACAACATCTTCACCTTGTGCATTGAGCAAATACTCACCATACAATCCCGGCTCACCCGTGCTCGGATTCCGTGTAAACGCGACACCTGTTCCCGAATCAGGCCCCATGTTGCCAAAGACCATGACCTGAATGTTCACAGCTGTACCAAGATCCTCAGCGATCCGATGATACGCCCGATACGTCTTGGCCCGTTGCGTGTTCCAACTCTTGAAAACCGCTTCGATCGCACCACGCAACTGAACCATTGGGTCCAAAGGAAAACCGCAGCGCCGCTCGCGTACCACAACCGCCAAGAATCGCGGAATCAGCGCTTCAAACGCGTCAACACCCAACTCGTGATCGAAGCTGACGCCGCGTTCGTGTTTGCACTGATTCAGCACCGTTTCAAATGCTTGCGCCGCAATACCCATCACAACATTGCCATACATCGCGATGAAGCGGCGAAAAACATCCAACGCAAACCGACGATCACCACTTTGCGCCGCCATAGCAGCCACCGTTTCATGATTCAACCCCAAATTCAACACCGTATCCATCATTCCCGGCATCGAAAAACGTGCACCGGATCGCACCGACACAAGCAAGGGACGCTTCGCGTCACCAAAAGCCCTTCCCGTTTGTTGTTCGAGTTGCGCAAGATAGCTTAGAATCTCCTCCCACAGTCCGACCGGCAACTGCTGTCCCAGCTCCAAATATGTTTGACAAACGCTGGTGGCAATTGTGAATCCAGGTGGCACTGGCAACCCAAGACGGGTCATTTCAGCTAAATTGGCGCCCTTGCCACCCAAAATATCCCGCATCGTCGCATCGCCCTCATCAAAGCGATACAAACGCTTGTTCGGATCACCCGTCTTGGGCGTGACAAGCGACGGCCAACTCATATCAACAACTCCTGAGGACGCGTCAGCGCAAGAATCTCCGAAGCCGTTTCTTCAATGGCCTTGTGCGTCACGTCCACAACGGGACAACGCAATCGTCGAAAAATCTGCTCCGCAAAGGTCAACTCTTCAACAATCTTGGCGCGATCCGCATAGGCACTCTCCGGTGGCAAGCCCAAAGCACCCAAGCGACTGGTTCGAATACCGGTCAAAAACTCCGGCTTGACAGTCAAGCCAATCACCGTTCCCGGAGCCATCCGGAATAACACCGCCGGCGGTTCGTGACCGGGAACCAATGGCACGTTGGCTGTCTTGATTCCCTGATTCTGTGCGAGATACAAACACGTTGGGGTCTTGGACGTCCGCGATACGCCAACCAATACCAAATCGGCCTGAAGCAAGCCGTGAGGACTTTTTCCATCATCGTACTTGATCGCAAAATCGATGGCATCCATCCGTTTGAAGTATCCATCATCCTTCTGATGCATGGCACCGGCCTCGTAACGGGGTGCGCGCTGCACCTGGGTCGCAATCTCCGTAATCAAGGCGCTCAGCAAATCGACACTCGGCAAGCCAAGTGATGCACACGCTGTCTGCAAGGTATCGCGTAAATCCTCGCGTACAAACGTGTATGCGATCAAACATGGGCCCCGCCCAATAAGACGCAACAAATTCTGCAAGTGCTCCGTGCCCACAACCCGTGGCAATCGAACCAGTTTCAACGGTGCGTCCTGAAATTGACTCATTGCAGCCTTGCTCACCATCTCGGCCGTTTGGCCGCTGGCATCTGACAAGGTATACACCACGAGTGGATTTTCAAAGTCGACGGGGACTGCGTCCATGTGACCTCCTCACAACGACGATGACGGGCGACATTTATTATAAACCGGGTGATGCCGTTGCACTCGTTTTTTCGTACCAGTCACTATCAGTCACGATCCACAACAATCTTTATGGGATGCTCACCCGTTCACCCCATGAAACGCCAACGGGTTGGCATCACGTGCTTCTTCGCCCTGACAGCCCCACGGCAACTCGGCGTGGCGACAGCCAGACAATCGCACCTGCGGCGTCACAACGCGCAAGTTTGGATGGTGGTCGGCGCGTCTTTTTATTCGGCAGCAAGCGCCCGCTTGAGGTTGATTCGACCGTGACCGGCATAGGGATCAACGCCGGTTTGAACAATGTCGTCAGCTGTTGCGATGAGCCTCTCGCGAAGCGTCTGGACAGTCCAGTCGGGATGGGCGCTTGACAACAATGCAGCAGTCGCACTGACGAACGGGGTTGCCATCGAGGTGCCACTCATCACACGATATCCGGTGCCGAGCGCGATGGGATACGTTGAAACGATGCCTTCACCGGGTGCAGCGAGATCAACCCATTCACCAAAACTCGAAAACGTCGCCCATCCATCGCGATCCGTACTCGCCGCAACACCCACGGCGTCAACATCCGCACCCGGATAACTCGGAATGTTTTTACCAGAATTGCCCACCGCCGCAACCACCAAAACATTCTTCTGCGCAGCATACCGCAAGGCATCGCGCATCGCCTGGCTTTCCAGTGTCGACCCCCAACTGGCATTGATAACCCGCGCCCCGTGGTCAACCGCCCAAACGATCGCCGCCATGCTCGCCCCTGAAGTCGAATGCCCAAAGCGATTAAAAATGCGCACTGGCAGCAACTTGACACCAGGCGCCAACCCTGCGATGCCCACACCATTGTCCGCCTGTGCCGCAATGATACCGGCCACGTGCGTTCCGTGACCATAAGGATCCTCATGGCCACCCGGCGCCCCATTGGGTACGGTCAAATCCCACCCCGGCAACACCTGACCCGCCAAATCCGGATGATTACCATCAATTCCGGAATCGATCACAGCCACCACCGTTTCAGACGTCCCACGCACCGTCCGCCACACATCCGACAGACCACACAACCGCCAGCCATGCTGCACAGGCCACAGCGGGTCATTGGGCATAAGCGCCTCATTCGTGCGACGCATCACGCCTGCACGCACAGCAAGCCCCGTTGGCCGTTCGAGATCAATACCCCGCTCAGGCTCCGCCCAAACAGCCCCGCGCACCGAGCCAGCCACCCTCGTCTGCCCTACGCCAAACCGATGAACCCCCAAACCTAACTGACCCAAATAACGCACACCCAACTCATCCGCCACCGCCCGGGGTGATACGCCAGGCTTCAATTTAATCAACTGTGTCTCAGTAGCACGTATCTGCACCTCACCGCCCAGCGGAGCAACCGCCGGAGATAAAGACACACGGGCGCAAGCGGTCATCGCTGCCAGCAAACACAACCACGTCACACACCGCAACCCTTTGAAATAATCATTCAACACGTTTTTTTAACCTGAATTTTCTGTTTACTTAATATTTTATCGCGCTATGAGTATAACATTGTTGAGATGGGGAGGCGATTGCTTGCCTAAACTGATCCATTGTTTGCAACGCAGTACGGCCACTGGTTTAGTCGGCCTCGCATGCAAACGGTCACCAAACTGGCATCACCACAGTATTTGACACCGTCCGGCTTCACGACTCTGTCAAGCGGGCACTCAGGGCGCGATCGCTTTCAGGGAGATTGTGGCACATACGGGCGCCAGTGGGTCTTGGTTCGCACCAGAATGGCGTGGGGCGCAAGAACGGGGTGTGGGGTACGCTCCCAGCGCAGTCCGAATCCGTCATCCCGCTCATAGGCGAATTGAATGGCCGCCCCCTTGGCAGCATCTGTCCGGGCGGTTACGATGCCTTGCCAGCCAGCATATAGAGCACCGAGCAGTGCAAGGCCCATGCTGGCCACGACGGTTCTGTGACGCAACCCATCCCGCAGTGTGGGGGCTTTGGGGGTAAGCCAAATGGCGCCTTGGTTATCAATGAGGGTTAGGCCTTGCTCGCTCAAGCCCCAGGTGGCGATGGTGCCATCGAGGTCGGCTGCTTCATCGTTGGGCAGAACGATCCAGTGTTCGACGTCGATGATGGCAGGTTCCAACGGCGTGAGGCGTACTTGGCGCCAATCCCCAGACGCCTCGACACAACTGGTGATGAGCGCCCATCGCCTGCGGGGCCAAACGCCAGTTACAAACCAGGTGGCTGGGCTCATGGTTGTTCTCCTTGGTTAACGAGCTGTAGCAGCCGATCCGCCACGCGTGTTTTGCTCGGTTCGCGCAGGGCAAAACGCCTGTTCCCCAGTGGGATGACAATGCCTGTTTGGGGGAGGGTGTCAACCAGTTCCGGCACGTTGAGATGCTGCGGCGTCGATTCCTGGTTGCTTTGAACCCAGAGCCACAGGGGACCGGTCAGATGACTGGCTTCGATGTCCGCGTAAGTCAATTGGATCATCACGGTGTCATTCCCCACAAGCTGGGCACCCATGGTTCGGCTCAAATCAGGTGCTTCAGCGCCTGCAGGTGTCAATGCGTACAACCAGGACGTGCTCGGGGCGGCGAGCACCCACCGGAAAGCGTTTTCATCATTGGGACTCAAGAGGCGCGCGGTTTGGGTCGCCATCGATTGCTGTCTCAATGAAGCGCCCCACCCAAAGAGGAGCACACCAAGGATGGCGAGCGCGCCTGAGAGACCGAACACCCAAGCCAGAGGCTCCGGGCGACTGAAGCGGTGGGGCGGCTTGATTGAATCGTTCAAGCCGGTTGCGGGGTCGAAGCGTGCCTCACGTGCGTCGGGGGCATCGGGACCCAGTTGGCCTGGGCGTTCCCAATAATAGATGCCGGCTAACTGGCTGCGGGGATCCACCACCATGGCCAGTTGAAATGGCAAGTTAAAATGCTGTTGATGGGTTTCTAAATCCGTTTCGGAGAAATAAACCCCGCTTCCTGAGTGAGTATGAACCCATCCCACGCAAGTCAGACCGTTCGGCAATTCTCCGGCTGGAATCGGAAAGTCGTGTTGATTCCGGGTCAACGCCTCAGCTTTGAAGGTAAACTCGCCCCTGTTCGAACGGGTATTTTCTGCCGGAACAAAATCCTTGACGATGATCCGAAACAAACCCTCCTCATTCGTGCGAACCGTGCCAATCAAAAAAGCGCCCAATTCCGCTTCCAAGCTTTTGCGCGCCCAAGACCACAAGCGCGTAAGCAGTGGACGCGCTATCTGCAAGGTGATGGGACCATCGTTTTGCCATTGCCACAAACGATTCAAGGTGGTCGCTCCCTCCCAGTCACCATTCACCGGTGAGTGCCAACGCTACACAGCACCACCCGCCCATCGTAATCATTGTACGACGGTTCGAGACGTCATAAAACCAGAAAGTCTTCAAAACAGCGTTTTGGATGCTTGTTTCAGGGCCCCTTGTCCGGAAACGGACCCAGCACGTCACACGGATCGAAAAACTTGAAGGGTAAGATCCTGACTTGGTTTGCAGGATTACTTGCCACGAACCGTCAAAGGCCCGGTCTGAGCAATGCGGGTGCTTCCTTTGATGGTTTTCCCTTTGGTCGGTCGATGATTAAGCGGCTGGGGACAGGGGTAAAATAGGCAGGGTAACTGGGGTTCGGGTGGGTGACATGCAGCAGGCTTTGATTGTATTGACCGGTCAACATGTGGTGCAACCCGATGGCATCCGTGCCATTCAGGCAGCCGTTGCGGTGTTTTCGACTTGGGGTGGTGTGGCATTCATCGCTTACCACGATGCTCACCACGGTGCGCAATTACGAAAAATCTTAAGCGCGCCCCTGCCTCGATTTTTCCCCCAGGTGGCGCGTCCGGTTCTTGGCGAGCGTTTTACGCAAGCGTTCGCCTACACATTCATTCAGGGCTTTGACCGCGTTGTTTTGATGAATGAACCCGTCGCAGGCTTGCAAGTTGGTGATATTGCACGATGGTTCAGCGCACTTGAAAGTGGCGGCGTGCATATGGAAGAGGCAAACGGTGCCATCGTTATCGGTTTGAAGCGTGAGTATTTCCCGTCGGTTGGTGCCGTCATTGAGGGGATTGCGTGGGATCAGGCCGGGGCGAGGGGCGAAGCCCTGCGGATGTTGTCCTTGATTGAGATGCAGCGATGACTGGTGAACGGATAAGCGTACAGGTTTTTAAGGCACGTGCGGCCGTGCTGCGCTTTGCCCGCGTGTTTCCGGGATTTTTGGCGGCGGCCGTCGCGTTATGGCTTTTGGCCTGCGCGATCGCCTGGTGGCTCAATGCGTGGTTGATGCCGGTGTTTATGCTGTTCCCTCTGCTTTCGGCGTTGGTGGGTTATTGGCACCTGCAACAAATGGCCAAACTTCAAATTGTGGTCTTGGCCGATCGTCTTCGCGTAACCCAAGGCAATCACATAACCCTTGATGCCGCGTGGCAACAAATGAGCCGGTTGACGGTTCGAACAGGAAAAAATGGCCCCATTTATGAGATTTGGCTCAAAAATACACCCATCGTTCTGCCGGTCGGGTTTGTGGATCGCGGCCCGGAGTTGATGACACTCGTCGCGCAACGTTCGCGGCGTGCGTGGGAATCGCTCTAAAGGCCGGCGCTTGAAATCCTGATGGAGCAGTTGAAAGCGTGATGGGCTTGTGCTAAGCTAGGCCGCATTCCAGTGGAACTCTCGTCGCTTGGTGTGTTTTTGCCTACATTTTTTGAACCAGGGAGTCCTTATCTCCGGTGGTGGCCGTAGACCTTCCGCGAAAGTTGAGAAGGAAACGATAAGCCACAGGGCGGACACCCACCTGCAACTTGCAGGGTTCAAAAACCGCCTTGCAGCCTGAGCTTCCGCTGGGGTTTTTTTCTGCGGGTGCCGATGCGGGCGATTGTGACGCTGTGACTGAGTATCAAGTTTCATTATTGGATGTGCAAGCGACCTCGGCGTTTGGTTGTGCTTTAGGCGCAAGCGCACGTGCGGGTGACTGCCTGCTCCTCGACGGGGAGCTTGGTGCGGGAAAGACGTCTTTGACGCAGGGTTTGGCCCGCGGTTTGGGCATTGCTGAGGTGGTGTCGTCTCCGACTTTCAGTTTGCTGAATGAATACGGCAGCGGGCGTTTGAGACTGTCGCACTTCGATCTTTACCGTTTGGCGTCCTCTGAGATCGCAGGCTTGGGCTTTGTTGATATTTGGGATCACCCGCCCGGGGTGGTGGTCATTGAATGGGCCGAACGGGCGGAACAGCCTTTGGCGCTTTTACCGGAAGATGCCTTGTGCATCCGGTTGAAGCCTATGGGGGATGGGCGCTTGGCCGTGATTCAGACGACCGGCCAAGCCAGTGAGCGATGGTTATCAGAGGCGCGGATTCATGTGGCTGGGCATTGATGCGGCAACCGACTACCTGTCGCTCGCGCTGTGGCAAGCGGGGGCACCGGTTGCGCATATCGGGATGCGTTGCCAGGAAACGCAGGCAGAAGATGTGTTTGCGTTGCTCGAGTTTTTGATGCAGCAGAATCGATTGACCCCTGATGCGCTGCTTGGCGTGGGTGTGGCGCGGGGCCCCGGCAGTTTCACGGGTGTACGCGTGGGGTTGAGTCTTGCGAAAACGGTAGGACAGATGTTGGGTATCCCGGTGCATCCAGTGGATACACTGGATGCGCTCGCTTGGGGATGTGAAGGGGCCGAGTGGGTGGCACCGATGCTTGATGCGCGGCGTGGTGCCGTGTTTGGGGCCCTTTATCGACGGGGCGGCGATGGCTGGGAAACAGTGCTTGCAGGGCGTTTGGTTGCTGTGGGGGATTGGTTGGACCTGATTGATGCGACAGTGCCGCAAGGGGCTGTGACAAGTGTGGTGGGAGCCGGTCTCAATCGGTATCGGGAGGCGGTTACAGCCCGTGATCCGTCACGCTGGCACAGCGCAAGTGGCATTGGCTCGGCCGTGTTGGCGCTTGCGGTGGCAAAACTTGCTGAGCAACGGGGACAGGCTGATCGGATGGTCGATGCGGAAGGGTTGTCTGCATTGTATTTGCGGGAGCCTCAAGCGGTGATTGATTGGGAACAGCGACAGCGCGAGGGGGGCCGTCTTGTTTAATGTACGCAAGATGCGCGACTCTGATCTCACGCGCGTCGTTGACATGGAGCGTGCCTGTTTCGGTGAACGTTGGAGCCTTGCCGCGTTTCAAAATGAACTGGCAAATGTGGCAAGTTCTTATTTTGTGGCACAGATTGGCGAAGAACTGGTGGGCTACGCCGGCTATTGGCTGATCCTCGAAGAGGCCCACATCACGACGATTGGGGTTGATCCTAAATCGCAGCGGCGCGGCTTTGGTGAGCGCTTGCTGATCCATCTCATTGAACATGCGGCGAAACAAGGTGCCCGTTGGGTGACACTGGAAGTGCGCGTGTCAAATGCAGCAGCGATTCGCTTATATGAAAAATATGGTTTTACATCGCTTGGGCGGCGCAAGGCGTATTACGCCGACAATCGGGAAGATGCTTTGGTGATGTGGACCGAGAACATCGAGGAACCGGGGTATCAGGCACGTCTGCGTGAGTTGCGTGATCGGATCGATTCAGACATCCAGGCACGTTAGCGCTGGCTTGTTTCTAGAAAGGAGCGGTTGTGGCCGTTCATCAGCGTTGCAAGTTGTTGGTTGGTGCGTTGCTTGTTTTGGGGGTGCTTGGGGCGCCAGTGTCAGCAGACGAACGCAATGACAAGGCGGTTCAAGTGTCGGTCCTCGGAACGACTGATGTGCACGGACACATCTATCCGACAAATTATTACCACGATGCGGGTGACGAAGCCTTAGGGGTCGCCCGTGTCCAAACGCTCATCAAACAGGAACGGACACGCAATCCGAACGTCTTGCTGGTGGACTCCGGTGATTGCCTGCAAGGAACACCCTTGACGTATTATCACGCACGCATCGCGACCCACGCACCCAATCCGATGGTTGCTGCCTACAACTTGATGGGATTTGATGCGTTCGCCATTGGCAATCACGAATACAACTACGGCATTTCCTATCTGGAAAAAGCGCGTCGGGAGTCTCGCTATCCGTTTTTGTCGGCCAATATCTATCATCACGGGACGGATAAATTGGTTTATCGCCCTTGGATCATCAAAACCGTTGACCAGGTAAGGATCGGGGTGATTGGGTTCACAACCCCCGGGGTGGCGGTGTGGGACCGCAAGCATGTCAGTGGCAAGCAAGATTTCGGTGACATCGTCGTCGCAGCCAAACGTGAGATCCCGCGTGTGAAAGCAGCCGGGGTTGACGCCATTGTCGTGATCATTCACTCAGGGCTCGGTGCACCTTACGACAGCACCTTCAGTGGTTATGCTGCAGATGAGGGCATTCCGGAAGAAAATGCCTGCGCGCACCTGGCCGAAGCGTGTCCGGACATTGATGCGATCCTGCTGGGACACTCACACAAAGACTTGCCCAAACTGCTGCACCACGGTGTTTTGCTGACGCAGGCCAAGAAATGGGGGGAGCGCCTCGCAGTGGTGGATCTAACCTTTAAAAAGGTGGACGACCGGTGGCGTCTCACCGGCAAGGATGCCCGCACGCTCAGTACGGAAGGGGTTCCACCGGACGAAGCCATACTGGCTGCGAGCCGGCAAGCCCACGAGGCGACTTTGCGCTATGTCAGAACACCGATTGCCAGGTCCAGTGTTGCTTGGACGGGGATCGGTGCGCGCACGCAAGATATCCCATTGATGGACCTCATCAGCGAGGTGCAGCGCGAAGCGGCGCAAGCGCAACTTTCGGCGGTGAGCGTGTTCAACAGCAACGCCCATCTGCCCAAAGGGCGAATTACCGTCGCAGACCTCGCGGCACTGTACGTGTACGAAAACACGCTGACCCGGATTCGCTTGACCGGTCAGCAGCTACGAGACTATCTGGAGTTCTCGGCATCCTTTTACAAACCCTATGCCCCGGGTGGATTGATTTTCGATGACAGCCAACCGGCATACAACCAGGACCTCGTCGCAGGTGTAGATTACACCATTGATGTTCGTCAGCCGGTTGGTTCGCGGATTGTCGGCCTGCGTTATCAGGGGCAAGACGTGATGCCAAAACAAGCTTTTACCATGGCGGTAAACAGCTATCGCCAAAATGGGGGCGGTGGCTACACGATGCTTAAGCAGGCTACACTTGAGAAATCTGACTTTCCTGAGATTCGGGAGTTGTTGATTGAACAGGTCAAGCGCTGGCGCACCATTTCACCAGAAAAAGTGTTCAAGGCCAACTGGCGCCTGTTGCCAGCTGATGGCGTCGCATCAGACGGCCGTCACTATCAGGCCGTAAACTGACGACTGCTTAAACGTGGCAAGCTCCGCCCGGCTCATGTATAATGTCATCACGCCTCGGTAGTTCAGTTGGATAGAACGCGTCCGTCCTAAGGATGATGTCGGGGGTTCGAGTCCCTCCCGGGGCGCTGGTACATAACAGGTCGGTCCCAGCAAATGCTGGCAACCGGCCCGTTATGGAAGCCATTGGTCATCATTACTGTCCACAATTGCCTCACGACTCGGTCAGTGTTGTGTGGCCCGATCTAACGACTGGACTGTTCACATCAACAAGACCGGTTGTGTCATCCACTAATCGTATCTGCGACAGAAGCGACGATGAGTCCTCCAAACGCTACCGCCCACGCAACTGGCGACTTGAAACCGGTTACCAACACGCTAAGCATCCCGATCAACCCAACAGGATACGCGACATTTCTCACTGTTCGCGCATCGAATCTAGGCAATACGGACTTTGAGTGCTGACTAGGGGAACCGAATGCCGCATTATCTTGATACCGACTAGCCATGATTACTGTGTTAACGACCGGCGAAGTCTCAGATTTGTCGGACTGCTTCGAGGACGTTAAGGCTGTAGAGGTCGGAATTGACGCCCCGCCATTCGGGTTGAAAGTTGGTCCTGCCATCGTTCTTTTCCTTTCGCTTTCCAGCGTGACAAGAGGGCTCCCGACGTCGTTATAGTCAATGAACCGCCTTGACGTGTGTGAAAAAGACGGATATCACCCCAATTTTAAATGATGAGATGCACGAGCAACGAGATTCCGAACGGGGATGACCCGGCTGCGTTGTATGATCGCTTCTTGCCGCGCTGCGAGGTCAGGCAGCCGTCGACAGCGGGCCGCAAACGCATCGTCACCCAGCGCGTGCCACGTGGCATGCGCCGCAGTACAAGGAGCCGATCGAAGACAATTTCGTCAACCACTTGCGAACAACGCCGGCCACCGAGATCCGGCGGGGAAGCGTTATTCTTTGCAGCATCGATCACGTTCAAGCCCTTTCATCCGATCGATCGTCAATTCATTGGCGCAGGTCTGTCCGTTACACAAGATTTAAAACCGTTTAAGAATCAAGCAAGTTTTAGTAAAGCCAACCGATAATCGTCTTCAGGTATTGGTGATTCAGGGGGGCTTCAGTTGATCAAGCGTGCTGGTATCGTCGTGATGGTGATGGGATTGGCGGTTGCAGGGTGTACGCGTGCGGGGACAGGTGGTTTCACGGGTTTAAACGTAGCGCCGCAGGGCACCGCTGCGCAAAAAACGTCTGATTATGCATCCAATGGGATTGCGATTGCGGACACGCAGCAGTTTTTGACAGATTCCACGCAATCCGAAGAGCATCCCATTTGGTCGCCGGATGGACAGCTGATTGCGTTTCAGCGTGCTGAAGTCGAAGGTGGTGCTTACAATGTGTGGATCATGAAGGCTGATGGCAGTGCCAAGCGTCAGTTAACCTTCAATCAGTCTGATTGCCAACAGCCGACGTGGACGCCTGATGGCCGTTTTATCGCTTTTCGTGAGGCCGATCAAAAGCCTGGTTCAGGGGGCAGCCGCGAATTCGACATCGGACTTGTGGAGGTTGCGACGGGCAAGCGTCAGCCTTTGATTCAGTATCCGGGTGATGACAAGCATCCGACCTTTTCTGCGAACGGTCGTTGGCTCGTGTTCAATTCCGAGCGCGATGGGCGGAAGGCCAATCTGTATATTGTGCCGATGGACAAGCCCAATGGCAAGCCGCGTCGTCTGACGGACAATGGCAATCAAAACGATGTGCATCCCAGTTTTTCAAAGGATGGACGCTCAATATTGTACCATTCGTATTTGTTGGGGCGATCGCCCGTTGCTGGTGAGCAACCCACTCGTATCGGCTTGGTGCCATTTGCGGGAGGACCCACGCGTTGGTTGCCGCTTGAACCGCTGGTCGCACCAAAGCACCCGTTTTTTACCGCGGTGCCGGGGGTCATCACCTTCCATGCCACGGATGCGGCATCCGGTCGCCGTAACATCTATGTTTATGATTTCAACCAACAGGGTGCACCAATGGCTGTGACCAGTATCAAAAATGCGAAGCACCCGCAGGTGTCTCCGGATGGAAAGTGGTTGGCTTACAGCCACAAACGAAAGGTTGGCGAGCAGCAAGACGGCCAATATGATATCGCGATTGTACAAATGAACTGGTCCGCGCTGCGTAAAGCGGCAAAACCGTCGTGATCAAGGCTGTGAGCAATCGACAGAAAATCTTGGGACCCGTTTGAAGACCTTGTGCAAAACGCCCGGTCGTTGGGTTAACCAACTTTGAACCCAGGCCACTCAACCGCCTGGGATCACTTCCCGTTCGTTTGTCTGCGCTGGGTTTTTCTTGAGTTTTTCATAATGACCGCTGGTTGACCAACGGGACAGTTTCAGTCTGTTGACATACTGTATGAAGCGAACCAGTCCGGCGTCGATCTGCAACATCGTTTGCGTTTGAAACCGTATGTTGTCATAAATCATGCCGTCTTCATCCCTTAACCACAAAAATCCCAAAACGGTCAGTACCAGGCGTACATACGATGCCATACGGCCGAACAACGATTCCGGCTTGCGTGCAATGTAAATCGGCTGTGTGCGGGCCTGCCCGTTGGCCAAGGGTGTGTAGGCAAAAATCATGCGGGTGGGTTCAGCCTGCCACCGGCCGAACCAGCGGACATCTTCCAAGGTTCGCAGCATACCGATTGAGGCATCAACATAGCGCATGCTGTAAGCGTAACGCGTACCCAGCAAGCCACGGATCGTTCGTTGCACCAAGGTTTTATCGGGAATGGCACCTTCCATGCGAAACTCGATAATGCGGCCATCCGCTGCTTCCTCGGTTTTCAGGGTCATCTCAATCGGAATATTGTGAACCGTGCGTAAATGTTGCGCATCCAAGCCGTTGATCATGTTGATGTTATGATGACAGGGTCGGGTGACCGCCCTGCCACGAATCGCATACACCGCTGACCCTTGCAGTTCAGGGTATTCCGGCACATCGCCTGCTGCTTGTCGCTCAGGCCAGATCCAGATAAACCCGTAGCGTTCGCGTACATCATAGGCCTGCAACCGTGCACGCTCCGGAATGGCTTCGCCGCAGGGGATATCCGTGCAGACGCCGTCTCCGTCATAGCGCCAGTGATGAAAAAAACAGCGCAACTGATTGCCATCAACGCGACCAATGCCCAGATCTGTTCCCATATGGGAACAAAACGCATCCATCGCGCGTAACCGCCCGTCCTCACCACGAAAAACAACCACACGCTGATTGCAGAGCTCGTACGCCTTGACTTTCAGGGGTGCCACATCCTCTGTGGGGCCAAGCAAATACCACGCGAGTGGGACGACATCCCAGTTATTGAATACGGGGTGCCCCACATGCGGTTGAGTGGCCCCGTTTTTATCTCGATTCATGATACTTCCGCTCTGCGCGCACGATCACCCTTTGCAATCCAATTTTACCCCTCATCGCAGTGCTTTGACAAAACGCCGTCAGTAGTGAAAACCAGACATGGCAATGTGAACGACTGTCGCTTTGATGTTGCCGATTCAATTGCGGTTGTTGACCACGCTGACAGCGCATTGGCACGCCGTGGTGACAGGGTGTTGGGCGGGGTGTCATTTTGCGCCATCGTCGGTGCGCAGGTCGTCCAGCAGTGTGTGATCAGCGAGTCGGACAAACAGCAGTGTCGGTTTGATGTCACCCCATTTCATGCCTTGCCTGGTTTGCCAGGCGGCCAGAATCGATGCTGCCTGGGGGTGAATGAGTGGTTCAATCGGCCCCAATTGGCCCAACTCTCTGGCCAGACGATAATGGTGGCTGTTCAGCAATTGGGCGTCAATATGGGCAGCCAGTGCGACGGTGTCTTGGCTGCAATGGTCCATCACGAGGCAGTAGCGATCGCCCCCGATGCGGCACGGCACAAAACTCGCAACCGATGCGTCGTCAGGCAACAGCTTCGACACCTCGGCACGGATCAATGTTTCGGACAGTTTTTCGCCCACGAGATCGGATACCAGTCGCCCACGCCCCAGAAAAGCCAAGGTTGGGGTTTGCGCAATCCGTCCCACCACTTGCACGACATCCCCCAACCGATACCGGTACAAACCACCCATCTGAGACACAATCACCTGGTACGATTCACCCATTTTCAGCTCGTGCAGTCCGAGCCAATGACCATCGTCCGTTTCAAACTCAAAATAGACATCATCAAGCAGGGGCACACCGCCTGTGACACCAGTCAAGGGAATGGTGAGAGGGGCTTCGGTGGCCAAGAGCCCTTTGCCCTGAAAGCGCACGTCCGGCAGGCAGTCTTGCAAGCGTTCCGCCACCGCTTGCGCGTGACCATCCCTCCAGCAGGAAACCAAACGCAGTGAGGGCCAGATGCGGCGCCAGTCTATCGTCGTTTCTGCGAGGGCTTGGCGAGTGTCTGGGTGCAGTGCCGGCCCATTGGCTGTCAGCAAATCCTGACGATTGGCTGAAATCCAGTCAAACAGGATCAACAGGTAGGTGGGATTCCAGATCGAAATCGATTCGAGATCTCGCGCTTTAAGCAGCGCAACGCTGACCGCTTGCTTGAATGATTCGGCATCACGTGCGGCGGCGGCGTCCGGCACCTGAACAAAAAATGGATCCAGCCATGGTTTGAGCCAACGCCCCAAGTAATCCGCATCGGATTCGAAACCTACTTGCGAACCTGCGGCGATCGAATGGCTTGCGAGGTGAAAGCGCGGCGAAATGGAAAAATAAAAACGCCCTTGGCCAAGCCCGGGGTCGTGGCGTAGCAAATCACCCACCCACAAAACAAACATTCTCCTGAAGGACTGCAACAAGGTGGGAGGGTAGGGAATGAGCTTGGATTGGCCCGCGCTCCCGGACGTTGGTTCGAATTGGCGTACGATACCTGGCAGCAACACATCAGGTTCGCCGCGGGTGACGCGTTCAACCCATGGTGTCAGGTCATCGAAGGACACAATGGGCAAACGGCGTAAAAAGTCAGGCGGTGTTTCAATGCCGTAATGCCGTCCATACGACGACTGTCGAGCCAGGCGCGTCAGGCGTTTCAATACGGTTGCCTGTGCATGGGCTGGGTGGCGCAGGCTGTGCGCAAAGCGTGCCAGAAACGGAGCACTGTAAGCGAGAAACAATCCCCGCAGCAACCAACGGAGGGGCTTCACTGTGCCACGTCAGTAGTGGGTTCGTGAGGGGCTGACTCCGGGGTTCGTGCCTCGATGACGATGTCGGGCAAGACATCAACGGTGGCGCGTACCAACGCGTTTGCCCTGACGACGACACCGGGGCCATAACGGCTTGAGGCGCCAAGAAATGCGCGATCCTCAAAGCACACACGCTTGATGTAAATTTTCATCCCGCCATATTGTCGGCTCGGTGAAATGTAGTGGGAAGTCACTTTGACGCCGTAGCCAAAAATGACGTTGTCACCCACTTCCAGCATGCCGCGATCCGCAATTTCAAACCCCGGTGCAAAATACACGTTGCGTCCGATGCGCGCACCCCAAGCCCGCAACCACAACTGAAAAAGACCCGGTACGAGGCGCAGGACATTTTCGAGAAAAGGGACGGCAATCAACCCTTGTTGAATCATGTGGGTACCGAACCAAGGGGAGTAGCCTTGGGCGATCGAAAAGGTTCCCTCTTCCAGGCGCCACACCAGTTGATGAAGGTGATAGGCGAGCAGTGGCAGCAAATAGGCCGCCGTTGGAATCAGGGCCAAGGTTGGCCAGCAGGGGTGAAAGACGAACCATGTAATCGCCCCGAGCAGTGCCCCAAGGTGCACAGACGGGAACAGGGTCATCAGACGGGCAAGCAATGTCATTGATAAGGCCACACCAATTGTCTAAAAACTGTACCTGGCACTGGAACGCCAACGGTGTCCGGTGGGTGTTCGAATCTTCGATAGGTATCGTGCATGCGATCCCACCAACTGAAATTGGCACCGTAATTGTAATTGATTCCGGCACCCGCATGATGCCACGCGTGATCCGTTGGGGTAATCAATACGCGTCCCACCCACGCATCAATCCGCGGCGACAGATAACACCCCGAATGCCGCCACAAATCCATTGCCGATGACAAAGCCGCCGCCCACAACACCGCCGCTTCGCAGCCCGTTACAAACACCCAGGCACCATTCAGCCACAGGTAAACAATCAAAAAACTGGCCCAAACGGGATTGCGGGAGGTCGCCCACACATCCAACACCCGCGACCCGTGATGAACGCGATGAATGGGCCACAAGGAACGGCGATGCAGCAAGCGGTGGTTCCAGTAATAGGCATAGTCAACACCCACGAATACGCCCAAAAAAGCCACCCATCCCGGCACAGACCATATTCCTTCCAGATTCGGGCAAAGCCAGCGCAAGCCCTGAACCACCAGCCATGCCTGCAACAAAGGAATCGTCACGCCTTGGATCCACAAGCCCACAGCATCCATCGACCATTCCGTTGGTCGACGGCTTCGTAACCAGCCAGCAACGCCGAGGCGCCGCCAGACCACAATGGTGAAAAGCAGGAAACAGACACCGGTCAATGCGGCGCTACCCAATTGATGAACCACGCGTTCCATCTTGCAGCCTTCTTAGATGTACATCGTCACGCGGGCCGATTTGGGCGGTAGGCAGGCCGGGTCCCGCCCCTCGTGAATCTCTTTTTGAATGCTTTCCACGTAGACATGAATCAAGTCAGAGGGCGTATTGGCGAAATCTTCACCATAGCGACGAATCACGTCCCCTTGCTGTTTCAGTGCAACAATGTCTTGGTCGATGATGGCCTGTGAGTAGCGCCGGATCGCCCAGGTTATCCAACGCGTCCAGATGCCATAATTGTAGGTGACATCGGTATAGACCAAAGTTTTGCCAGCCTCAAGCGGTATGGCCTGCGACGTGATGATGAGGTGTCGGGTGGGACCCATGTGATACTCAACGCAACTGACATTGGGCGCAAAAAACTCATCGGTGTGTCCGATGCTGTGCCCACCGGGGTTCAGAAATCGGCTGAACCAGCCCAAATTCGTGTTTTCGTTAAAATACTCCGCCCGCACGCTCGCACCTTGGCGCGCAATGGACACATCAATGGGCTGACGGCGTTCCCGACGAAAAATACCAGGATGGACATAAACCGTGTGAGGAATATCAATAAAATTCTCAATGCAATTGGTGACGGAATTTTCAAACAGGTTAATCACCCGCACGGTACGATAACCCGCTTCACCATAGCGCCGCATCCGAAACGGCTCTACCGTCAACGTCGGCGTCGCATTCAAACGAACATAAACAAAGCCATCCAATTCGCGGGTCTCATAGACAACCGCGCACCGTTTGGCTACCTGCTTGAAATTGGTGCCTTCGGACGGTACCGCGACCACCGCACCACCTGTGCCATAGGTCCAGCCATGATACCCGCAGACGAGTTTGCCATCCACAACGCGCCCCTTCGACAGCGGCGCTGCGCGGTGTTTGCACCGGTCTTGCAACACAACCGCCTCCCCGGACTCGTTTCTGAAAACCACGAGATTTTCACCGAGAACCTGCCGCGCCAACACATCCTGTCGGCCCAACGCACGCGACTCGGAAACGATGTACCAAAAATCCCTTTCACTTACCCCCACAAACAACCCTCACTGCGGCAACGGCTTGAGGGTGAGGGGACAACAGACATCAATCTGACAGGCAAGGCGCGCGCGGGGATTGTCCGTCAACACATCCAGCAGTTCCTGCTCATCGCCACCCGGGGGTTCCAACTGTTCGAGGCCCGCCTGCACTTCAACAAGGCATGTGCCACAGATACCTGTGCGACAACCAAATAAAATTGGTGAACGCGTGGCATCAAGTTCCACAGAGAGCGATCGCCCCGCCGATACGGTTGACGGCTCGTACCCCGGTTCCTCATAGTGAATCTGAAATTGCGTCACGTCACCGCCTCCCGCATCGTGGGACGAACCCCAGGAATTCGATCCGGCTTCACATTTCGCGCAAAGTCAGCCAACGCTCGCCGATTTTGCGTCAGATAACCTTGCATCGTTGTCTGACGCATCAGGCTCAAATTCTTGTTCTCCGCATTGACGTAACCCAAGGGATCCAAATAGCGCTGATACGAATCGATCGCCGTCTGCATGGTTGCAAACGAAGCCGTGTTGCCATTGTTTTCTTCCGCGAAGCAAAGCCGCATCATCTCCAACGCTTCACCATGCGCCATCCCGAAAATACCACTGCGCAACACTTTGTAGATTGCCTGAAATGTTGCTGGCTCGTGCCAGAACAAACCATTGACCACAGCGGAAAAATGGCGGTGATCCTTTTGGCACCCCATAATCGCACGGTTGCCCACCATCGCCTCAAACGCCGACGGCTTGGGCAGGGCGTCAATCACCTCGCAGCCAACGATACAGGAACTGTTAAAATGAAAACTCTCATCCATAAAATGATAATGGCTGATGGCAGAGGGTACTGCGGCTGTTTCTCGTTCCGGCAGACGCATGTAATACTGAGACAATTTGTGTTGCACCATCTTGCCATTCAAGGTGCGTAAGCCACGCACCGTAAAATACTGCGACGCGATGAACGCATTGCTTGACGTGAGCAGGTTGTACGCCTGCAACTGAAAGGTGCGCCACATATCCTTCAATTTGTTGGTGTCCGGAAAAAGCATGGTCTGCGCGTAGGGGCTGCGCATGGACCATGAAAACACCCGCTCACCGAAAAGCGCTTCCTCGACTTGATCGCTCACAGTTTTGAACGCATTGATATGCGCGCGTTCCTGGGCCGATTCGAGGTCCAACATATCACAGACCCCGCGAAAATCTTCCAAGGCATAAAGTCCGGCTGCGCAGGTCTGATTCAAGAAAATTGTGGCGACTTCCGCTGAGATGATCTGCGAATAATACGCCACCCAATACAACTGATTCAAACGCAAACGCTGCGTCTCATCCGCCTGATCCCACAATGGCGTACCATGTAGCAGCGAATGCTCCGGCGAGTTCCAATACTGATGCTGGCAGTCCTCATATCGAAACTTTTTCGCCGCTTGGTCAAGCAATGCCGTATGATCCTGCTCCTTGTTGCGTGAATGATTCAGATGAATCTTCTTGCAGAGTTTTTCATCCTGAACGATTGCCGAAACCGGACGGGGCAGCTTCTCACTCATACACACCTCGTTGCTTCCAAAGGGTCAAACGCACGCAATTCTTCCAGAGCCACAATCACATCGTGTGCGCCCTCCTGCGCCATCAACTGGCGCAAGGTATTCAAACGCGAGGCGCTGTGTGCCATTGTATCCAATTCCTCCAGGGTCTTCACCCGTTCGGCACGCGACAAGCCACCCACTGCCTCATCAATGGCCGACAGTACCGCTTGCGGCCCTACCTGCACCATGCCCAAAAATTGCCTGAGCGTATCAATCAACACCTGACGCTCACTGCGACCCAACTTGGCCACCAACGACTTTTGCACATTGAGTACGACCCCACCACCATGATGACGCGCTTCGTCCTTTAAAATGGCCTGTAACACCTGCCGAAACCACGGTTCTTGGCAGCCCCGCATCATGTCGCTGTAGCGCTGCAAGCCCCAGCCTTCCAGCACCACTTGAATCAAAAAGACGAGTGTTGCCGGGTTGTGAGCGGCGATCGATTCATTCAGGATACGGTGAAACGCATTGGGCTTGACTTGGGCGATCGCCTGACCCAACGCCTCTTTCACCCAGGCATAATGGGTGGCCTCATCAGCCGCGAACAAGGCATATAGCATGCGTTCCTCATCGGAATCAGCCAGCATGCACATGCGAGACGCATACACCATGCCGGCATCCTCAATGTAAAAAGCTTCCTCAAGCAAACCCCGATTACACCGCGAAACAATTTGCTGCTGCACATCACGCCGTGCCGAACGGTAGACGCTTGTGCGTTCCAGATTAAAAAATTGCCCATCCCAAAAATTATCAGGCACACCCTTAAAAGACTCGAAAGTACTCCCCGCCTTGTGCAAAGCGTGACGCAAAATCGACTGGGTGCGATCGCACACGGGCATGTCATCAACGACCATCGGAAACACTCCCTGTATCCAACGCACCAACCAGGGGTTGTATTCCGGACTCCCGTTCAATGGCTACACTGACGTCACGCACAACCGGTCGCGCCTTGAGGCGATAAAAAGGCGCCAGGGTCACCTTTTTGACGCGCTTCCACCCATAGGCAAACGGCAAACCGAAAGTCATTTCCGCCAAACATACCAACTCGGCACCGTCTCGCCAGTACGGGTTTTTTTGCTCAAAAAAACGAATGCGCGGAAAACGCACCATTTCATCTGGCGTCGCCTCGGCGACGCCACTTTTCAGTTGTCCTTTCGACACCGCATAACGAATTAAACCGGATTCCGGATCATAATCCGCGCCAAACAAGCCCTGCGCAAATCGATGAATCAAAACTTGCACGGTCAGCGGCGTCGCACATTCATGCCGTGGGTAATGCGTTGGGAAATTGTTGGCCATCAGCAAATAGGTCTTGTATCCTTTGCTGATTAAAAACCAGTACAAC
The DNA here is from genome assembly GCA_040400605.1 of Candidatus Sericytochromatia bacterium. GTDB lineage: Bacteria > Cyanobacteriota > Sericytochromatia > S15B-MN24 > JAQBPE01 > JBBAPZ01. The sequence continues at coordinate 189,000 of JBBAPZ010000001.1, forward strand.
GGCTCAAACGGTCGCTTCAGCTTCGCAAACCACAAATACCGCAAAAATGCCACACCCAAAACCTTTTGCCCCCAAAATGCCGCTTCAACCACGGTGTCACCACTAAAAATGGCCCGCACCGTTCGACCCGATTCGTCTGTCAGCACCATCTGCCGCAAGGTCGAGAAACCCCTCAACACGTTTGACCCGCGTTCCAGCAACAAAATAACCGCATCTTTATTGGCAAGATCGATTTCAAACTGTTCCTGTGACACCGCCGTGTAGTACGTTTCGAAAATCGCATACATGCGCTGACGCACCTTGTGGTCCAGTTCACGGACGGCAACCGTTCGCGAGATCAATGCTGACACGCGTCCCCCTTGCGTTTTGCCGCCAAGACCGCAGAATCGTTTTGGTCACCATCCCAACTGCCCCACGGTACCGCCCGTTGCTGCTCGACATGCCGAATAAACTCAACGATTGGGCGATCCGCGCCGATCGGTGTCTGAAACTTCCAATGAATCGTCTGGAAAACCTGCGTATCGCCCTTGGCAAAATAATTGCCCACAATCTCCGTCACTTTTAAGATGACCCGGTTGAGCAACCACCCCATCACCCCTTTGCGCTTGGCCGTCACCAAAATGGTCTGGCCCTCCGATGTCCCTTTAGCCGTCGGACGCAAGGCAAAAATGATGTGAAAATGCAAAAAATCAGGCCCAACCGTCACCGAACCGGTAGAACCATTCCAATAAACCATCCGATACGTCAAAGGCCCCGCATACCAACGCGCCAGCAAACGGTTGAAGGGGTTGTTTGTTGGAACGGGACGATCATTGTCAAACATTTGACAGTTTTGCGCCGGGGACGATACCGCAAAATGCAAACCATCCGCCAACGATGATGCCAATGGGTGTACCGAGTGAAAGTGCTGCTCATCAATCGCATTTACCATCACAATGTTTGGATGGCACCCCTTCTCAAACCGATTGCCAAGCAACCAATCAATTTCCTGACCGGCCAATTCCGGGATGTAAGGCACTGGGCGCAAAGCAACCGCTCCATTCCAGATCCAGACCATGCCATACTGCTCCGCCACGGGCCACACCTTGACACCCACGCGCGCAGGATGCGATTGGCACGGAATGTCGACCACCTGCCCTTGCGCACCCATTTTCCAGTGGTGAAAGAAACAGCGAATCCCCTCACCATCCACCCGCCCTTCAGCCAAATGGGCACCCATGTGGGGGCAATACGCATCCATCGCGCGGGCGACGCCTTGCTCATCGCGGAATACGACAATGTTCCGACCAAGAAAATTCAGGGGTTGGATCTGCCCGCGCCGCAATTCGCCGGCCGCACACGCCCAATACCAACCCTCCACAACCGAGTCGAAACTGCCAAAGACTGTGCCAGCACAATCGCGAGCAGGCTCAGTACAAGGTGTGATCGATAAGTCCGGGTTCACCCATGTCTCTTGCATAGTCGGTCTCCCTGTCCCACCGCACCTTGTCTGTGCCGTTCGTCAACCCTTTTTCACCCAAAACTTTGCGAGTGGCCTGCCGCGAGGTGTATCGGTGTTATCGCTGTTTTTTGGCATCGCTTGCTACTATTTATACCCGTCACAATGACAATTCGATCGTTCGTGCCGGCGTGAAAGGCGTCGATTTCGCTGTTGGGACGATAACTGGCCGCCCCAGATGCAACGATAACAAACCCGACGCCCAGTGTCACAACCAGCATAAAGCGACCGAACATTTCACGACCAATCAGCAAATGGATGCCTTCCCCCTTGCGAGACGCATCGTTGTGTGGCTGTTATCATGGTGACAGAGTCGTGAACGTTGCTGTGAAATGGGTCACGGGGCGAAATGGTTGGCTTGAAAGGATAGTCTGTGTCGCAGCGTATGGATGGGAAGACGGTTGTAATCACGGGCGCATCAAGTGGACTCGGATTGGCATCCGTCCGCGCTTTGGCAGCCCAGGGCGCGCGGATCATCGCTGCGGTTCGGGATGTCGACAAACTGCAGGCCATTCTTGGCCCAACGGACCAGTTAACGCAGATTGCCCTGTGCGATTTGGCGGATATGGCCAGTATCCAGCGTTTTGCCGAGCGCTTGTTGGCATCGGAGAAGACGATTGATGTATTAATCAACAACGCAGGTGTCATGAACTTTCGCCACATCCAAACGCGCGATGGCTTCGAATCCAATTTTGGCGTCAATCATTTGGGTCATTTTTTACTGACGGCCCGACTTTTTCCACTTTTGGCAGCGGCGCCCGCAGCACGGGTCGTCACGGTCAGCAGTATCGCCCACCGTCGTGGAACCCTGGACTTTGCCAATGCCGATCCGGCCAAGGACTTTGGTGCGCCCCACTCCTATGCCAACAGCAAATTGGCAAACCTGGTTTTCAGTCTCGAGTTGTCCCGCCGCCTGAAGCAGACCCATCCCCACATGGCGGCTGTCGCAGCCCATCCCGGTTGGACCCACACCCCGTTGTTTCGTGATATGAGCGTGACTGCCTGGTTGAGCCGCTTTTTGGCCATGGATGCGGAATCGGGCGCTGCACCGCAAATCGCGGCAGCCTTGGACACATCCATCCCCAATGGTGCTTACTGGGGCCCCAACGGTTTTCGCGAAATTTGGGGCAAACCGGGCCCGGCGGCACCTTCTATGCAGGCGCTTGACGAGGGGCTCGCTCAAATCCTTTGGCAACGCTCGGAAACCTGGACCCAAACGCCGTTTAAGCTGTGAGCCACCACACCGGGTTGTCAAGACGGGAACTTTTGGTCGGTGCGATCGCCTGGCCACCAGTTCCAACGACCCGCGAGCAGCAACAAAGCAGGAGCCAGTATCGCGCGAATCAAAGTCGCATCAAGCAAAATGGCCACGGCCAACCCGAGGCCGAACAATTGCGTGAATACAATTCGCGCAAAGGCAAACGAACCGAACACCAAGATCATCATCAAGGCCGCCGCCGCAATGATGCTGCCAGACTGGCCCATTCCTGCCAAAATCGCCTGCTCTTCATTCATCTGACTTCGCGCTTCCCGTACCCGACTGAGTAAAAAGATTTCGTAATCCATACTCAGGCCAAACGTCACACAAAACACCAATACCGGAATGAACAAAGGCCAGGCGTTAATCGGTTCGGCAAGGCCAATCCAACTGGACAACCAACCATCCTGAAAAACCAGCACGAGCGCCCCAAGCGATGCTGAAACAGCCAACAGATTCAGTAAAATTGCTTTAAACGGGATCAGTATTGAACGGAACAGGATGCCAAGCAAGACAAACGACCCCACAAACACGGCGGTGAGGCACCAAGGCGCCCGCTGTTCCAATGCGAGTCTATAATCGAGGTTGAACGCGGCATTGCCGCTGATCGCAACCGCCAACTCTCCCGCATACCGCCGATACTCCGCAACGATGCCCTCCGCCTCTTTCAGCGTCACGGCATCTTGTGGCCACACCAAAAACAAGGCTTTTCGGTGGTCCCGACTCAGGGTATAGGTCGCGATCGCGGGATAACGCTGCAAGGCGCGCTCAGCATTCGCGTACAACAGGCGATAAGCCATCGCCTTTGTGCCAGGCCGCAAGTCCACCGGCGACAAAACAGCCTTGATGCGCGGATCCTCATGCAAGCGCCGCGACAGTTCCAACATCTGCTTAACCCCTGCTGCACCCAATACCCCACCGGTGTCACGGGTGCTTACAACCATCGGAATCGGTTGACTGACACTCGCACCATTCAGACGCTTCAACACTGATGCAGCCTTGACCGCCTCCAGTTCTGCCGGGAAATGACGGGTTTCCGGCACCCCAAACACCGCTCTGGAGGCATTCCAGGCGATCGCCAACAACAGTGCGAGTACACCGAGGCTCAACCAAAACCGATGGCGTTGAACAAAAGCGCCCCAACGCAACCATTTCTGAGCCCCCCACCCCGAATCGGTCAGGCGTGACCAACCTGCCGGCCAATCGAGCCACCGGTCACCCAGCAGCAACAGAGCAGGCAACAAGGTGCATACAGCGGCAAGCGCGGCGCCCACGACCAGAACGCCCGCAACCCCCACCGAGTAAGCATCCGTGGTTCCTAAAATCAGCAAAGCTGCCATGCAAATCACAACCAGGCAGCCCGACGCCAGCACCGTGCGAACAGCCGTTTTAAACACCATCCTGACAGCGTCTGCTGCCGATGCTCCGCCACGCCGCACCTCACGAAATCGTGAAACAACCAGCAGCGAGTAATCAATTCCCAACGCCAAACCGATCATCGACACGGTGGTCTGGGCAAATCCATTCATGCCAACCCAGTCTGTTCCCACAACCAACAAGGCCATGGCAAGCAAACACGCAGCCGCGCCCAACAAAACCGGCATGGCGGCAGCCAGTGGCGTACCAAATACCAGCATCAGCAAGACCAAGGCAGGAAGCAGTACACGCCGTTCCGCCGTGGCACTGTCACCCATCGTTCCCCCAACAATGTCGGCTTCCAAAACCCCCGCGCCCGTCACATAAACCTGTGCCGCGGAATCGAAAGCCTTCAGCGTGGGTAATTCCTGTTGGATTATCTCGCGAACAGGCGGCAGGAGACTGCGTTCGCGATCCCGCAAGGTCCGACCGATAAACCACACTTCGGCGTGGGCATCACGTAAGCGCGGCAACGACAAACCAAGCGGAGGCTTGGAATCGACAACACCCAAGACGTCCGGCACCGACGCAAGTCGCTGTCTCAGGCGCGCACGCCAGGCATCCAGTGCCGGATCGCCTGGCGTGCGCGCTGGCGTCTCAATCACGACAACCAGCGGCGCGATGTAGGGATTGACGAAATTGTCCGTCAACTCATTCATCACATCGACCGCTTGACTGCCCGGAATATCCAGGTGACTGCGCGCCAGTCGATCACCCAAATGCAAACTGAGCGGCAGCGACATCAGCATCACGACCAACCAACAACCAACAATCGCCCACGGACGTTTGATAATCAACTCAACGATGGCGCCACTCACGCGTAAATACCACCTTGCAAACAAACTTGTGTCACGATGCGCCAAACGGTGTTTCCCTTACGGCCCAGCGATCGCAAAAACACGAACGTACGCGTATTCTTGTACCCGGTTCAACCAGCGCCTATCGTCGGGGCAGTCCGTGAGGCGGTGACGGAACCGGTCAGTTCGTCACCGCCTCGAAATCAGCTATTGGCAACGCTTGGCGTACCGCATTTGCGCCACCGAAAGCAACCCGCGCCTGATTAACCAAAGGAAGCGGGCCATCTGCCCCACAAGCGGCAGGCAAACTCGTGAAAGCGATCAGTCAAAAGCCGTTTTCAGGTGGGTGGACAGGACTTGTCGTATCGGGCAGGGCAGTCTGCAGTGCATTGTTTTATTAGGTTCCAGACCATACCGGTTGATCGTATCGTGAATCAAGGTAACAATGAGTCAGTTAAAATCCCTCGACAGGTCATGATCAATGCCGGGTTTTTGTCGGCAAGCAAAGAAAGCAGGCGGAGCGTGGAGTTTTTGAACCCGGAATGGCAAGCGCGCATGGCGGTGCGTCTTGATTATAACTATATGCTTTCGCGGATGATCGGGACGCAATCAGGGCTTGATGAATCGGCGCTGGAGGCGTTGGGACCTGCGCTCGCCTTGGCCCATCACGCCATTGAAACCCGCACGGGTGACGGTTCGGAGTTTTTGGGTTTTCTTGACCTGCCCGAACAGGCCCCGAGCGAATTAGCGGCCATTCAAGCCTGTGCCGATCGCCTCGCAGCGCTGGCCGATACCCACGTCGTTCTCGGTATCGGCGGCTCCTACCTCGGTGCACGCGCCATTTTGGAGGCACTCTTTTCGCCCTATCGCAACGAACTGAGTCGCGCACAGCGTAACGGCCGCCCGCGCATCTATTTTGAGGGCAACAATCTCGACACAGACGTAATGCACGCATTACTTGAACGGCTGCCCACGCAGGGACCTGTTGGGATAGATGATGGCTTTACCCAAAATGTCATTTCCAAGTCGGGCGGGACCATTGAAACGGCGGTGGCATTTCGGTTGTTTCGACAACGCGCCGAACAGGTTTATGGTTCGGCGGTTCGGGATGTCATCGTCGCCACCACAGATGCGCAACTTGGTAATTTGAAACGTCTCAGCGATCGTGCCGGTTATGAGACCTTTGTGATTCCAGACAATGTGGGGGGGCGATTCTCGATCCTCACACCGGTCGGTTTGCTTCCTGCGGCGATTGCGGGCGTTGACATCCGGGCGTTGGTCGCCGGTGCCCACGCAATGGCCATTCGTTGTCGCAGCAACAAAATGTTTGAGAATCCCGCTTATATGTACGCTGCGTTGATGCATCTTTCTTACCAGCGTGGGCGCAACGTGTCCTTGATGGCTTCTTGGAGCAAGCGTCTGGAATACGTGGGTTTTTGGTACGACCAACTGTGCGCCGAAAGTCTCGGCAAGGCCGAGGGCGGGCGCATACCCATTGCATCGGTCAATTCCCGGGATCTTCATGCCCGGGGGCAACAAATCCAGGAGGGACCGCGCAATACCGTTGTGACAAACCTGGTGGTTGAACGCAGCGCGCATGCCATCACTGTTCCCGATGATCGTGACGACCTTGATGGGCTCAACTATTTGACGGGATGGAGCCTCGATCAGATGCAGACGGGCGCAATGGAGGGAACACGTTTTGCCTACGCCAAAGACGGGCGACCCAGCATCAATTTGATCCTGCCTGAAATCAATGCCTATACGCTTGGCCAACTGTTTTATCTGCTGGAAGTGGCTACCCTGACGGAAGGTTATCTGCAAGGCATCAACCCGTTGGATCAACCCGGCGTCGAAGCGTACAAAAAATTCATGTTCGGCAATCTCGGTCGTCCAGATATGGCCAATTATAAAGCGGAGTTCGACGCTAGACCCCAAGGGCTCGCCCACAGCGTTGTATAAGTGATCGTCGTTGAATCACCGCTTGACGCGGCCGCACATGATGACAAAGGCGTTTTTTGGGAACTCCCATCTTGTTTTTGTGTGCTTGTTGTTTCAAACGGGTTTGAATTGCGCGCGACACAAGCGCATGCGTTGCTGCATCGCTGCCAGTCCTTTTTGCCTGTGTTTGGGAGCCGGCGATCGATTGTTTCCGGTAGGTGGCGCGCCCCAGCTGCTTGCAGAGGTCGCGGTGGGGACGCGGGTTACCCCGCGCCCCCCGCACAGATCCCAGCGGGCGCTGCTATCGCACTGGGCCCCTACCGCGGGTTTTGGCGTCAAACCTCGCTGTCGGCCATTGGTTGAGAATCTTTGGTGTCGGCAGAGTGCAAAACGAACCGTCATGCCGTGGGCGGCCACGCCGAACCTTGGTTACCAGTCCTCAAGCCTTGGGTGACCTGATTAAAACCTGCAGTCATTCAAGGATTGGTGCGCTAGGAGCCGATCCACTCAGACAATGTGAGCCTGCCGGATTGCAGATCCGTCGAGCCGAGTTTGATGGAGCCGCCCCGAGCTGTAACCCGGAGGGCCTTGTACCAATAGCGCCCATCGTTTCGCTGACAGGCCACATACCAAACGCCAGGCGGGAGGTCGAAGTTGGCCACGCCATTCTCGTCGGTGACACTTTGAACAAAGCCTACATGAGGCTGCCCACCCTGACGCACCACCGCCTGTTGCAATGCCTCGTTGCGTCTGCCAAGCCATGCAGCCAAACGCACCTGATACTCAACATCGCCACTGCTGCCGAGCCCCTGGTTTTCATTGTAACCATCAATGATGCGATTCAGCGCCTCCGTGACGTGCGCACACCAGATCTGACGCCCATTCATTTTGGAGAAAATGGCGCCAATCCCCAAATCGTCAGGCCGATCACCATATTTTTTGAACACCTCGTCAAACGCGGGCATCAACGTGGCCAATACCTCAGGCTCAGCGGCGTGAGCAATCCGAAAGCCCTCTCGAAATCGTTCCAGCTCAAACGAATGCACCAGACTGAAACTGCGCCAACTGGCAATCCGCGGCACAGGTGTCAGATTGGTCTGTTTGCTGTCAGGTTCCGGCCTCGATGCACTCAAACTTGCCATCACCAGCGGAAAGAGGCGTTTGACATCATAAGAAAACGCCACAACATCCTCGCCCTCATCCAATGCCCCTTGGGCATCGCCGAAGCTGATGGCAACCGGCGCGGCGCACGCAGTCACGGACCAAAACAGGCACCCCAGCACAACCGCGCCCGGGACGACCAGTTTGACGCCAAGCCGCTTGACACATCGGATGACAGACATGCTGCGCAGTGTAACCCGGGATTTCATCTGCTGACTGTGACCAATGGCCATCGCTCCCCTATGCGGATTCCATATTATGTTAAAATCCTTTTCAGGGCAATTTCGAAAGGGCGACCATGCTGGTTGAAACGCGCGATTTACTGACTCCTCATCACGCGGCGGCCTTGTTAAATAACACGCTTCGTGAATTCGTCAGCCTGGTCGATGCTGGGGTCTTGCAGCCCTTTGTGGAGATCGACGGTTTGCGTTTTTATCACCGAAACGAAGTGTTGGCTCGTAAACGGTTTCAAGACACGTTAGCGGGACGGGCACCTCGCTGTACGGTACCCAAAACCCAAGAATTATTTTGATGGCTCAATGGAACACGGTGAATCGTGGGTACAATGCGTGGGACTGATTGTCACGCTGTTGCGGTTGCACGCGCTTGAACACAAGGGGGAGCCACTTTTGCCTCAGCCTTTTCCCAATTCGCCGTTTGATCATTTGGCGCAGTTTTGGATGCAACGGGCGCGCGAGGTAGGCGTGACAGAGCAGCAAGTGTTACAGCTGTTGGGTTTTAAGGGGGGAGTCGGGCCGCTTGAAACCTTGTTGTCCGGTCGACCCGCCAGCGAAACCTTGCCTGAAATTGCCCAAGGGATTGTTGAAGGCACCGGAGAGGTAATCAAAGCAACGCGAGGGCAGGTTGAAGCGGCGTTGCCGGTCGTCATTCCAGAAGAGCATAAAACGATTGTCAAGAAGTTACACATGCTGGATGGTGAGGGATTGAGGCAATTGGATGTCTACCTCAATTTTTTGATCGCGCAGGGTATGGTGAAGCGCTGACAGTTGTTTGAGCGCAGGGGGAGGTTAAAGGGCATTGACCACTGATAACGTCGCATATCCAACGGGGTTGCAATGATGATTACGTTCAGGAATGTGAGCAAGCGTTATGGTTCGCACCAGGTGCTTCGCGAGATCAACTGTCAGATTGATGAAGGTCAGAAGGTGGTGTTGATTGGCCCGAGCGGTTCGGGCAAAAGTACGTTGTTGCGATGTATCAATCAGTTGGAAACCATTTCAAGTGGGCAGATTATCGTTGACGGGTACGATATGGGGGATCCCCAAACCCAGATTGGTCGTTTACGTTCCGAGATCGGGATGGTGTTTCAGGGTTTCAATCTCTTTCCGCATAAAACCGTCCTTGACAATGTCACGTTGGCACCGATTCAGGTTCGCAAGATGTCGCAGGCCTCAGCCGCGTTAGTGGGAATTGAGTTGTTGGAGCGGGTGGGGCTCGCTCACAAGGCGCACGTTTACCCGTCGCAGTTGTCGGGCGGTCAGCAGCAGCGTGTGGCGATCGCCCGGGCGCTTGCGATGCGGCCCCGCATCATGTTGTTTGATGAACCGACTTCGGCACTTGATCCGGAAATGGTTAATGAAGTCTTGCAGGTGATGGCCGAACTGGCTCATACAGGGATGACCATGGTCGTTGTGACCCACGAAATGGGCTTTGCGAGAAACGTGGCGGATCGATTGTTATTCATGGACGGTGGCACCTTGGTCGAAGACCGTCAGCCGGAGGCATTTTTCAGTGACCCTGAAACGGATCGGGCGCGGCAGTTTCTGAGCAAGGTCCTGTCACACTGAGGAATCCGGCGGTGCCCCGTCAGCACGGTTCATCGCGCAAACCCAGTGCGCCAAACACCTTTGTCCACCGCACACAACGCTCGGTTTGGCACGTGCTTGGTTTGGTGCATGTACAGGCGTGAATCAAAGGTGCCTCAAGTGCCAGCGCCAGTCTGGCAATGGCTTGATCACTCGCGCGCCAGAAGGGGCGCTCCAGTGCCTGAAAACCCCACGCGGCCAACAACTGATTGGTGGCGGTAATTCGCGCGACGTGAGCAGGTTGGGTCAGGTCACGCCGCACAGGTAAACACAAGCCGTACGCACCATGCTCGGCTGCAGCCGTGATCAAAGCCAGCAAAGCGGGCAAAACCAAGGGATCGTCCTGGGCTGCAATGGTGTGGTGCTGACAACCAAAATGGGCCAGCAGTGCGTCCACGGCCTGTGCCCTTGCCGGATGCCAAGACACCCGAGACGGCACAACAGCCAACCACTCCCGTTCAAGCCTGGTGAACCACGTGGCCAAAACACATGCTTCGAGGCTTCCATCCAACCACAGGGCGATCCGCCCACCACCCTCAGGCGCCTTGGCTGAAGAGGCGTCCATTCGCATCAAACGGCTTGCAACTGGCGCCGCGGACCATCCAACAACCGCTCAAGGATAATGGTCTGGTCTCGCTCAGGTCCCACCGCAACCATCGCCAACGGTGCTCCCACCAATGCAGCAAGCCGTTCAAGATACCGTTGGGCTTGGATCGGCAACTCGTCATAGTGACGACAGTGACGGGTACTGGCTTGCCAACCGGGTATCTCCTCATAAATGGGCTCTGCTTGCGCAAGCTCAGTCAGTGTCGCTGGAAACTCATCCAGCACCCGCCCATCAATACGGTAACCGACACAGATGCGCAAGCTTTCAAAACCATCCAGCACATCCAACTTGGTTACAGCGATGCTATCCAAACCGTTCAAACGGGTCGCGAGACGCCCAACGACAGCATCAAACCATCCACAGCGCCTCGCGCGCCCGGTGGTGGTGCCAAATTCCTGACCGTTACGCCGTAATTGCTCTCCGGTTTCATCCGACAACTCCGTCGGAAATGGTCCCGCGCCCACCCGCGTGGTATACGCTTTGACAACACCCAAAACCCGGTCGATCGCATTAGGGCCCACGCCAGCGCCGATACACGCGCCACCGGCAATGGGGTGCGACGAGGTAACAAAGGGATAACTGCCAAAGTCAATATCAAGCAAAGTGCCTTGAGCGCCCTCGAACAAAATTGGCTCATCACGCGTAATAGCACCGTGCAAAAGCGAAACGGTATCCTTGATATAAGGCGTAAGTGCATCGGCATAAGCCATGTATTGGTCATAAACCTGGTTCACATCCAGCGGCGCACAATCATAAATACGGGTCAGAATCAGGTTTTTTGTTTCCATAATGTCTTCAAGACGCGTTTTAAAGCCCATGGGATCCCGCAAGTCGCCAACGCGAAGTCCGGAACGATTGGCCTTGTCGGTATAGGTTGGTCCGATGCCACGCCCCGTGGTTCCGAGGGCACTTCCCCCGCGACGTCGCTCTTCAGACTCATCAATGATGCGATGATAGGGCATCGTGAGGTGGGCACCAGATGAAAGATGGAGACGGCCAAGGTCAATGCCCTTGTTTTTGAGCATCGTCAATTCGTCCAACAATCGTGCAGGATCGATCACCGTTCCCGAACCAATGACGCACGCCACTTCTGGATACAGGATACCTGACGGCACCAGATGCAACTTGTATGTTTCACCATCGACAATCACCGTGTGCCCGGCATTGGCCCCGCCTTGATAACGCACGACCCACCGCGCCTGACTTGCCAGCCAATCCGTTATCTTGCCTTTACCTTCATCGCCCCACTGGGCCCCGACCACCACCACGTTGGCCACGATCACACTCCTGTCACTGCTTCATCATTGCTTAAACCCTACAGTATGCCAGAGCCCACACACCCTAACAAGGCCAGTTCCTTTGTAGGGCCTGTGTCTGGCCCGCACTACCATGGCATCCACCAGTGTACAGGACCGGTAGGGCCGTAACCCTTCAAACACGGCTTGCATCGGTGCGGGGGCTGCCAGGGAGCGCAATGATGGATGAACTGTGTGCCTATGTTCGTGCGTTGGATCGTATCATCGCCGACAGCCGCCTCGGTGACCACCATACGGCAACACGGTTGATGCTGAGCTTGCCAAAGCCTGCCGCGAGCCTTCTGGATGGACAACGCCTGCTGGATCGCAAGCGTAACGAATTATTCGAACACTGCCAGCAACTGCGACAACAATGGCTGCACTTGCCTGCAAACGATGCGTCGCGCCTGCTTGAAGCATTCGGCGAACTCGCCCGACACGCGCGTGCCGATACGATTCGAGCGTGTCGACAAGAAGGGTCAAACATTAATGGCCAAATGATTCAACCCATGATTTTCAAGACCGCCGACTGGATTGACAACACCCGGGCGATCGCCGCACACGAAGGCCCCTTCGACAGTTTACACTGTCACAATGTTTCAGATGGCAGCACCGCCTGCCTGCACCTCGCCTCGGCTTGGCTATACCTGCGGGCACCGCAACCCTGCATGCTCGGATTTCAAAGAATCCTGGACGACGCCGAACTGGGAACACCCTTGTCTGTGCGCATTCAACCGGATTATACGCGGCTCTGTCTTGAAGGCGGTGTGATGCCACTCAGGCTGACTTTGCGCAACCAATCCGAAGACGTCCTGCTCCTTTCCGGACTGGACTGTGCGCCATTGTCCACCCCGCCGGAGAGTTGGATACGGCACATTCACGGTCAAGTTGTGCATGCTTTGGAACCCCACAACCTCACCATCCAAGTGGACAACGCCTCAGGCACTCCGATCATGCTCCATTTGGCCACACTCCGTCCTCGACAGGAACGCAGCTTATTGTTGCAAGTCCGCTTCCACTGCAGTGGCGACCATTGGCGTCAGTTTGGCATTGAGTACATTCGCCTCAGCCTGACAGACTTTCAGAGCAAAGCATTCATTCAATGGCCGCCTGGCGAATCTTTTTACTGTGCTGGCCTGCGTTTTCGCCGTGCCCAAGAAAGTGAACCCGCTGCCGCACTTAACGCACCCGCAGTCTACCTGCCGCACGCAAAGGCCGAGGTCACTCGGACACAACGCTTCGCGTACCCGTTTTATGTTTTGCGTGGCCCGTTTCCGCTGGAACGTGCACACGCCATCGCAGGACCGTCCAGCGAGTTTTTGTATTATTCTCAATGGCAAAATGCCTGGATAGCGCGCATCAAGGGGGTCGTGACAATCGTCACGGAGGAACGATGTATGCCATGTCCAAGCATCGATTCTGCCGTTTTTGAGTTTGTCGACGCCCACCAATTGGCCATACCCGTGCTGATTACCCCGCAGAGCCTTGCCCGCATCAACCAGGAAACATCCTTGGCCCTTCAACCGTCACCGTATGCCTGGGAGCACGTACACAGTCTGAGCCGCGCGACCCTCGCAGCCGTGCTCAACTGGGCGATCGCCCAGAATTGCCCCGTGCGTGTCGACAAACCCTCGCTCAACCGCTCGGCCTTGCTGCTGGGTTAGCACTCACCACGCCTTCCTGCGCAAACTTTCCTCAAAAAATGCGTGCGCATCAAGCAATCCAGCGTGCTCTGGCACCTCGGGCAACCCGGGCGAAAGACGCAATGCCACCTGACGTAAAACATAATGTGTCGAATGACGTAAAATCTCGGGTAATTCCGCTTGTTTCAGAAACTGATGCTCCCGCATCGACAGAATGTGGATATGTTCCATCAAAATGACCAATGCCTCATCAATGCTTGCCTGGGCTTGCTGTAACGCCGACAGACGCTCAGCAGGGTCAGGTGCCAGCAAAACAAAATAACGCGCCTGGATCACCTCCAGCAGATGAAGTGAATGTCTGTGTCCGGAATGGTCTTCAAGGAGAATGCGCCGCTTCAAACCAAGCAACCATAACCTCCCCTCTTTTCCCACAAGCAAACCGACCCTGATTGGGAAAGAAAAACCACCCCTGACTGTCATACCCGCCAAGCGCCCCTTTTTACCCAAAACATGGCGACGGGTATCGCTACGCCAATGCGTTGAACTGTCGCATTCACTGCTCACGCTGTCATCGCGTGCACCAAGGCCAAACGACGCATCGTCGAACGATTCAAACCAGGGCTTCCAGTTCTTCCCACCGGGCGTAGCGCCCGTCAATACACGCGCGTAGACGTTCGGCCTCTTGCATTAAAGGAGCCACTTGACTCACCGCATCGACATACAGGCGGGGATCCGCAAGCTGTGATTCAATCGCCTGCAAAGCCGCTTCATCATCCGCCAACAATTGTTCGATGGCTTCCAGTTCGCGCTTCTCTTTGTAACTCAAGCGGCGTGGCGTGACCTGTACCGGGTCTTTATCCTCACCTTTCCCCACCTGCGCCAGGGGCACTGTCCCCGTATTGGTGTCACGTTCACGCGACGCCAGGTAGCTGTCATAATTTCCCGGATGCAACACGACTTGTCCGTCACCTTCAAACGCCAGTATCCAGGTCGCCACCCGATTTAAAAAATAACGATCATGGCTCACCGCAAACACGCAGCCAGGAAAAGTCAACAAAGCCTCTTCCAAGACGCGCAAGGTTGGCAAGTCCAAGTCGTTGGTCGGCTCATCCAAGATCAGGACATTCCCACCCCGTGCGAGCAGTTTGGCCAATTGCGCCCGATTCTGTTCCCCACCCGAAAATCGGGACAAGACCTGATTGGCTTGGTCATCATCAAACAAAAAGCGCTTCAGGTACGTGCGTGCCGTGATAGTTTGGCCATCCACGGTCAAATAGAGGCCATCACCCACCACTTCAGACAGCAAGGTTTTGGTGCAGTCCAGTTGTTCGCGACCCTGTTCGGCATAGACAAATCGGGTGTTAGCCCCGATGGTCACCTCACCCGCGTCAGGTTGGATCAGACCCTGCACGATGCGCATGAGGGTTGTTTTACCCAAACCGTTGGCGCCCACCACCCCGATGCGATCACCCGCGCTCAGACTCAGACTCAGGCCTTTAAACAAGGTCCGGCCCGCAATCGCATGCCCGACATTCTTCAATTCAAGAATCTGTTTCCCCAGCCTGAATTCGCCTGTGGGAATCCGCAGTTCCACGTCATCCAACACAAGCGGACCCGCCTCGGCAGCCAACGCCTCATACGCCGCTTCGCGCGCCTGACTCTTCGCTTGGCGCGCTTTGGGCTGCTTGCGCACCCACGCAAGCTCCCGCCTCAGCAAATTTTGCCGCGCCCGCTCGCGGTGCGCATCGGCTGCCTGCCGCGCCATTTTCGCTTCCAGATAGGCGGAGTAATTCCCCGCGTAACCAGTCAGGCTGCCCGCCTCCAATTCAATAATCCGATCGGCAATGCGATCCAGGAAATACCGGTCATGCGTGACCAGCAAACAACTACCACCAAACCCGCGCAAATACGTCTCAAGCCAGGCAATACTCGCCGCATCCAGGTGGTTGGTTGGTTCATCCAGAATCAAACAGTCAGGTTTTGCAACCAAAGCCTGCGCCAGTGCTACCCGCCGGCGCTCACCGCCTGACAATCCAGCCACCAGGCGCTCGGGCGCAGGCACGCACAAGTGCTGCCGAATCATCTGCGCATCCCGCTCCAGATTCCAGGCGCCGTGCAACTCCAGCCATTCCGCAAGGGCGGTGTGCGCTTCGAGCAAAGCGGCATCATCACCGTTTGCCGCGAGGCGATCGCCCAACTCCACATACCGTTGCAGGGCCTCGCGCAACGGCGCGGCACCCGATAACACCGCCTCCTCCACCGTGACACCTTCGTCCCAGTTGTGATCCTGACTCAGGTATGCCAGGCTCGCGCCCCTGCGAACAACCACCTGCCCCACATCGGGGCGCAATTGGCCGGCCAATGCCTTGAGCAGGGTACTTTTTCCCGCGCCGTTCACCCCAATCAGGCCCACGCATTCCCCACAGTGCACCGTCAACGACACACCGGCAAGGATTTCCCGCGCCGCGTAGCGATGATGCACGCCTTCGAGCGAGACCACGGGATCACCCGGCTTGGCCACAACAAACTCTGTCACCTTGATTACCCCAACGGTCTTCTAACCTTAACCAACCACACCCAAGGCCCAATTCCGGATCGTTCCGACCACTCAGCCATCCGGTCGCTGCAATGCCAAACGCACGCCTTAAGGGCGAACAGACACGCATTCAAACGGGCAGCCACCCTGCTCAAGCAACCTATCTCCGCCAGTTGGCCATCGCCACTGGGGCCGGGCCCACGCCAGTCCATCAGTTGGCCTTCGCCACTGGGGCCGGGCCCACGCCAGTCCATCAGTTGGCCTTCGCCACTGGGGCCGGGCCCACGCCAGTCCATCGAACCTGGAAAAGCATGTTGACGGTTAAAATCAACGGCAAAACAAACATTGCCCCCGAACTTCAGCATCGACGGCTTCCTAGAGTGTGGCACCAGGGCGTTTGAACAGAAAGCAATGGCAAAAGCCTGGGTGATAACTCGTCAAGGTAACTGTTTTGTCAGCGTTTTCGGTGATGGTGCCACGATCCGGCCAAAACGCGGTCTTTTGCTCCATCTCTGCCATTGAGGCATACTGCTTTGTCCCGGGCACATCAAGCTCGCGCGCAGGCTCACACGGGCAATTGACCTTCAGGTTTTTTTGCGGTTGCCCCTTGGCATCGCGCAGCAATTCACCTTGCGCGTCCCGTTTGTGGTACGACAGGAAGCTGTAACACGGGCACGCCTGGAAGCCATACTCGATGCGATTCTTGGCCAGGCCTTCGCGTACGAGTTCCGTGACTTCCGCTTGCTCGTAAAGTTCCCAGTCAAACTTTTGACAAACCGTTTGGACGAACGATTCGATCTTCGAGCGCTCTGCCGCCAATTGGACGGGATCATAAACCTGTGACATGCCGGACACCCCCTTTGCACGATACGTTCATGAGATAACACGCCCTTGCGCCGATGAAAAGTCCGTAACGTGGGCCAGCTCCAACCAACCGACGTATTCAAATCAGACTGCCAAATACCCGTCAGCATCGAGCAAACCGTTCTTGGGGCGGCTTGGGAGTTAGCATTCTTTCATCTCCACAGCCCTGGTCCGGATGAATGCCGCAGCGAATTGAAAAATGAGACCAGAGCACGAATTGGCTGACGGCAGCGCTGGCTGCGGACGTCCCTTCAGTTCGCTCAAGGTCTGTTTGATGGCTTGTGCGTCAGATTGCACCTGGTCAAGCAGATCACGCAATTCGGCAGTTTGATTGAAAAGCGCCTGAATGGCTTAGCGGACGGATGCTTGATTCGTGAGGTCAGGCAGATTCGTCTTCATCAATCGAGCCGCCACCGCATCACGCGCTGGTTGAAATCGGCAGGATTAAACTCGCCGGGCTCACCTCACTGATTTGGCAACGATGACACCGTACGCATCAGGACAACGGGAAAGCCTGGTTTCGAATGAACGCACAGATTTCCTTGAACCGCGATCGCACCCCTGTACCGTGTACGACACCCAGCAAGGTCGAGAAAATCTGGCTTGCGTTGGGTAACAAAGGAAACCACCACAATTTGCCAAAACGCTGCCCACTAACCTCAATGAGGCGCGTGTTCACCATTTCCATCAAGCCGGCCTCGCCCCCAGACTTGCCAATGCCACTCTCCTTGATGCCCCCGCGTGGCAACAAGGGATTGCCATACGACGCAAGGCCCGTATTAACCCAGATGGTTCCCGCCTGCAACTGGCCCGCAATGCGCTCGGCCCGTGCCAGATCGGGGGTCCAGATGCTGGCACTCAGACCGAAATTCGATGCATTGGCCGCTTGGATCATCTCGGATTCGGATTCACAGACGACGACGGGTAGGAGTGGGCCGAAGGTTTCTTCCTGCATCACCCGCATATCAGGCGTGACACCTGTGAGGATTGTGGGTGCGTAAAAACACCCTGGCCCATCAAGCCGATGCCCGCCCAACAATACGCTTGCCCCCTTTGCCACGGCATCTTCGACCTGCGCGTCCACCCGTTCGAGTTGTGCTTCGTTGATGAGTGGACCCACCTGCGAGGCAGGTTCCAGTCCATCGCCCACCACCAGCGCGGCACTTTGCTTGATGAGTTCTGACAAGAATGGGTCCGCGATGCGCGCATGCACGTAAAGACGCTCAATCGAGGCGCAAACCTGACCTGTATTGGCGAAGGCCCCCCAGACGATGCCGCGAACGGCGAGAGGGATGTTCACGTCCTCGAGCACCAGTGCAGGGTCCTTGCCGCCCAATTCCAAGGTCGCGCTGCGCAGGCGTGTGGCTGAGGCGATGCCTACGGCGCGGCCGGTTGCAACGGAGCCAGTGAAGCAGAGGTGGTCGATCGCCCCGTTGGTGAGCGCCTCGCCGGTCGTGCGATCGCCTGTCACGATGGCTAGCACCTCATCTGGAATACCACTCTGGTGCGCGAGGCGAACCAGTGCCTGTGAGACCAAAGGCGTCAACTCGGAAGGCTTGAACACCACCGTGTTGCCGCTCGCAAGCGCTGGCGCAATATCGGCGATCGCAAGCAAAACCGGATAATTCCACGGCGCGATGACCCCGATGACCCCTTTCGGACGGTATTGCAGGTACGTCTTGCGCGAAGCCAGGAGCCAGTTGCCGCCACGTAGGGGGCGATCGCGCAGCAGCCGTTCGCTGTGACGGGCATAGTGCTCAAGAAACTCACACACCGAAAACCACTCACTATACGCATCAGACAATGGCTTGCCGTTTTCTTGCGTCAGCAAGCGCGCTAACGCCTCACGGTCCCGCACGATCGCAGCTTTCCAGGCCCGCAGGCGTCGCGCCCGTTCACGGTAACCAAGTTCCCACCAGGCCGCCTGGGCGGAGCGCGCAGACGCGATCGCTGTATCCACCTGTTCAGGTGAAGCAATCACAACGGTGCCTACGACCGCCTTTGTAGCAGGGTTGGTCGAGACGAGGCACGGCCCCTGTACATCTGTCATTGTGCGCTTCAAACGCTGCCCCCCTGCGCCTCCGCAATCGGTATCCATACCGCCACTATACACCAGGATGCCGCCCACCTCACGCAAGCCCCGTTTAGACCATTCAGGTGCGCGGAACCACCAGCTTGTTTTGACACCGGCTCAGAGCGGGTGCAACCAGTCTTGGCATCCGGAGCGACGTCCCCTTGTGCCGGTCGCTTCGTGCCTTAAAGAAGTCGCCACTTGTGCTTGATGTCGGTTAATGTCGTGTTCAAAACCGGGTTTGCACCGTGAGGCGTGAATTTCCGTTGCGGGATGTGCGTCTGTGATACCTTTAAAGAAGTGGGGCCATTACAATCACTCCCCGGGACACAAGTCTGGCAGGATACCGTTATGAGTCTGGCACGCGTTGCATATTATCTGAAAGAAGCAGGGGCTGTCACCCCGCTCATCCAAGCGCTTGCAGGCACATCGCCCACACTCACCCGCGTGGGCGGCCTCGCAACCACTTCCAGGGCAGCCGTTATCGCAGCTCTCGCCCAATCCGGTCAGATGGGTCTCTTCATCGCGCGAAACCATGACCAGGCCCAAGCGTACCTGAGCCTGTTTGAGTCTTTTAGTCTGGATGCCGCCTATTTTCCTGGTGCCGAGGCATCCCTCTATGAAAGCGGGGCAAGTGATTCCGACACGCACGTTGAGCAGCAACGCGTGTTGGCCCGAGTGTTGAATGGCGAGGTGAAATGGGTCATCACCACGCCGCGGGGACTGGCCAAGCGCTTGGTGACCCCAGATGACTACCGTGCAGCGTGTCAGGCATTACGGGTGGGCGATCGCACGGCGCCCGCCAAACTGGTTCAAGAACTCGTCCGCCTTGGGTATCGCGCGGTGCCACAGGTCAACCAGATTGGTGACTTTGCCAGGCGTGGTGGCATCGTGGATGTGTTCTCGCCGGCCACGGATACGCCGGTGCGCCTTGAGTGGTTCGGGGATGAGATTGATTCTATGCGCGCGTTCGAACCGGAAAGTCAGCGTTCGGGCGACAGCGTGCCAGGTCTCACCCTGATTCCAGTGGGTGAACTGCTGCTGCCCACGGACGGACCCGGTGATTTTGAGCGACATGTACGAGAGGCGTTTGTCAGGGCGCAGAAAAAGCTGAACTTTATTGCCAATCGGCTCAAAGCGGAGAGTGAACAGGCGATCGCCCGGCTTGCCGCTTTCAACTACTTTGAAGGCTGCGGTTACTACGCCCCGTTCATTCACGAACGGATGGGCACCTTGCTCGACTATTTGCCAGTGAGCACGGCTCTGTACTGGGAAGAACGTACAGCGATTGCGTCGGAATTAAAAAAATGGGGCGCGAAGCAAGACGATGCTTACCTCAAAGGCGTGAGTGACGGCCGCCTGTTGCCTTTGCCGTATTTATTGCATCTCTCGGGAGACGAATGCCTGAATCTGGCCGCGGTGCGCCATCAAGTCGATTTTAGCGTCGACAGTGCGTCCGAACGGCATATCGACGGGCCTGAGGCGCAACGCTTTCACAGTGATTTCGACAAGCTTGCGATCCAGCTCAATCAGTGGCAGCACGCCGGGCAACGGGTGCTTGTGGTCACCCAGCAGCCACAACGGGCCTTCGCCATTTTGGATGAACGCGGCGTGAACGCATCGCTCGCGGCGCCGCCCGAAGCCTACGGTGGTGAGACGGGTGGCATCTGGGTCGTGCGTGAAGGGCTTGCGCAGGGGTGTGCGTTCCCGGATTTAAAATTGGTGGTCCTGACGGACTTGGAGTTATTTGGTCAACACCGCCGCAGTTCAGGGAAGCGGTATCGCAAATTCACCAACCAAGGTGCCAGTGTGTCCTCAGTTGCGGAACTGAAGCCCGGGGACTACGTCGTTCACGCCAAGCATGGCATCGGGCGCTACGTGGGCTTGACGCGCATGGCTGTGGACAACCAGGAACGCGAATACCTGTCGCTGGTGTATCTGAACGATGACAAGTTGTTTGTGCCCGTGGAGCAGGTGAATTTGCTCCATCGCTATCGGGCCAGCGGAGAAGGTGCGGCACCGCGTCTGCACAAAATGGGGGGTGTGGAATGGGAAAACACCAAGAAACGGGTGAAAAAGGGCTTGCTCGATCTGGCGGATGACCTGGTCAAACTGTATGCCGAACGTGCCAGTTTGGAGGGTTTTGCCTGCCCGCCTGACACACCGTGGCAGCGCGAGATGGAAGAAGCATTTCCGTATCAGGAGACCTTGGATCAGCTAAAAGCCATTCAAGAGACCAAAGCGGACATGGAAAAGCCGCGTCCCATGGACCGCCTGGTGTGCGGGGATGTGGGATTCGGCAAAACGGAAGTGGCCATTCGTGCCACTTTCAAAGCCGTCATGGCTGGCAGACAAGTCGCGATACTCGCGCCAACAACGGTACTCGCGCAGCAGCATTACATGGTGTTTCGCGAGCGTTTTGCGCCTTACCCGATTCGAGTGGGCTTGCTGTCGCGTTTTCGAACGGCCAAGGAGCAAAAAGAGGTCGTGTCGAAGTTGCGTTCGGGCGAAATGGATGTGGTCATTGGCACCCACCGCCTGTTAAGCAAGGACATGGGGTTCAATGCACTGGGCCTGGTGGTGATTGACGAGGAACATCGCTTCGGGGTGGCCAATAAGGAACGCCTCAAGCAGGTGAAGTCCATGGTGGATGTGTTGACCATGAGTGCGACACCCATTCCAAGGACACTTTACATGGCGTTATCCGGGGCGCGGGATATGAGTCTGATTGCCACGCCGCCCCTCAACCGGCAGCCGGTGAAAACAATTGTCGGTCCTTATGATCCAGAGGCCGTTCGTCAGGCCATTTTGCATGAAATCGGTCGCGAGGGTCAGGTATTCTTCTTGCACAACCGCATCGAATCGATTGGCGCGGTGGCGCAGCAACTGGCGCAACTGGTGCCGGAGGCACGTGTAAGGGTGGCACACGGGCAGATGAACGAAGCCGAACTCGAAGATATCATGCTGGCCTTTAAAGACCATGAGTTTGACATTCTGCTCTGCACCACCATCATCGAGTCGGGCCTGGATATTCCACGGGCCAATACGATGATCATCGACAATGCGGATGGTCTGGGCCTGGCGCAGCTATACCAACTGCGGGGCCGGGTGGGACGTTCTGAGACCAAGGCTTACTGTCACTGCTACTACCGGGCCGGAAAGGAATTGACGGATGAGGCACGCGATCGCCTGCAGGCCCTGAGTCAATTCACGGCGCTTGGTTCCGGCTACCAGATTGCGATGCGCGATCTTGAAATCAGAGGCGTTGGCAATTTGCTCGGTGCTGAACAGCACGGGCATATGGTGTCAATTGGTTTCGACCTTTACACCCAACTACTGGAGGAGGCCATCGAATCTGCGCGCGGCAGCGAGGTCACCAAACCTTTGGAGTCGACCGTGGTGGATCTTCACGTCAGCGCCTTTATTCCAGAAGATTATTTGGGTGAGGGTGCCGACAAGATGGCGCAGTACCGGCGCCTGGCGAGTGTCACCGGGGAACGCGAATTGGCGTTGCTGCAAGCGGAATGGCAGGAGCGTTTTGGCAAGTTCCCCACCTCCGTCATCAATCTTTTCCGCATTGTTGGGGTCAAGTTGCTCGCGACCGAACTGGGTATTCAAGCCATCAGGACGGATAGCAAGTTCATTCGCATTCAAGGCGGCAACGTGACCGCGCAGGCATTTTTCAAAGTGCGTGCAGCCGACAGGGGCTTAAGTGCCTGGAATTATACGGCACAAGAGATCACGCTGGGACGGGGAAATCTTCGTCCTGAAGACGAACTGACGGCGCTTGAACGCTTGCTCAAACCATTGGCGGACAGTATACTTAGCGCCGTTTGATGCGCTTTGATGCTTCATTTGTAACCGAGGATTCCATTCTTGCAAGAGTCAACATTACGGGCATTACAGGGAATCGCTGCCGCGGTGGGCATTGGTTTGGTGGCCACGCTCATCGCCTGGTATGCGGAAACTTATCGCAACTATGCGGCCATCGTGGATGGCACGTATATTTCCCGTGCGGACTATGAGACACTGGCCGAACGGATGAAAAAAGACTATTCCGCCCGTTTCGGCGTTGATTTTGACTCCGAAAACGGCAAACGGATCGCAGCGGACATCAAAGAGACGCTGGTCAAGCAGTTGATTGATCGGGAACTGGTCAGGCAAGAGGCCACGCGGCGCAAAATTGTGGTTGGCGATGCCATGGTTGAAGATCGCATCACCACCATCAAACGCGACTTCAAGGAAAAAGGGGCTTTCGAACAAGCCCTTCAAAACAATCAAATGACTGTGGATGCTTTCAAGGAACGTATCAGGGAAACCTTGCTGGTTGAAACGGTATCCAAAGCAGTCAACAAGGAGTCTCAGATATCCGAAACGGCCATCCAGCGCTATTACGAGAAAAACAAGGAACTGTTCCGCCGGCCTGAAGAGGTTAATGCACGTCATATTTTGGTCAAGGATGAAAAATCGGCCAAGGACATTTTACGTAAGCTAAAGGCTAACGAGCCATTTACAGGCCTTGCCATGGTGTATTCTCTTGACCCGGGTTCCAAATCGCGGGGGGGGGAATTGGGTTACTTTACCCGTGGTCAGATGGTGCCGGAGTTTGAGAAGGTGGCTTTCGCGTTGAAGTATCGCGAGGTGAGCAAGCCGGTTAAAACGCAGTTTGGATACCATATCATTCAAGGGGGGGAACTTCGACCGGCTCGCATTTTGCCGTTGAACAACGTGCGCGAGGACATCAAGGAGCGTATCTTGCGCGAAAACTCGCAGCAGGCTTACCAGCGTTGGCTGACCGAGCGGCGCGCGAAAGCCGATATCAGCTACGGCCAGGCTTTCAAACCTGCCGTGCTTGAGACCTCAGCGCCAACACCCGGCGCGTTGCCCACATCGATTGCGTCACCGAAAGGCAAATCTGCGCCAGTGACGGCGGCACCGGCCAAACCGGGTACAGGCACACGGCCGTGATGCCTGCGATGACGGGAGGCGGACCCGATGCCGCTCAAACTGGCATCACCGTTGTGGGCTTGGGGCCGGGGGACCTTGAGTTGTTAACGGTGTCGGCGCGTCGTGCGATCGATGAAGCCACAGCATTGTACGTACGCACGGAGCGCCATCCAACGGTTGTGGCGCTGCAAGCGGAGGGCAAAACGTTTGCGTCCTTCGATCACCTCTATGAGCGCGGCAGCGACTTCGATACCTTGTATCAGTCAATCGTTGCTGAGTTGCTCCGTGCGGGTGCTACGCAACCGGTTGTCTATGCGGTGCCTGGTCATCCTCTCGTGGCAGAGCGAACCGTCCTTGCGCTGCTTGCACAAAAGGAGATTCCGGTGCGGGTGATCGCCGGTTTATCCGGTCTTGAAGCGACTTACACAGCGCTCGGTATCAATCCCGCAGAGGGTTTGCAGATTTTGGACGCTTTGGGGATCGAGGGGCTGCAACCCAATCCGGAGATGGCGTGTTTGGTCCTGCAGGTTTACAACCGCCGGGTGGCTGGTCAGGTCAAGCTGCATTTGATGCGTTTTTATCCTGACGAACATCCCGTGCGTCTGGTAACGGCAGCGTCGGTCAGTGGGGAAGAGGTGGTGCGCACGTTGCCATTGTTTGAGTTGGATCGTGTCGCTGACGTCAATCATTTGAGCAGCCTGTATGTGCCATCTGCGCCGGCAATTGGTGTGGAGCGTCTGCGGCAGATTGTCGATCGCCTGCGCGGACCGGGCGGCTGCCCGTGGGATCAGGAGCAAACCCATCAAAGCTTGACGCGGTATATGCTCGAAGAAGCTTACGAAGCCATTGATGCCATTGAGTCGGGTGACACAGCCGCACTGATTGAGGAACTCGGCGATGTGTTGTTACAGGTGGTGCTGCACGCGAGGATTGCGGAAGAGTCCGATGAAGGGTTTGATTTGCGCGAGGTTGCAGATGCGATTTCGGACAAGTTGATTTTCAGACATCCCCACGTGTTTGGCGACGCACAGGTTGCGAACACGGATGAGGTTCTGGCCAATTGGGAAGTTTTGAAGCAGGTTGAGAAACATCAAAAAGGCGTTGAGTCAGCGTCCTTGTTGGGGCAACTGCCTGCGATGGCTGCGTTGGGTTTTGCGGAAAAGACGGTCAAGCGCGCGATGAAGGTTGGGTTTGCGTGGCCGGATGTGGCGGCGGCGCAGGCCAAGTTGCAAGAGGAGTGGCAAGAGTTTGAGCTTGCGATCGCGACCGCTGACAAAACTGCCATGGCTGCGGAGTTGGGGGACTTTCTGTTTGCGATTGTGGGTGTGGCGGCGATGCTCAAGTTGGATCCCGAAGTCTCTTTGCGGGCAGCCGTTCGTCGTTTCGTCTCGCGATTTGAACAAATGGAGTCGGTTTGTCAGGCAGAGGGCGATCGTTGGGAGCAGTTGTCACTAGACGATCGCCTCGCGCTCTGGATGCGCGTCAAACGGATTGCATCCACACGATGAGCCGCTTGCTGAGTGCTGGTTTGTGCGCTTTGATCAGGGGCCCTCTGTGCGCTCGCACGCCGGATAACCAATACCGGTCTCAGTACAGGTGAAGCAGGTGGTCAAGCAAACGCTGTCAGTTCACCGAGAGTCCTCCTGGTCATCGGGTCTGGGCTTTGTCAATGAAAGCATCCGAGCCACAGAACGGGCGATTTCGGTTGAGCGACGAAGGTCACTCAAACAATCATCTCAACACTTTTCGATCCCGTGACATGATGAACGGGGGGCAGATGAGCAACGGTTTGCTCTGAAATGGGTCGACTGTACCAGCTACAGGGGCGTGCGGGACGAATGATTGGGTCTGGATAAAGAAGCGCGATCGGGATGGCTGGTGCGTCATGCACTAACAAAACTGGAAAAATCGTGTATACATAAAGGCGTGACACAACGGGTTGGCAAGGTGGATCGGATGCGTGACAGATTGAAACGGACCCAGCGACTGGTGGGGTTTGCATCGCTTGCCCTGGGTGTACTGCTGGCGGGTGGTATTCCCTCTGAGGCCTGTACATCGCCTTCGTCAGTGATGGTGGATGTTGACAAGTTGACCAATCGTGCGGTGGAGCAGGATCGACAAGGCGAGTTTCAGTTGGCGATCGCGGATCTCAAACAGGTTTTAGACGCCAATCCGCAGTTGCGCAGGCCCCGTTATTTCCTGGCCAATACATATTGGCGTGACAATCAGTGGGTGGCTGCGCGCAGGGAATGGGAGATTCTGTTACGCCAGGAACAGTCTGACCGCTTGGGTCAAGAGGCGTATAACTGGTTGAAAGAGTATGATCAGCGCGCCGCAGCGCCCACTGTTACCACCTACGTTGGACAAGCTGCAGGTTTTCGTGACGGCACCTTGGACGTGGCGCAGTTTCGCAACCCGACCGGACTCACGATTGACAGGCTGGGGCGACTCTACGTTGCCGATACCGGTAACTGTCGCATCCGCAGAGTCGAAACTGACGGTCGGGTGGTGACTGTGGCTGGATCAGGTCGGAAAGGGTACAAAGATGGTCTGGCGCTGGCTGCAAGCCTTGATAGTCCTCGCAGTGTCTGCGTGGACCGGGCGGGAAACTGTTTTTTCATTGACGGCTATCGTATACGCTTTGTAACCCCGGGTGGCAAGGTGGGGACGTTAACGGGAGCAGCCCAAGCCGGAGTGGAAGACGGTGACTACCGCACTGCCCGATTGTCAAACCCGGAAACGATTGCCATCGACGCATTTGGTAACGTGTGGCTGGCGGACAACGGAACCGCGATTCGCTTGGTCAATCCGCAAGGTGATGTGCGGCTGGTAGCTGGCAGCCTCGAAACGGGTGGTAACCAGGACGGCCCTGGCTTGCAGGCCCGTTTTGGTCATATCACGGCGATGAGTTTTAAAGACCCCAATCATTTGCTTTTGTTTGATTCGATACACCGACGGGTATCGGAACTGGAAACAACCAGCGGGAAGGTAAAGCACTTCAGTGCCTGCGGTAAAAACGGATACTTGGATGGCCCGCTTGCGGCGGCTCATTTCAGCGCATTCACGGCGGCTTTTTACGATGACAGGAAGCAGGCCATTTATGTGGCAGATGACGGCAATCATGCCTTGCGCCTGATAACGCCCGATGAACAGGTCGTAACCTTGGCGGGTGGTTTTGACGGTGGCGGTACACGTTATGACGGGACGGGCATATTTGCGCGGTTCGGTACCGTTGGACCCTTGACTGTCTGGAATGATACGGTTTATGTGCTGGATCGTGATCGGCATTGCATTCGGCGTGTGAATGTCAAGTTACCAGAAGACGAGTAAGCCCGCTGGGCAGAGCGAGCGGCGTCAAGAGGGGTTATAAAAGCCATGTTCAAATCGCGGAACGCGGATGAGTTGTATCGACATTTAAATTTGCTGGGCAACAATTTAGTGCTGTCAGTGACGCAGTTTGAGTCGATGGTGCAGGATTGGGATCAGCGAAGGGTCCATATGCAGGCGATTCAGGCCAGCGAACTGGAAGGCGATCGCCTGTTGCGTGATTTGCGCGACTATCTGAAAGATACATTTTTCGTGCCGGGCGATCGCGCAGCCGTCTATGCAGTCACCAACGAACTGGATGACATTGTCGATCGCGCCTTGAAAATCTCTGATTACATGCTGCTATACAAAGTTGACGTGCCGCCACAGGCGTTTGGCGAACTGGCGGCCATCCTGAAACAATGCGCAAGCAGGCTTCAACGGGCACTCACACTGTTGCCGGAACGCAAGCGGCGTGCAGAAGTGAATCAACTGTGCCTGGAGGTTGTTGATCTGCAAGGCGCCGCGGATGACATCCATCACCGCGGACTCACCGAATTGTTCGACCACCCGCAAGACCTCATTGCGCTCCTCAAATGGAAAGACCTTTACGATTGGGTCGAAGACGCCGTCGATCACGCTAACCACGTCGCCTATCGCCTCATTGCACTGAATGGCGCCTTGCACTGACTCAGAACAACCCCTCAGATTCCGTACGCGCCGTTTCGGTCGCTTGGGTGTTGTTGAGCGGTGCGACTTGACTGGGCAATTGCGCGTCAACGGCATCGATATGTTGGATGCCGTTTTTGTCGATAACCACGCGAATGCGTTGATAAGCAGGTTTCTGAACCCGATTTTGATCATCCCATTGGGTCATGCGAAACACGACATTCAGATGATACACTTTGGGCGCCCGCAATCGTATGAAGCGCCGCGTTGACGATTCATAAAATTGAACCCGCGCAGTGGGATCATCCAAACTGCCCAGGAGATCCTGCACACTGAAGCGCAAGATGTGCTTGATGTTCGTCTGCTGAGACTGTAAGGCAATCATCCGACGCGCATCGAGTCGGGTATCACTCGTGTAGGTGATCACCGTTTCTTGCCGTTCCTGGTCGAGATCAACCACATGATTGGCATTGCGCACCGCCAAAACATCTTGAGGAACCTCTGCTTTGGAACGATAACGAATCTTTTCACGGCAGCGCCCGAGCCGCAAGCGTCGAAGGGGATCCGTGATGATCAATTTGTTATCTGGAAAATGATGTGATACCTTTTCCCAGACATATTCCCGAAACACCTCTTTCATTCGGTCCTTGAGCACATAGATCACAGCAAACAAGGCCAAGGCAGTCCACAAATTGCTCTGATACAACGGCAAAATGTAGGTGCGGTCGCTAAAGCCAGCGAACAAGGCGGCAACCATTGCGCCAACGACAGCAGCCAAATTGCGCCAACGCGTCGTCTCTTGCGTGGTTTTAACATCCAGATACAACACCTGTTCCATGATCTTCTTCAAGGCCCCTGCGCGGTAAGTGTACAGTGCCAGCCCACGCGGGTCTGCCGTGTCCAAACTCAGGTATCCCATCACACGCCTGTGTTCACTTTCACGCGCGGCACAGATTTCCAAGGCGTTGAGGGCTGCAATGCCTTGCGCATCCAAATGCAGGCCATCTTGCAAAGCGTGATGAATGGCCGCCAACGAGTGGTCAAATCGGTACGTGAGAAACTCATCGACGTGCCGTAGGCGATCGCACCACTCACGGGTGACCTCGGTTTGGCTCTGGAGTAATCGAACGTCTGCCAACAGGCCGCGATATTTTTCTAAAATCTCTGGCATCTCCCGGCAAAATGCCATAATTGCATCGACGGTGTCACGCGATGGGTCATACCGCCCGAAAGCTGCCTGCGGCATCACGGCGGATTGAATGGCCCGAACCCGACGCCTCAGTTGCCCACTGACGACGCAGGCAAACAAACGCGCGGCATTCCAGACGCCTGACGCATTCTCTGTTCGTCCCTCAATCAATTGTTTTAACTCAAAAGAAACCACATTGAGGGGTGAGTGCTGATTAAGCGGATCCAACAACGCCACCTCGGTCAAAGCCGGCGTGCGGTAACGCAGGTAACCGCGCAAACAACGATAAAAATCCTCACGTGGAAAATTCAGGGGTGACACACCCAGGTTCAATGGGAAGAAAAAGAACGCTTCGACACGATATTGTTCGAAGGTTTTGGATTGGGATACGTGCCGCGCAGAGACATCATACGACAGCTGAATCTCAAACTGGGAACGATCGTGCAAGGCCACTTGAGCATCGAACCAATTGCAACTGGTTAAACGGGGCATGGGCATTCCAATCACATCGCGCGTTACGGATTTATGCCCCGGCCTGCTACTTTAAAACGAAACAATCACCGGGCAAACCATCCGATTCGCCGAGCATATGACAACCGCGAGACCATGGTGCGTGGTTTGGTCATCCGCTCAAGACGCCCCGGGACGGAGCACTGCTGCGGCAAGGGACTTAAAGGTCTCACGCGGCATCCGCACGTCTGACCCGTTCCCAGGTGCCGGACTGTTTCCTGGTGAGTGAGCGCCACGCCCCGGCGATCGCCGCCACCTGAAAAAAACAGTAATAAAACGCGAGCTTGGCACCACGCCCTCGTGACCCGCATAAACCCCGCCAGGCGGCAAAATAAAAGAGACACTGACCCAACAACATCAGCTGGTACAATGGGCTGTTCGCGAGGTAAACGTTGCACACCAGTACAACAGGAAACAAAAAGGGTACCACCATCCATCGCAACAAACGGTGAGAAACAAGTTGCCAAACAGACCAGGCATCCAGACAATTGCGCTTGGGCCACAGCATCCCAAACGCTTGATACGCGCCTGCCACGATACGGGTTTTGCGTTCGAATTCATCGGCAAGGCTGGCAGAACCGGTTTCAACGCTTTTGGCGGTCGCTTCGTACAGCGCACGATAACCAGCCTGCAACACCTGAATACTCAAGACAAAGTCATCTAAAATGGTTCCTTCTGCCAATGGATTGAACAGGCTGCGACGCATCGCGAAAATTTCACCGGCTGCACCAACGACTGACTGCACCCGTGAATCGTTTTGCTTTAACCAGGATTCATAACGCCAATAAAGCGACTCGGTCACAACCGCAGATTCGGCATCATTGGACACACTTTTGGCTCCGGCCACCAACCCGACTGCCGGGTCTGCAAAATGGCGAATCAATGCCTTCAACGAACCACGATGAAGCCGTGTGTTGGCATCGGTAAAGACAAGCACCGGGTCGTTTGAGTGCGCAACACCTCGGTTGATGGCGTGTGCCTTGCCGCGTCTCGTTGGATCACACAGGACCGTGAGGCAATCAAGTGAAAGATCACGCAAGACCGTCGGCGTGGCATCACTGCTGCCATCAGCTACAACAACGATCGACAGGCGCTCACGCGGGTAATCCAGTGCGCAAAGGTGATGAATCGTTTCACCAATGACCAGGGCTTCGTTATACGCTGCTATCACAATCGTCAGCGGTGGCCAATCGTCACCCGAGAAATGTGAGCGCCAACGATGACGCGCCACCAGGTGGGTGATCACCCCATACAGCCCGTGGGTGTATACAATTAAACCAATGGCGAACCAAAAAACAATTTGCAGCACGACATCTTGCCTCGTATACCCATGATATCCGAACGGAAGCAAGTCTAGGTCAAAACAGGATTGGCGCACCGGTTTCGTGTGACAGCATTTTTCGTCACGTCAGCGCGCACGGGTCATCAAGCTCAACGTATCCGAAATAGGGCTCGTCAGGTGACTGGTCCTCTGGCACCGCCCCCGGCGTTCCGCGCACCTGTTCTTCTCCCGAATGCACCGCCCGGGCATGATGGGCTTGCGCGACTGCCCGGTAAAACCGGTAATCAGGCTCGTGACGTTCAACAAGTGCCCAAAAGCGCCGCGAGTGATTGGCTTCAATCAAATGCGCCAGTTCGTGCAACACAAGATAGCGCAAGGCACGGGGTGGCATGCCATCGATCGCATAGCAAGAAAAAGTCAACACGCGCGTCTTGACGTTAACTTGCGCCAGACGCGACAAGCGCGCCTGCCCAATGCGAACCCCATTGACCAACACCCGAAAGGTCTGGGCATTCAACTGATGCACGTACCTTTCGAAGGCCTCAGCTGTCCAGACGGGGCCTGTCAAAGCCAATTCAGGCGCAAGCCGTGCCAAGGAACGCTGGCGCTTGAGTCCCCACTTTCGCAACCGGTCCAGCGTCAACTGCTGTTCGCGCGGACTCCACGCAATCGGCAAACGAACCTCGAGCACATTACCTTTGAAACGCGCACGCGCATGCCGAATGGGCGCATATTCGATCTGAATGTCTAAAGTCAATCGCTCAAACCCTGACATCATGGCACCATGTTCGCATAGTGCCAACCGAAGAACCAGCCCCTTAACAAAAAATATTCAATGTCGGGCACAAGTGTATCAACGACATCAACACGTTGGATAACCCCCGATGCGATCAACCAGCTTCCAATCAATAACCGCCATTTCCCAGGCGACTGAAGCCGCTTTCATAAAGTAACCAATCGCAAACTTGACCAATCGGATGATTCAGCCACACCAAGAATGGGTTGACGCACGGATGCTTGAACAAGTACCCGGAACGGCAAATGACGATTGTAACGAGTGAAACGTCGGTCAGTTTACCCACGGGCTGCAAATCGCTGAAAACAGTGGCTATATCCGCCTGCATTGGTGCGTCTCAAAGGATTCAAACGGGTTTGTCGCCACTTGGTCGTTGTGGTACGATTTTGAGGCCACGACGAAGCTGTCGGGGTCAGAGCGATGTAGATGTTGAGGGCTCCTTATGTTGTTAGCTGAACCAAAATCTGAATCCCCACTGGACGGCGCGCGTCAGCAACTCGCGAAGGTCGTCGACATCATGGGGCTTGGCCAAAGTGTCTACAATCGTTTGGCCCATCCCGACCGCATTGTGACGGTGCATAGTCCTGTACGGATGGATGATGGCAGCATTCAGGTTTTTGCTGGCTATCGGGTGCAGCACAACAATGCACTGGGCCCTTACAAAGGGGGCTTGCGTTACCACCATCACGCGGAAATGGACGAGTTTTGTGCGCTCGCGATGTTGATGACCTGGAAGTGTGCACTGGTCGGATTGCCTTACGGTGGCGCCAAAGGCGGTATCACGGTTGATCCCAAAACGCTGTCGGTGGGTGAACTGGAACGACTGACCAGGCGCTTCACCTCAGACTTGATTCCCATTATCGACCCTCAAAAAGACATTCCCGCGCCGGATGTCAACACAGGTCCTCGTGAAATGGCGTGGATCATGGATACGTTCAGTGTCAACAAAGGCTATGCGGTTCCTGGCATCGTGACAGGCAAGCCAATTTGCATTGGTGGCTCCTTGGGCCGTTCAGAAGCCACCGGGCGTGGTGTAACGATTATTTTGGAAGAGACGCTCAGGCATTTGGGTCGTAAGGTTAGCGGCGCCCGTGTCGTCATTCAGGGGTTTGGCAATGTCGGTGGCGTGACGGCGAGCTTGTTGTATCAAATGGGGGCAAAGGTGATTGCCGTCAGTGACTGGCGTGGTGGCATCACCAGTGAGCATGGTCTCAACATTCCGGAACTTCAGGCACACTATCGGATGGCGGGTTCGTTTGAGGGTTTCATGGGTGGCAACCCCATTGGCAACGATGAGTTGTTGTTGTTGCCGTGTGACGTTTTGATCCCTGCAGCGCTGGAGAGTGTTTTAACGGTTGAAAATGCGGATCGCATCAAGGCTGAAGTGATTATCGAGGCGGCCAATGCACCGATAACGCCTGGCGGAGAAGCGATTCTTGAAAAGCGGGGGGTGGTGGTTGTTCCGGACATTCTCGCGAATGCAGGCGGTGTGGTTGTCAGTTACTTCGAGTGGGTACAGGGCATGAGTCAGTTGTTCTGGACCGAAGAAGAGGTGAATGAGCGTCTCCGCCGAGTGCTGACCCGTGCCTTTGCGCAGGTTGCCCAATTGGTTGATCGCGAAAAACTGTCATTTCGAATGGCTGCGTATTCTGTTGGGGTCGGTGCTGTGGCTGAAGCGACCCGTGTCCGGGGTCTTTATCCGTGAACTTAAGGGGGCTTACGTGAGTGGCGTCTCGATTGCTGCCTCATTGATTCTGGGTTGTGTCGCCAGTTTGTTGGCGCTCAAGACGCGAGCGGCGCTGATTGCGCCGCTCGGTTCGAATTATGTTCGC
>JBBAPZ010000001.1:222543-260836 GCA_040400605.1 Candidatus Sericytochromatia bacterium
GGCGCTCAAGACGCGAGCGGCGCTGATTGCGCCGCTCGGTTCGAATTATGTTCGCAGGTTCGCGATAATCCAGGCTGGCGTGATCAATGCATTGCTTTTTGTGACCATTTATCAGCTGAGTCAGTATCAGGGTTGGGGTGGCGCCAACTTGAATTGGGTCATGCCGGGTTTGTACGGTTGTTTGTTTTATGCCTACAGTGTGTCCAATGTAGACTGGACGATCGCCAAGTTTCACGCTGAAGAACACTAAATGTGGCGCACCCTGACATGCTTGGCGATTACTGGTGTTACCTGGTTGACGTTCGATTCGGCTGCCATCGCACTGCCAACAGGTTTGCGTCCTTTGGGTATCACTGCTGAATCGGCTCGCAATGTTGAACCGGGACATGGCATGCTTGAGATCGGCGCGTTGCTGCCACAGTGGGATGGTGCTGCAGTGGCCATATCAGGGCCCGAAGACGAGCGTATATTTGAGCGCTGGCGTCAACTAAGCGCTTGGCCTTCGCTCACTGTGCAGGTTCCTTTCCGAGAACTGGAAGCATTGCTGGTTCACGTCGGGCCGCTGGTTGGCGCATCTTACCGGATGCCTTTGTTGTACGCCGACGCACCTTGGGGTAATGAATACGTCCGTTGTGTGTTTCAAGCCGGTGGTGGCTTTCATTTGGCGAGTCATCGGCCTGGGGCCCATGTTCGGTTGCCCGTTATCTATGAGAAGGACACCTGGGCTTTTCACGTGATACCGGGCGGCTATTATCTGTTCAATGATCAACCGATTGCGGATGTTCAGATTGGTCTGGAGCACCGTCCTTGGTCATTCATACAAGCGGGTATGGGGGTGCATTTGCGCATGGATACCAAAAAAATCACCCCTCAAGAAGGCACGTGGTCGTTTGGTGCGGGCCTTGGAATTCACGTGGCTGAGGGACTGCAAGTCAGAGGTGAGTGGTTGACGGATAACGGCTTGCCTGAGGCACCTGGCGCAAAGCCGGCCTTTCAGGTGGAGTTTCCTGGACAAAGGTTATCCGTCAGCTTGAATGTCATTTGGTAGTCTGAATTTGAAACATCAGACACGCCGCCAACGCGTGAGAAGCGCGGTCATTCAACCGTCAGGCTGAGGTTGTTCCGATTCAGGTAGCGTTTGCCGTGATAGCCATTTTGCAACGTGACACGGTCCTGCCAAACTAGAAAGCGGTTAGACTCATCGGCCACGGCAATCAGATAATAACGGCCTGCTGGCAACGTCTGCAGGATAAAACGACCCGCGCGATCCGACTCACAATCAGCGATGATAACACCTTCACGCAACATGTCTCGGATACGTTTCCGGTATCGTGATCGCAGGAGACGGGCATCCGCCTGTGAAAGGCGCAACACCCTTCTGTCCAAATTGTCTTCAATGGGGCGTTCACTCAAATAGAACTGTACACCATCCAGATAAGTGATGGCCCCGCTTTTCGGGTCAAACAGGCTGACCAATCCAGACAGGGTCGCACTGCCAAACGGCACCCGCACGGTCGGCGTGTTCGCCACAGGAAACCGCGAAGGCACAGCACTTTTCAAGACAGGCTCCGACACCACCGAAGGCCTTGCGGCAGGCACCAGCACAAAAGGGGTCCGCAAAACACTTGGGACAGGTACTGTCACAACCACAGGCAGACTGGACACTTTCGGCCCAGGCGAAGGGCTCAGCGAACTAGCCGCGGGCACAGGCGGTTGGCTAACCAGCGCGATTGATCGCGCCGACGGCTTGGCACTCGGCATCAACACAGGGGTTGCCGTAACAAGGGGCGTTGGCAAAACACTTGGGACAGGTGTAGCCAACACGACAGGCAGACTGGACACGTTCGGCCCAAGCGACGGGATTACCGTACTAGCCATCGGTACAGGCGGTTGGCTCACCACCGCGCTCGCTTGAACTGACGGCTTTGAGCTCGGCATGAACACAGGGGTTGCCGTAACAAGGAGCGTTGGCAAAACACTTGGGACAGGCGAAGCCAACACCACAGGAGAACTGGACACGTTCGGCCCAGGCGACGGGCTCAGTTTCACAGCCGTCGGCACAGGCGTTTGGCTCACGTGTACGACAGGTTGGACTGATGCCTTTTTCCCGGCGCCCGTCACAGCAGTTGGACTTAACGATGGACGGGTGTCTGGGCCCTTGTTCGCGATACGTCTGATTGACGGGTATTGCAACACGCGCACCAACTGGCCTGTTGCATCAAAACTCAGATCATATTCCCATCGTGGATGAATCGCACGCATTCCTCTGTTGGCGAGCGTTTCCTGAAACGACGCAGGACCCAATTTTTGTTCAACGACCGTCAAGGCCATTCCCAAAGTCAACCCAGGTTTAAGAAACCCTCGGAAGCTTGGTGAATAGAGCAACGCGACGACTCTGTCCCCTGCATCGAGTGCGAAGGCAACGCCACGTTGGCGGTAGAAATACCACAGGATCACGGGTTCTGTTGGTAAATCATAAATTTTTTGAGGCGCTGAAACATCCTCTGGAAGTCCGAAGCGCTTCTCCATCAGGTCGCCGGACTTGCCAAGCAAGTCAGCGTAACCGCGCGTGGACTCAGTGGATACCGGCCCAGAGCGGGACGAACGTGCCTCCACTGCCAGAGGATCACCAAACGATGACCCCAAAAGCGTTATCGCAGTCAACAGTGTGCAAGCTTTCCTGCGCATGATCGATCTCCTGAGCAGACAACACCCCATTATAGGACAATCAACCCACGCTGTCTCGTCAGGCCAGACTGAATGACGCAACATTCGACCGTTACCTGTACCAAGCCCGGAATTCAAGTCGCGGTGCGGCGAAGAACGCCAGTCAAACCATGAAACGAGCGGCGATCACCAGTTTCGGATGTGCAGCGATCACAAACAACATCGTTATGTTGTGCTAATGAATGATGGGGTTGAGGCGTGCAGACTGCTTTCATCGACGCTACATGACACTGCGGAGGGTACAACCGTGTCGCTATTGATGTTGGTGCTGGCATTGGCAATGGTGGGACTGGACTTGTCATTCTAGCCGGGCTTGGCAAAAGCTGACGCACATGTTGCTGGTAAAAACCTGTGCGGCAATCCTGGAGAAGTCAGGTTCTCACGTGCCGACAGGCTGCAACCGCCAAAATTTAGGCACCAATCAACGCTCTGAGTTTAGCCCGCTCGCGCAACACCAGCAGAAACTTGTGCACCTGATGCCTGTCATATCGCGCCATCAGGGCGCCGACCCGACTCGTTCATCACAAGCATTGGCCTCGAACCAGCAGGCCTAGCGACCGAACCGCGACTTGCTGCCAATGCGGCGTGCGCTGGCTTGCCATCACGAACACAAGCTGTTATGCCTACCGCCTGCTTTGTCTTTTGACTTCAAAAAACGAGGATAACAGCGTTTGACACCGCTGCTCCTCGACTCCTGCGATGACCTCAACCACATGGTTGAAGCGAGGTTCGTGCGTCAGGTTCCAAACGGTCCCACATGCGCCAACCTTGGGATCCATCGCGCCGAAGACCACGCGATCGACGCGCGCTTGCACCAAGGCAGCCGCGCACATCGGACAAGGTTCGAGGGTCACGTAGAGCGTACAGCCCGTAAGCCGCCACCGTCCAAGTCTTTGTGCGGCCTCTTTCAAAACGGTCAGCTCCGCGTGACCGAGTGGGTCGTGCTGCGCCTCACGCGTATTGAACGCCCCGGCGAGCAACCGACCGTCGTAAACCATCACCGCACCAACAGGAATATCGCCACAATCTTTTGCGCGCATGGCAAGGGTCAACGCAGCGTCCATCCAATGGGCGTGTCGTCTGGGCTGCATCATGCGGGTGTGCGCAACACGCTTTCGCGCCAACGGTGACGTACCGCTGCTTCCAGCGAATGTGCATCGCCGGCATTGGCAATGATATGCGTCGCCCATTCCTGTTTTTGAGCAAGTGGCATCTGTGATGCGATGCGCGCCCGTGCATCATCGGCACTCAGACCGTCACGACGTTGCATGCGTTCCACTTGCAGTGTTTCCGGTGTGTAGACCAGCCACGTCTCCGTAAAGGCGTCCTGCAAACCGTTCTCGAATAACAGTGGTATCACCATGACAACAGCGGGCGGTTTAGGCTCAGCCTGCTGAATCTGCGCCAAGGCGGCGTTCATTGTCTGACGCACCCGCGGGTGAGTATACTGGTTTAGGCGTAACCGCGCGGCCTCATCCTTGAACACGCGGACACCCAGTGCTGCGCGATCGAGTTGCCCGTCCGGCAAAACCACGCCAGGGCCAAAGTCCTTGACGATCGCCTCGTAGGCAGGTGCGCCTGGCTGTACCACTTCCCGCGCAACCACATCCGCATCGATAATGGCCGCGCCAAATGAAGCTAACAGGTTGGCAACCGTAGTTTTTCCTGACGCAATGCCGCCAGTCAATCCGATCACGGGCAGGGCACAGTGCGCTGGAGCAATCATTGGCAGCCCTCCTTTCTCACACGACCCAATTCGCTCTAAAGACCCGTAACCAGTTCTCACCGAGGATTTTTTTTACGACAGGTTCTGAATAGCCCCTGACTATCAAAGCCTCCGTCAAACGCGGCAAAAACCCCATATGCGGCAAGCCGACCGGGGTCTGAGAGATGCCATCGAAGTCTGAACCCAAAGCGACAACATCAGGACCCGCCAACTCACAGACATGATCGATATGTCGGACGATCGCTTCAATCCCGGGTGCGCCTGGCCCAAGAAAGGCGGGGACATAGGTGATACCCAAAACCCCGTTTTGCTGGGCCAAAGCCTTGATCTGAGCATCGGTCAGGTTACGCCTGTGGTCACAAACGGCGCGCGCATTGGCGTGGCTCACCACCACCGGTTTCGAACTTGATTCGAGCAAATCCCAAAAACCCGGTTCAGCCAAATGGGCCGCATCCACCACGATGCCAATCTCCTGCATATGCGCCACGAGTTCACGACCGGGTTGGGTCAATCCCCCGGGCTTTGCCACCCCAACGCCGTCAGCCAGCTCATTACGACCGTTCCACGTCAATCCGATCATCCGAACACCTGTCGCATACAAAGCGTCCACGTGTCGCACACTGCCCATACACGGTGCGGCATCTTCCAGACTCAATACATAACCTTCACTCAGATCACCGAGGTCGGCCAGACTGGTCACGAGGCGCAGGCCATGGGTCCTCGCTAAGTCATGAAAACAGCCGATTTTTGCCATGCAACGCGAAAAAGCGTGATGACCGATGTAGTCGGGTTCATTCCAGCAAGCCATCACTTGCAAATTGACATGACCTTGACGCAATTTCGGTCGGTCAATCTGCAAAGCGCAATCGCCCGTTGCGAATGCCAGGCCTTCATCCAGCACGCGTGACAGGGTGTCACAGTGTCCATCCACCACGAAGGCGGATGCGTGGAACGCCAAGGCCTCAGCATGGTACGATGAGTTGTGATTCACGCGCGCGTCTCCTTTGCCCAGACCATGGAGTTGTACCATGACGTGGCCTGACTTGCCGACAGCCCTACAGGGACCAATAGCGTGCTTGACCAAGTCCTGGCCCGGCACGTTGAGTCTTGCGTGCGAGCATCTGCGCACGGGCGAGCGTTGGCGCCTGAATGACGTCGTAATGCCGGCCGCCAGCTTGATAAAGGTCCCACTGGCGATCGCTGCCTACAAGGCCCACGAAACTGGCAAATTGAATTTGAACGAACGGGTGTGCGTACCACCTGTGGCCACTGATACTGAAGCGGAATTCGACAATCTGGGTCTGGCGCCGCCATTCACCACGTCTAGCTGGCGCAAGGTAGTTGATCGGATGCTGACAGAGAGCGACAACGCCGCAACCAATGCGTTGATCGAACGCCTTGGCCTTGATGCGCTGGAAGGTTTGGGTCGGTCTCTCGGTTGGACGCAGACGCGGCTCCAGCGTTTGATGTTGGATGGTGCCGCTCGCGAGGCTGGGCGAGAGAATTGGACAACAGCGATTGAAATGGCGAGCGTATTGAGCGCGCTGGCGCGTGGCCAGTTGGTGTCACCGCTGCATACCCGCGAACTGCTGGGATTGTTGGCGCAGCAGCGAAGCGATGACAAATTGGCAGCCGGCTTTGGTCCCGATCGTCATTTTGCCCATAAAACGGGCGAATTGCCCGGCTTTCGGCACGACCTGGGCCTTGTGGACGGTTGTGATGGATGGGTGGTGTCCGCCTTGCTTGGTGGCCCCGCGACGGACTGGATGCAGGCGGATGCGCTTCTGGGGGAATTGGCGAGAATACTTGAGTCATATTGGCAAAACCAGGTGTCACGGGAGCAGGCGCTCACGCATTTCCTGCGGACACAGCAACAGGCATTGGTTCGTGATCCCCGACTGGCCCACGACCAATTGCAGCTGACGTGGCAACAGGATGCGTGGTGTGTTACCGGCGTGACAACTTTACCGGAGCGGCTTGTCATGCCCGATCGGACGGTTCGATGTGAGGCAATTCTGCTGCAGGCGGTCCGTGCCGTTGTATGCGTTCCTTTATTGCAGTTGCGCTCCGTCCCGGGTCATCACGGCGAGCTCGTCTCGCAGTTACGCCTCGGCGATACGGTTGATGTTCTGCAGTGGGATGACGATTGGGTTTTGTTGCGCGGCCATGATGGCTACGTATCGTGGGGGAAACGGAACAATGTGACAGATGGGGTGTCGTGGTCCCCAACGCACCAGGTGGTGGTGCCGGTCATCACGGTCCGCGATCAAGGTGGCGTGGTCTGGCAGCTGGGGGCGATGAGTCGTTTGCGGCAGGTCGGTTCTGATACGTTTGCCTTACCGCGGGGGCAGATTGTTCATTTACCGGCCGATGCCGTGGCGTCGTTGGATGGTTCAGGGAGCGTATCAGGCGCACTTGCTTTTGCTGAAGCGATGCTCGGATTGCCTTATTTATGGGGTGGGGCGAGTGGGTGGGGCGTTG
The DNA here is from genome assembly GCA_040400605.1 of Candidatus Sericytochromatia bacterium. GTDB lineage: Bacteria > Cyanobacteriota > Sericytochromatia > S15B-MN24 > JAQBPE01 > JBBAPZ01. The sequence continues at coordinate 229,478 of JBBAPZ010000001.1, forward strand.
ATTGCAGTGGTCTTGTGCAGCTCGCCTTCGCTTCACAGGGCGTATGGTTGCCACGCGATGCTGATCAGCAAGAAACGCACACCACGCCTGTGAGCGACCGGGCGGCGCTTTGCCCGGGTGACCTCCTGTATTTTCCAGGACACGTTGCCATTTACACAGACAATGGGCGTTACATCCATGCGTCAGCCAAATTCGGATGTGTCACGATCAACAGTCTGGTTTCAACGGACAACTGTTACGAGCCGAAACTGGCCGATTCGCTCCACGCCATTGGGCGCACAACGTTGCGCCACAACGTGGAACAACCGTTCATCGGACCGTCCCAACCGACAAGCAGGCGCTGAAAAACGATTAATGCGTCAATTTCAAACAAGTGTGGCCAGTCATCATCACAACCGTTTCTGTTCAAAAAACAGACTTTTGGCATTGCCCGTCAACGGCATTCACGGTCGAAGCCAGGCGTTGAGGGCTACGGGCAACCGTCCGATGGTTTGCGCTCCTGAAACGCGCAAGGCGAACGCCCGGTTCTCAGAGGGGAAGATTGATGCGGAGGTATCCCGCGCATAAAGCACCTGCGATATCCGCACTCAAATCACCGAAGTCGAAAGTCCCGCGTCGTGAGTCAAGTAACTCCTTGGTCAGACCAATGCCAATCACACCGAAGATCGCCCAATCCGTGGGAGCGCCGACCCGCACCAATTGGTCGGTCATGACATATGACAAGCCGAAGTGTGCGGCTTTGTCAGTGAAAGGTGTGATTTCGGCGTACGCTGGCCTCACCCACAAGCAAACAACCAACAGAACGACGCCAATCAATTCACTTTTCAACATCACATCCCACGCAGCGTTAAACATTGGATCGAACAAGCGTATTATACCCATCCGGCAAGGCTGGCTCGCCAGCCTCCTCGCATCGTGTTTCCGCAAAAAACCGGTGTCGCGATATCCAGGCCGATCAAATTGAATGGTGACAATGGGCGATGATTGTGGCCCGTTTTGTTGCAACTTGTTACACTTAAGGCGGTGTGACGTCGCGCACGTTTTGTTCGGGGCACACGGCGAGGGGCGGTTGAAACGAGTTAAATTGAAGGGCGAGGGTTGATGCCGGAATTGACGAAAACCACAACCAGTGAGTCGGTTGTAGCGGAGGCGATCGCACACTATGACGACCTGCTGCGCGCCGCCAACCTCACTGACGCGGATTATGCCGAGTTTCAGGATAAGGTCGTTTCAAACCGCATCACGTTTGGTGGCCGATCATCGTGCCCCTACCTGCGGCCGCAATTTGTGAGCGCCGAGCAGTGGGAGGCCGTGAAGCAGACGTCTGTCCAGGTCAATGCCGCGATGGACAAGGTTGGTGCGATCATTCAGGCCGACCCCTCAATTCGGGAACTCCTGTGTTTAACCGAAGGTGAGCGGACAGTGATTGCCCCGGACCCGGGTTACCCATGGTTGACGCCCACATGTCGCTATGACTCATTTTTGGGCGAACACCACTTTGCGTATGTCGAACTGAACGCTGAGTGCCCGGCTGGCCCGGCATTTACGACTGCTTTGGCGAATTTGTGGTTGGAATTGCCGATTATGAAAGCGTTCAAGGAACGCTTTGTTGTCGAGACCTTTGATGTCCGGCAGCCGTTGTTGGCGATGCTCTTGAGGGTGTATGCGACGTGGCGTGAAAACACCGCGCTTGACCGTCCGGAGCGCCCCACCATTGCAGTGGTTGACTACCTGGATGTACCCACGGTGCAGGAGTTCGAGTTGTGTCGTGAGTATTTTGAATCGTGCGGTTATCGTACTTTGGTGGCTGATCCACGGGATCTGCGCTATGAAGGCGGTCGTTTGCGTTCCAAAGATGGCGAAGCCATTGATCTCGTCTATCGCCGTTTGCTGACGAATGAATTTCTCGACCGTTTTGACGAGTTGCAGGACTTTTGGCTCAGTTATCGCGATGGTGCCGTGTGCGTCGTGAATCCTTTTCGTTCAAAGCTGTTGCACAAAAAGATGATCTTTGGGATTTTGACCGACCAACGGGTGTTGTCAACGCTCAGCAGCGAGGAGCAGGCAGCCATCAAGCGGACGGTGCCGTGGACGCGCCTGGTGCGTGCCGGTGAAACGACAACACTGGATGGCCAGACCATTGATTTGTTGCCGTGGATACGGGCGAATCGGGAGCAACTGGTACTGAAGCCGAATGACGAGTATGGTGGCAAAGGTATATACATCGGTTGGGAATCCAGTGAGTCCCAATGGGAAGCAGGCTTGGTAGAAGCGCAACAATCGCCCTACGTGGTTCAATGGCGTGTGCACGCGCCTCAGGTGGCTTTCCCGGTGTGGGGCGAAGCAGGACTCACGTGGGAAGTGCAGACAATTGACCTTGATCCTTATATGTTTTTTGGCGAAGCGTATGGTTTTTTGACGCGTTTATCAACAACGGCGTTGTGCAACGTCACTGCTGGCGGCGGGATTGTCCCAACTTTCGTTGTTTCAAAAAAGTGAGTTCCCTTTCAGTTTGATACGGAGGCCACGTGCTCGAACAATTCACCATTGGTGTTGAAGAGGAGTATCAGATTGTCGACCCTGTGACGCGGGAGCTTCGCAGTCATGTGTCGGCGATGTTGGAAGAAGGCGGACGCGTACTGGGTGACCAGATCAAGGCTGAGATGCATCAGTCGGTGATTGAGGTGGGAACAAACATTTGTCGAAACGTGACGGAGGCACGGGCGGATGTGACCCGGTTACGTTCGACGGTGGCTGCGCTTGCTGAACGGAGCAATCTGCGGATTGTGGCGGCGTCGACCCATCCGTTCAGTGATTGGCAGAAGCAGGATATCACTGACCGCGATCGTTACCATATGATCGTCGAGGACTTGCAGGATGTCGCGCGGGGTAACCTGGTGTTTGGCTTGCACGTGCACATTGGCATTCAGGATCGGAACCTGGCAATTGAGATCATGAATGAAGCGCGGTACTTTTTGCCGCACCTTTTGGCATTGTCAACGTCGTCGCCATTCTGGCTCGGGCGCAAGACCGGGTTGAAGTCGACCCGGTGTTCCGTGTTTAAAATGTTTCCTCGCACTGGTGTACCGGATACGTTTTCAAGTTGGAACGACTTTGAGTCGTATGTCGATACGCTGGTCAAGACCCACTGTATTGATGATGGCAAGCGGATTTGGTGGGATTTGCGGCCACATGCCTTTTTTAACACGATTGAATTCCGGTTATGTGATTTGCCGACTGATGTCAACGACACCTTGGCGATTGTGGCCCTCATTCAGGCCATTGTTGCGAAGCTTTATGTGTTGCGAAGCAAAAACCAAGGGTTCAGGGTGTATAACCGGGCATTGATTGAAGAAAACAAGTGGCGGGCGTATCGTTATGGTCTCGACGGCAAGTTGATCGACTTCGGCAAACGTTCGGAATTGCCTGCGCGTGAGTTGATCCTTGAACTGTTAGCGTTTGTTGACGAAGTGATTGACCCACTTGGCAGTCGTGGAGAGATCGAGCACATTCATCGCATCTTGGAGCGTGGAACGAGTGCGGATCGGCAATTGGCCGTTTACGACGAAACCAACGACCTGCGTGCGGTGGTAGACTGGCTGATTCAGCAGACGCTCAATGGTGTACCCACCTCCGAAACGAATTCCATCTCGCCTGTCTCGTAGCAAAGACTTGGGCGATTCTTAACCACGGTTGTCGTATCAAAACTGAGCATTCGTGCTCTATGCCCGGGAGATTTAAAATGGCACCCAAAAAAATTGGTATCTTGGTCGGTTTCGAGGACAGTTTTCCTCACGCGTTCATCAAACGTGTCAATGAACTGGAGGGAACAGACATCGTTGCCGAGTTTGTGCGGGTTGGTGCTCCCAGAATGGGAGAGCCTTCCGGTTATGATCTTATCGTGGATCGCATTTCTCACGAGATTATGACGTACAAACCGTTTTTGAAAAACGCTGTTTTGACGGGAACCTATGTTGTCAACGATCCGTTCTGGTGGTTGGCGGACGACAAGTTTTTTGACGGTGCGTTGGTCAGCCAACTGGGTGTTGCGCACCCCAAAACCGCAATCATTCCGGCAAAGAAACGTTTTCCGAGAACCACCGAGATGTCGTATCGCAACCAGGCATTGGTTGATTGGAAAGAAGTGTTTGATTACATTGGCTTTCCTGCCATTCTGAAGCCTTATGATGGTGGCGGTTGGCGTAACGTGTACAAGGTCAACAACCCGCAAGAGTTCTTCAGGGCTTATGAAGAGACAGGCACCCTGGTGATGATTTTGCAGGAATGCATTGATTTCGACGATTATTTCCGGTGTCTCTCGATCGGCAAGGACAACATTTTGCCGATTCGCTATAATCCACGGGCTTACTTCCACGAGCGTTATGTGGCTGGCCCGGTCAATTATGACGATCCGTTGGTGGCGCGCGTGGTGCGTGATGCCCGAACCATCTGCCACGCGTTGGGTTACGATATGAATTCTGTTGAGTTTGCTTGCAAAGATGGCATTCCATACGCCATTGATTTCATGAACCCGGCGCCTGATATGGATTACCATTCCATTCGCCCTGAGAACTTCGATTGGGTGGTAAATGCCATGGCGGACATGTGCATTCGCTATGTGAAAGAAGGCCGCAAAATGTCCTTGCATCACAACTGGCAAGCGATGCTGGCTAAGCAGCAACCAGCGCAGGTCGTCCTGCAATAATAATCGCCGGCCGTCGTTTCCAACGAACTGGATGCGGCGGCCCGATGACTTCGATTCAGTGGCTATTGTTGTGATTTCACGGTGATACCTGCTAGCATGGTGTGTTCGAATTGGGTGAGAGAGGGTGTAGCGCCGTGAAACGAGGAATACTTGCCGGATTAGCCGCTGCGAGTTTGTTGTTGTCACAAGGGTGTAGCGCGCTGAGCCAAAGTGGGCAATCCATTGGCAGTGATATCAGTTCCCGTTTTCCTGTCAATTTTGTTTACACGACTTTGTTCGCGAAAAACGCAATTCTTGAGATCAATTCGATTCAGTCGCGAATCGACCACGATCCGATTCTGGTGCCCAATGGGCCCAGGGCGTTGGCGATTGATCCGCGCGAGCGCGGCACTTTTCTGTACGTGGTCTGCGAGTTGGGTAACGTTTTGTCGGTGGTGGATCGTCGCACACGCTTGATCAGTCGGAACATCAATGTCGGGCAACGTCCTTATGACGTGGCCATCTCACCGAATGGCACCCGGGCGTTCGTCACGAACATGGATGACGATACCGTCTCGGTGATTGATACCCAGCAAAATATCGTTTTACAAACGGTAGCCCTGAAGCAGCCAACGGGGGCGTCCACGACGCCGGCTGCCCCAACGCTATCAAATGTTCGTTTACGCCCGATGGGCATTGCGACGAATGCTACCGGCACCCGGGTCTATGTTGCTTGCGCCAGTGGCTATTTGACTGTGCTTGAGGGCAATCCCGGCACAATCGTGAGTGGGGATCCGTCGCGAATCAACACAGGCAACAACGGCAGCCCTTATTCTGCGGTTCGCAATATTTTGCTGACGGGAGCGGTGGCACCTTTAAATGTCGCGGTTGCAAATTTGTCCCAAGAGGGTGAAACCGTCTATATAACGGACCCTCAGAGCAATCGTCTCTTCTTCGCCAACAGTCAGAACCTGAACAGCATCCAAACCCAGGAAGTTCAGGGAACGCCTTGGGGTGTTGCGGTGGGACAGAATCCCCTGACGGGCAGACCCGACAAGCTTTATGTGACCCAAGAGTCTTTAAATGGTATTCGGGTGTTTGATTTGGCGAACATGCAGGGGACCGCGATTCAGACGGAGTTCAAGAACCCGCAGCATGTGGCCGTTTCTCCAAATGGGGATGAGATTTTCGTTTCAATGAGTGGCAGTAACAATGTCAGTTACAGCCGTCGTACGCTGGATGGTCAAATTCCGCTGAGTCGTTTCGAGGCATTTAACCTGCAGCAATTGGATCCGCGATTCATTGCGCCTACTGGGGACATCGCTCTCGGTGGTTTCTTGTACCAGTAAGGCCTTGGTGAAAGGGTAGTACTGTGACTGCGCGTGTTGGTCTTGTTAATCTTGGTTGTGCCAAGAACCTGGTTGATTCAGAAATCATGATGGGTCTTTTGGATCAGGCGGGCTTTGAGTTGTTATCGGATGAGACGCAGGCAGACGTGGTCGTCGTGAACACGTGTGGGTTCTTGCTCAGTGCCGAACAGGAGTCGGTGCAGCGCATACTGGCGTTGGGTGAAGGGGGTGCCAAAATCGTGATGGCGGGTTGCATGGTGCAGCGTCATCGTGAAGAAGTGTTGGAGGCATTGCCTGAGGTGTCAGCGGCAATTGGGTCCGGTGACCTCAAACACATTGTAAAGGTGGTGGAACGGGTATTGGATGGCGAGCGTTTCAGTGTCATTTCGGAGCGCCCTTCTTATACCTATGATGAGGTATTGCCCCGTGTGCAGGCGACGATGGGCCCTTCGGCGTACCTGAAGATTTCGGAGGGTTGTGATCACCAATGCGCGTTTTGCATCATTCCCAAATTGCGTGGACCTCATCGCTCTCGGCCAATTGAAACGATTGTCGCGGAGGCGCGGCAACTTGTCGGAGGTGGCATCAAGGAGTTGGTGTTGATTGCGCAGGACTCAACGCGTTACGGGCTGGATATCTATCAGCGTGCTGCGCTTCCGGAGTTGTTGCGCGCACTCAATGACCAGGTCGAGGGCCTGCAATGGATACGGGTTCATTATGCCTATCCGATGTATGTTAACGAGGCTTTTTTGACAGCGTTGCGTGAGCTCCCGAAAGTGGCGAAGTACCTTGATATCCCGCTTCAGCATGCGAGTCGTGACGTATTGCGACGGATGCGGCGTCCAACCAACGAGTGGGTGGGTGACCTGGTTGATCGCATTCGCGCTCACGTGCCCGGGATTGTGATTCGCACGTCATTCATTGTCGGTTTTCCCGGTGAAACCGAGGCGGAGTTTGAAGAGCTGTATCAGTTTGTTAAAGACTATCGTTTGGATCATGTCGGTGTGTTTGTTTTTTCGCCAGAGGAGGGCACGACTGCGTTCGCACACGAGAAGCGCGTACCCAAACGGATCGCGCAACAACGTCGCTCCCGTTTGATGGCTTTGCAGCAAGAGGTATCGCAGTCAATCCACGATACACTCGTTGGCACTCAACTCACAATGCTGGTTGAAGCAGTGGAAAACAAGAGTGGTCTTCTGATTGGTCGTTCGTTTCGTGATGCACCGGATGTTGATGGTACGCTATTCGCGCGTTGCGAAAATTTTGATGTTGAGGCGGGGGATCTCATTGAAGTGGCCATCACGGAAGCGAAACCTTACGATCTCCACGGTGTCGTGGTTGGCACTCACGTAACGGCATGAACCTTCCCAATTCAATCACGCTGATGCGGCTGTTGATGGTTCTTCCATTCAGCCTTTTGATGGAAGATGAAAAATACGTTGCAATAGCGGCTTGTATTTTTATGCTGGCTGCCGTGACCGATTGGTTGGATGGTTATCTGGCGCGCCGGCTCAATCAGGTGACCGAATTGGGCCAGTTACTGGATCCATTGGTGGACAAGGTGCTGGTTGCAGGCGCTTTGACCGCCTTGGTTGGTCATCATGTTGTACCGGCGTGGAGCGTGACCCTGTTATTGTTCAGGGAGTTTTTCGTGACCGGTCTGCGTGCTTTGGAAGCCCACCACGGGGTCATCATTCCCGCTGGCATGATGGGTAAGTTAAAAGCCGCTCTCCAAATGGTTGCTATCATCTTTTTGATGGCCGGCATGATTGCACACGTCTATGCAGACATCGCGGCGTGGATGGGGCAAGCGTTGTATTGGCTGTCATTCGCCCTGAGTGTCACCTCTGCGTTTGAATATGCGTGGCAATCAAGGCGCCTGTGGCAAGCATCCGAACCTCGGATTTGAGCGTGTGTTTCAAACGGTCGGTATGGTGGTGTTGCTGAATCTGTTCACGATGAGGCACCAATCGCGACAGAAATTGAGCCACGAACACGTGACAGTTGCGTGCAGGAAACGGTGATCCGGTGTCGCATCGATTTCTGTCCAAAGCCTGGTCAGAAAACACAAAAACATCAAATAATCACACGCTGTTGTCAAAAGACAGCAAATTTTTAATCACCAATCAGCGCGTTTCTGTATCGCTGCCCGGTTATCATCGTTTCGTTGTCGAACCCGGTGTTGATTTCGTTGATTGTTCGTTAAATGGTGGTCGACAGATGAGACTTTTTCTCGCGTGATTTGGTCACGCTTCGACGTCGAACCCTAATCGTTCTGCGTGGCGTATCAACAAAACTGGTGATGCTGTTTTTGCTTGGTCGATAAACCCCTGCTTGCATTGGGTACATCACCCTTGGTGCAGGCATTGAGTAAAGGGCGACCGTGATAGCACGTTGGAAATCCTGGTTGAGACAGTTTACATTGAAGTCTTCACAGCAGCAACCACGTGAAGCCAGGCTGGAATTGGCGCAGGTAATTCAAGACGCCAAAGTGAGGGAAGGAGGATATAAGCTGCTGTTTGAACAGCTTGCGTTTGCGTTGCAGGCAGCGGAGAGCCGTATACCGATTGATCGTCAGACCGTTCCGCTTAATCTGCCGCTGGGGCCGAGTAAAATCAAGGAATTGGCAGCGCAGCTTAAACTGTCAACCTTTCTTCGTGGCAACATTGAGGCATTGCTCTTTCATTTTCGAGAGAATCAGAGAGACTTGCGCAATGCGGAAAAAGCGGCCAATCTGTTGAATGATCATCCCTCGCTCAAAGTTCGTCCCGAGGCCATTGGTTTGGTGAGGGAATTGTTTCAGTTTATGGGCGCCAGTCGCGAAAAATTTCGGGATTACCCATTATTTTTTCAATTGCTTGCAGACTCCAATGACGGGGATGACGCGAGTTTTACGCCCATCCCGGAAGAATTGCAGTATCTGCTGACGCAAGCTGATGCATCGGATTTGCCGGAAGGGCAGCTGGGTCTGTTGGAATCTGCCACGGAGGTGTCATCGCGCGGTTCTGGCATTGGGGGGGCCGGTTTGGCGAGTCCGATCCTGGATGTTGTGGTGCCACCGGCGTTATTGTTGGAGGTGGGACTTGATTTGTTGCCGTTGATCGACCCATCCCTTGGTAGCGATTTTATTGACAAGGTTGCAGAGGTGAGGGAGGAGTTGGCGCAAACCTTGGGATTGGTTTTGCCTGCGGTTCAATTGCGTTACAACGAAGCGCTGTCACAAGGTTGTTATGCATTTCAGATACGTGGCAACACGGTTGGCAGCGGTGACATCATGGTTGGCTACCATTTGGCCGTGCCACTTGATCCGACCGAAACGCTTGAGTCGGAGTTTTCGATCGTTGGATTTCCGACCCACGACAGTGTAACAGGGCACACAGCGCTGTGGGTGACGCGTCAAGAAGGTCGACGGGCGGCACGGTGCGGCTATGATGTCATCGAAACGGCGCAGGTTTTGGTGCGACATCTCAAGGAGATTGCCTATGGTCATGCGTCGGAGATTCTTTCGCTGGAGGATGTTAACGCCACGCTAAACCATTTGCGCGAGCGCATTCCTGTCACAATTGAGACGCTGATACCTGACAAGCTTGATATTGCGGACTACCATCTGATTTTGAAAATCCTTTTAAGGGAACGGGTGAGCATTCGGGACCAGGTCACGATTTTAGAGTGTCTTAACCATAAAGCAAAGCCACCCCATCCGCTTTATCTGATGGACCGGTTTGGGGATGGCAAAGCCTCGATGGAGTCGCTGATGTTACTGGAGTTGTCGGCGCAGATTCGTCCACTAACGGATGCGAGTGTTTTGTCTGAACTGGTGCGGCAAGGATTGAGTCGACAAATTTGTGAAGCGCTGACGGATGCACAAGCTACCATTGATGTGGTCAGTTTGTCTGGAGCGGTCGAGGCGGTCATCGCGGAGGCTATTCGCACGCACGCAACGGGGCAGAGTTTACAGTTGCCGACTGCGAAATCGGAATGGTTGGTTGGTCGTGTCTTGGCGGAATGTCATGGCAAAGCGGTGCCGGTATTGATCTGCGACGCAAGAATCAGACCATTCGTCAAGCAATTGACCAGCCGCGCGCTGCCCAAGCTTCACGTACTGGCGCGTAGCGAGTTGCACCCAGACTATCGCATTCACGTGGTGGGAACGATATCACCGACCGACCCGTAAACTAACCGCCAGGTATGATTAAAACCTGACCCGGGAAAATTAGACGTGGCTCTCGCACTTTGCCGCGATTGAGCTGATAGAGCCCCTTCCACCTGGTAGAGCTGCCCAGCAGACGTTGCGCAATCGCACTGAGACAATCACCGGATCGGACCACATAACGGGCATTGGTCACTTTGACAGGGCCTGCGCTGCCTTTCAAGCGAAGTTGCAAGCCAGGCAGGATCAGGGCAGGTCTGGCGATGCGGTCACGATTCAGCGCATAAATTTCGGGCCATCTGTTCGCGTTACCCAGCACCTGCTGCGCGATCGCACCCAAGGTATCCCCGCGGCGCACGCGGTAGGTTACCGCGTCAGCACCCTGGCTGGAAACCGGTATGTCGAGGTTCGACAACTTCAATCGTCGGGCAGGCTGCGATAACACAGCGGGTTCAACTGGACGTTTGACCCCATCATAGTGAGCTTGACGCGCCGACCGAACCTTCTCAACTCGGGGTGGCACAGGCACGTTTACCGCAAGTTTGGAGAACTTTCTGGCTTCTCGACTCACACTGGCTTCACTCGGCGCTGGTTTGACGGGCAATTCGAGACGAGGTGTCCGCTCCCCGACAGGTGGACCAGCCAAAGGAAATCGTTCACCACCGCTTGCAACACCAGTGTTTTCCCGATGCGGTTTCACAGACAGTCCCAAAGTACGTGTATCACCCGTTTGGACGTGCTCACCGGCATTGACGCCAACGTCGTGTGCCACCGCATTATGAGCTGCGACGGTGGTTGCATGCACACCAACACGAGTGTGTGGATCTTTTTTGACTACCCCGTCCGTACGCAAATGGGGGGCTTTCGGTGCGAGCACCAACGGCGCGCCCGGCGCTACTCCCAACCGGTTGTCTGACTTGTGCACGATGGGCGGCGTAACCGGTTTGATCGCAATTCCTCTTGGGTTGCGTATCTCCTGCATGGCAATCACATTCCGACCGGAGAGCTGCGATTTCTCAAGCAGATACAATTCATAGCCGTCCTTTTCGAGCGTCAGCACATCTGATTCTCGGTACCCCGTCCCCAGCGTCGCTTGACCGTTTTCATCAGTCACCCCGACAACCCGTTCATCCGAGGTCTTAATCCGCACACCGGCGATGACGGAACCCGCACGCCCATCAACGACTCGAACGACAGGCGCCGATGCAGCAGCCCAGTCCGTGCGTTCGGCCCCAGCGGCCGCAGTCGCAACCATCGGGGTGACTGTTAACTGTCCAACAGCAAGTACCGCAGCAGCAGCCAATCGTGCAGCAGAACCCGCAACGCCGCTCAATCCGCGAATCCGATCGCGCAGCGCCAACGCATCGAGAGGCTCCACCTGTTCCTGTGCGGTGACGCCAAGTGCCTTTAATTGCCGCATCAGCGTCTCGAGCGGAACCGTTTCCAAGGCCAACACAGCCTCCAAAAACAGCATTTCGTACACCAAATGGTCCTGACTGGCCAAACCATCCGCAGTCATTGCCGCCAACGCGTTGCAGATACCAGACAGTTCCGACAACACCTGCTCACTATGCTGTCCCAAGGCCACTGGTCGTCCGGGATTTTCAGCCTCAGCGGACACACCAGACACCGAGGGCGACCAGGCCATCTCGCGCCCCAAAAGACTTTGCGACGGATTCGTTTCAATGCGTTCGGACGCGTTCACAATTAAGTTCTCCTCTCTACGGTATCCCAGTTACCTTGAGGGACACATCGTAGCGGCTCATTCAGGTGCCCATTTTACAACAAATTGCTGGCGCCCGCACCGCCCTTACATTGACACGGACAAGGAGAGAAATAGGTGCCCGTGATCACGGGCTACGACAAATCCTTGAGCGAAGTGTTGGTTTGGGCGCTTTTCCCGGAAAGTAGAACCACAAGCGCTGGCAGTTAGCAAAAAATCTCGTCAGTGACGTGAACACAGACGGTTACCAGAGGGGTCTGTTAAAATTCAGGTTGTTCTGGGAGTGGTACGGAGGAATAGCGATGAGCGCGGTGCGCGTGCGGTTTGCGCCGAGTCCGACAGGATACCTGCATGTTGGCGGAGCCCGCACCGCCCTTTTTAATTGGTTGTACGCCCGCCACAACGGCGGTGTCTTTATTTTGCGCGTCGAAGATACCGATTTGGCGCGTTCGACCCCGGAGTCTGTTGACGCCATTTTTGAAGGTATGCGGTGGTTGGGGTTGAATTGGGATGAAGGTCCCGGAAGCTTGGAGCCGCACGGACCCTACTTTCAAACCGAACGCAAGATCATTTACGACCGCTACGTGGGAAAACTGTTACAGGCGGGCGCCGCGTATCGCTGTTATCGAAGCGCCGCGGAGCTGGAAGGGTTGAGGCAAGAGCAGGCTGCGAAAGGTCTGCAGCCTCGTTATGACCGCGCGTGGGCCGAGCGTGATCCGGAAGTCCTGCAGCGGTACGACGCCCAAGGGCGACCGTTCGTGGTGCGATTCAAGTCGCCGGGCGCGGGTTCGGTCACGGTCAATGACATTTTACGCGGCGATATCGTGTTTGATGTCGCAGAAATGGTCGATGATTTTGTCTTGATCAAGCAGGATGGCATACCCACCTACAATTTTGCCGCAGTCGTTGATGATATTGAGATGGGGATCACGCATGTGATTCGGGGTGATGATCATCTGTCCAACACGCCCAAGCAAGTTGCCTTGTATGAAGCCTTCGACGCGGCAAAGCCACTGTTTTGTCATTTGCCGATGATTCTTGGTCCGGACAAGAGCAAGCTGTCCAAGCGCCACGGCACAACCTCGGTCATGAAGTTTGCGCAGGAAGGTTATCTGCCCGAAGCCTTGCTCAACTACCTGGTACGTCTTGGCTGGGCGCATGGCGACCAGGAGATTTTTTCCATTGATGAAATGGTCAAGCTCTTCGAGCTGAAAGAATTGAACAAAACCGCCGCCGTCTTCGACGTCGCCAAATTGGATTGGTTGAATGCGCATTATTTGAGACATTTGGATGACGAGCGTCTGTTGATCTTGATGGGGCGTTATTGGGACGCGAAAGAATTGCCTTGGGCGACGCACTCACCAAACTGGCTTAAGTCACTGAATCGCGCCTTGGTTGAACGTTCCCGAACCCTGTTGGAATTGGCTGAGCACGCCCGCTGTTTCTTCGATGTGGATATTGCCTACGACCCCGACGCGGTTGCGAAATTCCTGGATACACCGCAGCGGAGCTTGTTAAATGAGCTTGCTGAGGAACTGCGTGCGGTTTCGACGTGGGATGAGGCATTATTGGAACAGTGTATCGTGCAATTTACAAAAAGCCGTGCAATCAAATTGGGGGCGGTGATGCAGCCATTGCGAGTGGCTCTCACGGGAAAAACAACCAGTCCAGGCATGTACGTCGTTCTCGCACTTTTCGGTAAGGATTTATGTTTCAAGCGCTTGTCACACGTGCTGAGTTCCGATTTTTCAGTGGCCACCCCGGCAAACGTGGAATCGTGAACTGAGCCTGTCTCTAAAGAGAACCAACTGTTGAGGACCCGTAAGAATACAGGCCAACTCGGTGCAAAGACCGGTCCACTCAGCGGCCGACGCAAGCGTCGCACGCGTATCCGATGGAAACGTTTGCTGTTCAGTGTGATCCTGTTTTTGGGCCTGACGACCTCAGGCATTTATGCCGCTTTGTACCACCTGTTAACCACGTTGTCTGCAAACGAGGCGGTGGCCACGGCGCCCGGAGACTGGCGCAATGGGCTCACGCCGTTGTGGGAACACCGCAATATTCTGGTCATGGGCACAGATTATTCTTACCAGGATGGCAAACGGGACAGCAATCTCCCTGTTCGTTCGGACTCCCTGTTGGTGGTTTCACTCAGTCCACTTCGTCGCGATGTTACCGTTTTATCGATCCCGCGTGATACGGGTGTCTATATCAACGATCGTTTTGATAAAATCAACGCCGCTTTGAGTCTTGGTGGGCCGAAACTGGCAAGCCAGGTCACCGAAGACCTGCTAGGTGTGCCCATCGAGCGATGGATGACGGTTAACACCACCGGATTGGAGAAAGTGGTTGATGCCTTGGGCGGCGTTCCGATAACGGTGGAGCATCCCATGCGGTATGCGGATCGCACGGCCAAACTTGACATCAACATCCCACAAGGCCATCAGGTATTAACAGGCAAGACCGCCCACCAATATGTGCGATTCAGACACGACGCACTGGGAGACATCGGTCGGGTACAGCGCCAACAAAAATTTCTTCAGGCACTCTCAGGTGTCCTGCTGTCACCTGCCACAGTGCTCAAACTGCCCCAGGTCATCAACAGCGCAACGGAATCCATTTCAACCAACATGTCAGGTAGCGAGCTCATGCAAGTCGTCACCCACTGTATCAAACTGAAACGTGAACAGGTTCATATGGTGATGCTGCCGGGCCATTTTTCACAGAGCGAATACAGCACAAGCTACTGGCTGGTATCGAACGAAGCGGCTTATGCCTTGGGGCAACGTGTCTTGAGCGACCGCACGGCAAACGGTCCACTGCCGGATCGCTCACTGGTCAAATTGACGGTTCTGAACGGCACCCGTCACCCGTCACTCGCCTCAAACACCGCCAGACGCTTGCGTGAAGCCGGCTGGAACGTTCACGCCTTTGGGGACGCCCCAATGCCAAATCGTGGCCCGACCCAAATCATCGTACAGACTGGTTTGACTGAGTTCGTTTCAGCACTGCAAAGCGACCTCAAGGTCAAGACAGACTGTATCCATGCGAGTGTCGGAGACTTGACCACCGATTTTACGATCATACTGAATGACGACATGGCGAAACAAAAAGACTAATGGTTGTGCCTGCCGCGCCCCTTCAGCAACGCGGGGAAACTGCTACTTGTTGTCGCCCGATTCTAGCAAGCCTTGACTGGAGCCAGTGCCGATCGACTTGTTGCGCGCCGCTTTCAACAATGCCAACTCATCATCAACAGCCGGACCCGATCCCAAGGCAGCAAAACGATCTTCGAGCGAATCCCGATTCAACTCACCAAAAGCAGCGGCTTGGGATTCCTTGTCCAGAACCCGTGCTTCCATTCGGTCAAAAGCCGACATCGCATCACTGGTGCCTGCGCGCCCGAGAGTCTGCTGAATGCGTTTTTCAGCCTCTGCGCGCCTGTGGCGAGCAATCAACAAGTCTTTCTTTGTCTTGGTTTCCGCAATCTTCGATTCGAGTTGCGCATAATTTTCCTTTAACAGCGCCACGCTTTTTTTCTGTTCTTCCCATTGCTGCCTGAAACCATCGGCGGTCTGTTGCGCCGTCGCGCGACGCTTCAATGCCTCACGCGCCAGCTCATCCTCATTGCGATCGACAGCCAACTCCGCCTTCTGTTGCCATTTGTCCGCTTCTTCCTGCGCTTGGCGGGCCTTTTGGGACAACTGCTTTTCAATCGCGATCGCACCTGCGACTTGGGTCTTCACCTGAATCAAATCAGCACTCAACTCCTCGCTGATTTGATTCAACATTTTTTCAGGATCCTCAGCCTGCGTGATTGCATCATTGATGTTCGCGCTCAGGATGCGTTTCAGTCGATCAAAAATGCCCATAACTTTCGAACTCCTTTGCTCGGCCAGAATCCAGTGATGTGACGATTATACCCTATTTGTATAAGCAGGCTTGAACAGTCCGTCTTCGGCACTCAAACGGTGATCCACAACCTCCACTTGCGTCGCAAGACGATTGTGTCTGACAAGACAGTGATCGGACGCCACTTCACTCATTCCCCACTCACGCAGCGCCTTTTGCTTGGCCGGCTGATAATCCGGCGCCCAGGCCAAAACAGGCCTTTTCGGAAAATCAGACAAGACCGCGGAAGCATGCGCAAGCACCACGTCATAGAGTGATTCATAACCCGGGTGCACCATCAATTGCAAAGTGTGCGGCAACTGACGATACTGCGCCATAATGCGCAGGTACGCCACCACATGGCCCCCATCACAAAATACGTAACGCAAATCGTCACGATGTTTCAAACAGCGACGCACACCATTCAGGACGTATTCCCAGGTGCTGATGGCGAAATCGACCGGTTCTTTCCCGTCCACCAACCGCACCACGGCGGGAGTGCAGGCGACGTACAACTGATAAATCGCCGCGTTCCAACAGCGGCGCGCAGGTTGCGCCTCTGGATCGCGCACAGAGTGACGGTCGGGTTGCTCATCGATACGGTAGTAAGTGTTGACCGCATACGTGTGGAAGCCTAGTTTCTCATAGAAACGTCTGGCTCCCTGATTGTCATGATCAACTTCCAGCGTAAAACGCATGACGCCTTGCCGACCATACCGGTCCATCACATACTCAACCAATTCACGTCCCAGGCCTTGGCCGTGGTTTTCCGGTGCCACGGCCACGAAATCAATATGCCAGCGCGAATGTTGGCGATTGCCAGGCGCGGTTTGAATGAAGCCACAGATGCGGGATTCCGCTTCAACCACGTGAATGTTCAGGGTGTATCGCGAGGGATTGGGAAACCAGGACAGTACCCGCAGCAAAGGGTAGTATCGGCGATAACGCATCACCCGTGCACCGATATCGACCCCGCGGCGGGCATACTCCGCGTCAAAGAGCGAGACAAAAATGTCGCGCACTCGAATCAAATCAGCCCGTCGTACCAATCGGATCACGTGTCGCCTCTCCCTTTTCACACCCACCCAATGCTCGCAGAACCACGATGGGAGTTTGTTCGTCACCGTTTCCAAATGGATTGTCGATCAGTATGCGACCGAGATCATCCGCTGAGATACCCGGCGTGTGCGCCAACACCATGACGCGCTTGAGATCATTGGCATCCACGATCGCTGCCTCCATGGCCGTCTTCGCGCGAATGCGATCCACAACATCACGGGCGTTCACAGGGCCAGCGACAATGTATTTGTCAAACGGTGGCATGGTGCCCGTAATGTCATCGATCAACTCGGCCGGCTGACCGGCCAACGCATAGAACAAACCCTTGATGCCAAAAAGCTTGCCGACGGCTCCGACAAAAAACGCCATCAACATTCGGACCGTGCCGACTTGCGCCATGGCCAGCTCAAAACCGTGAGGAGAACTCAAACTGCCTTTCGACGGCACAAAGTAACAGAGGCGTTTGGCCCAGAAACCGGGCCGCACCGCCTGCGGCTCGTAGTATTGCCCCTGGGTGATCGCAACAACGCTTTCCGCAACGGCGACCACATCGCCTGGTCGCCGAAAATCCGCCGTTTGTCGATCGATGACATCGACGATATCGTCGGCCGCCGTCAGAATCGGGGTTGGCACGCACTGAACGGCATAACGCTGGCCCAAGCGCGGTTGTGGTAATGGCTTGACCCGCGCGAGCGGTAAAATGACGGTGGCCGTGCAGGTTTGTAGGTCCCGCCGCCCATAAGTTTTGTATTGCAGCGTCACAACCGCCGCAGTGGCCCGTTCCAACGCATCTGTAGCGCCGCGGAGGGTGACGTGAAGTTCACAGTGCAACATCTCACCCGGAGCAAGCAATTGCGCTTGCCAGTAACCGTCTTCGCGCTCAAAGCCACCCACGCACCTGACCCTGACTTCCCCTGACACGCACCCGACGGCCGTTAAAACACGAACCTCTCCCGCCACATCAACCAATGTCTGTTCGTAGTACGGATTCTGGTTCACGATCGGCAGTCGCGTTTTAAAGCGGCGCTCGGTTGGTGAATGCGCAGCTTCTTCCCACCCGATATGCTCATTAGGCTTCAAAACGATCGACTTCGCATCGCGAAAGCGGTACAAAAGTTCAAAGAGGACACCGGCTGTCAAGATGGCCGTCCCGACAACCATAAAAATTCCCATTGTCAACACCCACTGTCTTGGCCACACTCACCCCACGAATGTTAAAATTTTAGCGAAATCAACACCCTACCGCAATCCTGGGATTGATCCGTCACTGTTCCGTTGCCACCAGCACACCATCAGGCAACGGTTGACGCCTTTGCAGCAAGTCGGCATTTGTGTCACCGTCCGGCCGGTGCCGCCTGCGATGGGAGGGATGGATGCCTAGTCCTCATTAACACGAAGGAAAATCAATGAATTATTGTGAAGTGGCCATTTGGGTACAACCTGTTTTTGCGGAAAGCCTGGCTTGGCATCTTCAAGGGATGGGTGTGCAAGGTGTGGGGGTGTCTGAATTTCCAGCGGTGGGCCCGGTGCCGGACACCGTGGCGGTTAGGGTCTATCAGGCGGAAAGTGTGGCCGAGTTGGGTGCTTTCGAGGCGCGTATCGCGGAAGGGGTCGCTTTTTTTGCCCGTCATTTTGAGGGGTTGGACTATCAGATAATGGGTTCCGTCCTGCCGTCTGAAGACTGGGAGAGCAGTTGGAAGCGGCACTGGCATACACAGTGCGTGGGAGAACGCCTGGTGATTAAGCCCAGTTGGGAGAATTTTCAACCCGCGTCGCACCAAGTCGTGATTGAATTGGATCCGAAGCAGGCATTTGGCACAGGCACGCATCCAACGACCCAGTTATGTTTACAGGCACTGGAAAGAAGCGTGGGGGCTTACGATGCCCCATTCGTCCACGACGTGGGAACGGGGTCCGGCATTTTGGGGATTGCTGCTTTGAAACTTGGCGCGCGGCAGGTTTTGGCCTGTGACACCGATCCGGTTGCGACAGGAGCCGCCAGGGAAAATGCGGAGGCCAATCAGGTTCTCGATCGTTTCGTCGTTCACACAGGTGGTATTGAGGTGCTGAGGGGTGAGGCAGACATCGTGGTGATTAACATCCTGGCTGAGGTTATCGTTGACTTGGCTGAGGCGATCGCTGCGCGGGTACGACCCGGCGGGCTGGTGATCGCCTCAGGTATCATTCGTTCACGTCAGGAGTCGGTCGAGCGTGCTTTTCAGGCAGTCGGACTCTTGCCGCAAACGTGTACGTACCAGGGTGAGTGGTTGGTGCTTGAGGCATCCAAACCCGGTCCTGCGCCTTCAGACGTTTCGTGAGGTATCGCTTGTGCGAGAATCCTTGTTGCCGCTGTTCATACTCGATGTGGTGTTGTTTCCGGGCATGGTCTTGCCGCTGCGAATATTTGAGCCGCGTTATCAATTGATGATCCGGCGTTGCATCGAAACCGACAAACGCTTTGGCGTGGTCTTGCGTCGCCAGTCAGATGAGGGTGGGACAAAGGATCAGCCCCACCGTATGGGCACAATTGCAGAATTAAGCGGCTGGGAGGTTTTACCAAACGGTCACGTGATGCTCGTTTGCGTGGGTGTCACTCGTTTTCGAATCCTGGAACTTTCAGATTCAGAACCGTACCTGACAGCCCGGGTCGAGACGCTCGATGAACAGTCAATATTGCCTGTAAAAGAACCAGATCTCCTGACACAGGTACGGACACAACTGGTTCAGTACATCGCGATTCTGCAGCAACTAAGCCCCACACCGATTGCGCCGCCCGAAACCGATTTGGAGGCCGAAGCGCTTGGGTATTACTTGTTGGCGGTCCTTCAGATCGACAATGAACGCAAGCAAGCCCTGCTGGAACTTCACGATTCGTGGGTACGTCTGCAACAAGGGGCTCAAAGTCTCACGACTGAACTGAGCGAATTGCAGGCGTTCATCACGCGCGTGAGGGACCAGGGCGATTATTTTTATCGCGGAAAACGCCTGTCCAGAAATTAAAAGCGATGCCCAACGGAATATGGTCGGTGAGACCACGGCATGTTACGATTCCGCGGTGATGTGTGCCTTGACCAGAAATGATGCCTGCTAACTTGCAACCAACCAACGACAAACAGTGTCACTTGAGTGAATCTGAATGGCAGGGTTTTCGCGCGTTGTCGCTGGACAACGGGTTGTTGCGCGCAGTGGTTTTACCCGATTTGGGTGGCAAGATCGTGAGTCTGTGGCAGCATAGAACGCAACGGGAGTGGTTGTGGCACAACCCCGACCTGTCGCTTGCGGCTGGTCATTACGATGGCGACTATGTCCGATGTTTTGATACCGGTGGCATGGACGAATGTTTTCCCAGTGTGGCATCATGTCATTATCCACACTGGCCTTGGGCGGGTACGCGGATTCCGGACCATGGTGAACTTTGGGCTTTGCCTTGGCATGTGCAGGTCTTTGAGGATGCGTCGGTCATCGAGTTACGGATGCGGGTGCACGGGGTTCGTTTTCCTTATCGCTTCGAGCGCGTAATCTGGTTGGAAGCAGGCCACGCCGCGTTGCGTTTCAGTTATCGGGTAGAAAATCTCAGTCCCTTTCCATTCTCGTTTCTTTGGAGTTCACACCCCGTGCTGGCGCTTGAGCCTGGCATGCGTGTGTTGCTACAACCTCAGCCGATGCGTGTTTATGGGTCGCCCGGTGAGCGTTTGGGACGCTTCGGTGATGTGCTCACGTGGCCAACGATTAAAGATGACCATGGGCGCGAGTGGCACCTTGATGTCGCACCACCGCAAAATAGCGCATTGGCGGTCAAATTGTGGGGACGCGCCCCGGTTTATGGCGTTGTCGGATTGCGCCACGAGGCAAGTGACTCAGAATTGCAGTTTCATGTCGACCCCACGGAGATCACCCATTTGGGCCTGTGGCTCAACTATGGTGGTTGGAGTGGCGTCGATGCAGCCAGGCCGTATTACAATTTGGCGATTGAGCCGTGTCTTGGTGCCCAGGACAGTTTGGCGATCGCATCGGATAACCTTGCAGACTGCGCCGTCGTAGGCGGTTTTGAACATCGTGGCTGGCAAATGGAGCTGAAACTGATATGACGAACGAGCACGCAGCAACCCACAACACCCAAACCTTTCGTGAGCACATGCACAAGGAAGTCACGCTCAAAGAAGACGGCCGTCGACTGATTTTTTATACTTTCACAAATACTGAAACCGACACCCTGGAGGAGGACAAAGCATGACCATTTTGGTATTGGGGGGCGCCGGCTATATCGGTTCCGTCACCACGGCATGTTTGCTTGCGCGGGGTCACCAGGTGGTGGTGTTCGACAATTTGAGCAAGGGGCACCCGGAAGCCGTGCCCCAAGCAGCAACGCTCATTGCGGGTGACATGGGTGACAAAGCGGCCTTGCGACAGGTTTTCGCCACGCATTCCATCGATGCGGTGATGCACTTCGCCGCGTTATCGCTGGTGGGGGAATCCGTTCAGGAACCGGCACGCTATTTTGAGAATAATGTGGCCAAGGCATTGGTCTTGCTGGATACGATGCGTGAATTTGGCGTCCACAAACTGGTTTTTTCATCCACGGCTGCGGTGTACGGAGAGCCAACACACTGGCCGATTACGGAAGACGCCCCCCAACAGCCCACCAACCCATACGGCGAAAGCAAACTGGCTTTCGAAAAAATCCTGAAGTGGTACGAACAGGCTTATGGCTTGCGCTTTGTGTGCCTGCGCTATTTCAATGCAGCGGGTGCGATGCCGTGCGCGGGTGAGGACCATCACCCAGAGACGCATCTGATTCCTTTGGTGTTGCAAGTGGCGGCAGGACAGCGTGAGGCGATCAGCATCTTTGGCAATGATTACCCAACGCCAGATGGCACGTGTATCCGGGATTACATTCATGTGTTAGACCTTGCCGACGCGCACATTCTGGCGTTGGATGCACTCGCCACACGCAGTGCGACCTACAATCTGGGCAATGGCACCGGTTTTTCGGTGCTGGATGTGGTTGAGAGTGCGAGACGGGTAACCGGAAAAACGATTCCCGTGACGGTAGCAGATCGTCGGGCAGGGGATCCCGCCGTGCTGGTGGCATCGAGTGCCCGCATCCGTGAGGAACTGGGCTGGAATCCCCAACATGCTCACCTGGACACGATCGTGGCTGATGCGTGGCAGTGGTTTCAGGCCCATCCCCACGGTTACGAGACGCGCGTCCAAGCGGAGAAAAATCGTGTCTGAATTGCGCTGGCACCCGTTTTTGGAAGAGTGGGTGGTCACTGCGACCCATCGTCAGGATCGCACGTTTCTGCCACCTGCCAATTATTGCCCTCTTTGCCCAACTTCCCCGGGCGGATTTCCAACCGAGGTTCCGCGCGACGCGTACGAGTTTGTGGTGTTCGACAATCGTTTTCCTAGCTTTCGCGAGCATCCGGAGGCGCCTGCCGTGCTGGAACGGCCCCTGTATCCGGTTAAGCCTGCCACAGGTGCCTGTGAGGTGGTTCTTTATACGCCGGAGCACAACAGCACGCTGGCGGCCAGAAGTGTGCGTGAATTGGTGCGACTGGTGCGCGTATGGCGTGACCGCTACCTGGAGTTGAGTGCGCGCCCGGATATTGAGTATGTTTTCATTTTTGAGAACAAGGGCGAAGCGATCGGTGTCACGTTGCACCATCCCCATGGCCAAATTTATGCGTTCCCGTACATTCCACCCAAAATTGGCCGCGAACTGGACGCCGCACGGGCCCATCACGCGCAAACGGGCCGTTGTTTGCACTGTGAGGTCATTCAAGAGGAGTGTGACGATGGGCGTCGCTTAGTGGCAGAGAATCAGCATTTTGTGGCGCTGATTCCCTTCTATGCGCGTTATCCCTACGAACTGCACCTTTATGCACGGGATCACCTGGAGAGTCTTGCGGACTTTACGCCGCAACATGACTTGGCATTTGCGCAGATCCTGCAGATTGTCCTGCGCAAGTACGACGCACTTTGGGAGCGCAGCATGCCGTATATGATGGTCATTCACCAACGCCCCAGCAAACGGACGCAGGATCCGGGCAGCCACTTCCATGTCGAATTTTATCCGCCATTACGGACGCCTGAAAAGCTCAAGTACCTCGCGGGATGCGAGTCGGGGGCAGGAACGTTTATCAATGACACCTTGCCTGAAGCAAAAGCCGCCGAGTTGAGGGCGTTGGAGGTGGTCAGCGAATGATGGATGCCATCGAGCAGGTTTTTCTGGATACCTGGAACGCCCAGCCTTCCGTTGTGGTGCGTGCACCCGGTCGGGTCAACCTGATTGGTGAGCATACGGATTACAATGACGGCTTCGTGTTGCCGATCGCCATCGACCACGCCATGGTCATGGCTGCACGTCCCAATGGCACGATGTGTGTCAATGCGTATTCAATGGACTACAACAGCCACGTGTCGCTCGATTGGGAGAATCTTGATCGTGTTCAAGGGCCGACGCAGTGGCATCATTATCTGGCTGGCATGCTCGCTGTGTGGCGCGACGCTGGATTCCGTGCCGTTGGTTTTGACGCGGTGCTTGCAGGCGATGTGCCCCAAGGCGCGGGACTCAGTTCCAGTGCCGCCTTTGAGGTCGCCACAGGCACTTTGCTCAACGCACTGACGGGCGCCGGAGTGGATGGCGTGACGCTTGCCTTGTTGGCTCAAAAAGCCGAGAATGACGTCATTGGGGTACGCTGCGGCATCATGGACCAATTCGTATCGGCAATGGGGGTTGAAGACGCAGCGTTGCTTATTGATTGTCGCGACCTCAGTTACCGTGCCGTGTCGCTGCAACTTGAGCCACACGACTTGGCCGTTGCCGTGGTGCATAGCGGCGTCAGGCGCGGTTTGGTCGAATCGGCCTACAACGAGCGGCGGGAACAGTGCGAGCGGGGTGTTGCATTGCTTGGCACCTTGCTCAATCGCACGGACGTGCGCCATTTGCGCGATGTCACCGAAGCGGAATTAAGGTCCGTCGAGGCCCTGTTGCCTGAACCCGTGCGTCGGCGCTGCAGACACGTCATCGGTGAGAACGAGCGGGTGCAAAGCGCTGTTTTGGCGCTTGAGGCGAATGATATGGTGAAGTTTGGCGCGTTGATGAACGCCTCGCACCAGTCCTTGACGGTTGATTTTGAAGTGAGCACAAAGGAACTTGATGCCCTCGTGCGCAGGTCTTGGGACCACCCTGGTGTTTTAGGCGCGCGTTTGACAGGGGCGGGTTTTGGCGGTTGCGTAGTGGTTCTTTTGCAACGAGAGGCTTTGGAGGGGTACCAACGCGACGTGTTAACGGCCTATGCGCAAGAGACGGGTTGTACCCCGCGCCTTTGGATCACCCGCGCGCGTCGCGGGGCGCAGGTGCTTGTGCCAGGCGATCGCTCGCAAGCAACCATTCCAGTACCGTAGCGGCCCCTGCCTCCTTGACGTGGCCCGTGACACAGTGGGCGATCGCCTTGAGTGACGGATGCGCATTGCCCATGGCAACCGCCAGACCTGCACTGGCCAACATGTCGTGATCATTGCAGCCATCTCCAATGGCCACCGTTTCGCTCAGGGGCACGCCCAATTGCTTGGCGACCCACGCGAGCGCTTGCCCCTTGCCGGCCAAGGGATGGCAAACCTCCAAAAAATTTGGCTGTGAGGAGTGTAACCAGACCTGGCCTTGCCAGATTGCCCGCAGGGATCCCTCAGCACGGGCAACCTGTTCAGGGCTTGCGATGGCGACCAGTTTGGTCGGATGATCGGCTGGATCTTCGTGACTGATTGAATCCCAAAAGCGTTGCCAACATGCCGGGACAAAGGCTTCAACCTGAGCCAGATCGGTATAGGCGGCAACGCGCGCGTTGTATTCAGGAACGTAAAGGACATCATTCACATAAACGTTGATGTGAAAGCCCATGGATTCAAGGGTCATGGCGATGGAACGGGCAAGGTGCGGATCCAGTCTGCGATGCGTTAATTGCCGAGCGCCGTCCGGGGTCACAATCATGGCCCCGTGATAGCAAATCATTGGCGTGGTGATGGCGAGCGCTTCGGCATACGGCAGGGTCGAGCGACACATCCGACCGGTTGCAAGCACGAAGGCCACCTGACGTCGTTGAATCGCGCGAATGGCCTCGAGCGTGCGCGACGGGACCGTTCGACTCTGATCGAACAAGGTCCCGTCCATATCGGCTGCAATCAGGCGGTAGCGTCTCATCACACCCGTATAGTAACATGACCGTCAGACGCGAACCGCTTTTGTTGACCTGTGTCAGATGGAGCGCCCCAGACGATGACACCCCCTGAGCAAATCCTGGTTATCACAGGCTTGTCCGGCGCCGGCAAGACGCGCGCGCTGCGCTGTTTTGAGGATCTCGGTTATTTTTGTGTTGACAACTTGATCCCGCCATTGCTCCCGCAACTCATTTTAATGGCGTTGCCGCGCTTCGGCCGCTTGGCCGTCGTGATGGACATTCGCGGCGGTGCGTTTTTTGGTGAATTGGCGGGTGCCCTTGAAGAAGCCTTCGATGCGGGTCATCCCGTAAAGGTTCTGTTTTTGGAGGCCGCAGACGAAGCGTTGGTGAAGCGCTTCAGCGAAACGCGTCGACGCCATCCCATGACGGGCCTGGATACACCCTTGCTCCTTGGCATTCGGGCCGAGCGCGAGCGCTTGGTTCCAATTCGGGCAGAAGCCGATTCCATCGTCGACACGACGGAACTGTCGCCGCGGCAGTTGAAAGAAAAGTTATTGTCCCTGTTTGCGCAATCGGATTCGCAACATGATGCCTTGCAGGTAACGGTTCAGAGTTTTGGCTATAAATTTGGCGCGCCCCTGGATGCTGATCTCGTCATGGATGTCCGATTCTTGCCCAACCCCCATTACGATCTCAACTTGAGACCCTTTACCGGACTGAATGAACCGGTGCGCGATTTTGTACTGCAGCATCATGTCACGCAAGCATTCATGACCCGCTACATCGACTTGCTGAATTTTTTGTTGCCGCATTACCGGGATGAAGGGAAGATGCACCTCACCCTCGCGGTTGGATGTACCGGGGGCCGTCATCGCTCCGTTGCCATCACGCATCATTTGGCTGACTATCTCAAACAGTTGGGTTACCGCGTTGTCGAAAGTCATCGAGACATCGAGCGCCACCCAGGTGATTATGTGGTGAATCAGGCGCCGACACCGGTGGAGCACGCCGGTTTGGAGCCTTTGCCTTGAACGTATCGAGTGGGTGGAAATACTGGGCGTGGGTGTTGCCTGGTATGGGGATCAAACGCTGGCTCACGATGACCGCTTGTGGCATTTTGGCCATCAATGCGGCAGTTGGGCTGTGGGTCTACCAGATGATGCGGCAGCCTTTGGTCCACGCCTTGCTGGCGTGGGCTTGTCTGGCACTTGGGCTCATTGGGGTGGGGATTGGCATCAGCCGCATCATGGCAGCCGTTGTCGCGGTACTCAGACCCGACGCCGACCTGCTTGAGGCACTGTATCTCAACCGCAGTCGCAATCGGGGACCCAAACTGGTCGCGATTGGCGGCGGGACTGGCCTTTCAACCCTGTTGCGCGGACTCAAGGTCTACTCGAACAACATCACGGCGATCGTCACGGTGGCGGATGATGGGGGCAGTTCGGGACGTTTGCGAACGGAGTTGGGTGTCTTGCCGCCGGGTGACATTCGCAATTGCCTGACAGCGCTCGCCGGCGAAGAGCGCCTGTTGACGGATCTCTTCCGATTTCGCTTTCCCGGTGAGTCAACCCTCGGTGGCCATGCCTTCGGTAACCTGTTTTTGGCTGCCATGGTTGGTGTCACAGGCGATTTGATGAACGCAATTCGCTCCGCAAGCCGGGTACTCGCCGTTCGCGGTGAGGTGTTACCCGCCACGATGACGCAGATGACGCTGGTCGCCAGCTATGAGGATGGCAGCGAAGTGAAAGGCGAATCCCACATCACCGCGCAAAAGGGGCGAATCACCAACCTGTGGTGCGAACCACACCTGCCGGATGTTCTCCCTGAAGCCGTGCGTGCAATCGAAGAAGCCGACGCCATCATCATCGGCCCGGGCAGCCTTTATACCAGCCTGGTTCCGCATCTGCTGATTCCAGGTTTGCGTCTGGCCCTCGAACGCGCCAAGGCCCCCGTTATTTATGTCTGCAACGTGATGACACAAACCGGTGAAAGCGACCATCTCAGCGCAGGTGACCACCTCGCCGTGCTTCAACGTTTCGGTGGCACATCTTTTATTGACAGCATTCTGGTCAATGACGTCATGCCGTCGCGCCTCCTCAATCATTATTCGACCCAAGGGCAATTTCCGGTGGTGGTCGACGAGGAACGTCTTGCAGCCATGGGCGTTGAACTCTTCAAAGGGGCACTCATTGATGAAGCCGAAAGCGTCCGGCATCATCCGGCTCAGTTGGCCGCTGCCATCATGCAATGGTTTGGTGCACGCCTCCCCAAACACTACGCTGCCATCCGTCCCAATCAACGAGAATTCGCCAACCCGTCAAGAGGAGAGACCTGATGTCGTTCTCACGGGATGTGCGCAATCAGGTGTCACAATTGCCGATCGAGAAAATGTGTTGTCGACAGTCGCAGTTACTGGCGCTCACGGTCGTCTCGACAACCAGCAGCTATCAGCGTGACGGCGTGGCTTACCTGCTATTTTCAGTGGATAACGCGGCGGTGGCCCGACACCTGTTCAAACTTGGAAAAGCCATTTACGGGCGGTCACCGCGTGTCGAAACCCTGCTTGACACCCCTGGTCAAAAGCATGCATCGTTTCGCGTTTTGATCCCTTTGGAGGATATGGGTCGCGTGCCAACCAGCCTCACGTTTGCGCAACTGAAAACGACGTTAAATCGCAAAGCATGCTGTCGCCGCGCATTTTTACGGGGCGCCTTTATGGGTTGTGGTTCACTGGTGACACCGCACAAAGCCTATCACCTGGAATTCAATGCCGGCGAAGACGTCTGCGCATGGCTAGTTGATTTATTACACACCGAAGGGCTGCAAGGCCGGGCGTATCAACGCAGCCATTCATCCGATATCTGGACCGTGTATGTCAAAGATGGCAACGAGATTGCGCAGTTTCTCTCGCTCATCGGGGCCCATCAGGCACTGATTCAGTGGGAGGAGGTGCGGGTTGGCAAGGATCTGGTTAACAACGTTCAGCGCGTCGTCAACTGCGAAACCGCCAACTTGAATCGCACCTTGCAATCCGCTGAACGCCAGGTCAAGGAGATACAGTTTCTGCTGGATCACGGGCATTTGAACCAGGTGCCAGATGATTGGCGCGCGATCGCACTCGCACGGCTCGAACTGCCCTACGCCAGCCTCACCGAATTGGGTCGTCAGGTCTCACCACCGCTCAGCAAATCCGCCGTCAACCATCGCTTGCGCCTGTTGCATCAACACTTTGAAAGCCGCTTCGAGCGAGGCACAATGTAACGGGGCCAAGCGCCTCAGCAAGCGTCAGGCGCCTGTCAGCACCCGATGGGGACAAAACGCCGTGTGATGGCAAAGCGGTACCGTGACGCACAGGTTTCTGTTAAAACCTTGTGTGAAAAACCTCAAAACATCTGTCACTCACGTGCTGCTATTCAACACGAGCCATCATCTGATCACCACTCAACGCGTTTTCGTGTGGGCGTCAGGGACCAAGTGGGCCCGGTGGGCACCGGTGCCGCGAACACACGCCCAGATGTGATGTGAGCCAGATATAATTCTTGCAAATTGGGCATGAGTCACTATAATTGGGGCGGCAGTGAGGGGTGTGACGGTATGTTGTGTCAGACACCCACTGCCCTTGGCGGACAGTCCAATCGGACGATGTTGAAACATTGAGAGGGGCTTGCGATGGATCTGCTGATCAGAGGCAAGAATGTAGATGTGACTGAATCACTGCGTGACTACGCGCACCAGAAGCTCGGTCGCATAACCAAGATTCTCGACGGCATCATCGACGCGCAGGTGGGGTTTAACGTCATCAAAAACAAGAGTGTCCACAACAACCAGATTGTCGAGGTGACCCTGCATCTTTCAGGGGGCGTGATTCGCGCGGAAGAAGCCAAAGACAACATGTATGCGGCAATCGATTTGGTGACGGACAAACTGGAGCGGCAACTCCGGCGCTTCAAAGGCAAACACCACACCAACTTTGAACGGGTCAAAACCTCAGGCGGCGTTTTGGAACTCGAACCACCGGCCGCCGTCGTCAGTGCGGAGGAGTTTGAGGAAGAGAGTGACACCCCACAAATCGTTCGCAACAAGAGTTTCGAGGTCAAGCAGATGGACCCGGGCGAAGCGGCGCGTCAGATGGAATTGCTCGGCCACAACTTTTTTGTGTTCCTCAATGCGGAAAACGATAAAATCAACGTACTGTATCACCGTCGCGACGGTCATTACGGGCTGATCGAACCAGTCTTGGCCTGATTGATCCCGCGTGGTACGTCTCCACGCTACCGCTTGTGGCGCCGCACAGTAGTGCGGCGCCACCTTTGATGAGAGATACCCGTGCACCCCGTAACCCACGATGACGATTTGAGCACGCCTGCTACCGCCTCACAACCACACGCCAACGCAGAACGTCAGATGAGCGTCGTTGAGCACTTTGAGGAACTCCGCACCCGGCTCATCATCTGCTTGATCGCAATCGTCTTGGCAAGCTTGCTGGTGTTTGCTTACCAGGAAAGCCTGTTCGAGGTTCTGCAATGGCCACTCCGTGGCGCGGGCGGTGCCAAGACGACACTCGAATTGATTATCACCGCGCCGGGCGAGTATTTCGTGTCAATCGTCAAGGTATCGTTACTGGGTGGCATCGCCCTCTCACTGCCCCTCTTGCTGTACCAACTGCTCGCCTTCATCGGGCCTGGACTTCTCGAAGCAGAAAAACGTTGGGCGTTTCCGGTCGTTATCGGGGCCTGTGTCTCCTTCGGCCTTGGCGCGTGGTTCGGTTTTGCGCTGCTCTTGCCGGTTGGCTTACAATTCCTGCTCGGCATCGCCCCCCAGGATGTTCGACCGATGCTCTCCGTTGGCAAGTACCTAAGTTTCGCCGCCGGACTGGTCTTTGCCACAGGCCTGTGCTTCGAACTGCCCATTTTCCTTCTGGCAGCATCCCGCATTGGCGTCGTCACGAGTTACTCACTGGTACGCTACCGCAAAAATGTCCTGGTCGGCGCCTTCATCCTCGCTGCCATCATCACCCCCTCGATTGATGTTTTCACCCAAGGCCTCCTTGCAGGGGCCATCTACGCACTGTTTGAATTCAGTATTCTGCTCATCCGCATCACGGGGCGTTAAAGATGCGCGCGGTGGTGGGGGGGGCACGGTCGATCATTTATCCGACCTTCTGTGACAACTGCAATACCGGCGGCTTTCAATTTCGTGTCGGAGAGAAGCTGAGCAGCGTCTGAAACGTCAACACGGTGAGCAAAACCAGTCGTGACATGGTCAGGCAAAGCGCATCCATCAGACTGAATGACTGATTGTTCGTTAAATATTCGTTGTGGCCATGCCGCACGTAACACCCGAAAATGGGTCTGCCAACCCCTGCGTCTTGTTCTGAGGGACAGCGTCCGATCAGTGAAATTGATGGTTGGCAAACAACACTGCTTGGTTGGTGAATCACCACGTTATCTGATTCACTCGCGCACGCAATGGTGACCGGATTTTAAACTGATACGACGTATCCACAGGTGCTTTCCCGATTTTTTTGCATTCAACATCCAAGTTTTGAACAATGCCGATACGTAAACGTCCGGGCATTGACACACCTTGAACGCAAATAATGCGGACATTGGCGTATCCAATGCCCGCATCCAAGATCGTATGCAGCCCGTCTCCCGACTACTTGGTTGGCGCCTTGAACAAGTGAACCTGGTTGGTTGCGCCGTCGCTAACATACAGGTTGCCCTGCGCATCTTGAACGACGGAGCGGGGTTGGCTGACTTGATCCTGCCCAAAGCTCACGACAATCTCATTCTGCTGCACACGCTCAAGGCCTTTGGCTGCCAGACGCATCATATGTCCCGTCTTGGAATTAACAACAAATGACGTGGCTGGCAAGCTACCATCTTCGGTTCTGAGCAGTTTCCCATTCATGTCAAAGACATAGCGTTTGGTTGCGTCGGCTGCCACCACCGTTTGATTGACGATTTGCACGCGATCGACCGTGAACGGCATGTTACGGAACCCCAACACCCCAACATTCTCAAAACTTCGGGTAAACGTACCCGTCGCCAAACTGTATTGCCTGACTGCCGCATATTTGCCGAGCAGGCCTGACCGCTGATTATCCACCACAAAAATTGACGTACCATCAATTGCCAAGCCTTGCACCGCGCTCAAGCCGGAGCCGACCAGCGCCTTGTCATAAGCAGGCGTCAACGCCTGCTTCAGCGCTTCCGCCTCCGCCTTTTTGCGCGCCTCTTCTTCAGCCTTCAGCCGGGCTTCTTCTTCCGCCTTTTTGCGCGCTTCCTCTTCGGCCTTCAGCCTCGCTTCTTCCTCAGCCT
>JBBAPZ010000001.1:260936-272863 GCA_040400605.1 Candidatus Sericytochromatia bacterium
TCCGCCTTTTTGCGCGCTTCCTCTTCGGCCTTCAGCCTCGCTTCTTCCTCAGCCTTTTTGCGCGCTTCCTCTTCAGCCTTCAGCTTGGCCTCAGCCTCCGCTTTTTTACGCGCTTCCTCTTCAGCCTTTAGCCGGGCCTCTTCTTCCGCTTTTGCCAAAACCGGGTCAGGCGTCGCAATCGCACTCGGCGTCACCTGCGGGGATTGCATCGCACTAGGAGTCGAATTAGATGTGGGGCTAGCCGACTGCGCCACGCCGTCAAGGAGCGATTGCGCGTCTTCGGTCTCAATCACCTCATTAGCGCCCTCCGCTACCAGCCTATCCGGCGGCAACGGAACACCCTGCGCGGATGGCAACGGCGCAGCGGACGCAGGCACATTCGACTTCAAGATGATCGGCTTCGTCGAGGTAGGCGTCTGGCGCCCACACCCCACCACCAGAAGCGCGGTCAGCACCGTCAGCTGCAACGAACGAGAATGGCTACGCATGCCGATTACCCTCAATCAAGTCGGCGGTCCAAACCACCGCTGGTGTCTTCACTTGAGGGATTTATCGGGTCCGCTGCGGGCAAAGTGACGTTAACAACGTAAAAACCGGGCTAAGCTTGAGACAGTAGAAGTTTAAGATTTTGCTGTCTCAAAGCCGGTGTGTCAGACGATCGCTCAGTTGAAGCCTTGTTTCACCGGGGTATGGATGCCTTGCCAGTTGGAGGCGAAGTCAAGGAAGCCGTGTTCACCGCGGCTGGTCATCAGGCATTGAAACTGTCCATCGATCCGGATGCGTTCATCGGGACTGAACGCGCCTTCAGGAAGGATCACGGCCACGCGATCGCGCCAAAAATGAACGGGGATATCGTCTCTGGACAGTCCGCGCCACCGGTAACTGATCAGCTGTCCCAGTAGATCCAACACATCGGTTCGAGTCATCGTTCAATCCTCCTCGCGGGCTCATTATACCACTTGGCCTGAACCAGCCATTCCGTGTTGATCCGGACATCCGAACGGGCCCGCAATTCACGTACGTACTCAAGGGCGCGTTGCCGGGATCGCTCAACCAATGAGGCGATCGCCAAGGGCGACGCATCCAGACGCCCTGCTTCCGCCAAGCCACTGCTCGGGCTTGGCGCAACCATTGGGGTATCCACCTGTCTTTGCACACTCATGCGAAACGTCAAAAACCCGTCGGCCAAGGCATGCATCCGCGCGTAGCTTTCCCATTCACCCTCACTCAAACCCCCGCGCTCAACAGGCGGCCGGGCGTCAAAATTCGAACCGGTAAAGCCATAACGCCTGGCCTCATCCGCTAACAGCAGGTCAGCAAGCAATTGCTCCAAAGCCTCTCGCTGTGACAAAGCCTTGGCAAAACACGCGTGATAACCAACCAAAGCCGAATACGCGACTGTCTGCCAGCCAACCGTCAAAACCACACTGTCTTCGGCTTGCGGTCTGGAATCTGCCACCGCAACCGGGGTGACCACAAGCAATACCGTCGCCACCAAGAAGCAACACACGCGAGAAAAGGCGCGTTTAACAGGCTGCTGAAAAATTTGCTTCAGGCGCCTTGCCAAGACTGCAAACCCGCATTCCACCCTGAGCAATCGTGACGGGAGAGTGCCTTTCAGGCCCTTCTTCAGTATTTTGTTAAAAGGCATGACCCAACCCCACATACCATTCACCGGGCATCCAACCAGTCGCAGGTGCTGTTTGTCCCACCAAGGGATAGCCATAATCAAGCCGCAAAGGTCCAATCGGAGTGAAATAGCGCAAGCCGGCCCCGATGCCGAGTTTCCAGGGGGTCCCCTGCCAATCGCCGAACTGTCGCCAATCCGACACCACGTTGCCGAGATCCGCGAAGGTCACAAAGCCCACATCATCCCAAAGGGGCGCTCGCAACTCCATATGCCCGATACTTAACAGCGTGCCACCTGTCACGCTGCCCACAGCCAAGGATTGGCCCACGCTGCCCACAGCGAAGCCACGCAAGCTGCTTGGGCCGCCAGCCAAAAAACGCAACTCCGGCGGCACACCACCGCCAGTACCCAATGGCCCGACGGCACCCAATTCTGCCCCGAAGGCCAAAACGACCTTGCGCGGCAATGGTGTGAAATACGCCCAATTCATTTTTGGTTTCACAAAACCCTGTAGCGCACCCAAAAACGGTGGTGCCAACTCAAGGGATGCTTCCGTGCGGGTGCCCCAGCGGGGATGCAACAAGTCCGATCGTGAATCATAGTTAAGACCGGCACTTAAGGTAGTGTTCACCCGAAACAGACGGCCAAGGGTTTGTTGTTTGTCACCTTCAGAGGCTTGCAGATAATCCGTGCGCGCCCAGCCCACGCGAATCGTGCCAAGGGTGTGTTGATCCAATTGACGCGACAGACCGACCGTCGGGCCAATTTCTTGCGTCAGCAAGCCGGTCGGGCGCGTCTCGCGGTTAAAGACCAAGCCCATGTCAAGCAACGCATTCGATTCGAACAAACGGGGTTCACGCAGAGAAAAAATGGCATTGGTTCTGAGTGGTTGAATGGCCACTTCGGCCCTGAGAGGACGTCCGGAACCAAGCCAATTGGTTTGTGCGTATTCGGCGCTGAGTTGCAGTCCGTTCGCGCCATTCGGCAACTGGCCAACCCCACCGTTCAAACCGCCACCGATGGCAAGGTACCCGGTTTCGCGCTCATGAACCTCGAGGAGAATGTCAATCGGTGCAGGTTCATCGGTTTGCAAATCGTGAAGGTGTCTGACGGCCACTTTATCAAAATAGCCGGTCTCATAGATTCTTTGTTGCAGTTTGTAGAGGGCTTCGGCGTTGTAGGGATCGCCCGTCTTCAGCATGTTCAGGCGACGGATGACCGCCTCTGAGGTATTGACCAACCCACGAATGAAGAGGCGTCCGAGTTTGCGTCGTCGGCCCGCCTGGACATCGAAGCGCAGGGTTGCTTGCGTCATGGTTTCATCTGGTTCCAGGCGGGCATCAACCCGTGCGGACGGGAATCCGATGCGGGCGTAAAACGCCATCACGGCAGCCAAATCGTCTTGGAGGCGTTGGGGTGGATAAGGTTCGCCGGGGTTGGTTGTGACACATTGCAAAATGCCCACTTCCTGTTCGGTGGTCGCGCCGGGACACACGATTTTGCTCAGGCTCAGACGATTGCCTTCATTGACGGCGATTGCAACCGTGACGCCCCCGTTTGCGGGATCGATCACCCGCGACTTGATGTCCACACTGGCTTGCGCATAACCGGCCTGACGATAAATATCCTCCAGTTGCTGCTTTTTACGGGCCAGGTCCTGCTCCGAAAAAGGGGTGGTGGCCCACGGCAGCCAACTGGCTTCGAGCCCCAGGCGTTTTTGAAGCGTCCGTTCGTCAAACTGGATCACACCTGTGAACGTCACGCCTGCCCAATGACGATACGGGCCTGCAACCACCCTGAAATCAAGTTGAAAACGTCCCTCTGGCAGGCGTTCGAACACAGGCGTTACACGAACATCGGGATAGCCCTTGCGTTGATACGCGGCCACGAGGGCAGCAGCGCTCAGTTTTTGCTCGGCGTCACTGACCGAATGCTGGGTCAGCACGGATACGACTTCCTTGAGTTCAGCATCCGGCAACAGGTGATCGCCCGTCACCGTGATGTCGCCGCTGAGCCCTGGATCAACCGTGACAACGAGTGTAAAGGGCCCCAAGCCCGCATCCTGCAGTGCCTGAAAATTTCCGATGTGCGTGCCGTCATCGGTTTCAAAGTGAAACTTCACCCGGGCATTGAAACAGCCCCGGCGCGCAAGCGCTGCCTCAAGCCTTGTCACACCTTCACTCAGCGCTTCGCGCCGCAAGCGATCGCCCGAAGCCAGACCCAACACATCGCTCCACTCATCCGCTAACGAACGCGCACCGATTTGTCGCCAAAGCACCTGTTTCACCCGCAGTGCTTGTCCCTCGTTGATGGTCACATTGAGAACGACCTGCCCGGAAGGTGATTCCGCAAGGCCAAAATCAACCTGCGTCTGAATGAAGCCTTCGCGACGGTAGCGTTCGAGTACGCGCGTGCGGCACAGACTCAGGCGATCATCATTCCAATGGTCACCCCACGTCAATTCCAAGGCCCGTGCCAATTCATCACCAGACAGCGCACGATTGCCCAAAAAACGCCACCCAACCAAAATCTGGCGTGGTCGCCCCGAAAAAATCAATTGACTGCGCCCGGATTCCGACGGTTGCTCACGAACCGTCACAAACTCGAAGCGACCGGATTGGAACAAATCATCCAGACAACGTCTGAGGCGTTGCGGACTGAAGGTATCGCCCGGCTTGAGGTTGACTGCTTCATGCCAAGCCCAGTCCGAGCCTTTGCCCTCCCAGCTAATGGCTTCAACCACCCCGACGCCGGGTGGTTGTACCGCTTGGTTCGCCAACACCGATTGGGGTGCTCCAAAGAGGCCGAGTGCGAGGGTAAGCAACAGACTGAGGAGGGCTTGGGCCAGCGTGTTCACAGCCACGGTTCCTAGCGAAAACCAAAGCGATAGCGGGCTGAGCCATTGAAGCCGCCGGCCAGGCTTTGTTCGAGTTTGAGGACGAAGCGATCGCCAAGTGCGTAATCGAACACGACGATGCTGCCGGTTGTTGTTCCGCCGGTCAGTGAGACCCCTTGCGTGTAGGTAACCGTCAACTGTTCGTTGATCCGCTTGCCGATGGTAAATTGCCCCCCACGCATGTCGCCATTCTGGCCCAAACCGGGCTGAATGCGCAAGACATCTACCATGCCAGTTGCCTTCACCCCACGTTCCATACTGCGACTGATTACCCCCATCGCCAAATTGGAAGCGGTTGCCAACCCC
This sequence comes from Candidatus Sericytochromatia bacterium, assembly GCA_040400605.1. GTDB lineage: Bacteria > Cyanobacteriota > Sericytochromatia > S15B-MN24 > JAQBPE01 > JBBAPZ01. Next base: position 265,769 of record JBBAPZ010000001.1, read on the forward strand.
ACATCCCGCGATTGTTCAAGCTGAGCCGACCCTTGCCCGGTTGCCATCATCAACAGGATATCAGCTTGCGGCAGGGGCGGGGTACTGCTCATGTCAAGACGCAGGGCATCGGGTGTCCCATCCAGTCGCATGGTAATCTGATGCGGTTGAATCCGCGTGGTGGCCACCACGCGTATCAGGGGTTTGATGCGGTTGGCATCGATGAAGTCGACGGCTGCCTCCGACAACTGATAGAGGTGGTCCTGGAAGGTCAACTGGCCGTCTTTTGCCTCCAGGCGACCCAAAAGCGCTGGTTTGCGAATGGTGCCCAAAACCGTCAGATCACCGCGCAAGTTGGCTTTCAGCAACTCATTGTCGATCCGACAGGTATCTGGAATCACGCACTGCAGCCGCAACGCAATGGCTTGCCACCACCTGGTGGCAGACGACGCGCGGGCGTCTCGCGCCGCACCGCCTTGGGGCAACCAGGTTTCCCAAGCCGCGGATCGCGTCACACGCGCCTCCAACACGCGCAACTGACCGCTCAGGGTTAAATCCTCGATCGGACCCGCTAAACTGAGATCGGCGTTGCCTGTGAGATCGACACCGTCATCCAGCCACGTCACATCACGCGCATTCAATTGCAGCGATACCCGCGTTGGCAGGTACCCAAGTCCCAGCTTGACACGCCCGAAGGTGCTCACTTGCCCAGACTCCCCAAATTGAAACCCCAGGCGTTCAACGAACAGTTCATCCTGTGACAGGCGCAGGCGCGCATTCAAATCATTCAGCGCCTGAGGCAACACCTGGGCACAAAGGCTACCCCGGCGCAAAGCCAGCGTGCCCGTGGCATCCGGTCTACCAACCACACCGGCGATCGCCACATCGAATTCACAACTGCCGCGGGCATCCGTCCAGACAGACGGCATCAATTTTTCCAGCGTCTCAAAGTTAACCAATCCCCGCGCACGCCAATTCGACGCCTCGCGAACACTCAACAAACCCTCCGCAACCAGCTTGTGTCCCAAGCCCTCCAACTGAACCCGTCGACAGTCGACACCATCAGCCGTCGCGTTCAATAAAAGCGGCCCGACGCTTTGTAAAACACCCTCAGGATATTGCAGGCGCAAGGTTTGAAGTTCCAGCGCCAAGCGGAGTGCGCGCGGATTGTTCAAAGGGCCTTCCACAACGCACGCACCACCAACTTCACCATTGACGGGCATCATGCCTTTGGCGGTAACGGCTTGCGGCAGCATGTCGATCAGGGGCAAAAGTTCCTGCCTCGCGAGGCGAATGCGCATGCGCGACGCCATCGGCGCAGCCAGCGCAGCCTGGCCATCCAGGCGTAACTGGTCACCGAACACCTGCCCTTTGAGCAGAATCTGACCGGGCGTGAGTGTCGCCTGCAGACTCGTTGCACCGAGTTGACGCTCACCCCAGGCAAACGCGCCACAGTGCAGTTTAACCTGACCTTCAAGTGCTTTCACATGGCCCGCCAGCTTGATAGACGCCCCCAAGGGCGTGGTATCCGGCAGCATCGTACCGGTTCCAGCCAAAGCAGCCCGCAAATCCGACCACACGAGGTTGTCTGATTGCCCTTCAAACGTGACGCGATCCCGTTTGAGATCATACCGCCCCCCAAAGTCATAACGCCCAACCGGCAAACTGACCGTACCCGAGGCCTGCATCATCCCATTGGCAGGGTCTGGTCGCGGTGCCTCGTAACGCATCGGCACCCGAATCAAGGGAATCGCAAGTTCGCCGATGCGATTGGCTTGACACTGGAGGGTTGCGCGCGCCTGCACACGCTCAGCGAACTCGCCGGTTGTATCAAACGCCAACGATCCGATGCGCAGGTCACGCGCCCCCAACGCCAAGCGCAAGGCCTCGCCCCTCACACGCACCTCGTAACGACACTGCGTGAGCGGTCCTTCGACACGCACCGTACCGCGAACAAGCCCATCCAAGAGTCTGGTTTTAGACCTGCCCCAGACAGGCCCGTTGGCTTCGCGGAGCGCCTGCAACGTCATCGACACCGATTGACGCGGGACGTAGCGCCCTTTGATGGTCCCACTCACGCCAGCCCAAGCCAGACGAAAGCCTTCTGTCTGATAACGCTTTGGCGTGCAATCAAGTGTCCCTATCAAACGTAAAGGACCGGGAATCGCGCCGTTCCACGCGGCAGGCGCCAACGCCAAGACCTGCGTGGGGCCTTGCAGATGATATGCCGCGCCCTTGCCACGCACCCGCCATTGCCCCGCCACCTGGCCTTGCCACCCCCGCGAACTCACAGCGACCGCCTGGGTCAGTTTTGCCACACGCAAACCCGTTGCGCGGCAGTCGATTGTGTATGGCATGGCAGCGTCCAATTCATCAACAACGCCCTGCCCCTGAACCATCCCACCCAGGGTGTTGATTTGGTAAGCCTGAATAATCAGGCGATCGCCTGACAGCTTGAGTGCCGCTTGCACCGTGCCATCGAGGGGCCCTTCCACAAGTTCCATCGCGCGGTTCAATTCCTGCAACTGGCAACCCGCCACCGTAAATTGCCCTTGCAACGCCGGTTGATACAGCGCCCCGGTTACAGGGACCGTGACGCTGCCGCTCAGCCGTCCTTTCGCGATGGTGACCTGCACATTCTCACAGCGTAAATGCGGGCCCACCAGGCGCAGTTTGGAGATGGCCACCAAGGGTAACGGTTTGACGTTGGCTGCCACCCCGGGTGGCAGGGCGCCCTGAAATCGCAGGTGGCCGTCTGCTTGACGCGGTAGATCCGACAGGCGATCGCCCCGCACGCGCACGGATGCGTCAAGCGCGCCGTGAAGCAGGGATGCTTGATCAATCAACGGCGCCAAGGCCTCATAACGCACACCGCTCACCTGAATTTTTGCGTCATACGGCTGCTTCAAGCGCTTGGGATACCAAACACCTTGTCCTTGCACCGTGCCCCCGCAGCCCTTCAGGGTCGCTGAAACCAATGTCAGCGCATCATTGGCCCAGCGCCACGATCCGTCGGCGACCAGCGGCCACGCGCGCGCGCCGCGTCGCCAGACGCCCTTGAGCCGAAGATCGCCTTTGGCCTGCACCTTGGGCCACTCACCCTCGCGCACAGCGAAGCGCATCGTGCCATTCACGCGGAAATCCTGTTCGTACGCGGGCCCCAGTTTCAATTGACGAGCCAATTTGCGGGCATCAAGATCCGCAAGCGTAAGCGATCCTTCACCCCACGGCCGTTTGGCCAGCGTGACGCGCAATGCGGCGCGGGCCGAGCCAAAAGACGTTGTCAGCTGGGAACGGTCCAAAACCAGTTGCTCACGATCACCGTGCAACCAAAATTGCCCGGCTTGCAGGGACTGTCCTTCGAAGTGAGCGGCTTGAATCGTCACGGTCGCACGCCAACGTGGCGCAGCCAATGCACCGTCCAGGTCAAAATCAGCGCGCACCCCACCTGACACCGGTTTTGGCAACCAGGAACGAAAATCGTCGATGCGTCCGTTAAAAAGGCCGGATAACCGCGCCTGAGGCTTGCCGAAGCAGTCCATCACCGCACCCGACACATTCAAGGAACTGTTGGCGCTCACGAGCGTACACTCGGGAATCTGTAAAAAGCCACGGTTCAAGCGGGCCCTGAGGCGTGACGGACCAAAGGTCTGTTGCCGCCCCGCTTCACTGACGCGCAATGCGTGCCAGCCAAGTTTAAGCTCACCTGAGCGTCCATCCGCTCCCAGCGAGGCGTCCAGTGACATCTGATCAGCACCAAGCTTCACGCGGCGTGGCTTATCCTCATAACGAACCCGTGTGTCACGCAATACCAGGCGATCCAGTTGCAAACCTGGCTTGTCAGTCGGCGGCGCACCCTTCGTCGCGGGTGTTTGCAACCATTCGGTCACGTTATAACGGTTTTGTCCCAAGTGGATCACCGTCACGGTACAGCCATCGCCCATCACTTCGATCAAGCGGTAGCGACCGGAGAGCAGACTGAACCAATCCCAGCGCAAAGCAAGCCTGCGCGCCTCAAAAAACGGCTTCCGGCTTTCATCAAGCGGTGCCACTTCGAGCCCGGCCAACTCAATGCGTCCGCGCAGGGGCGATACGCCCAGTTGCTGGTAACGCACGGCGATCGGCAACTGGCCGGCAAGGCGGTCCAGCAGGGCAAGTGATGCCTCCGTTGACCACGTCACCCGTAAGGAGACCACCCACAGCGAAAAAACGACCACAAGCAGCAGAAACAGCAAAGCAGCCGTCACGCGCCCAGACCACCGCACACAACGTCTGAGCATGCCTGTCATGTGATTTGGACTGCCATCATCCGAGTTGCCTGCGATCGTCATCGTGACAGCGAGGCACGGGACGCCCCCAGCGCCAAATGGCCGGATACCGTATCACCAAGATTAAACGCGACAAGCGGCGTATCCAACCCTCCCGCACGCGACAGCGGCCAGAATCTCAGGCGGACACGACCCAAAATATTCTCCTGCGGCAGCATGCCCCAGATGTGACCATCGACGCTCTGGTTGCGATTATCACCGAGCACGAATACGTGCCCTTTGGGAACGATATGGCGCGGCCACTCATACGCCACTGGCTCAGGCACATAAGGTTCACGGCAGGTTTGGGCGTTCACGACGAGCACGCCGTGGCGGATTTCGATGCGATCGCCCGGCAAACCGATCAAGCGTTTCACCCAGGGCACCGCCGCATCAATCGTCGTGGCGGGCCCCAATGCCCCACTTGGCGGCTTGAACACCACGATGTCGCCGCGTTTGGGTGGGACGATGCGATAACTCAACTTGTCCACGATCAGGCGATCGCCCACTGCCAAAGTCGGCGCCATCGACGGCGAGGGAATGAAGCGCGCTTCAGCCACCATCCGTGTAAAACCCACTGTCATGAGACTGGCAAGGAGCACGCCCATCAGCAAATCCTGCCAAACATCCCTCGATTTGCGTGCCAAAAAAACCGACACTGAAGGTTGAGACAAGGCAGATGGGCGTCGGTGGGGTAACATGGCCATGACCGGTTGGTCATCCTTTGCTGCGAAACAAGGCGATGTGGGTATTGTTGTGATGAATGCACAGCCTTTATTCCCGAAATTCAATCTCGCCTCACCACAGGTCAGGAGATTTATTGTGTTGGCAAGCAACGACGGTTTCAGTTTGCGTACGCGATGGGCCACTTGGGTGGCTGTAACGTATCTGACTGTCGCGGTCACGGTTTATGGCTGTGCCAGTCCACCAGGGCTTGTGCAAAACGCGCCGGTCGACCCGACTGAAGTGGCCCGTTCGACCGAACGGTTCAGGCAATATGCAACCGATATGCGTTCGGTGGATGGTGTGATTTCGGTTTATCTCACAAGTAACAACAATCCCCGACAGATGGTGGTCACGGTGGATCGCGACGCCGTTGCGGAAAGCTTGCGCGCCAAATACGGTCGCGAGGTTGACGGCATTCGCATCCGCTATGAAACGATCGCCGCAGATCCTGAGGAACGTGCAGTGGATCGCACCCGACGCATCATCCCAAGCACCTGGTGGGGGCGTTTGCTTGACTACGCCCAAAATTGGCGCCAATACGTCTTTCCAGCGGAAAACCCCAAGCCTGGAACTGGATCGTGAGCCCAGCGACCCACGCGGCAACGGGACGAAACGTTTGGTATGCCGTGCTGTGTAGTGGACTTGGGTGGACGGTTGTCGAACTGCGTTGGGTTTGTTCGAACAAGCAATGACTGCCCTGTAGCGCCATCGTAAGTTCCGTCACCGAACTTCGTTCAAGAAAGAGGCCTCATTGAACCTTGAACTTGACGGCCTCACCCCTCAGCGGCAAGGCCCCTGTAACCGGACCGAATCCCCACAAGAATCCAGTAGGATCCGCAGCGATTGTCCAAATGTCCTCGCCGATGTCGTGTGAAAGCAAATGCTCGCCTTGTTCCGAGACAAGTTCAAGGCGGCTCCATACTTTTCCATTCTTGGACGCTGTTACATTGAGCCAAACACGATCCTTGCTGTCTCGCAGAATCTGAGCGTTGCGATTACCGGTACTCTTGGTCAATGCAGGAGCGGTGCCACGTCGAATGACGGCGAGGCTGCGACTCTCATCGCTCATCAGCGCATAGATAGTACCCGACGTACTCAGCACGAAGGTATTGACTTCTAGATCAGTTTCAGCGATCGTGGGGCCCTCAGCATCTGGACCAATTTCAAAGAAACGGTTGGAACTTGCAGCAATAAGTCGTCCTGCACTGTGGGCCGCGAGTCCGACCAAGGGCTGTGCTGCCAATGTAAGTTTCTTGTCACCGGCATAGGAGTACTTGGTTAACAACTTCCCAAATTCGCTCGTAACCCATACGGAATTAGAGTCATCGACGGCAGCCAAAACAGTGCAGAAGTCCAAGCACGCTCCGTCGTAACGTGCAGCTACCGTACCATCCGGGTAGTAGCGAGTGGCTCCTCCAGATTCGCCTGTCGCCAGGATAGAACCATCCTTCAATGCGACCAGGGAAGAGATCCTCCCAAACGGCGCCGGCCCAGGCGTAGTTTTACCATCCGCGGCGATCTTGATAAGTGCTGAGTCATTGGCAAGCCATCCCCGGCCATCTGGAAAGAAGGCAGCATGCTGGGGAAGCCAAGGTAAACGATAACGAGCAGTTTCTACGACGCTTGGGCTTGGGAGCGGGCTGCCCGGTTTTGAAGAGGGAATCGTCGACGACGAGGGCGCAGGAGACCGCTCAATAACGGCAATCTCGCTTGCGTCCACCTTTTCATTCGGGTTCGTTACCGGGCGGGAGAGCTGGCACCCCACGAGCAGCCCCGACAGGTAGAACAATGCGAAGCGTTTCAATGCAGGTCCTCAGTTGTCACGTGTTAATGGTGTCGTAAATCCGCACCAATTTGGCAGTGCAGGGCTGGTATACCCCAAATTGGTCGCACCGAAGGTGTGCGATCAGCTTGACGGCACCGTTGGGGGTCAAGAAGTATAATTTTTACCCATGCAAGATGGCAGCCGTGGGGATAGCCCCCAGGCTGCCTTGTCGCCGCAGTCACGACGACGCATTTCGTGTCCCAGATTTTCAGTGACATGACAAGGCTTGTTCGGCAAGCTTTTGCAACAAGACAGTCA
>JBBAPZ010000002.1:0-97475 GCA_040400605.1 Candidatus Sericytochromatia bacterium
GCCGTCGTCCGTGCCAGTGAAAGCCAGTGTCAGACCATCTGTGTTGCCGTCGTCCGTGCCAGTGAAAGCCAGTGTCAGACCATCTGTGTTGCCGTCGTCCGTGCCAGTGAAAGCCAGTGTCAGACCATCTGTGTTGCCGTCGTCCGTGCCAGTGAAAGCCAGTGTCAGACCATCTGTGTTGCCGTCGTCCGTGCCAGTGAAGGCCAGTGCCAGACCATCTGTGTTGCCGTCGTCCATGCCAGTGAAGGCCAGTGTCAGACCATCTGTGTTGCCGTCGTCCATGACAGTGAAGGCCATTGCCAGACCATCTGTGTTGCCGTCGACGGTCGTTCGGGTTGTTTATCTGGATGCGGCGCGTCAGGAGTTGGTGGTGCCTTACCTGGTGGGGGGGAGTGTGCCTGAGGTTGTTTGGGTGCGTCGTCAGCGTTTGTGGGATATTTATGACATTTTGGGCGCGCGCTTGCCTGCATCGGGTGAAACATTTCAAGGGAGTGTCAATGAGCCTGATCTGCTTTGGCTATTGGGTCCCGGTGCCAAGGCTGGCACTGTGCGCCTCTATCTGAAAATGCAAAATCCGGCGGTCGGTGTGAAGCCTGTGACGGGCCCAGTGGGTGAATTGCGTTTTAAAGTTGTTGAGCTGGCGCAGCCAAGTTCCCCTGAGCCGTCGGAAGGCAGGGACACCGAGTGGGTGGGACCTGTATTGGTACCTGGTCAGACAAGCGATCGACAGAGTCCTTGGCCCAGCGTCAGTCCGACGCCCGAGCCAACTGCTACGACCCCCGTTCCGGAGCGTTCGGGGCCGCTCAATTGATGGTTGGGGCACAGCAACCCACAGTGAATGTCGTGTTTGGTGTGGAACCATCCGGTCTCGGAGAATTTCCGAGCCCATTCCCCGGAATTCAAGTCATCGCTTCACTCAATGACTTCAACCCGGTCCCTGAATCGTGAAATCGTGGGCGTGAGTCATGCACCGCTAAACGAGCACTCAACAGTTTTGTAATGTTTCTTGTCTGACCAAGGCGTCGAGCGCACTTGGTATGATGATCGCAAAGTGCTGCCGATAGGAATGGTTTCAAGACGTGATCGACGAACATTGCTATCGGTCACGGGTGGTTTTGTAACTCTTTTAAATCAACGCCTGCCCATTTCGTTTCGCTCAAGTGCCCAAAGCGTTACACTGTTTTTTTTTCAGGTCCTTAACGTGCAGCCCGCGTGGATGCTTGTTGCGTATCCAGTACCGTATGGACGGACACATCCGCATCATCGGCAGCCTTGCTTGATTGCAAGGTTATCAGATGCTCTTGCCCAGGTGCCAGACGCGGCACCGAGGCCGTTTTGGTTTCAACAACCTGATTGTCGCGCGACAACAAGCCGCCGCCTTTACGATACTGTATCGTGACAACGCCCGCGAAGGCTTCGGTGCGACTCCGGTTGATGACACGAAGACCGACTTCAAGCGTTTTCACCAACACCAGCTTGCGAATGGCCCGCTTGGATGTGACTTCGACGCTGAGTGACCGTTCATCTGTTGCACCGGCTACCGGCTGCGCACCACCATTCGGACTGGGCGTGGTTCCAATCGGCCCTTCAAGAATTCTTACCAAGACCGCGTCCGGAACGCTCCCCGCTTCCAGCGTGGTTCCCACCTGTTTGATTCCATTTGCCGGTATGACACATTCCAGTACCTGCTGCCCCACGGTTGCGCCTCCCCCGTTCAGCGCTTGCACAGTCAATGTCTTGACACCGCTTGGCACCTGTTCGAAGCCAATTGTATTCTGGTTGGCCAAATCCGCCAGCGACAACCGCTTGGTCAGAGGGTTCAGCAAACCCGTACCGCTCAACGTGATGTTCAACCCGTTCAGCTTAATCGTGCCGGCTTTGACTGCCCCAACTTGAACGGACAAGGTTCCAACACTCACGGGTGTCGGGGCGATCGCAGGATTCACAGGCCTCACCGCCGCAACACTCGTACCGCCACCAGACAACGGTATCGCCGCCCCGGCAGCGTTATTCTGACGCCCACACGCACTGAGCGCGAAACCAACCATCACCAAGGCAATCAATGCCCAGTTATGTTGCCGCTGACGAATAACGCCCCTGCTCATATCCTACCCTCCGCGTTCATGGACATCCTTTTTATCCGCCCGCGGTTATCGGATCATTCTTAAATAGGGGTTAATTAAAGGTCAAGTTTCTGGAACGGGCAATAGCCAACAATGGAGCATTGCGCGCAACATGCGGGCCAAGACACCTAATGTTTCGCCTTCGGTCTGCACTGTTTGCCGTTGAAATAGGGTATGTGTCGCACTGTCATCCGGGTGCCGGTCTTGGTTGCCGACAGCGCGTGGCGGTCTTCACGGCGCGATGGTCTGGTGATTGACGGGGTGTTTGCCAAAAAACAGCGCCAGTGGATCACCTGTCAGGTGCGCGATGCGGTTGTCCTTGCGTGGCAAGACCACCAACGCCGTGCTAATGGGACGTTCCCGGCCATCTGACGGCGCATTGACCGTTCGCCCCTTGACCCACATCGTGGTCGATCCCCCGCCATCCAGGTTGAGTGCATCGGTTGCTCCCAACATACGCATGGTCTTTGCGAGTTCCTTGAGCGTCGCTCCCACGCTGTAGCCCGGTTTCCGGCCGTCGATGCAGGCGAGCAGGTAGTGTCCGTCTGCCGTGACACCGAAAGCGGTTCGCGGCGCACGCCCGTGCGCCACATCTGCACGGAAATGTTGTTCGCGTGATTTGACGCGGATTTTGGCTTTTTCAACCAAGGTGGGACCGCCGCCGAGCGCATGTTGAATGCTGGGCGCCACATTCACGGTGAGACGCAATTGTTGCCCCATCCCGATGGCACGACGGAGGTTGGAGGCACCCTTTCCTTGTCCGCTCAAAACATAGCCACCCGGTGGAATGCGTAAGCTGCCGTTGCCTTCCGCCACCACGGTTCCTGCGGCGTTTACGGCCAGTTCGTGATGCCCCCCCCCACGTCGCGACGTGCGGGTGTTCGGGCCGAAATGGTCGGTGAAGAGCGTGATGCGATGACGTTTGGTGGCTTCGTTGACGCCTTGACACGTGAGGGTGGTCCCGTCATCCAACACGATGGCGGCGCTGGGCTTGGCGACTTCGATGCGTGCCGAACCGTCTTGTTTGAGCCAAATACTGGGTCGATCCAGCATCGTGCGGCTCACCAGCCGGCCATTCAGAATGAGGGTTCCTTGTGGTTGACCCGTGCGCGGAGCGAAAAAGCTGCCATTCACGGCGGCGATCGCCCCGTGCCACCGCGCCATTGCACTCAGTCGCGAGGTGCCCATCCTGCGCTGGGCGTTGCCCGCGAGTACAGGCTGTACCGTCACAAGTGATGGATCAAGCTTGAGTACACGGGTGCGCATCGGCCCCGCACCACCCCACAGTTGTCCTTCCCAATAACGCACCCCCTTGGCAATGTCGCGAAAACTGGGCGTAGTTTGCTCGTGGTAGAAGATAATTTCAAGGCCTCCGGGCCGAGTGACATAACGCACCGGTGTCGCATGACGCCACTGGGCCTTGATGTAGGTGCGGTTTTCGTAGGTGTTGATGCTGAGGTGGTGCAACGCCCCCTGGTGAATATCGCGGTTCAGGCTGTAACGCCCCGGCAACTGGCTCGTCGCTTCAAGGCGCCATGACGCGATGCCGGTCGTCTGGTCACTGATCCGTACCTGCTTCAAAGGCATAAAAATCCGCGTCTTCGTCGCATCGACACTGATTGGATTAAATGGGGCCGCCTCAGCAAGCGGTGTTTGTCCCAGCCAGATCGCACCGATCACCCCAGCGCCAACAACCCAGGCGCGGGCCAATCGTTGCCAGGCTTCGCATTCAGTCTCCACCCGTTTGACCATACCCTTACCCTCCTCGCGTGACACCCACCAAGCCCCGCACCAGGGTCATCCGTTCGCCACAGGCCACCACGTGTTTCATACCCGGCACGTATGGCGCTAAAACGTGATACCACGCACATTTCGGGCTTTTCATCGTCAAGATTCCCAGCGATTGTCTCCCGGTCACATGTTTAGGGCACTTTTTGACCGGCTAGTGACGTGCGATCGCCTCCAGAGGGGAAGCGTTCCGGGGTTGCGCCAGCCAACGACTTAAGTCTTGGTTAAATTTTTTACCCGCGACGTGAGAATTTTCAAAAAACTGTCTATATAGTATCTAGGGGCAGGCAGGGTTTCCCTATCCGGTTTTCGACTCTGGAGGCTGTTAGACGATGACGACGCAAGTCGGTGGCGATTCTCCGCAAACCATGCCCGTCGCCGTTTCGGCTGGTATGACGGCAGGCCAGATCCGGCAAGCATCCGCGCAGGCTGCGGCGGCAAGTGGCCCCAAGTTTTCTATGGACACTTTTGTAAAGGGTTTGAAGCAATTGCGTCACCCGAAGGAGGCGTTTCGCTCGGCCAAGGCGTCAACCGCCGAGGCCTTAAGGCCGCTCGGCAAACCGCGCGAGTTCGCCGCCGCGGTAAAACAAGGCTCAATCGCCAACGTGCCCCTGGCAGATGCCCTGTCGCAACAGAACATCATGACGCGGATCGCTGCACGAATCCCTTTCGTTAAAAGCTACTTGGGCCCTGACTACATCTTGAATCAAGCGATTGGCAGCTTGCCGAACTCGGCGGGTCCTTTGGCCGGTTTGCGGCAGCGCTTGCCGTTTTGGAAGCCGCCTGCGGTTCATCTTGATGGCATTTCAAAGGCGAAGATCACCAAGATTGCCCTTGAAGGCGGGAATGTTGCCAATAAACTGCAAACGATCGGTGTTCCAACTGAACTTGCCGAGAAAGTCGCCAAGGCTACGGTGCAACGTCAAGAAGCCTTGGCACTTGCCAAGCAGACTGCCCAGCAAGCGACCTTAGTGGCCTCGCAACAGGCAGTCCAGCGGCTGACCACCGAGGCGTTGACACTGCAGCTACGTGGTAGCCATGCGCAGCCGACGGCGGAAAAAGTGGCGCGGGCATTGGCGCAAGGTGGCAATGAGGGGCAGAAGGCCTTGTTGAAGATGGGCTTTTTCCCCAAGGATGCGACCCGGTTGGTGAATAGCGCCGCGGTGGGTCAGGTCGCCAACGCGGGCGGCAATTCGTTTTTGGCGGGTGCCAAGAAACTCGCGGGCAATCTGTTGTCGGGAGCGAAAGGCAGTTTTGTTCTGGCAGGTGTCTTTTCGGTCCTCACCAATGTCGGGGCGGTGGCGCAAGGGCAAATGAGCATTCCGCAGTTTGTGGGCTTGAGTGCGATGGACACGGCAGCATACGGGACGATCGGTTTGGGTGCCGGGGCGGCGGGTGCGGCGATTGGTACGCTGATCCCAGTTCCGGTTTTGGGCACCGTGGCGGGTTTTGCGATCGGGTTTGCTGCGGGTTGGTTGTATGAGAAGGTACTCCGCGATCCAGCCAAGGCCATACTGGGCTTCGGGCAGAAACCTTCTGGCGCTCAAAAGGCTGACGCACCGGCTGCTGCGTCGCCTGCGTCGCCGTCGACAGCCAGTCAGCCGACCGAGCGGGCAGTCGATCCTTACAAACAGTTCCAAGAGGTTTACAACGCGCAATTGAAGCGACTGGAAGAGCCGGCTTACTAAGCGGCATTCAGACATTGCTGTTAAAGCTTGCAGGATGCAGGTCACAAAGTCGTGAGATTACGTCTTGTGAGTCCGAAACGCGTTGAATATTGACCAAATTTTGGCTGTGCTTCAGAAGCATCGGGTGGGTGTCTGATATTGTCAAGTTTGCTGCAGGGGTTTTAAACAGCAACCCGGCTGTCACGATATCGTCGATGACTGGCAAAAAGCTGCTCAACAATCGGTGCGCTTCCAGCTTGCCCCGGGGTGGGTTTGGGGGCTGGTAAGACCTTGCGATCGCGCCCCTTCATCGCTGATGCCCAGCACTGAGTCAGCGGTGCGGGAACTCGCTGGTGCAACCACCTGATGCGGGTATTCGACAGTTCACCGCACGAAAGCCTGAACATCGAGTGGTAACCTTGTCATTAAAAACGATCCGTGCCACATAACGAACGCTTTCAGTTCAAAAGCCAATGACATTCAAACAAACAGCTCATCGGTGTTTCGAACACTCTCGAATTTTACGAAGTGTCGAGCGAACCTTATGGTGTGCCGGCTTCCGTCTGTGCAGGAGATGGCATGGCGGATTGCAGGTTTTCCGCCAGGTCGAGAAACGCTTTTGCCGAGGGGCTGTGGGGATCCTGCACCACCAACGGCAGGCCAACGTCGCCACTGGCGCGGATGCCGGGGTCAAGCGGCAGTTGGCCCAGTAAGGCGATCCCTTCGCGCTCCGCTACCGCCTGCGCGCCGCCGGACGCAAAAATGGGTGTTGCAGTCTCACATTGTGGGCAAACGAAATGGCTCATGTTTTCGACCACGCCGAGAATCGGCACCTTGGATTGCTGCAGCATGCGCAGGGTCTTCACCCCAATGGCCGCGGCGACGGCTTGCGGCGTGATGACGATGACGGCACCGGTCAAGGGGATCAACTGCACAAGGCTGAGCGGGACATCGCCTGTACCGGGTGGCAAATCCACCAGCAGATAATCCAGTTCACCCCAAGCCACATCCCGGAAGAATTGCCGCATGGCACTGGCCAGCATCGGCCCGCGCCATACAATGGGGTCATCCGCGTTGGGCAGCAAGAAGCCCATCGACATGAGTGAGATGCCGTGGCTGATAATCGGTTGCAGTTGGTTGTCCTTCACAAGGGGTTTGTGGGCCTGCACGCCCATCAAAAAGGGTATGGACGGGCCGTAGATGTCCGCATCGAGCAAGCCGACACGGTACCCGAGTTGTTTAAGGGCCAAGGCGAGGTTGACACTGACGGTTGATTTGCCAACGCCTCCCTTGCCACTGCCGATTGCCAGAATGTGCCGTATTCCGGGGATGCCTTCAGGCCCGCGGGGTACGGCTTTGGTCGGACGCACCAGATAATGCACGGCATGGTCATTGAGGCCTGTAACCCCTTGCAGCGCGCTTTTGATGGCCGGGGTTAAAGTTGCCTGCAAGCCTGCGGACTGAGGGCTCAAGGTGATCGAGAAGGTCGCGATGCCGTGCGCGACCTTAAGGTTTTCAACCATCCCAAGCGTGACGATATCTTGTTGAAGATCCGGCACCAAGACCGTCTTCAATGCATCCAATACGTGCTGTTCAAGCGACAAAGCGAGCTCCTTTCGGGCCTGATTGAACGCGGTGGTTTTTTATACGCGACACTTGCCCTCATCTAAAGGAGATAATCCCCATTGGTTGGATCCGTCAAGGCAACATTTGCGCGATGGTGTATGGATAGCAGGTGCACTTGCCAAGAGGAGGACGCTCATGACGATGTGTTGTCATTCATTCCGATTGGGCCATGGAATGTTATTGCTGCTGGGAACCCTTGGCTGTCAGACATCGATGACGTCTACGACAAACCCTGAAGCCATTCAGTCACCACTCGCAACGGCCATTGCACCCGCGGCGCTCGCGTTGCCGATCACGGCATCGGCCACTTCATTGTCGGGGACCGTGACGCACCAGGCACGGCCTGCCCGCGGCGTTCGCCTGCGTGTTAACGGCCCCGCTGGTTTCTCAAAAGAGATTCAAAGTGATGGTCAAGGGCAGTTTGTGCTTCAGTCTCGCAATCCTGGTAGTTATCAGGTGACGTTTTACAATGATACCAATCGCTCCTACGTGGGATTCTGGCGCAGCCCGTCCGTGCGGGTCGATGCAGGCCAGCAAGCGCGTTTGGCAAACATTGATCTGGCATTGACAGGATTTCAGAACCAGCCATTACCCGGAACCACGATTCGCGGCCTGACCTCGTTCAACTGGACCTTGCCCCGTCATCCCGTTGCGGCCATCCACTGGCGCCTTCATTCGCAAGGTGGTACGCGCTTTGAGTTGTTGGCCAGAAGCCCGGATTTGCGAGGTGACGTGACGCAATGGCGTTGGGAAGTCCCCCAAGCGCTGCGTGGACGGCGTTGTTTCTGGGGTCTTCAATGGCGTACAAGTGACGGTGGGGTCGGTGGAAACTTGTTTCAGCCCATCACGCTAGGCTCGTGAGTCATTGATGCATCACGGTTTGATTGCCGCCGCCTCGTAGCGCCAATTCGTAGGCCGCCGCAGCGGAATCGACCAGGCGTCGGGCATCGTCGATTCCGGAACGTGGGTAGGTGGCGATACCAATGGAGACAGTCAATCCTTTAAGGGTCGGATGCTCCAAAAAATTGTCTTGCACCTTTAAGCGGAAACGTTCGGCAAAGGTTTGAACCCCATCACTGTCGGTGGCGGGCAGGAGCATCACCAGGTCATTTTTGCCCCAACGGGCGGGAATGTCGTATTGGCGGCTGGAATCCTTGAAGAGGTGAGCCAGTTCGATCAACGCCTCGAAACTCGGCTGATCCAGTCCCACCACCAGACAGCTTAACTCGGACTGAAAGCGATCCGCTCGCACGATTTCCTCGGACGCACGCCCCCAAAAATATTGCTGACTGAACAAGCCGGTCACCGAATCCGCAATGCCCATTTCCTGCAAACGCATCTCGGCATTGGCAACTTGAGTCTTGAGTTGTTCGACTGTGGCGACGAGTTGCGCCATTTCCGCTGCTTGATCGTCTTGTTGATCGATATTGGGCATTGCTTGAGTCTCCACTTTTTCACGGCCGAGTCTGCGCCGGATGACTGTCTCAAACACTATCTTACAACAGTTTCTTGTCGCCCCGACAATCTCGCCTCACGGCGCGATCGCCTGGATCGGCCAATCCTGCAACGTGCCGCCTTGAATTGGGTGGCATCACTGTGCCTGTTTGATTACCCAACGCCAACCACAGAAATCTGTCACGCGGATGGTAAACGGCCAGGTTGTTCCGCTGGCATCGATTTGGCGTGGTCCACCAAAAGACCGATCACGCATTGCTCCATCATCAACGCGTGAAGGTCCGTTGGCCAATCACCGGTTTTCAGCGCCAAATCACAACGCAACAGATGCTCAAGCGCTGCAGCCAGTGCGCTGGCACGCCATTTCGACAGATTGTCAAGGTCCTTGCGTACCCTGAAATCACTCCGCAGATTCAAGGTTTTGGCGATCGCCACGGGGCTGTGCCCTGCTTCAGCCAGGCTTTTCATTTGTGTCCATTGCCGCATCAGGGTGATCACCGACGCTAGTATCCGCAGCGGCACATGGGTTGTACGCAGGTGCGACAAAGCAATCAGGGCAGCCCCCACCGATTGCTTTGCCAACGCATCGGTGAGCGCGAAGACATCCGGCTCCTGAGCATGCACGAGACGTGCGACCTCGTTCACGCCGATGGCGTTGTCATGGTCCGTGTAAAGTGCCAGTTTTTGCAATTCGGTATCAATGCGCCAGCGATCGCCACCCGTCGCACGCAACAAGGCAGTCACCGCAGCAGGGGCGATGCGCCGTTGATAACCCTTGGCCCGCGCAACCACCCACTCGGCCAACTGTTCCTCCATCTGCCAAGGCGCGGGCGTCTGAAATGCCGTCACACGCATGAATGGCAGCCACGTCTTGACCGTCTTCAGCCGTGAATCCAATTTTTCAAGCTTGAACAACAGATAGGCCCGCGCCGGTAACCCAATCTTCAACTGACGCTCAAACGCATCGAGTCCCGGATCATCCGACTTCCCCTTCAATACCGCTGGACCATCCACCACAACAAACCGATTTCCCCCACCAAAAGGGACAGTCGTCACCGCTTCTAGAACCGTTGCAAGCGGTGTGTCGCCCGACAGTTCCGCGAAGTTGAAAACCCGCCAGGCAGGATCGAGTAATTCGCGCTCAAGCTTTTTTTGTGCTTCCACCATGGCAAACCGATCGTCGCCGTGATAAAGAAGCACTTGTTTTGACACTGCGTTTCACCACTTAACGCGGGACATTTGCAGCGACGCCATTCGCACCGTAACGCCGCTCCCGCGCTTGATACGCCCTTAACGCGTCAAGAAAATGCACGTCACGAAACTCAGGCCACATCACGTCCGTGAAATAAAGCTCGGTATAGGCCAGTTGCCACAACATGTAGTTACTTATTCGTGATTCACCACTTGTTCGTATCAAAAGGTCGGGATCCGGTTGGTCCGCTGTATACAAAGCACCGGACACAAGCTGCTCATCAATCGCCTCAGGCGACAACTCACCCATCAATACACGCCGGGCAAGCTGCTGTGCCGCTCGCACCAATTCCTGCCTGCCGCCATAATTCGCAGCAATATTCAGAATCAGACCACAATTGCCACCCGTGCGTTCCGCGGCAACGCGCGCCTGCCGCTGCAAGCTAGCTGGCAATCCCGCGACGTCGCCGATAAAACGTACCTGAACACCCTGCGCGTGCAATTCATCCAGTTCACGACGCAACGCATCTTCAATCAGCGTCATTAAAAAATCAACTTCAGTGCCCGTGCGCCGCCAATTCTCCGTGGAAAATGCATACAGCGTCAGGTGCGGAATATCCAGTTCCCGACACAATCGCACCAAGAGCCGTACGGTATCCACACCAGCACGATGCCCTTGGAACTGCGCCAGCAGGTTGCGCTTCGCCCAGCGACGGTTACCGTCAAGAATGACCGCCACATGACGCGGGAGGCGTTCGAAATCCAGACCGGGCCAGCGCTCTGGATCAAGGTTGGACTGCGAACGTGTCACCAAATTCAACCCCCATCAACACGACCAAGCCGCACATAACCATCGTGCAGCGCTACTGCGGCTTCGCCTGGTGCGGGTTTCCAGCATAATCGTTGATCGCATGAAACACACGCTCGAAACAGCCCACCAACATAACAGGTTAAGGTACTTTTGTCCAGACCAAGACAACCGTCGGGTGTACTGGATTCTGGCTTCCGGCCTTGGACAGTTCACTGGATGCAATCCTGGAAATCAGGCCATCGCCTTGTCAATTCACGGTTGCGGTGGCAGCCGCCGGAGCGTTTCAGGCATCCGTTGCAGGGTTGGCAACGCACGTGTTTGACCCGATGAGAGCCTGATTCAGTTGTTTTGGCGGCGCCTGGATGGGGCGAGGTCCAGGGACCTGCGCGCCCGTCCGCACAAAGAGCCACAGGGCCACTGCCATCAGCACGGCGATGAGGGCAAACGGCCAATTGCTTTGTGGTGTCGGGGCACTATTTGGAAGGGAGTTGTTCGGCATGATTTTTTTTACCCTGAAAGAGTGCTTGCAACGGTTGCGTTGTGTGATTGCGTTTGGGTTGAACAAACGCTTCGCGTAAAATTTCTTTTAGGGCTTCTTCATTGATGTGTCGCTTTAATTGACCGGAACTTGCAACGGAGATGGTGCCACTCTCTTCCGAGACCACGATGGCGATGGCGTCGGTCGTTTCGGTCAAGCCAATTGCCGCGCGGTGGCGTGTGCCGAATTGTGAGCGGGTTCCGCCACGTTGACGCATGCCTTCAGATAGGGGCAAAACGGCGCCGGCCGCCGTGATGCGTTCGTTTTGAATGATCACGGCCCCATCGTGCAGGGGTGATGCTGGCACGAAAATTGTCGACAAGAGTTCGGCACTGATTACCCCATCGAGTACCGTCCCTGTCTCAATAAACTCGGCCAGGCCGGTGTGCCGCTCCAGAATGATGAGCGCACCGATGCGCTGGCGCGATAAAAACCGAACGCTCGCGACCACTTCATCAAGTGCCCGCGGTGAGGTAACGGTTTTTTGAGGAAACCACAACTCGCCTCGAAAAAGTTCCCCCTGCCCGATGTGCGCCAGCGCACGCCGCAATTCCGGCTGAAATACCACAGGAATCGCAACGATGATGAGCGTCGCCATGCTTTGCACCAGCCACGTGATCGTATCGAGTTCTAACGCATGGCTGACCAGATAGGCCAGCAACAGCAACAGCATTCCCCGAAGCAATTGGACGGCCCGTGTGCCTTTGATGAGCAGAAACAGACGATAAAGGATGAAGCTGACCAGCACGATGTCTAAGATGTCTTGCCAGCGCAGGCTTGCGGAAAAAGCGGCCAAAGGAGGCAGCATGTCAGCCTCCCGCTTTCAGGTGCGCGGGCAGGCGATCCAGTCGCATCAAATCATCGAGTGATTCGCGCTCAACAATCGTCACGGCCACACCATCTCTGACCAACACCATGGCGGGCCGCCCACAACGGTTGTAAGTGCTTGCCATACTGTGGTTGTAGGCACCGGTGCCATAGACGACCACCGTTTCCCCCGCTTGTGGGGAGGGCAGCAGCGCATCTTTGATTAACACATCACCGGATTCGCAATAACGTCCCGCCAAGGTCACACGCTCCGGTGTACCGGTTTCGCGTTCAGCCAGTTCCGCTTGGTAGACCGCCCCATAGGTGATGGGTCGTGGATTGTCAGCCATTCCGCCATCCAGCATCACGTAACGCCTGATGCCTGGAACCACCTTGCTGTAGCCCACACGGTAAGCTGTTATGCCGGCCGTTCCGATGATCGATCGCCCCGGTTCAAGGACCAGCGCAGGCAACGGATATTGCCACTTTTCACATTGCGCGACCACTGCCCGGGCGATCGCCGCAACCGCCTCCTCAATCGCAGGCGGCGCATCCTGGGCCTCATAAACAATCCCGAGACCACCACCAAGATCCAACTCGGCAGCCACCACCCCGTAACGCTCCCGCACCTCGGCAAGCAAGCGCACCATCACCGCTGCCGCTTCCTCAAACGCCCGCACATCAAAGATTTGTGAGCCGATATGCGCCTGCAGCCCCAGCCATTGCACCCGCGACTGAGACGCCAAACGCACGAGTGCCTGATCCAACTGCCCGCTTCCCAGATCAAGACCGAACTTGGAATCCTCTTTCCCCGTCTGGATGAATTCATGGGTGTGCGCTTCAATTCCCGGCGCCACGCGCAACAATATCTTCGTCGTTACACCCAGCGACTCGGTCAGTTCCAGTACCGCATCCAGTTCATCCAAATTATCAACGTTGATACGCCCAACACCCGCTTCAAGCCCCATGACAAGCTCGCCACGAGGCTTGTTGTTGCCCTGCATCACCAACGCTGACGCCGGCACCCCCGCTTTCAACGCGGTCATCATCTCGCCCGCGGATACGACATCTAAACCCAACCCCTCCTGGTGCACCAACGCGGCGATCGCCATCGTGCAATGCGACTTGCTCGCGAACAGGACCCGCGAGGCGCCAGGATAATGCACTTTCAACGCCGATTGATAACGCCGGCACGCCACCCGTACGTCCTGTTCATCCACAATATACAAAGGGGTGCCATGAATGCGTGCCAGGTCTGTAACATCACAGCCGCCAACAAACAAGCGCCCCTCGCTCGAACGTGAGCACGTCAATGGCTTGAGACAGGGCTTGGGAGCAGTCTGTGGGTCTGGCATCAAACTGGTGACGTCACCGGATCGCGGGGGTGCAACAGAATTATCGGGAGTTGATGATGTCCCGCGCTTTCACATCTCCTGACGCGCAATCGTTTCACACGACGAGCGCTATGGAAATTCGAGGCAATGGATGAATTGCCACCCGTTGCGTCGTTGTCGGTGCGGGGAAGCGAACAAAGACAGCCCCAGTATAGCATGGCTGTCAGGCGATTGATGGTCGTTTTGGTTTATTTTGACTTTTCAGGTCTGACCGGTCCAGAATGAGTCGTGTTTTTAAATGCCTCGCGGGCGAGGGCAGCCGGTGAGCTGCCGGGCGGAGTGTGCATTCACAAAGGCTTGGGCACCGCGTGGTGGAAGGATTTGGTTCGCAACAGGAGAAATGGTGATGCAGCACATTCACGGTCATTTGGTGGTTCCTGCCGGTGTTCGCTTTGCGGTGGTGCTGGGGCGTTTCAACGAATTGATAGGGTCGCGACTGCTCTCGGGTTTTGAGGATGCGATCGTTCGCCACGGCGGCTCATCCGATGCGATCGACGTTTACTGGGTGCCGGGTGCTTTTGAGCTACCGGTGGTGGCCAAGAGATTGGCCTCATCCGGGCGTTACGCCAGCGTTACGGCACTAGGCGCCGTGATCCGCGGTGCGACACCCCATTTTGATTACGTGGCAGCCGAGGCAGCCAAGGGCATTCAAAACGCAGCCCTCGCAACCGGCGTGCCGGTGATCTTTGGCGTTTTGACGACCGATACCATCGAACAGGCCATCGAACGGGCTGGCACCAAGGGCGGCAACAAGGGCTGGGAAGCAGGATGTACCGCCATCGAGATGACCCACTTGATGCAGCAAATCGGTTCCACCTAACCACGCTTTGACAACTCATAAAACCAAAAATGCCCAGCGAGACCTCGTGGGCACAACATCCCGTCTGAAATCGACGTGTTGGGATGATTGGTTGGGTTTGGGTGTGAAAAACGTTTGGTGCCCGTCTTACCCGGATGGGCGCGCAACACTGTTGTGGTGTTTCTGTGAGTTTATTTTGCCTGTCAAGAGAAATTGCGCGATTTGGGTATCGAAGTTTGGCAAGGGCGATGGAATGAACCCCTTGTTGGGGTAGAATAGGACCAAGAAAAAGTGGCGGTCGCGGCAGGGGCCGTGACGATTGTTTCGGGAAGGTATCGACGCGTATGGTCCGTGACCACCTTATCAAGGCAACTGCAGCTGGCGGGCGCATTCGGGCCGTTGCAATTCGTACGACTGATCTGGCAGAGGAGGCTCGCAGGCGGCATGATCTCTCGCCGACGGCCGCAGCGGCGCTCGGCAAGGCGATGACGGGCGCGTTGCTGTTGAGTGCAACCTTACGCAAGTCGGGTCGGCTCAACGTTCGCATCGGCGGCAAAGGGCCACTTGGGGGTTTGCTTATTGATGCGGGGACCGATGGTAGTGTGCGCGGATACTGCGGAAATCCGCAGCTGGATTTGCCGCTGAGGGCGGATGGTCTCTTGAACGTTGGCGCCGCAGTTGGGCGGGATGGTTTTCTGTCCGTCACTTATGACCTTGGCCGTCGGCCGTACACGGGTACAGTGGCCTTGGTGTCGGGTGAGCTGGGCGACGATTTTACGGCTTATCTGGCGCACTCGGAACAGATCCCCTCAGCCGTCAGCCTGGGAATTTTCGTTGAGAATGGTCGGGTATGTTCAGCGGGCGGCATTCTGGTGCAACTGATGCCTGATGCTGGCGATGAAATCGCGGAGCGTCTGGAACAGACGGTGTTGACAATGCCGACTTTCACGGCATTGGATCGCGAACGCGTGGGCCTCGTTCAGATTCTGGAGCGGGCTTTAGCCGGCTTCAAGGTTGATATCCTGCAGGAGGACCAAGACGTTTACTTTGCCTGTCGTTGTGATCACAAACGGGTGCTGGATGCCATACGCATCCTTGGACCGGAGGAGATTCAGGACATGATCGCCAAAGACGGCCAAGCAGAAGTGCGTTGCCATTTTTGTAACACACTGTATCAAATTGACCGCAGCCAACTGGAGGCCATGCTTAATCTTTGAAAAAAAAAGTCAAAAAGGGTGGTCACCCGATAGAAGGGAACCACCCAAACTGTCCGGTCTAAAAAAACTTTAGACTGCGCGAACGACCTTACCGGCTTTCAGGCAGGACGTGCATACTTGAAGCTTGCGGACCAAGCCCGGCTTGATCAAGGCACGAACACTCTGCAAGTTCGGCATCCAACGCCGGTTGGTTTTGACATTCGAGTGACTGACATTGTGGCCGGTAGCCGGACCCTTGTCGCAAACGCTACAACGCTTAGACACGGTAAGAACCTCCAAAACTGGCGATGATGATATGAAGCAAGAATCAAATTTACCATCACTTAACCTGCTTGACAAGTCGTTGGGTCTGACCGAAAGGCGGCCGTGCCGACATCGACCCCCGCTGGCGCTGACGCGGATGCTGTTGGCGGGAGGGCCTGCACTTTCGCCCTGCTTGCCTGGCATTGCGCGGTGTAATCTGTGGGCGGGAAACCCGTCGCTGCGTTTGTTGTCCGCTGGCTTCCCGTTTGGAATGGTGTGGTGGCGATGGCTGTTTTAACCGTGATCAACGCGGGCAATACCGTGGTGCGTGTGGTGGCAATGACCTTGGATCACCGTGTTGTGTCCGATGAGCGCCATGCGACTTCGGAGGTGTTGCAAAACGGTTTGAACAGGTCTGTGCTTGTCGGTCCGCTTGTATTGGTGTCTGTGGTCCCTCGTATCACGGAATGTTTGCGTGGGTATGCCGAGTTGTGGGAGTTGACGGCATGCGCCGTGTCTTGTGTCGTGGCTTACAATCCCCCCGGTTCTTTGGGTGCCGACCGTTTGGCCAATGCCATCGCCTTGCTCGGACGTCGCCAGTTTGGCGTCGTCATCGATTGTGGTACTGCAACAACCTTCACGGTGGTCAACCCGGAAGGCATTATACTTGGTGGCGCGATCATGCCAGGCCTTGGCACGATGCGTGACAGCCTCGCCAAGCGCACCGCGCAACTACCATCTGTGGCGCTTGAAGTGCCAACAGCGCACTGGGGTTGCGACACGACGACGTCGATGCAAATCGGCATTTTGCAAGGACACCTCGGTGCCATCTCTCATCTCGCTTCCCGGATGCTTCAGGCTTTGCCTGCGGGTGGTCAACTGGTGTTGACCGGTGGTTGGTCACGTCTTTTGACCCCTCACCTTCACTTGCCGCACGTGTGCGCCCCCGATTTGACCATCGAGGGCGCAGCGCTTGCCTGGTCCGCGTTCAGGCTCAGTTCAGGAAATTGACCACTTGGTTCATCTTGAGACCAAGGTGAAGCATCAACCGGTTTTGTGCATCGTCGAGATCGATTTGCGTGATGTCTCGAATGCGTTCCAACCGATATTTCAAGGTGTTGCGATGGATGAAGAGTTTCGCGGATGTCTCCGTCAAATTGCCATTGCAATCCAGGAAGGCTTCGATGGTTTTGACCAGCTCTTTGTCTGTTTGCTGGTTGTAATCGATCAACCGCTGCAACGGCTCACAGCAAAACGCCTGCGGATCCTGATTTTGTGAAAACAGCAACAACATGCGGTAAATTCCCAGATCCTTGAAGAAACTGACCTGACACGACCCTTGTAAACTCTGACCGATTTTCAAGGCATGGCCCGCTGCCGTGAAAGCCCTCGGTATCCCCAACAAACCCGCACTCGGCTCGGACACACCGACGTTAAAGGAACGTCCCGGCCACGCAGCCAACAGCTTTTGCCTGATGGCCAATGCCAAGTGTTGCAACTTCTCAAAGTGCGGTTGACCTTCCTTGATGGGATACAAAACGGTCGCACCTTGCGCCTGCTGCACCACTAACGCCTGTCTGAAACTCAATTGGGCACTCAGCAGACCCATCAAACGAGCCGCATCCTCGTGCGTCACGCCCTCTTCGTCCGCACCATCGACAAATTCGATCTGCATCACCCAGTAGGCAGTATCCAAAGCATAGCCCAAGTAATTGGCACGCCTGCGAATGGCCTCAAGATGCGTGGGACTCGATGCCAACAACAAATCTCGAAAGAAATCACGGCGCATGCGCTGATCCGAATCACTGGCACCCCGTAACTTCAACAACTCAATCGCCACCGCAAAAAGACCCGCCTCCAACAAATCCTCCGGCAATGACTCATCCACGCCATCACTGAGAATCGAAAAATACCCCAGTACATCACCTTCCATCACCACCGGATGAATCGTGCGTGTTTTCCCGTTCACGACGACATGAGCCGTACGCTGGTCCCCACGAACCCGACGCAACGTCCCATCCGATTCCCAAGCCTGCACCTGCTGCACCGGTGTTCCTTTGTGCTGCAACAATTCATCGAAATACGGCTCGTGAACCTGGTCATGTGTTGATAGCGCCAACAGACCAAAGAGACGATCCTCCACGAATACACTGCGCTCCAACTGACGCGACAGATAACCGGTGATGGCCTCCATGCCGTCCCCGGTGGAGACAAGCTTTAACAAGGAGCGATGGGCATCAGTGACGTGGCGTGTGGATTGTGAACACCCTTCGGCGATCGCCCCCTCCAGCGGGTCAAGCAACTTACGCATGTGCACCGGATCCGCCATCACCAATACGGGAAAATTACGCTTGGCTGCAACCTGCAATGCATCATCCGGTATCAACTGCACGAAACGACTCGCCAACACCACAACCCCCGACGCCCCTGAATCATCAAGACCGCTCAAAAAATTAATCCATCGACTTGAATCATCACCAAGTAGGCAGCCCGTCGTAAATACCAATTCACCACCCGTCAACCAACCCACCGCATCCGGCAACTCCAAAGGCATGACCCGCCCAACCAGACGCTCCAAGCCCGACTCACCCGCCAAAACAGATGCGGCACCCATCACCGGCACCAACAACAACGATCGCAAACTCATTCCGACAATACCAGCCCCACGCGCGGCATCAACCACCGCACGCCCCACCGATGTTTCAACACACGCAGGCACCCGCGCCGCCGTCTGTACCTGATTTCCAACCATCCGCTGAGTCATTGCCACCCCTCCATTTTTTACTGCCAGGTCACCAACACAACATGTTCAGTGCGCTGTAACTCAATGTAAAGTTTTGTAACGGTGGCAAGCTTAATATAATTTAACATAACATGCAACCCTTTTTTTTAAAAAAGTTAAAAAGACAAATGAGCGAATCTCGCTCATTTGTCCGCAGTAAAAATTTCAATCGGTCAATTGGCAGTCAGGGCGCTGATTTCGGCTTGTTGTTTGGAGCGCCTGATGTTTGGATCAGTTTTCAAGGCTGTTCTGCCCGATGGTTGCGATTTGGTTGGTTGTAAAGAAGTCTTCGAGGCCGGAGGCGATGGCTGTTGCCATTTGGTTTTGGAAAGAGGGGTCGATCAGTTTATTTGCCTCGTCGGGGTTGGAGATGAAGCCTGTCTCGAGCAGGATGGACGGCACGCGCGTGTGGCGCAAGACGTAGAGTTGCTCCTGTTTGACACCTCTGTTTTGATGTTTGAAGCGTGCGGCTGCGTGGTTGTGAATGAGTTCTGCAAATTTTTGGGAGGTGGGCTCGCGATAGAAGGTTTCGAATCCGCTGGCTGCACTGGTGGTGTGCGAATTGACATGAAGGCTGACGAAGGCGTCAGCACCGATGGTGTCGATCATCCGCAAGCGTGGTTCAAGCAGCAATTCCGCGTCGGTGGAGCGGGTCAATACGGCATTGATGCCACGCTGCAACAGCGAAAACTTGAGCATTTTGGCAATTCCCAAGCATACGTCTTTTTCCGAGCGGCCTTGAGGACCGATGGCCCCGGGGTCACTACCACCGTGTCCGGGATCAATCAGAATCAAGGGTGCACCCGCAAATCGCCTCGGGTTTTCTTTCGTCCAGATCAGTACCATCCGTTGTTGTTGTGATTCGATGCGCTGATCCAAATTATAAACACCGGGTGCGAGCGTCACCTTCAATGTCCAGCCGCCACGCGGTTTTGCCACGCGTTCGAAACGTTGAAAAATGCTGTCTGGGGTGGGCAATGCACCTTTGAACATTTCCCCTTGCAAGTGGATATCCAAATGGGTGGCATCCACTTGCGCGAGCACCGGTCGCAAATGCTGCAGGCCGCCGAAGCTTAACTCGGCTTCTTCACCTGTTTCACGGGCGAAAATGCCGTGGGTGACTTTCGGGGGTGGCGGTGTTTCGGGTTGGTTGATCAACGCGGCAAGTTCCTGCCGATTCTGGTGCGACGCGCTGACCACAAGATCCTGTTTGCCCCGCAGACTGATGACCTGAAAGGGCACGACATCCTGGCAATCAACCACCACGCGAATCCCACCAGATGGTGTACGGGCGATTCTGATCCGCTGAATGACCGGATCGTTGATCGCGATGGTTCGCGCCATGCGCGGATTCGCCAAAGTGGCTGTCGGGAGATCCAAGACGAAACGGGTCGGCTTGCTCAGCCACGATATGTCGGGTGCCAAGGCTGCATCGGCGCTCACGTGAAGGCCGAAATTTCGCCAGTCAATCTGATGAATGACAGGGCCCACAGGTGCGCCAGCGGCGGCGCGAGGCGCAAGACCAAGCAGCACGATGCCAAGCAACAACCACAAGACCGTAGCGACGACGCGATAACAGCCGCCGGCCCATTGTGTTCTAGGTTGTGTGCCGGAATTGGATGCCACCCCGATAAGTTTCCTTTTCAGCTCAGTCTCGGCGCCCGGGAACCGTCGACGGTTAGCAGTCTAGCCGCGTACGCAGCGCGAAACAGTGACCGTTACACCATTCGCACGGGTGAACGGTGTTTTGGACGACAAACTTGAGTTGCCCAGATGGCGTTGGCATCGTCAGGAAGGCAACCGTCTGGTGGGCAGCTTGCGAGGACTTGTGTGGCAGCGCAGATGAGCGCTCTCAATCCCGAATGCGGGTGTTGCCACCGTGCATTGCGTTCATTTAACTCGTCAAGCGACACGAAGATGAACAAAACGGTGTTGTGATAAGATGAAAGCGGTACTGTTCCATTTCGACATCGCTCGGGTCTTCTGCCGATAACTGGGTTGAGAAACGCGCTTTTGTGCGTTGCTGTCAAGAGAATCCCGCAAGGGAGCGTCTGGTTCAAGGTGCCGAGTGGCGTCAACTGATGGCAGATGGGATTCGAGTCGATGCCCTGTGGGCACAGTTTTGTGTAGCCAATGCGACGGGAGGAGAATAACGATGAGTGCCCCAGAAATTGTGGCCTACCTCAAACCAGTGTGTGGCTGGAGCAACGGGGTTCGTGCCGTGTTCAGCAAGTATGGGTTGGCGTACGAAGATAAGGACATTATCAATAATCCGGTCAATTACCAGGAAATGGTCATGAAAAGTGGCCAGCCGTTGTCGCCGTGTGTGATGATCAACGGTGAGATGTTGGCTGATGTCGGCGGTGATGAAGTTGAAGCCTACCTGGTGAGCAAGGACTTGGTTCAAGCTCCGAACGTTCAGGTTGAAATCGCCTGATCGGGGTTGAATTTAATGCCATGAGGCTTCCGTTAC
This sequence comes from Candidatus Sericytochromatia bacterium, assembly GCA_040400605.1. Classification (GTDB taxonomy): domain Bacteria; phylum Cyanobacteriota; class Sericytochromatia; order S15B-MN24; family JAQBPE01; genus JBBAPZ01. The sequence continues at coordinate 20,915 of JBBAPZ010000002.1, forward strand.
TCAAAACGGAAGCCTCGTGGCGTTTTACTGTTGATTGGGTGCTCACAGGCGGAGGCGTAAACCTGCCCAACCGAGTTCACTCAGGCTGAAGGGCCACGTCGGAATGATGGTGGCTTCCAGGATGCCCATGCGATAGGCCAGTTCGGGGGTGAATGCGAAGCGTTGCGCCGAACTGGACCAATCGGTGTTATATAACTGAAAACCGGCTCGCAAAGTCAGGCCGCTTTCGGTGAGTAAAGAGACCAACATACCAGATTGCCAGCCCCAAGTGGGTGGCTGGGCCTGGTTGCCCGCCAACATGACCCGTGACTGCAAAGCACCCGCGTTGAAGGCGACAAACAGGCCGCTTTCGGGATTGGACACCAGTTGCCACGTGCCACGGTAGTACCAGTTCAAAGGAGCCCACAGGTTGTCGACCGCGACACCCGCGCTGAGGCGATCCGTCAAGGCGAAGTCCAGTGCCCCCGAATTTCCGAAAACATAGGTTAAGGCGAGTTCCTTGTCGCGAAAATCTGCCTTGGCTTCGCGAAAATCAACCTTAGGGGGCGCGGCCGACACAGGCATGAGCCACGCCAACCACAGGCAAACGGCTGTGACCGATTGAGCCAAAAAAGCGCTTCGCATCGCTACTCCTTGATGTCACGGGGCTGTTTACCCTAAGCGTTCAGTGTAGCAGTTTTCCATCATCACACCGAGAACCAGCGGGTACCGCAACGAACCTGGCGGTAACCTGTAATTGGCATGGGGATCACCGCTTCAACGCCGCTTGATGGGGTATATATGAACCGGTATCGTGGAGACATGGCTGCAGGTGTGAAATGAGTCCTTTTCGATACAAACTGCAAAAAGTTCTGGACCTTATGGAAAAGCGTGAAAAGCAGGTCGATGCCGAGGTGCTGGCTGCAAAAGCCAAGCGCGATGCCGAAGCGGATGCCTTGCGGGCCATCACCGTCCGTCAAAGTGCCGCGCAAAAAGGTTTACAGGCGCAAATGGCCCAAGGCGCCACGCCGGACGTCGCAGCGAGCAATGACTACATTCAGGCGCTTGGCCTGCGTGCGGAGGCGCAGGCAAAACGGGTAAAAGAAGCCGAACAGGTGCTTGAAGTCGCTACTAAAAAACAAATGGAAGTGCGCAGGGACCGTCAGCGTATCGAGAAACACAAAGATATGAAACGTGTGCTTTATCAAGTGGAGGAAAAAGCCAAAGAAGCGAAGCGCATCGATGAGATGGCGGGGACCATGTTTATGAAAAAGCGTCAACGGGATGAGGAGGCTTTGACGGAAGAGCAGGAACGCCTTGAAAAACTGGAAAAGTTAAAGTTGCTCAAAGCCCTGCGGGAAAAGCGGGAAGAAGGCTATCGATGATTCCGGATTTACGCCTGCAGGGTCTTTTGTCATCGGTTCCTGCCGCAAGGTTGACTTCTGCTGATGAACGTGCGGACTTACGACGACCGGAACAGGAGGATGAAACCCGTCGTCTGCAACGCATGATCGAATTTGAGCGGTGGATGCGTCGCGCGCTCGAAAAAAAAGAAGAAGTGGAGGGCGTGGTTGCCTATGGCCAAGGCTTGGCGTTGTTACCCGTCATGGTGCCACCTTCAACGGGTTCAACGTCTGATTATGCCGCGACGGGACTATCGACCCAGTCCGGTCAGCAACAATCCGCTCAACCAAGTTTTGACTGGAATGTTTGGAGCCGCCAGCAGAACTCAAGCGCTGCCACTGAGTTGGATGTTTCTGCACTGGTGACGGCTCCGGTGCGCTTGCCTTACGTGCCCGAGGTGATTGACGATACCGGTCAGGATGATGCCAATACCTTGCGCATCCCTGCGCAACTGTTCCCGGAGATTGCCAGCGGCCATATTACCCATGCGGTGGAACAACAGGTTCCGGTCACCCGTTTGGATTTCATGTTGACGCCGCCCGAGTATGGTCAGGTTCAATTGCAGGTGTCGCTGCAAGCGGGGCAAGTGCATGTGCAGGTTCAAACCGCATCGGTTCAGGCTACCAGTAATCTGGAACAATTTGTGCCACGTATCCGTGAGATTTTGGGTGAGTATCATTTAACCCCTGGCAGTGTGCAGGTGATCACCGGTGTGGCAGCCAAGTCTGGTGCGGGGGGGGCAAGTGCCAAAGGCGAGCGAGGAGCCTTTGGATTTGCTGGCACCAACCGACGCCGGCGCGGCGATTATGACGATCCGGGCGTGATCACGACCTGAACCGTTAAAACTGAATTCCATTTGCGTGACTGCGCCAGACGGTTTCCAGCCAATCCAGACAATCAGCGACGGTGGGGTTGGCCGACCGTTGGATGGCGATGATATGCCCGCCTGCAAGGGGTTGTTCAAGTTGTTCAACCGCTGACCAAAAGCTCGCATCAGGGCGTGAGCGGGTCATTCTGACAAGATTGCCGTCATAGGCTGACACGTCCGTCACGCCGCGCAGGATGCCAAAGGCTCGCCGATCCTGTCGTACGAAAGTCGCACCGATCGTTTCCGACTGGTAATTGGTCAAAACGACGCCCCATCCTTCGGGTGTCGCGAACTTGGCGGCCTCTGCCTTGCACTGATTCAGCAGCACGTTGGTTTGCTGCAGCGTTACACCAAAGCCGTCTTCATCGGCAGTTACTGGCAGCGCGTGCGCAAAGCCCATCAGCGAAATGGCGGCCGGACGATGTGGCGCTTCATAACGGGCCAAAGGATTTCGATGGGCCTGCGCCAGCACGCGCTGATGCTGGTCTTTCAACAAGATACCTGCGCGGCGAATCACCGCTTGAAGGGCTCCAGTCAGACCACTTTGTGTTTGCTTGGCTTCCAGTGCGATGCGTGGCATATTCAGGCTCAGCAATGCGGAGGCGCTGTAGCCATCCGGCAGGAAGCATTTTTCGAATGCGATACACCCCTTGCGCACCGCGAGCGCTGCCGCCTCGCAAACGCGTGCATCACGTCGTGCTTCGTCAAATGAGCGTGACCATTCCATCACAATTCTGGGTTGGATGGGTTGGGAGGCGTCTTCTCGCAGGCTCGTCCAGATCTCAAGCAACGCCAAGGTGACACGCTGTGCGGCTGCGTCTGGCGTGTCGCTGAGTCGAAGATGAATGCGACCGGGCATGGCACCCGCGTTACAGGCCACCAGCAAGGCACGCAGGCATCGTTTGAGCCCGACATCGTCGTGGTTGATTGCAAACGGAGCCATTGCCTGATCAAATCGATCCAAGCTGACATGGGCATAACCCCATTCTTTTGCCTGGGCCAACAGTAGCCGCAACCAATCGGTCGCTTGCTCCAAATCCGTTGGACGCCCAATTATTAGCCCGCCCACGTGTAACTTGTCCTGGAACAGATTGTCGGGTGTGAGAATCAATGCTCGGCTGACTTGACCATAAAGTGCCAGATCGTGAACGTGCCACAGACCGCCATGGTGGGCCTCTGCGTCGCCCTCCGTGAGAATGCGGTTCAGGGAGAATTGTTGGCTTGCGGCCAATCCGACGGCGAGGGGAGGGGGCGAGACGTTCAAGTCTGGTGTTTCGTCGGGTTGCATGATGTCTGCGACGAGATCCATGAGTTCTGATTTACCCTCTCGGATCCGACTTCGTTTCGCACGATGAAGGATGAACGCTTTGGCGGTGCGCGCGTGCCCATTTTCGATCAGCACTTTTTCGATGATATCCTGGGTGAGTTCGACAGACGGCATCTGCTCCCGTGCGAGCCGATTAAGCCGTTCAAGCACTTGATCCGTCAGGGCTTGCGCCACATCACGATCACTTCCAGCAACCGCCTGGGCCGCTTTCATGATCGCCATCACGATTTTGTCGCGATCAAACGTCGCTTGGCGCCCGTCGCGTTTCGTGATAACCCGAATGTCAATTGTGTCTTGTACCATCGATTGATTCCCACCCCAAACTGCGTGTGTAAACGGTACCGACTGATCGTCACGACGGTTGACCGTTACCGTTGTCCAATCATAACCGATCTGGCCAAGCTGTTGGCCAAGACTGTTCAAGCTGACGTGGAATCCCTGCGACAAGGTGCGCTAGCGTGAGATGGGATTGTTGGCGCTTCAGGAGTAAACCGCATGCCTACCATCGGTAAAGGGATGATGTGGCTGTGTCTGCTTGCCAATGGATGCGCACTGCCGGGAATGGGCGCGGCTGCAGACGTGGTGGTATTGCCGGTCGGTACACGTAAAATCCAAATGACCGGAAGCGATCGCACCGCCGACAATTGGAATGTGATCAAGGTCGGCAGTGGAGAAAGCCTGGCTTCTGTTGCGCCGACGGACCAGCAGGATGCAGTTGTCGCTGTACTGGATACAGGCGTGGATGGTGAACATCCGGATTTGAAAAGCCGAGTGGAAACCTCCATCGATCTGATCGGTTCGGATACGTTTACGCTGCAAAATCGACATTACACGTATCGCGGGCGAGATGGCAATGGACACGGCACTCACGTTGCCAGTATCGTTCTGCGCGTCGCAGGCCCGTCACGTGTCCGCGTGTTGCCCATCAAGATTATCGGGCACGCGGGGACGGGACAGGATTCGATTCTCACAGACGGTATCGAGCGGGCCATTGCCTGGCGCGGCAGCCGTGGAGCCCGGGTGAGGGTTATCAACCTCAGCGTGGCGAGTCAAGCACCCTCTGAACGTTTGAAACGCGCCATCGACAAGGCCTGCAAAGCCAATATCCTGGTTGTGGTGGCGGCGGGAAATGACCGGGGGCCTGTTGATTTTCCGGCATCGCTTGATACGGTACTCACCGTTGGCGCAACCACCTATCGGGATGAGTCGGCAGGCTACTCGTCGTTTGGCCCTTCTATTGATATCGCCGCACCCGGCGGGAATGGCGATTACCCCATCGTTGCCGCTTGGCCCCTTTATCTGACCGCAACTGATTTGACTGACGGAATCAACCAAACGCATGCGACACAGGCTTTGGTGGGAACCTCGATGGCAGCCCCGCACGTGAGCGCCGCCGCCGCCACGCTCTGGTCGAATGCGCCGTATCTTGGCGCCTGGCAGGTCCGCGCGCGTTTGTTGGCAGCATCTGAGGACCTCGGCGCTCCTGGTTGGGATTCCCACTTCGGGTTTGGACGCCTAAACGTTTTAAACAGCCTGCGAGCCGTTACCCACGATGCGCACTGAATACGCAATCCCCATTTTTTTTGCTGCCATTCACGCGTGGGCATGCACGGGTGATGTGACGATTCGTACCCAGTGGTTGAATGGTCAAGTGGTTGACCCAGCGGGTCGCGCGATTCCCGGTGTCGTTCTTGGCAACGTCCTTGGCTCAACACTGACGGATGAAACCGGTCATTTCGTCATGCGCGGTGCAAATGTTGTCATGAATGTGCGCAAGCCAGGATTTGAACCGCATCTGATTACACACTACACACCCGGACGATCCCGCATCACCTTGACGCCGCGGCCGGAACGCAACCTGCGTATCGTTGTGGATACGCGCGGCGGCGGTCGGACGACGACAAAACTCCAAGAAGCACTCAAGCAACGCGGGGCGATACTTGGCCCCTATCCCGAAACACCGCTTGCACGTTGTGACGTGCTACTGCTCGCAACCCCTGGCCCGATGCAAACGTCCGAAAAAACACAACTTCTTCAATGGATCAAAAACGGGGGACGCTTGATCCTGCTCGGTGAGTGGGGCGGCTACCCATATCAGGATCTCGGTAGCCTGAATGCCTTGGCGCAACCGGCTGGCATCCGGTTTGACGGCTCCACTTTTAAAACACCGGATGATCAGTTGCTGACCCGAATCACGTTCCCTTCTCTTCAATCGAATGGCCCATTCAACCTGCCATTGTTTGCTGGCACGACACTGAGCGTGCAAGATCCTGCGCGTGCGTGGTTGGAGCCTGTCACAAACGGGTATCAGATTCTTGAGGCGTCTCCCGTGGTGTTAGGCGCGGTGGGTCCCCTCGGTCAAGGTAAGGTTTTTGGCGTTGGTGACAGCTCAAGTTGGCGTGACCAACTCACGACCGGTGAAGTTCTCACCGACACGCAACGGTTAGCCATTGCTGAGTTGACGTGGTCGATGGCCAACTGGTAAAACGTTCGCCGCCCTGTTTGATATCGGTCATCGGCATTGGTCCGTCGTGCGAGGTAAACCCACTTGTCGATACGTTTTGATGCGCGACATGTCTTGATTGACGAACGGCCATCGTTGTTGCTCGGCGGTGAGTTCCAGTACTTTCGCATTGATCCCGCCTTGTGGCATGTCGGCTTGTCTCAGTTGAAGGCAGCCGGCGTGATGGCCATTTCAACCTATGTTCCCTGGGTTTGGCACGAGTGGCGCAAAGGGGTGTTTGATTTTACGGGCGCGAGTCACCCTTGTCGCGATCTGATCGGCTTTTTAAAGGTTTGCGCGGCACTGGAGCTTTCGGTTGTGATCAAGCCTGGTCCTTACATTTTTGCTGAGTATCAAGGGTTTGGTTTGCCTGGCTGGCTTGAATCGCATCATCCGGAGATTTTCATGAAGGTGCGTGCAAGCAAACCGCAGGTGTTTCCTCAACCGTCGCTGAATCATCCTGTTTTTTTGTCGTTGGTGCGGTCTTGGTTTGAGGCCGTGGCGTTGGTCATCGCGGATTCAGTTAAACGGTGTGAGGTGATCGCGATCCAGGTTGATAACGAAACAGGGTATCCCCAGTTCGGTCAGGGACCGCATCTGATGGATCACAATGACGCGACGCTGGCTTTGTTGCGGGAGAGTTTGGCGTTGCGCCATCCGTCAATCGATCACCTCAATTGGGAGTGGGGAACACAGTTTACGGATTTTGACTCGGTGGTTCCGCACGATGAGCAGCTATACAATGACGCGATGCTTGATGCGATGGCCCGGCACGTCGAAGATTACATCAGTTTGTATTTGTCGCGTCTCAGAGACATTTGGCGTGAGATCGGGCTTGAGACCTTTTACTTTGCCAATGATATCTGGTTGGATTCGTGGCCGAGTCATTTGGGCAAGAAGAACCAGATTTTGCCTTTGGCTTTTGATATTTATCCGCGCTATTCCGAACTGGCTGTGACCTTGGATCAGCCGTTTTCCTGTTCGTATGTCCCAAAACTGTTTGAGGCCTTTTTAGAGCAAGGCCCGCTCATTTGTGCGGAGATGGGGTGCGGTTGGTTTGACCCTGCGTGTACCGTTTCGCCGCAGGCCACGTGGCAGGCGACCATGGCGGCTTATGCGCATGGGACGAGGGCTTGTTTTTTCTACATCGCCATGGACGGGCGTGATGCTGATGGTGATTATGTATTCAATTCGTTGATCGATCAGGCCGGACGTGCAACGCCTCGCCTTGAGGCAGCTCGTGCACTCGCTGGATTTTGCCAAAATTGGGGGCCATACATGGCGGTAACGCGAGAAGTCGAATCATCAATTGCAATCCTGCATTACCCCGCACTGTCACGCGCAGTCTTGACAGCCCTGCTGGACCCGCTCAAAGCCTTGATGAAGGGAACGTCACAGGCCATCGATGAAGCGTTGACCATTGTCAGCGTGAATGCTGGCTTGTATGGTGCTTTAACAGAAAGTGGTTACAATCCGGCGGTGTTGAATCTGGAGAAAGCCACCGCTGAAGAACTGGCGAGTCGTCGCGTCATCCTGTTTAATTCGATTGGTATTGTGGACCCGGATTTGCAGGCAAAACTGACTGCTTATGTGGAACAGGGGGGTATCTTGATCACGTTGGGGACGCCCCTGTCGAATGACACAGGATTGTTTCCCGTGCCGCTGCAGTCCGTGCTCAATCCTCAGGTGGGCCAGGTCCTGGTTCGCACCGCACTTGACTACGTCAAATTCTTTTGGCGACTGATGTGGCGTGTTCCCCACCGGTTTTGCGCCTACACCCTGAAAGGGATGTATCCCGCCATGTTGCTCAATCGCCATGCGGCGCGTGCCGGTGCCTGGATCCGCTCAAGCATGGATAAAAGTCGTGTGTGGGCGTCTCGTCTGATCAGCCTCACGGCGATGCCGCCTGACGGGCGATCGCTGTTGGAACAAGGCAAACAGTGCGCAGCCTATCGGGTCACGTTTGGCCGTGGTGCCAGTGTTTTCATTGGAACCTTGCTGGGTGCAGGTTTTGATTCTCCCGGTTATTACCTGGATGATCCCGAACGGCGTGCCTCGGTGGCAGCGTTTTTGGGTGGATTATTGCAGGAAGCGGGCATTGGACCCCTGTTTCCCCCGATTGCGGATGTTGAGATTGTGGTTCGCGAAGGGCCTGGTTTACGCCTGGTGATTTTTATCAATCGTGGATCCTTCAAAACCATTCGGGTGCCGCAGGTGGCTGATATGCTGTCGTGGGCCCTGCAGGAGCAATTCAGCGCGTATGGTTCGAGCTGTCAGACAGAGGCGTCTCATATGACGTGCACGCTGGCCACGGATGATGTCTTGTGTACACGCTGGGAACCTGACCAGGGCCTTGCGACATGATTCATCACTACCGTCGTTTTGAGGCGCGTTGGGCGCTTGATTGGGGTGTCTCAACCGTTCGACTGACGCTCCTCACAGCCGGTTTGGCGGTCTCGGGTGGCATGGTCCAGTTTGCGACGCCTTGGATGGAATGGTCATTAAAACTCGGCATTGGCTGGTTTGCGGCGTTGGTCCTTTGCGCGTTGGTGCTGCTCACCGTGTTGCTCCTGCGTTGGCCGTTGACCCGTGAGTCTGCCGTTGCTGTCGTGGTGACGGGCGGCGTATTGGGGATTGCTTCTGTGGGCTTGGATGCCAAAATTCGGTACAGCGATGGATTGGATGGCCACGTTGCCTATCGCTTGCCGCATCGACCCGTGAGCGACCATGCGGGCATCTGGCATAAGCAGTCGTTTCAATCGGTTCGATTGTCAACCAGCGATGGGGTGAGTTTAAAGGCCACTTATTGGTCACGTCACAAGCGTCGTGCCATCATTTATTACCCTGGTTGGCACACCCACAGACAGGCCTTTGTCGTCGTGACGATGGCATCGTGGTTGAGCAAGGAGTGGGATGTGTTGGTCCTTGACCCAAGGGGCCAAGGCGAGAGCTTGGGTGTTAAGTCACCATCCGGTGATGATGCCGAGGATATTCTGGCGGCTATCCGTTTTTTACGGGGTAACGGTTGCCAACGGATCGGTGTCCTGGCTGAACAGGATGGCGCGATGCCCGCCTTGCTTGCCGCCTCACGGCATCAGGGCATTCATTCCTTGGCGCTCCTTGCTCCGACGACCACGTGGGGTGAGGGGTTGATGATGGATGGAACCACCTGGCGTCCGTCTACCATGGCCGGTCGTTTATACTGGCGTACCCGCGCGGGCCTGCGATTGGCAAGCACTCGTACGGGCAATCTGGATCATCAAGCGATTCTGAAACGGGTCGCACCGACACCCATACTGTTCTGTGGCTCACGTGCGGCAACCCAAGCGTCCGTGGTCAGCTTGTATCACGTGGCGAGTGAGCCCAAGAGTGCGGTGCTGTTGGGAGAAGCGGGCATTCCCTGCTCATGGGACGAAGTCGCAAACTACCACAAAACCGTCACCGAATGGTTCAAACTTACCCTTCGCGCGTGAGTGGAACGACTGGATGCCCGTTCTAACGCGGGTTCAGCAACTCAAGGATGCGCTGGGGTCTGCTGTTGGCTTGGGCCAGCATGGCTTGCGCTGCTTGCTCGACAACTTGTGCGGTACTGAGTTTTGTCAGTTCAAATGCCACATCCGTGTCCCGCATCTTGGATTCGAAATCGGCCATTTGATTGGTGAAGGTTTCTGTTTGATTCAGGCGCAGGTCAATGCGGTTGGCGATCGCACCAATATAGGATACGGCACGTTGCAGGCTGTCCTGCACAGTGTCGACGGCATCAAGGGCCCGTCCGATGTCCGCTCTGTCGCCTGAGTTCACTTTCAGCCGCTGCGGAAAGGCTTGCGCAAAGCTCGTACCGGTACTGTGGGGGTCAGAGGGCTTAGGAGGCGGTGAACCGAATTTTGCCTCCAACGCCGGTCGAAAGGCTGGATCGTTGTAGACGGATTCATAGCCGTAAAAGCTGACGATCGCCTCACCAAATGCGGTAGCAAGTCCGTTGAAGTCGGCTGAAACGAGATCGCCCGGATTGCCGCTCACCTGAAAATGCAAGACGCGATCCGATGGATTGGGTGCATCAAGTGGAATGCGAAAGTCCCGCGCATCAAAAAAGTTTGCCTTCAACTGTTCCCGCAATTGTTCCAATTCGACTTGAATGTCGTTGCGGTTGTCATCATTGCGATCGCCATTGCCCGCGCTCAAAACCAGCTCCCGCATTTTGTTCAAGGCCGGAAAGAGATCGGCCACGTTCTCCTGTGCAAAGTTGAGTATCGACATGCTTTGCTGAATGTTGACCTGTGCCTGACGACCCCCTTCAACCTGGGCACGCAACGCATCCGCCAGGAACAGGTCTGTCGGTCCGTCAGCCGAACTGTTAAGACGCACGCCCGAGGCAATCTTTGCTTGCGAACGGTCAACGGCCGCTGAATGCCGAGCCAGACGGGTTGCAAAAAACGAGCCAAGATCTAAAGACAGCATGAACGTCCCTCCCGTTACTTGTATCGACACCTTGCTTCCAAAACTTGAATGCTGCAGGATGCGATGTACTCAAAAGGGGGTCAAGAAGCGGCTACCACGGACATGTTGACGTGGCCAACGGTCTGCACCCGGAAGCGCGGATGGACTTCGCTGTATGAAATGACCACCAAGGTCGGAATGGCGCGTTCCATCAAGGGTTTTAGATGTGGCCGGACCACCGGGTCACACAGCACCGCTGCGGTGCGTCCCTGTTCGGCCGCATTTTGGTATTCGCTGGAGATGCGATCCACCAACATGTTGCGAATTTGTTGATTCAAAGCCAGTTGCTGTCCCGTGGGTCCCTGAACGATGGCATCCTTGATCGACTGTTCCGCCCGGCCATCCAAGGTAATCACGAAAAGAACACCATTGTCGTCGGCCAGGCTGGCACAGATTTGCCGCGCCATCGTCGCCCGCACCAGTTCGGTGAGGATGAACGTATCTTTGACCATTTTGGAAAAATCGGACAGTTTCTCCAGAATGGTTGCGAGATCGCGGATACTGACCCGTTCGCGCAACAAGTTTTGCAAAACCCGTTGGACTTCACCCAGTTCCAGCTTGTCCGGGACCAGTTCCTTGACGGTCGTGGGCGCTTTTTCGCGTACCTTGTTCAGCATAATCTGCACTTCTTCACGTGACAATATCTCAAAGGCGTGTGCACGAACCACCTCATCCATGTGGGCGATCAACACATTTGTGGGGTCTTGAACCAAATAACCCAACTGGCTCGCACGATGGGCCTCCGCACCCGCTACCCAGACCGCCGGTTTGCCAAATGCGGGCTCGGTTGTCGGAAAGCCCACCAATTCCTCGGAAGTATCCGTGATGTGCTGTTGGATTGCCAACATGTAACCCACCAACAACTCGCCCGTCGCGACAATGTTCTGTTTGACCATAATGCTGTAGGTGTTGGGGCGCAGGTTTAAATTGTCTTTGAACTGAATACCCGGCATGATAAAGCCCATTTCCATCGCGATGTTTACCCGCATGGGGACCACGCGGTCCATCAATTCACCACCGAGCGCCGGATCCACCAACGGTACCAGGTCAAGCCCCAATTCCAGGGTTAAAGGCGGGACACCAATCATCTTCATGACGGTTTCCGGATTTTTCAAGTCCTCTTCCGGCTCCGCATCCGGCGCATAAGGCGCACCCCCGTCACCCATATCCGGAAAGACGCCATCGGGCCCTGCCGGTCCCACCAGACTGCTGCGATACGTCATAAAAGCGGCAATGCCCACCACAAACGACAACACGAAAAACACCCAATAAGGCGGCAGAAAGAATCCGAACAATGCCAGGATTCCCGCAGCGATTCCCAATACTTTAGGCGATGTGAACAATTGACTCTTCAAGTCCATCGCCAGGTTAAAGTCCGAGGTGGCGCGCGTCGCTACGAAACCGGCGGCCAACGAGATGAGAAGTGATGGAACCATTGTGACAAGGCCGTCCCCGACCGTCAAAATGGTGTAAGTTTCCAGTGCCTGGGGGACTTCCATGTCTTTCATCAGCATTCCAACCAGGAAGCCGCCGATGATGTTCACCACCATGATCACAATGCCCATAATGGCATCGCCCTTGACGAACTTGTTGGCACCGTCCATTGAACCAAAAAAGTTGGCTTCTCGTTCTACGTCTTTGCGACGTTTTTTGGCATCCTCCAGTGTGCACATGCCTTGCGCCAGTTCGCCGTCAATGGCCATTTGTTTCGCGGGCATCGCATCGAGCGTAAAACGGGCGGCCACTTCGGCGACACGTTTGGCACCCTCGGTGACCACGATGAACTGCATCAGGATGAGAATGAGGAAGACCAGGATACCGACCAGATAGTTGCCCCCGATGACCTTTTCGGCAAAGGCGTGAATCACTTCCCCTGCTTCAGCGTGTAGCAAAATGGCCTTTGCGGTCGCGACGTTGATGCTGAGTCGAAACAGGGTCAAGATGAGCAGGAGTGAAGGGAACGACGCAAAGTCGAGTGGTCGGATGATGTAAAGGGAAACGACCACGGTGATCAACGACATTGTCAGATTTGCGATGATCAAAATGTCGAGCAGCCAGGTGGGAACCGGCAAAATGAGAATACCGAGCACTGCGACCACCACCGCGGCCAGCGCCAGGTCGAAAGACAACTTGCTCGTCTGCGCAGTGCCGGCCATCGCCACGGGTTCGGTTACCTCACGCCCTTATCTGATTGGTGATCACCCACGCCCATCATAACGATTGAAGCACCGGATGGGCAAGACTTGGCTCAAACCGGCACACCCAAGCGCCGACGCAGTTGTTGGGCAACGGAACGTTGCTGGAAAGCAGGCAACGTCGGCTGACCCTGAATCCTTTGCATCAAGTCATCCTGCATTTCAGGTGGAAGAACCGATAAGACCATATCCGCGTAACCAGGATTCAAAGTACCGAGCACCGCTGCAGCCGTGGCGGGGCGCTCTTGCATCAACAGCTCCGCGACCGTATTGGGGTCAATCTGTTCCAAAAAGCCGAATGCTGAATCGCCACCGCTGGCCTCTGGCACCTGCTGGGTCATCTCGGCTGGTGCAAAGCCCGCCAACGCATTCGGGTCAAAGGCGGGGGGCATGCCGGGATCACCCAACGAATCCACCAATACGTCGGTCGTATCCTCCCTGCGAGACGCCATGCGAACCAACGCGAGCAAGAGGAATAGCACCACGAAACCAACCGCCGCACCAATGATCCAGCTGGTAGGTATACCGCCATCTTTTTTCTTGGCATTGCTGGCGGCTGCGGTTTTGCTCTGTTCCTGCTGCTCGAGCAACTGTTTCAGCATGTCGGTTTGTGACGTATCAAAGGCGACGGGCTGTACCACGATTTGATCACCCCGGCCGCCGACATCCGCCCCAGCCGTGGCAGCAACAATCTGGACCAATGCCGGGACCCGTTCAAGGCTTAAACCTTGAATCAACGCCGTCACCGACATGCGCTTGACGGTCCCGATTTCTTCTTCGGTCAAGGTATCGTTCATACTCCAGTTGCTGTGTTGGGTATTCTCATAAGTCTTTTCAAACCCGCCGCTTCCGCTGCCCTGGTTCGGCAGCGATTCGAGCGGGTAACCGGGCAATCGTGGCAGATTGCCGGTCACACCCGTAATGTTGCCTTGGGTCGCGCCCCCATTATTGGATTTCTCCGTGCTTTTGGTGGAATTTGCCGGATAGACGCGACCTGTACCGTCAGCTGGGGGGGCAAACAGCCGGGTTTTAGTTTTCTTTTGGGTAAAGTCAAGGTCGACCGCGACGCGAACGACCGATTTTCCTGGACCATACATTTTATCCAGCAAAGACTGCACCTTGACCTCGATGGCGGATTCCCGTTCGTGTGTGAGCATCATCTGGCGATCCAACGCTTTGGCCAACAGGCGATCCGTCACATCACCCGCATTTTCGGTCATGCCGTCGGACAGCAACTTTCCTTGGTCATTCACCACGGTGACATTGTTGGTCTTAAGTCCGGGAACGGAACTGGCCACCAGATGTTGAATGCCCTCCACCTGCGCCTTGCCCAGTGACTTGTTTGGACTTTGTCGCACCATGACCGACGCGGTGGTCGGTTTGCGTTCCTCGGTGAACAACTGGTCCTCGGGCATGTTGATTAAAACGGAGGCACTATCCACCCCGTCAATCTTGCGCACGAGTCGGGCCAATTCACCGTTCAGTGCCCGGTTAAACGCGACCTTTTTTTCAAAGTCGGTTGAAATGAAACTGTTGGGTTTGTCACCGAACAACTGCGAAAATCCGATATCACCAGCTTTCGGCAATCCCTTCAACGCCAATTTGATGCGCGCTTCATCCGCCTTGGCACTGGGTACGGAGACCGCTGTTCCATCATTGACGATGTGAACGTCAATTCCTCTTTCCTTTAATTCTGCTGCCGCCTCTCCAGCCGTTTGAGGCTCCATGTTGCGAAAAATGACCGTGTAGCCCGGCTCAGCTGACCCTTCAACACCAGACTTGATCGTATTTTGATTGCCCCGCGGGATAAAATTGGCGCCTACTGCCACCACGAGCAACATCAAGAGCAGTACGACGACAGCTTTGCCCTGTGCGGATAGCTCCTGGAAGAAATTCACCTGCTTACCCCGCCTGCGTGCTCACGTTACCGATGCATCAAATCTGGGTCTGCAACAACTGATTGATTGACGTCGCGGCTTTGGATACAACCGTCGATGTCACTTGCACCAGCACATCGGATTTGGCCACGGCGAGCATCATCGTGTGAACATCGACGGGCTTGCCGGCGGCGAAGTCCAGCGTGATTCGCTCTGCCGTCACTTTGCTCTCATTCACTTCCGTGAGGGCGTGTTGCAACGTTTCACCAAAGGAGCGCTCCCGGATGTCTTGCACGCCATCCAGTTCGGGGGCCCGCACGGAATGATCAAACTCGACTGAAAAAGCATCGAAAGGATCGATGCCGCCGACTCGTGACAAACCTTGAATTGATCCCACCATTGTGAGTCTCCTCGTCATTCCCCGATGGAAAAATGCTTACTTCCCAATTTCCATGGCCTTGTTCATCATGTTCTTGGCTGCGTTAGACACAGTAATATTGGCCTCAAAGGTGCGCGACGCTGCGATCATGTCAACCATTTCGTTGACAACGTTGACATTCGGCATTCGCAAAAAGCCACGCGCATCTGCATCAGGATGACCTGGATTGTACACCAAAGGAAAGGGACTTGGGTCTTTTTGAATACCAACCGCCTCCACGCCGCGACTGTCGGCGCCGAGTTCATTCGCCAACATCTCCGCAAAGACCGGCACTTCCCGTCGATACGGTCCACCTTCCGCCGAACGGGTGCTGTTCGCGTTGGCGAGGTTGTTGGCGATACGCTCCAACCAAAAGCGGTTGGCGGTCATTCCACTGGCGGCAATATCCATGACGTCACTGAGTGCCACTCGGTATCCCCTTATGCTTACTTCGCCTGCGCGATGGTTCGCAGGAGTTGGAAATCTTTGGAAATGACGGCGGCAAGCGCATTGTATTTTCCGGCGTTCATTGCGAGTGCGCTCATTTCCAGTTCAACCGGCACCCGGTTGCCATCAATCCGCTGTGCCCCGTCATTGGCACGCCCCAGTACCGGTTGCCACTTGAGCAAGGCATCGGCGTGTGATTTTGACGACATATCCGCATCGACATTGGCATTGGCATCAAACAATGCTTCTTGCTGGGTCAAGGCTTCGAGCAGGGATGCCTCGAAATTGACTTCTTGCCGCGCATAACCAGGGGTATTGATATTCGCGATGTTATTGGCGATCGCATGAAGGCGCAAGCCCAAACCGTCCAGCGAGCGCTCAACGGCATGCATCATCGGCGAACTGATTTCCATTGCCCCCCCCTACCACGAAATAAAGTCGTCAATTGACTTTTTCTTGCCAAGTTTATGACGCAATTGCTCCAACGCCCGGCGATGGATCCGACTGACCCAAGACTCCGAAAGCCCCAACTTTTGACCAATCTCCGCAAATGACATGTGGTGAAAATAATAATAGCGCAAAGTCGTCCGTTCTTGAATCGGTAACTGTTCCACCGCCAGTCGCAAGATTTGTTGCAGTTCTTCCAGCTCCAGTTCGTGCTGTACCGTGTCAGACTTGCCGAGCTGTTTCAATAAATTGAAGTCTTCCCCGTCATCGCCACTTCCGGCCGGGGCATCCAGTGACAAAACGTACGAGTAAGTGATTTGTGTCACTTTGCTACTCAATGCGACGGCGTCACTGCTCGCTTCATGTTCCGCGTCGACCTCATCGGGCTGCTTGACCGTTTTGTTGGTCACGGTCGGCACTTTGGGCAAATTATCCAGAATGGCCCCTTTGATGTAATATGTGGCAAAGGTTTCGAACTTGACCCCCCGAGCGGGATCAAATCGTTCTGCGGCGGCCATCAAGCCCATCACGCCATCTGACACCAAATCCTCAAGGTCATAGTGTCGCGGCAATCGCGTCGACAATCGTCGCGCGATTGATCGGACCATTGGCATATACTTTTCGACCATGTCGGTTGACCGTGTCGATGTAACGGAATCCCCCGCCTCTGCAGCCTTTCTGGTCGTCACTGGGCGCCTCCTTCCGGCGCCGTCACGCCAAGCCGAGCATCGAGCTGCGCATAGAGCGCATCTGATAGCGCATTGTTGCCACCCGAAGCCATCGCGCGCCCGGCTGACTGATCGAACAGGTACATAAATGATTCGAGATCCGCGCCCCCGAACAGCCCGCCCTCCTCATCCGTCAACGTGGTCTGTCGCATCGACTCGAATAACTGCGAGTAGAGCAACGAAGAAAACTCGTCGCACTGTTGCCTCAACGCCTGCGCTTGTTCTTTACGGTCAGGCTTTTGGGGTCCCTCGGCGCGCAAGGGCATCCAGTTTGTCATTGAGGGAATGGAATACATCGAATCCGCCATAGGTCACTTATACCCTAGATCAGCTCAAGTTGCGCATTCAACGCACCTGCAGCTTTAATGTTCTGGATGATGGAAATCATTTCGCGCGGTTTGACGCCCAGGGTGTTCAGCGCCTTGACCAGTTGTCCGAGGGTGGCACCGGATTGCAGCACCAGCGTTTTGGCGGGTTCTTCCATAACCGAAATGTTTGAGTTTCGAACGACGGTTGTCGTGCCCGTCGAGAAAGGCGCCGGCTGCGAGACGCTCGTTTTGGTCTCCACTTTGATGACCAGCGCACCGTGCGAGATCGCGACCGGATCGATGCGCGTGTTGGCGCCCATCACCACCGTGCCGCTGCGTTCCTCGATCACGACCTTGGCCACGTGATCCGGACGCACGGTTAACTGTTCGATGCGGGCGATGAGTTCGGGGACGCGATCGCGATAGGAGGACGTCACGTAACACTTTATCGTCCCTGCATCGAGCGGCGACGCCAATGCCAGACCACTCGCATTGATGGCTGCCGCACTGCGCGCACTGGTTGCAAAATCTGGATTCAACAGATTCAAGAAAAGATGTCCAGTCGCATCAACCACCGTGACGGGTACCTCACGCTCAACAATGCCACCATTGGGCACGCGTCCGACCAACACATTGTTTTTGGTCGTCGCGGACCCCGATGCCGTCGACTGAAATCCGCCTGTACTCACAGCACCCTGTGCCACCACGTAGGTGTGCCCATCAGCCGCACGCAGGGGTGACTGCAACAAGACACCATTGGTGATGGCCCGCGCATCGCCGATGCTGGCCAAGGTGACATCCACTTGCTGGCCGGGCTTGACGAAAGGCGGCAGATTGCATGTGACCATCACCAAGGCTGTGTTGCGCGACAGAATCTGCCCTTGAAGTTCGGAAGGGGGGATGTTGTTGAGGCGTTGGATCACGTTTTCCAACGCACGATTAGTGACACGCATCTGCTGACTGTCACCCGTACCCGGCAAACCAACAACGAGCCCAAGACCCGTCACCTGGTTGGAGCGCGCCCCCTGAACCGTGGCCACATCCTTCAATCGGACCAATTCATTGGTCGATGCCAACTGTGCCTGCGCGTGATTTGACTGCACAGCAAGCCAGCCAATCACAGCCAACCCAACCTTGAATTGCCAACTCTTCATTTCAAGGCCTTTCACGTGCTACCACAGCCAGTTGAACAGCCGCGTCAACAAACCCGGCGTCGCTTTGGCCGTCGCTGGGCCCGAGCCTTTAACGTCCACGGTCATATCGGCCACCCGGCTACTCTCAATGCGGTTGTCTGGTGAGATATCCAGGGGTCGCACGATGCCGCGGATGGTGATGTCGGTGTCCTCGTCATTGACCCGGATGTGCTTCGTGCCGACAACCCGCAACGTGCCATTGGGCAGCAATTCTTCAATGCGTGCGGTGACATCCATCTGAATGCGGCCATTGCGACTGGTCGTCCCTCGGCCCTGAAAGTCGTCCCGTCCACGCACCTCGATTTGATTTCGGACCACCTGTGGAATCAAGGCGCCAAAATCCCAATCGCTGCGTATGCGTGCGTCTTTGCTGCGATCCGTCGACGCACCGGATTCTGCGAGGTTACGCTCTGTAACAACAATCGTGATGAGATTGCCAACGCCGAGGTAAGGGCGTGTGAAGCTGGTCAGGTTTTCATTTGGACCACCTTCCACATATAACGAATCTGCACTGGCCGCCCCAGACAAGTTCACGATGATTGCAATTACAAACGCCATCCATTTCATTGGCTACCCTCCAAATCCAGACTCACGCGATTCGGTGCTACCACGCGCGCCATGAATTCCACCTTTGACTCGGGATTCGACACTTTGATCAACTGCCCCATAACCCCGTCCGTGCGCGCGATACCTTGCGCGATTACGGTCAAGTCTCCCGATGTGACCAAGACCGTGAGCGCATCGCCCGCTTTCACCATCCGCGCCAGGCGAAAAATCTTCGTTGTGAGTCGGGTGCCCATCGGGACCGCTTTTTGGAGTTCCAGCCCAACCAGTTGCTCAAGTTTGTAATTCCCCATGTCTGCCGTCTGCTTGATGACGTCTCGAACACTTCGGACATCCGCCTCAGTGAGCAAATGTCCGGCTTCCAGTCGCCGCGCGGCGATCAGCGCACTATGATACAGCGTCACGGACAACTTGGGGAAAATCGTTCGATAGCGCTGTCCATCGACGAACACCTGAATCGCAACATGCCCCCGCCCGGCAAGGTTCACCCCTTTGGCCACTTCAAGCGTGACACGCCCTTCCGGTAACGTCGGCAACAAATTTGCAGCGCTAATATCCGCCCACTCGACTTCGACGTCCTGCCGCGGAAGCTGTAAACGCATCATTGCCGCGTCGCGAACGAGATCGATAATTTGACGTTCCGATACAGGAGCCGCGTTTGCGCACAACGCGCTCCCCCAAGCCAACCCGAATGCGACCAACGCCCAGATGCGGCTCACAAACACTCCCTCAATCGCTCCGCTCGTCATGATACACGTTAAGGTGCCAAACGCGCGATCATTAACCCGTCAAATCACCGTTTATTCCCGATTAGCCCTTGATTAACTGGTTCGCCGACTCCATCATTTTATCAGACGACGAAATCGCTTTGGAGGCGGCATCGTAAGACTTTTGTGTTGTGATCATCGTGACCATTTCCGTCACGATATCCACATTGGATGTCTCCAGCATGCCCTGCTTGATAAGCCCGCGTCCTTCCAACGCTGGTCGCCCGATGACAGGTTCACCCGACGCGGGTGTCTGCTTGAGCAGGTTGTTGCCTGAGGCGGCCAGACCGGCTGGATTGGGGAAACGCGCGATGTTGATGACACCGACCTCTTCCTGTTCTGCCGACAACGGTCGACGCACCAGCACCAAACCATCCTCACGGATGTGGATATCCGTCGCATCGACCGGAATCTGAATCTGGGGAGACAGCAACAAACCCGTCGACGTCACGATGTTGCGCTGCGCATCCAATTTGAACGACCCATCCCGGGAGTAAGCCTGCGTCCCATCCCGTTCTTGCACAATGAAAAAATCATTGACCAAACCGATGGCATTTTGAGAGTTGTCGATCGCCAAATGCAACGGGTTATTGGTTACCTGCAAGGAGCCATGCGAGTACATCCTGGTCGTCGCCACCGGGCGCACGCCCCGGCCGACTTGAGACCCCGCGTTCTCAAGACCGGGTTGATTCAACGTCTGGTAAACCAGGTCCTGAAAATCAACCATGCTCTTTTTGAATCCCGTGGTGTTCACGTTGGCCAAATTGTTGGCGATGGTATCGATGCGCATTTGTTGCGCCTGCATGCCCGTCGCTGCCGTCCAAATTCCGTGAATCATTCTTTTGCTCCTCAAGCGCCCACGCGACCTGATTATGTCCCAGTCACACGCCCAAGACTGTGACACTTATTGCACGCGACCCAATTCGTTGGCCACTTTGTTGAGTAAATTGTCCTGGGTGGTGATGGCTTTTTGACCAAACGAGAACGCCCGATTACCCGTCATCAGCGCAACCATCTCGGTCACCACGTTCACGTTGGAGCCTTCGAGATAACCTTGCTTCACCTGAAATGCATCCGTTGTGACAGGCGCGAAACGCGCGCTCACCGGAAAATTGCCCGCACCCGGATTTGGTGCATCAACCACTTTCAATCGCCCCACTTGAGCGTTCCCCGAAAAAATTGTCCCGTCTTCCCGGATGCGAAACTCACCACCGGTCAGCGTGTTGATACGCAAAGGGTTGCTGTCCACCCCAAGTATCCGTTCACCTGTTTGTGTCGCCAAAAATCCGGCCGCGTCCAAAATGAAGTCGCCATTGCGTGTGGCCTGCACCCGACCATCCGCAGCCAGTGTCTGAAAATAACCGTTTCCGGAAATGGCCACGTTCAAGGGGTTTTGCGTGCGTATCAATGCCCCTTGGCTCTCGTGTCGGGCCGTGCCGACAACCCGCGTGCCCAGCCCCACCCGGTCACCGGCTTGGAGATGCTCGAAACGGGTTACATAGTCGCCAAAACTTTCACCAACCAACATCGTGCGCTTGTAGCCAGGCGTACTGATGTTGGCCAAGTTTGCAGCCCCTTCCACGACAGCGGTGGCCTGGAAATTCATGCCTGATGCCGCGATGTACATTCCCTTTAACATGCCGGTTCAACTCCCCTTGTTTTTCTTCATCAAACGCCCCAGTCCCGTCGGCAACGGCTCATCCAGTCCGAGTATGAAATCCAGCACCTGCTCGCAGGCAGGAACAAGGACGGGGGGCACACTGCCTTCCGTATTTGGCGCGGACACATCCAGTTTTTTGCCACCCGCCGATGGCGATCGCTTGGGAATCAGAAAACTGATTTCCCCGGGCGGCGCATTCGGATCCAGGCGCACGGCAAACGGGTCATCCTCACGCGCCGTCCCTGCATCACCTTGCCGTCGCTTGCCACTCGAACCGGTCCGGTCTTGTTCGCTCACATCACGTTCCTCACAAAATGCCCTCCGCACGACTGAGGCGACGCACGTCCCGCCGCCTCGGCAGCAAGGCACTGATGGTTCGCGCCGGCCCCACCGTTCGTACGCTGATGCTATCCACCTCATACGGTACAGCTGCCAAACTCTGACGCAACAGCGCCAATCGGGCTTCTACGCGCTTTTTGACGGTATCCTCCGGGACCTCGATCAACACAGTCAAACGCCCACGGATAAACGTCAATTCCACGGTGATTCGTCCCAGATGCCGCGTATCGATCGCCAGTGTCACCCGTACGAACGCAGTGGCGACGCCGCGTTGTCCCCCACCTTCCTGCTGCACGAGGACTTCCCCGGGAAGCGGTTGCGCATCGCGCCAGATGAAAAACGGAAAGATTTGCACCGGGTTGCCCGCATTGGCCAACAGTTTCTGCCCCTCGAACAACTGCTTCAAACGCTGCAACTCCAGTGCGGTCTCAGAACCCAACCCGCGCGCCTCCAAACGGGACAATTCCTCGGCCATGCCAGAAAGCAAACCCTGAAACTGCGGCAATTGTTGAACCGGTCTTTGCTCCAATTTGCCCAATTGCCAAAATGCCGTGAGTTTTCGGCCCAACCCGAGCATTTTTGTATTCGGTTCAGCCTTTAACGCCATGGTCAAACGCGCAAGCAAATGGGTGAAAGGACCACCTGACAGCAACTGCAGCAATGCGTCAATTGCCCCCGGATTCATCCTGATTCCCTGGCTGTAGGCCAATACGATCGCTTCCAGATAATTGGGATCGGGGAAACCCAATTCGCTCCATTGTTTCGCGATTTGAGCAATGGCATCACCATCAATCCCTTGCCCGTAACGCAGCAATTCCTTGGCGATGCGCAAGTGCTCCAAAGTCGGCGAAACACCCATTGCACCCAGTCGCGCCAACAAGCTGGCATCGTTATGAAATCCGAAATAACGCTTCGCCGGTACATTGGCCGCAGCATTTTGCGCACTGCCCCCCGGGACGCCCGCTGCAGCCCCTGCCTCCCGACTGCCCTCGGTATTGAGCCCACCACGACCCGCCACGCTGCGGCGTTGTTGTGGCAACTGCCCCGGAACCTGTGGTGTACCAGGAATCTCAGGCATATCCCACCTTCGCCGACGCCAAAAACATCCCTACGTCAAACACTCTACCCGGCTCCATGAGACCGTAAACCGTTCAGGCAAGGGTCTTTGCGGCTTTTTTCAGCGTGTGTGATGCCTGCGTGATCCAAAACACAAGCAGCGAGGCTGATCATGCCACGCCTCTGTCAACGGGACTATGATCCCGCTCACGTTTACACGCTTACGTTTGCCAAGGGTAACGAATGGATTCAGCGCCTTGAAGCGGGCTGACCACCCGGAATGACCTGGCCCCCGGGACCATACGTCACCGGGTTGTTGCTGGTGGCTGTGCCGCCACCGACACCACCACCAAAATCCTGCGCGGCGGTATTGACCCCACGCCAATCGAACGTGCGCTCTAAAATCATGCCGTTCGCGCCGACGACAAAACCTTCGCCCTGCGGCAGCAGGTCAATGGAATAAAAAGCGCCGGACAGTGAGCCTGAATAATAATTGGTGTCCAGCTTCAAGACGCCGCCGACGTTGGCCAGCAAGTTGCCAAAAATCGATTTCGGATTGCGTTCAAATCGAAAATCTGGACGGCGGATCTGCCCCAACGCCCAACCTTCGGTTCCCGAAATCATCTCAATGTCATGAAGCGGTACCTGATCCAGGTTCTCCACCGCTGTATCCCAACGACCAGGGATCCAACCATCCCGGCGGGGATCGTACTGCAAAAACAACCCCCGTGGGTTAATCAACAGATTGTCGCGCGTACCCACCGCATACCCTTGGGTATCGCTAACCATCTTGATGGCCTTCAATTCCTGTTGATCACTCAGCGAAAACGTGTCCCGATTGCCCCAAAAACCATTCACGCGCCACCGGCCTTGATCGAATTTCAGGATCAACGGCGTACCACCAGGAATGCCATCGCCACCCACGGCCCAACCGCGTTGCGGCGAAAGCATCTGCACATCGTTCAAACGGCCACGTACCGGCGACTCGAACGCCTTCCAACTTGCCCCATCGTAATGCATAATCAGCGCCTGACCATTCGTTTCTTGCCCAACCGCCCACACATCCCGCTCAGACAGAACCGATACCGCATTCAGCGCGCCAGATAAAACCGGCAACTTGTCCATCTGCCACGTGCGCCCGTTCCAACGCGCAACAAAAGGCGTCTGCGATCCCTTGCGCTCGCCAACAACCCAGCCCAATGCACTGTTGGCAAATCCAATGCCCTTCACCCGCGCATCCGAGTAAGCGAAAGAAGCGTCCCGACGCCAAGCACCATTCAACCAGTGCAGCAAAATCCCGCCATCACCACCAGCCCAAGCCTCCACCCGGGAAACCATCTCCACGGCATACAAGTCTTGATTGACAGGGCTTGCAACCTGCTGCCACGCATACAGCGGCTGTTCGATCTGCAAGGTCGCAGTCGCTTCAATGCCCTGGATCAGGGCCGTTACTTTCAACGTCCCCGGTACATCCGGTCGCATTACCCCATTGCGATCAATCACCCCCATCTGCGGGTTCGACAAATCCCACTGCACCAAACGCGGGTCCGTATAAGACTTGCCATCCGAACCCAGCACAGTCACCGTCAAACGCGATGCAATCCCCACCCGTCCAATCGAGTTGGCAGGCTCCACTATCACCTGACGGGCCTCCACACCAGGCGGCAAAGTCGGCACCAACTCGGGCTGCACCATCCGGGACGAACCAAAATTATCCGAACCCACCGGCCCCATCGGCATCGGCATGTATCCACAACCAACCGTCCACGTCGCCGCAAGCACCGCCGCCACCCATTGTATTGCGCTCAGGTTTCTTGCAAACATCGCTTCACTTCCCCAATAGACACCATCAACCCTGAAGAAACTTCATAATTCAGTATCACGCACCGGAAGCTGACACTTGTGTTAAGTTTCACGGAAGGAAAGGTTATCACTGTTCGTTAACAATGGGGCAGTCAGCATAAACGCGCGTCGTTTCATTCAAAAAGACCGGATGTCATTTGATCGTGCGGAGACGTCACGGGAACAGCGTCACGCCGGGTGGACTCTCATCGCTCACGCCGATCCAAGTCGTGCCGCCATCAAGTAAATACCCCTGTTCGAGCAGCGTAGAAGCAACGACGGTGCGGTTGCCCGCATCCTCTGACCGTGTTGGGTCAGCTTTTTGTTACGCGCTGCCGTTCGCGGCCTGACCCTTTAAAAGGACTCCCGTCGGATCAGCCCCACGAATTTGCCCTGAATCACGACCTGGCGCACATACAGAGGCGCCATGGCCGTGTTTGATGGCTGCAGGCGAATGACACCATCCGCTTCTCGATAGATGCGCTTCAAGGTGACATCACCATCCTCGAGCAAGGCCACCACGATGTCACCGTCGCGCGCCACATTTTGTCGTTTGATGACCGCCCAATCGCCATCATCAATATGATCCCCAATCATCGATTGGCCTTTGATTTTCAGTACAAACAAGTCAGGATCCGCGAACAATTGCGGTAAATTCAACACCTCATCCGATAAAGCGATCGCATCAATGGGCGCCCCCGCAGCGATGGACCCCAGCACAGGCAAACAACCAGGCCCCAGTAATGCGCCTGCCTCGGCAGCGTCATCTGGCACATCGTCGTGACGCGCCAACACCCGGATCGCCCGGTTTTTACCCCCCTCCCACTGAATCAGCCCGCGTGCAGCCAATCCCGTCAGGTGATAATGCACGGTCGATGTCGAACGTAACCCCAACGCCTCACCAATCTCACGAATCGACGGCACAAAACCGTGCGCTTTCAGATAAGCGATCAAATACTCGTAAACCTTGTCCTGACGCCCCTGTACCACCGACTACCTCGCTTGATGACTCACTTCGTCCCATTCATCAACATATACAGCCAAGTTCCATCTTGGAACACATGTTCCAATTTGACAAGGCCTTTGCGCACCAGTCAATTGCAAAGTGGGCGCGAAAACAGCCGATCACTGAATCCCGGTGTCCTCGATGGCCGTCCGCCAGATTCCCCGTTCATTCATCGCAGGCCGGTATCAATGAATGGTTGACGCTCGCCGCGTGATGATTGCGTCCATCGGGCATTCAACTGTCACTGTCCGAAATCCTGGAAAATACGCAGTCGTTGCGTCATCGAAACCTACGCGATCCACAAAACGGTTTGCTGCGATGTACAGGCGAAGCAAGTCCAAACAGACCCCAACGGCGTTGCAAGCACGTCTCGGTTTTTATGATGGGTCGAATGAGCGATGATCAGTTATCAAGGAGGTTTGATCAGCCAATTGGCGCGCGCTCGGTGGTGGGTGCTTACAGATCGCTTCGTTGCGGGTATAAGGCGATCGTGTGGATTTGGGGGAGAGACGGTGATACACGGGATGCGGGTATTTTTTGGTGCGGCTGTGGCCAGTGTATTGGCTGCCTCTGTGGGGGCCTGTGGGTTTTACACGAATGTTCCGGCGCAGATCAGCGTTGTGAATGTCAAACCAGGTCAGATCACCTACAACCGTGACTCAGGCAAACTGGCGATCGAATATGAACAACCGGAGATGAATCTCCGCGTGGAACACGGCAGCATCGGTGCGACGTTCAATAAGATGAACGTGGCGTATTTTTACAGCAACGGCGCCAAGGCCGACACAGAAGTTCCCCCGCTCAACCTTGGGATGACCGTGCGGGTGGATACGGGTGTTTATCCCACCAATATTCGCGCGGATGCGCCGGAGGCGGTTGACCCCGCGCAGGTGGGCAACAAGGTGCTCGCACCGATTACCAAGGTCAGTGTGCCTATCCTCACGCGCCACGTGACACAGTTCGGCCTCAAAAGCGAGCTGCCAACCGGCAACGCGGCTGCCATTTACGCTGTCGTCAACCTGACCGGATATGATGACGCCAACTTCGAGACCCGACTCGAGGCCTTCGTCCCCATTACGTTCATCGGTCAACCTGGAGCCATCAATTGAAACGACTCGCCTGTGAAGGGGGGGTGACCACCGTTGAGTATGCCTTGATCGCCTCTGCGATCTGCTTCGGCCTGCTCGGCGCCTCTTACACTATTCAGGCATTGCAACGCGTTCAGTTTCAACAACATCAAAAAGCCACCAAGACCTGGCGATCGCCCTGATCCACCCCGCGCGTCAACCGGCGATTTTGCAGCAACCAGCCTTCGTTGCTGCTTGCTGTGCATCCTTGCCTGATCATGCAAGCGAAGGACCCCAGGCGCCCTGCACACTGACCCAACAGGACTCAAACACGAATACTCACGCCACTTGCTGGTCATGAACCCGCAGGTTTACCCAGTGCCCCATCCCTGTCCGGACTAAGAAAGCAAACGACATCAAGCGCTTCATGCCACGTGTCAACGGCAAACAGCACGGGCTGGGGCTGAATATTGGGTGTTTTGACACGCTTGCTTCGCTTCGATTAACCAATATTAAGCATTATTTAAACTTGACTTTACCTTGGAGACGCAAGGCACAAGATGATGACGGCGATAAGGATGGTGCAGGCTGCGAGATTGTGAGTCTGAAGCGTTAAAGTCATTTGGGGAAGGAGCCGAAAGATGAATCTGGTTTACAAGTTGATTCAGGAAGAAGACGGTCAGGCGCTGGTGGAGTACGGCTTGATTCTGGGTTTGGTCTCGGTTGGCTTGACCATTACGTTGACGGCGATGAAGGGTGAGATCGGCAAGACTTTTGAATACGTCGTGAAGCAGTTGAAGAGCGCGCAATCAGCCACCGCGGCCAAGAAGTAAGCGTACGGTGCGCGATGTTGCATGACTTGCTCACCAATGAAGACGGGCAGGCTCTGGTCGAGTATGGCCTGATCCTGGGCTTGGTCTCGGTGGCGCTGGTGACGTCACTGACAGGCATCAAGGCTGGTTTGCTGAATGTGTTCAATGATGTCGTGGGCAAGTTGGGCAAGGCGACCACAGCCAAGACTTGAGCGTGTTGGCTGACCGGGGATACGGCGCCTGACCGCGCCATAGTTTTGGTTTCCTTCCGTATCCGAAGATGGTGCAACCAAGCGGTTGACTCATCTTCGGATACTTCATGCTGATCCGGTGACAGTCAGCTTGATTTAATGAATACTGTTGGGACGATAGACTGTTTTGTACAGATTCTGACTGACAAAGAGCCGTCCGATCACTTCCAATGTGAACCTGCGCCGGTCGCTGGTCACGTCACAAGCTTCCAGTTGATCCCTGATTAATAGGAATCTGTCTAGCACTTCCATGGGCTCAGGGATTGCGACGTGGGCTGTCATGGCAAGCATTCCGGCTCACGCGGTTTCTGGCGCTTGATCGTTCGTGCTGCAATCACGCGGTGTAAAACGTAGGCGCCCGGGGTTCCTTGGGTACAATGGTCAACATCACGCGCCCCTTGTGCTTTTGGTTGAAGGGATGTCACGGATGGTAGCCATCTGGCAAATGGGTCTGACAGGCATTGTGTTGGTTGCGATGGCGACGGACTTGAAGCGTCGCAAGATTTATAACTGGCTGACCTTTCCGGCCATGCTTGTGGGGCTGATCCTGCAAGGCGTGTTTGGTGGCACATCGGGTGTGCAGTCGGGCTTGGTGGGGCTTTTGGTTGGCAGCGTGATTTTTCTGATCGGATTTGTGGTCGGGGCGATGGGCGCTGGTGACGTGAAGCTGATGGCTGCGGTGGGTGCGTGGCTCGGCTGGCCCCATGCGGTGGCGGCTGTGTTGTATGTGAGTTGTTTTGGTGGGCTCATTGCGATTGTGGCTGCGGTGATGCATGGCAGCCTGTGGCGCATGTTGGCGAATGTGTATTGGTTTATGGTGGGGTTGGTGTTGCCGGGTGGCAAGGCGCAAGCGGCATTTGCCCAGAGTGCGGCGCCGCCTGTGCCTTATGGGGTGTCGATCGCCCTGGGCACGATACTGGCCTTGTTTTATCCTGAGCCCATTCATTTGCTCGCGGCACTTGGAGTCGGGTCGTGATGCCTCAGGTGATTGAATCGGCGGCTCAGGAGTCTGGTCAGGCCTTGGTTGAGTTTGCGCTCATTTTGCCTATGTTGGCGCTTTTGACCTTCGGCACGCTCGAAGTGTCATTGTATTTGCAGCACGCGTCGGCTTTGAATGGCGCGGCTTTTTTGGCGGCGCGTTCCGCCAGTGTGGTGGGTAACCAGAATCGGATCAGCACCCAAAATGTGAAGACTTATGCGGATGCAACCGGCATGGCGTGGCTTGGCGAAAGTTGCCAGAACATGAAATCAGCTCACGGTGCCGATTACACGCGCTTTCGGCTTGAAGCGAAAATGGGGCTGTTGGCCAGTCTGTTGCAGGCGAGTGGGGGCGGTTCGGCGCGGGTTGATACGATAGGCGCCGTTGCTACGCTGCCGCTGGAATATGACCCAAAGCGTCAGCCCAAGCACACGGCCAATCCAACCTACAAACCGAAAACGCATTGCATGGTGAGTTACGATGCGCCGCGTGTCGCTGCGCCCAAAGGGGTGGGCGACGGTCTAAAGAAGCTTGCTGAGGTCAAGAAGGTGGTGGTTGACATCAAGGCCAAATGGCCCAAAGCGCCTGCGCCGCCGCCACCGGCTGCGATGACGCTCATCGCGAATCTGCCAACAGGCCCTGATACCGAGCCTTTCGGTGCGCGGCTGTCCGTTGCCCCGCGGCCTGTAAATGAAAGCAATGGCGAGCGTTATTTGCGTCCTGATTACGAAAAGGCGACGGGTGGCGGTGTGGCGTGGCGGGTTGGCGATCTCAAACAGGCGCTTGAAGCTTATGCCACGGACCTCAGCAAGGCCAGTGGCATCAAAGACGCCTTCACTGAACTGGGGCGTTTTCCACAAGGCAGTTTGCCACAACCAGCACCGCCGACCGGGGGCACTGGAACACCCAAAGCGCCCGGTGGTCCCGGTAAGGTGGTGCCCCCTGTGCCACCAACAATTCCGACTGCGGCGTTGGCTGCGTTGCTCAAACCGGTGAAGCAGCTTTCCGCGCCGGCAGCGGAAGCACTGCAGCGCGGCAGCAACACGCAGTATGCGCGCTTGGTGACCCAGGAGCGGAGGCTCTTTCGATGAGGGCCGTGATGCGTTGCGCTCAGGCTTTGCGGCGGGAGGAGGACGGACAGGCCCTTTTGTGGGGGGCTGGCGTGGTGGTGCTGGTGGTGGTGCTGTTTTATGGTGCCGTCGATATCGGGTTGTTGGTGCTTGGCAAGATTCAGGCGCAGGCTGCCGCGGATGGGGCGGCTTTGTCTGCCGCGGCGTTGAAGGCGAGTGTTCATAATACGCGATCGCTGGCGTATCGGGCGCAGTCGGGGCAAGTGATGTTGGCACGGCAGGCGTTGATCGAAGCGACGGGCCTGGCCGTGCGGGAGTTGAGTCAACCCGGTCACAAGCCGGCCCAGTTCAGGGAGTGTCTCGGTCGTGCGCGGGGGCATATCAAGAAGGTGACGCTGTTGCGGGAGGGTGTGCTCGAATTCAACCAGTGGGTCACGGACGCCAAGGTGGGGCCCGACGCGGTGGAAAGGGCTGCATCAATTGGTTTGAAGGGCAATTTGGGTTTTTTGGCGGTGAGCGATCGTGGCAATCAGCGGTTGCTCACCCAAGGCGGGGCGCTTGTTGAAAATGCGCGAATCTCGTCTGCCGTTGGCGGGGTTGTTTATGGTGCCGAGGGATTGAATCGGAACGGGCATGCAGGCAAATCGCTGGTTCGCATCAGCCCCCGGTTGAATGTCCTGGGTGCTGGTGTTTTCGGGATCGGCAGCAGTCAGGAACTGGAAGCGGAATCCGCTGCGGGGCCTTTGGAAGCACATACGTTGTGGGGTGCTCTGCCAGCATTGGATGCGTACGGAATCAACTGGTATACGGTGCGTCTGTTGCCGATTGGTACAACGGGGCGGACGCTATGATGAATGGTTGTAACGACTGTTACGACGCGGAAAGTGGCCAGGCGATGGTCGAGTTTGCGTTGATGGTGCCTTTGCTGGTGGTTTTGTTGGTGGGCGTGGTGGGTGTGGGTGTGGCGCTCATCCAGGCGCAGCAGTTAAGCGTGGCGGCGCGTCACGTGGCACGCCAGACGGCGCTTGGGATGGTGGAGCAGTCCTTAAAAAAGGGCGGGGCCGCCTCCAGTGTGCAGGTGCTTGCCAGTCGCAGTTTGGCGCAAAGCGGGGCGCGGGAGTCAGGAGCCCGTATGGTGGGTGTGCGTTGGCAGTCGTTGGGAGGCGGTGGTGGTTTTCGTGCGATCGACGGCCATCGCGCGGCGCTTGTCATCAGCAAGCCTGGTGGCATCAGCGTTGGGCGCGGTGGGCGGCGCGGTGCGGGGATCGGGGTCTTGTACGTGGGTGTGGGTTTGGAAAGGGAGCAAGCGGGGGGCACGCGTCTGCTCAATATCGGTGCCAGCGCGGTGATGCCACTTGAATTGCCTTTGACGGGCACGCGGGAGATGCCGGGGGTGATGGATGCCAACCCGTGGATTCGCGCCATCGTCAACGATAAACTTGATACCCGTTTATGATGTCAGGCCGAACGGTGATGCTAATGGGGCTGATTTGGGGGCAGTGGATCGCAACGGTTGAGGCGCGTGAAATCTTGACCCATTTTCCAGCCTATCCCGGGTCTGAGCGCCCGCTGCCTGGTTGGGAGGATTCTCGGTTGGCGATCGCCCGCACTTTAGACAAGCCGGAGGCTGTGATCACCTATTATAGAAACAGGTTAACCCAACAGGGTTGGCGTGTGGATCGATTCGAATGGCAGGAATCCTTGCAGGCCGCGCGCTCCCACCAACCGGCATGGCTGGTTTTTGAGCGTCCGGGTGAGGGACGTCTGGATTTGCAAGTGGTGCCTTATCGAGATGAAAAAACCCGTCAATATTCCTGTTGGATTTATTAT
The DNA here is from genome assembly GCA_040400605.1 of Candidatus Sericytochromatia bacterium. Taxonomy (GTDB): domain Bacteria; phylum Cyanobacteriota; class Sericytochromatia; order S15B-MN24; family JAQBPE01; genus JBBAPZ01. The sequence continues at coordinate 52,349 of JBBAPZ010000002.1, forward strand.
CAATCCCGACGTTTGCTGTGAATGCGACCAAACAGTTTAAGGAGTCTATCGGTGAATTTGCGAGACCGTTTACGCGAACGTTCAGAAGACAACGCAGACAATGAGACGGACAAGCCAGAACCCGTGCGGGAAGCCAGGCGTGATTCCGCCAGACGTCCGGGATTGGATGTTAATCGTCGATTCCTGGTTTTGGCGGGCGTGACGGCGTTTATCACGGCCCTGATGGCTGCGTGGTACCTGCAGAAGCAGGGAGCAGGCCTCCAGGAGGGGGGCACAAAAATTGAGGTGATTGTACTGGCTGAAGAAGTGAAGGCGGGGCAGGCGTTGAACACCGATCGCCTGGGTACTGCGCTGATTCCCAAGGCCTATTTACCGGAAGGCTATCTCACCGAGATGGCCAAGGTGGAAGGGAAGGTTGCGATCGCTCCGATGGTGAGGGGCGAACCTGTGATCGAAAAACGGATCAGCGCCCCCAATCCCGCACTTGGCATCGCTTATCTGCTCAAATCGGGTGAACGCGCCAAAACCATCACGGTGGACGCTGCCTCCGGTGTTGCTGGTTTGCTACGACCCGGAAACGATGTCGATCTGCTTGCAACGATTCCTGACCCCAATCAGGATGGACGCCGCATCAGTACGCCCGTTGCTCAAAAAGCGCGGGTCATCGCGGTTGGCAAACACCTCTATGGCGAAGTGCCCCGTCTCGACGAGAACGGTGAACCCATCAGTGATGACACCAGTGGGGGCATCTCGTCAGACAGCACGGTGACCCTGGCATTGCCGGCCAGCAAGATTGGCCTGATTTCACTGCTGGAAGACCTTGGCAATCTCAAAATCGTTTTGCGTGGCGATGGGGAGACTGTTGTCAGTACCACACCATTTTCGGATGATGTCATCATGTCACTGGTCAGCGGTCAGATCCCCACGCGAGTGACCAAGGTAAGAGCCCCGGAAAAACCCGTTAACATCCGGCAAGCCCCCGTGCGCCAGACAGTTACCGCTCGGCCCAGTCGACGCACCGTGGCCGCACCGGCCAGACAGGCACCGGTTGTTGTGAAACAGGCACCCAAACGACCGGTCAGTCAGCCGGAAGTGATTCGTTTTGGCGGTGCAACGGATCAGTAACATCAGGCATTCACGGGCTGTCATTCAAAAACAGCCCAAACCTGATCACCAGTCACCAGGCATTCGACAGTTTGCGGCGAGAAATCCTGGAAACCAAGTCATCGTCTTACCCGTTAGACATATGCGATCGATCAAACGATCTGGTTCAGCTTGCAGGCGAGGCGTCCTGAATCAGGTATCCGAAGGGTGTTTCAAGCACTTTGTGCTTTTATGGGATGGCGAATGCGCGATTCCTCTTTTCTGGGTGATGCGTGTGAGTTTTTGGGATGTCGCCCGCCTGGCAGCGTTGGTGCTGCCATGATTGGATACTGCCCGTAACAAGGGCCTCGTTTCGGGTATAAGCCAATCACGTTATGCATGAATTGAAACGAGGCGCATCGTGTTGACCCGGTCTGGAATGCTTCACCTGCTGGTTGCCGCCAGTGCGTGTCAGCTGTTTATCAGTGAGCCGGCTGCGGCCCAAAGTCCTGATATCGTGGTTCCTTTGGGCACGACGTTGTTGCTGACCATCCCGGATGGTGTTGAGCGGATTGTTGTCGGAGATTCCAGTATCGCAGACGTCGTGGTGGTCAGTGGTTCCGGTAACCGCGAAATTCTGGTTAACGGCAAAAAAAATGGCTTCACCAATTTCTATGTTTGGCCCAATCGGGGGCCTGCCAGGCCTTATCGGCTGGAGGTGGCATCGAACCCACGCAACGAGTCGGTTGCCGTGCGGGTACAGGTGATAGAAGCGACTGAGCGTCGGAATGGTGCTGCCGGCATTCGTTGGAATGATGTGGTGGGTTTTAGTGAAGCATCGCCCAATGCGCCGTTTCGCTTTGGTTTGCCGATTCGCAACGATGTGTTGAAGGCGACTTTGCAGACTTTGGCGGTGGATCGCGACATCAATGTGCTGGCGGCGCCCACTTTGGTAATCCAAAACGGCAAAAAAGGGTCGTTTTTGGCAGGGGGCGAGGTGCCAGTGCCCTTGATGCAAACCACAGGTGGGGGTGTTGCTTATACGGTTGAGTGGAAACAGTTTGGCGTGAAACTGGATGTGGAACCGCGGTTGGAGGGCGCAAACGATATCGTGCTGCGGCTGAAGCCGGAGGTATCCAGTGTGGATGCGGAAAATGCGATACAGTTGCGTGATTTGTCCGTGCCCGGTTTTTCGACGCGTTCAGCCGAAACGACAGTAACCTTGCGTGAGGGGGAGTCTTTGGTTTTGGCGGGTTTGTTGCGCAAGGATCGCATCAAGACGATTAGCAAGTTGCCTGTATTGGGTGACATTCCATTGTTGGGCAATCTGTTTGGTAGCACCCAGTATGACGAACGCGCCAGTGAACTGGTTTTTATCGTTACCCCGTCGGTGGTGACGCGAAACCCGGTGTTGCCTGAATCCGAGTATGGCAAGGGTCGCCCGGGGCAGCGCAGCAAATGACACGGATTCTCACCCGGTTGGTGACGATTTTTGGTGCCAAAGGGGGCTTGGGGCGGTCAACCTTGGCTGCCAATCTGGGCTTGGCGCTTGCCAATCAAGGGGCGCAGCGGGTCGCGTTGGTGGATCTGGATTGGCTGGCCGGTGGCACATTGGCGTCACAATTGGACCTCGAACCGTGTCCGCATCACTGGGGGGACTGGGTCAACGATCACGCGACGCTTGAGCAGGTTTTGATCAAGCATGGGAGTGGGGTGCGGCTGTTGCCGGCGCCGCCCGCTGGCGAAGCGGTCATTCCTGCCGCTTACATCGTGGCCTTGTTGAATCAACTCGCTGCGGAACATTCAACCATCGTGGTGGACACATGTTGGCCGCATATCAGCCCGTTAATGTTGCCTTTGTTTGATCTCGCCAGTGTGATTCTGGTTGTGACCACACCCGAGATTCACAGCTTGCAGGCCACGAAGGATTTGCTCGATCGTGCGCGGGATTTGCATTTTCCGACCGATCGGCTGCAAATCATCTTGAATCGTGACGGCGTCACAGCCGATATCGGTGCCAAAGATGTCGAAAATACGCTCAAACGCCCGCTTTGGGCGCGCATTCCCTATGACAAGGCCGTCGTGACGGCTTTAAACCGGGGGATCCCGCTTTATCAAGGCGTGCCCCAGCATGTCGTTTCGAAGGCGGTCAAGGCGGTTGCTGAACGGGTGATGGGCTTGGCACCAATCGACCTGTCAAGCCGTGGCCAGACGTATCTGACGCAAGCCGCGCAAGAAGCGGCCCGTCCCTTTCCGACCGCCTTGCGTGAGACTGATTTGCCTGAGGTGCCGCTCGATACGTCGCCAAGCCCGTTCACGGAGCCGCAGGCGTTGCAGGTTGTTGCAACCGATACGGAGCAATTGCGATTGTACAGGTTGCAGATTCTCGACAAACTCGTTGAACAGATGAAGCTGGAAGATATCCCGTTCGAGCGTTTGGCGGATGATCCAAATTTCAAGGATTTGTTGCGTGAGCAGGTTGCAGAGCGTGCCAACCGCTTGTTAGACGAGCTGAATTTGAATTTGGCGACACGGGCGGAGCGTTTGCGTCTGGTGCTGGATGTGGCCAATGAGGCGATTGGCTATGGCCCACTGGAAGGTTTTTTGGCAGATGACAGTGTCAGTGAAATTATGGTCAATGGTCCCAATCAGATTTTTGTTGAGCAAAAGGGTCGCTTGACATTGACGGATCGCAGCTTCACGGACGAGAAGCAGTTGCGGGTGGTGATTGATCGTATCGTCGCTCCCATCGGCCGACGGGTGGATGAATCATCGCCCATGTGTGATGCACGCTTGCCGGATGGTTCCCGCGTCAACGTCGTCATTGCGCCGTTGGCCCTTAACGGTTCGACCCTCACCATCCGCAAATTCTCCCGCAAGCGCTTGGCCATCGCGGATTTGGTCGGTTTTCAGTCCATGACTGCCGAAATGGCCGAGTTTTTGGAAGCCTGCGTGTTGGCCAAGTTAAACATTTTTATCTCCGGTGGCACGGGTTCAGGTAAAACGACGCTGCTTAATGTCTTGAGTGGGTTCATTCCCAGTGACGAGCGCATTGTTACGATTGAAGATGCGGCGGAACTGCGTTTGCATCAAAATCATGTCATCAGCCTTGAAGCGCGCCCACCCAACATCGAAGGAACTGGGGCCGTATCGATCCGTGAATTGGTCCGCAACAGTTTGCGCATGCGGCCGGATCGCATCATCGTGGGCGAAGTGCGGGGTGGGGAGGCCCTGGATATGCTCCAAGCGATGAACACGGGGCACGATGGCTCGTTGGCCACAGGACACGCCAATACGCCGCGTGATGCCTTGGCGAGACTTGAAACCATGGTGCTGATGGCAGGCATGGATTTGCCTGTGCGGGCCATCCGAGAGCAGATTGCCTCCGCAATTCACGTGATTGTGCAACAGTCCCGCTTGTCGGATGGCAGTCGCAAGGTGGTTGGCATCACGGAGGTAACAGGCATGGAGGGTGACATTATCACCTTGCAGGACCTGTTTGAGTATAAGCAGACGGGTCGTAATCTGGCGCGGGTTGAGGGCAAATTCCACTCGCTTGGCATGCGGCCGCATTACCTGGACCAAATGATGAGCATGGGGCTTTCATTGCCGCCGACCTTGTTTGTCCGTGGGGACCTCACGTGAATTTTTTGGCCTATTTCGTGATGCTCTTTGTCGGCATCCTCGCATTGATGTATGCCGGTTTTTGGTTGGTCACGCGACGGCCGGTTGACTTGGATACCGACATCGTGGAACCGCAAATCGATGCTGCACAGGTGGAACTGGAAAAACGCCTTCGCCAGGCAGGGCTTGCATTCACGCCGTCTGAATTTGATAAACGGGCTCGGCTGGTGGCTTTGGGTGTGGGTTGTCTTGGTTTTGCGATGGGTGGTTTTGGTTTTGGGGGTATTGTTTTTGGCTGTGCTTTGGCGGTGACGCTGTGGTACTTGCGGGGACGCTACCTCGATTTGAGCATCAAGCGCCGCGCCGCGCTCTTTGATGATCAATTGTGTGATGCCCTTGGAATGATGGCCAATGGTGTTAAAAGTGGTCAAAGTTTGCTTCAGACGTTTGAGCTGATTGCAACGGATTTCCAGCATCCGTTGCGGGGTGAAATGAATGAGGTGTTGCAGGAAGTTCGGATGGGCGTTCCGCTTGATACTGCCCTCGGTAACTGGGTTCGACGTATCCCGAGTGAGGATCTTGAGATTGCCACGACGGCGATGATCATTCAGCGCCAGACGGGTGGTAACATTGCCGAGGTCCTTGATACCGTGGCTACCACCATTCGGGCGCGCAACAAGCTTTTTAAGCAGATCCGCGCATTGACCGCCCAAGGTCGCGCCAGCGGTTGGGTGATGGCTTTTTTACCGGTCGGGTTGTTTTTGGTCCTCTATGTCATCGCACCGGCACGCACGGGTTTGTTGATTTCACACCCGCTGGGCCTGCTTGGCAGCACCTTGGGTGCCCTGAGCATCGGTTTTGGCGCTTACACCATTTCACGAATCGTCACGATTGATGTGTGAGGCCTTGTTATGGTGTATCTGATCGCGATTTTGTGTTTCGTTAGCGTGGCTTTGTTGCTTTTGGCGATCGCCAAGCCGCAACAGGTCGAAGATGTGCAGGATCGCCTGAAACGCCTGAATCAAAGCCCAAGTGAAACAGCAACCCTCAACCCAACCCTTTCCAGGTCCGAAAACCAGGAACCAGCCGATGCCGGCTTGCAGCGCCTGAAACAACAGGTGGGCGACGCATTGGAACCCTTTGCCCGGCGCTCGTTAACGCCTGAGCAAGTCGATGCCTATCAGGAACGACTTGCCAAAGCGGGTTTATACGGGGAAGTGCCGATTGCCTGGCGTGTCAAGCAATTTCTTGGTGCCTGTCTCGGAGCGACCATCGCGACGATTCTGAGTATCGGACTGGCGGATGCACGCTTTGGGATTTGGCTGCCGGCGGTTGTCATCGCAGGCGGCATCGGGTATCTGTATCCCGTTTGGCAGTTACGTACCTTGGCCGCCAGTCGCCAAAAAGCGATTTTGCGACAGTTGCCATCCACGCTGGATTTGCTCACCATCAGCGTCGAAGCCGGGCTGTCACTACAGGCCGCCATGGTCAAGGTCGTCGACAAAGGCCGACCATCACCACTCAAAGATGAGTTCGAACAGGCCTTGCGCGAGATTCAGTTGGGACGGCCGCGCGCGGAGGCCTTGCGTACGCTTGGTCGTCGCATCGACATCAAGGAGGTCCATTCCGTCGTCCTGGCCATGATTCAGGCTGAATCGATGGGCACGTCGATCGGCAAGGCCTTGCGCACTCAGGCAGAGATTGCACGCGAAAATCGGTGGTCCAGGGCGCAGGAATTGGCCTTTCAGGCACCGGTCAAGCTAACCTTTCCATTGGTTTTATTCATCTTTCCACCGGTCTTTTGGGTTATCTTGGGACCTGTTATCCTTGAACTGCTCAGCAACATGAAATAGTCGCCCAGGCTATCATCAGGAGAATGCCGATGCCTTTGCAAGCACCCCCCGCGATCGTGCAAACCCAGCCACAGCGTCCACCGTTTCGTCTGGAACTGCCACCGACACGCGCGCAGCGGGCGATCGCACGCGTGCGGGAATCCATCGCAACCGAAACGCACAACGGCATCCAAAGAGGCGCGCAAACCCGCATTCACGTTCATCCAGAGGGCACCGCCAAAGGTACTGTCGTGATGTACCACGGCTTTACGGCCGGTACCTGGCAATTCGACCTGCTCGCACCGCTGGTGCATCAAGCCGGTTACCATGTGTATGTACCGCGCCTCCCGGGACATGGACAAACCGATACCCACGGCATCGAAAGTCCCCAAGGCCTGCCAGATGGCACCAATTGGGAACGCTACACCCAGTTTGCGGATCAAAGCTTCCAAGACGCCGCAGACCTCGGCGGGCCGGTCTCCGTTCTCGGTCTTTCCGTGGGCGGAAACGTTGCAGCTTGGGTCGCCGAACGACACCCCACCGTGCAAAAAACCATTATCTACGCCCCCTTTCTCCAACACGAACATACGACGGCCCAAGGCATTTTCAATGTCGTCCACCAGATGGACACGCTCACCAATCGCCATTTCGGAATGCTGTTAGGTAACCTGACACACAGCTGGGGCGAAGAATGCCGCCAAATGGCCGCAAATGGCACCCGACCGGGTCACTCCTGGTTCTATCTGGTCCAAGCCTATGGCGCCACCGAGTTGGGGCGTCGCGTCATCGCCAATGGCACACGTGCCCAAGCCGCCTTACAGGTTTTTACGACCGATATCGATGACACTGCGGGCTTTGCAGCCATCCGCGACCTGTACAACGCCTGGGGCAGCCCGCGAAAGTCCTGGTACCGCTACCCCGCCGCTGAAGGCATTCCACATCCGATGATTCACCCCCTGGAGGATCGCGGTCGCAACCACACCCCGTTGTTATACGCAATGACCCTCGATGCACTCCGAGGGACGCCCATCGAACGCGTAAACACAACATTGGTGCGTCCTTGACGGGCTTGCACCACCATCCACAAATCAACAAAACTTATGCATCGTCGCTGACAGTTTGTGACGCACGGTAGACGACACGTCAACCCATCACGATTTCGCCATTTAGCTCTGACAAACGCTGAATCGGGTTGAAGACGTCAATGTGTTGGAACGCGTGCTCAAAATAGACGTGCAAACCCGGAAACAGCCCATCTCGTGAGTACACAAATGGCGATCGCCCAATATGGGTGGGGTTTTCCAGACGTTCGGTCAGTTCGTTTTTTAAGTCGGTCAGACGCAGTTCGAGGAAATCCAACAATTCACGCGTTTTTTCCACCCGCTCTTTGGGCGCGTTCGGATCACGCTGCAACGCTTGGTAATTTTCTGACACACTGTTGCGCTGCTTGGTATGATTGTCAATCGCACGCTCAAGCTGCTGTATGACCTTGCTCTGCGACTGATGTCGCAAGTCGACATGGGTCATCGTGCCTGAAGGCGTTCCGATTTGCTCGGCGGTGACGCTTTCGCCGGCTTGGGCATAGCCGCCGATCAGCTTTTTACCAACCTTGATCGCCAAACCCGCCGTCAGATTGGCATGCATGGCCGACTCCGCCACAATCAAATTCGACCATGTCGTGATCGTTGATGAAGAATCGACGAATCGTACGGTGATCTCGCCACGCGCACTCAACGATGCATTGCGCCTGACCCCCCCCCGGCACGTGATCTTGCCCCCCGCCTCTAAAGTCGCGCCTTCCACCGTACCGAACACCTCAATATCTTGAGTGGCTTTCACAACAAATCCCGCCAATACATCAGCGCCGATTTTGACCGAGCCTTGAAAATCAATGTTTCCCTGAGAGTAATCGACGTTTTTGGGCACCGTAATGAGTGGGAGCATTGACACCCGCCCAGAATCGATGAGCGGCTGCCCATCGATTCCAGCCACGATGTGCAACCCATCGTCTGTTAAAATCGTATTGAGTCCGTTGCGCAAGTTTACATCTTTGCCCGGTTTGGGGGGGATTACGACACCCCGAACCGTGCGACCTGGACTCCCTTGGGTAGGCGGGATTTTTGTAACAAGGATTTTACCCTTTTCGATATTTTCAATGATTCCTAATTCTCGGTGATTAACGCGGCCGTCTTCCAGTTCCAATGGTTGCCCTTGTTTCCGTGCATCTGCTCGAAAAAAATAACGAACACTTGCGTCACTGCCGTGCTCAACTGGAATCCCAACCGCTACCATCACCGGTTCCTCACCTGGTTTAGCAGCCACTTCCAAAATGGCCGCCTCATTGATCCCAAAAACAATACCCTCCGCAGACAACGCCTTACGCACCAAGTCAGGCAAAACCGGTACGGGCGGCATCACCAAGGCGCTCGCGTAAAAATCGTCTTCATCGAGAATAACCTTAACGACAACTGTAAGCTTTGCTAACGCCGCAGCCTCTGCCGCAGCCTCAGCTGCGAGACGTACTGCATCTGCACTACGCTGTGCTTCATCATCGTTGGATGTCAAAATCGTGTCGTCCGGCAAGCGATCGTCCATGACCCCTTCCCTTTCCAATCAGGCCCCACAAGCACGACGTCAGCCATCGATTTCTCTTCGGCAAATGTATCGCGCAGCAGTAAATTCGAACGTCACAAGGGTAACCCAAAAGACTTCTGAAGATCAAGGGAGCCAGCCATTCAGTGATCGGATTTTGAGCGATAGAGCTCTGAATCAGAACCACGGTCCAGACGGCCATTTCAATCTTCGTTCGCGTCACCACGCGTTCAAAAGCTGCTCACGCCTGCGCTGAGGCACCTTCTTCCGTTAACGACGCCATGCGCAAAGGCGCCGTCACCCCCAACAAATCAACCAACACATGCCGCAAAATTTCACGGGTGGCCGCAATCAACCCCAACCGGGCCTGCGTGACCACGCGATCGTCCGTCAAGACACGACAATGCGCATAAAACTGATGAAACAGACTGGCTAATTCTTGCGCATAACGGGCCAGGCGATAAGGTTCAAGCGCCTTGGCCGCTGCAACCACCTCATCCGAATATGACGCCAGTTTCAACAGCAATTGACGCTCGCTAGGATGGATGAAAACTGTTTCGGATGTTTCACCCACTTCCGGCGACAGCCCCTGCTCATCCGCCACACGGATGATCGAACAGATGCGCGCGTGTGCGTATTGAACATAAAACACCGGGTTGTCAGCACTCTCGCGTTTTGCCAATGCCAGATCGAAGTCCAGCGTCGAATCAGTCGAACGCATCACCAGGAAATAGCGCGCCGCATCCGTACCGACTTCATCCACCACTTCCTGCGCGGTGACCATATCACCGGTACGCTTGGACATCCGCACCGGCTCGCCATCCCGAAACAGATTAACCATTTGACCGATGACAACCGCCAATGTGTCGTCTTGGCCTCCGAGTGCCTGTACCGCCGCGCGAATGCGTGCGACGTAACCGTGGTGATCGGCACCCAGTATATCAATCAGTCGATCATAACCCCGCCGCAACTTGTCCCAATGATACGCGATGTCCGCCGCCAGATACGTGGGTTGACCGTTTTCACGCACAACTACACGATCCTTGTCATCGCCATACGCCGTCGAACGCAACCACCAGGCACCCTCATGCTCATACAGGTGCCCCGTCTGCTTCAAGCGTGCAATGGCCTCACTCACCCGATCTTGTTCGTGCAACGTCGTCTCGCTGTAAAACACATCAAAATGCGTGTTCAGTGCCAGCAACGTGCGCTTTTGCAGTTCAAGCAAATAGTCGCGCGCAAACCCGGTCAAGGTCGCAACGCGCGCTTCAACTGGTAAACCCACGAACGAGGCGTCAAGGTGTTCGCGCGCCGCCTGCGCAACCTCACGGATGTACGCCCCCTGATAGCCATCCTCAGGCATCTTTGAGGCCCGTCCGGCTAACTCCTGCATCCGTGCATCCACAGAGGCGCCCAGCAAGCGCATCTGATTACCGGCATCATTGATATAAAACTCCTGATGGGTTTCAAAACCCACCGCTTGCAACAGGCTTGCCAAGGTGGAGCCGATCACCGCCCAACGTGCGTGGCCCACGTGGAGGGGACCAGTCGGATTGGCTGATACATATTCGAGCAGCACACGCTGTCCCTGGCCAAAAGGCTGAATCCCCGCTGCGCCGCCTTGTTGAAGTATCGTCCGCGCGCACTCGGCCAAGCGGTTCGTTGCCACCCGTACATTGATGAATCCCGGCGCCGCGATGCTAACTGAGCCGATCGTGTCATCCTTGGCAAGATGCCGCACGATGGTCTCGGCGATTTTGAGGGGCGGCATCCGCAAAGGCTTGGCCAACACCATGGCGAGGTTGGTGGCATAGTCACCGTGGTCAGGGTCACGTGGCGTCTCAACGCCCACTTCCGGAACGGTTTCCAAGGTTAACTCGCCTGCGGCGCTGGCACGGGTCAGGGCATCCTTGAGTGCATCGGCGATGGCTTGCTTGAGCATGGGTGATGGTTCCTTTACAGTTCGAGCGCTTCACACGCGCCATGCGACACAGGTCGCCAAGACAAAGTCAACGTGAATTGGCCGAGGCTTTCGTCCGGAGCGATCGGGTTTGTTGTCTCCGTTGGGGTTGTCCATAGTTCATAGCACAATTTGATGACGCCGTCCGTCAGGTGTCGGTCGATGCGCAAGTCGCTCGTGTGGACACGCAACACCAGGTCGTTGCCACCCAGGCCCAAAAGGCCACCAGTCCATTGGCCACCCACGAAGTCCTGCCAGCCGTTGACGAGGCCGCGACGATGGACTCGCACGGCGTGATCATCAATGCGCACCGTGGTGGTGGTTTGTTCTTCCTCGTAGCGCAGATACCAGGCGCCGTCGCGATCATACAATTCGCCACGACGCGTGTGGCGGGCATCGACGCGCTCATTTCCGTCAGTTTGGGTGCTGACGATCGTCAGCAAAACAGTCTGCTTGTTCACTTGTGATACGGCTCGTTTCGTCGGATCCGTTCGCAGCGATACAACTGCTCCAGCAAAAACAGGCGCGCGAACTGATGGGGCAAAGTCAGGCGCGACAGGCCCAGCGTCCAGTTGGCCCGTTGCAAGACGACCGGGTCGAGTCCCTCGGCCCCGCCGATGACAAAGGCAATCTCTTTGTGACTGGCATGTTCCAGACGTTGCAGACGCTCAGCGAGTACAACCGAGGTCAGTTGTTCGCCTTGCTCCCACAAAGCGATAACGTAGGCATCTGGATGCAAAGTGGTCAAAATACGTTCGGCTTCTTTGCGCCGCGCCGCGCCCTCTTGCCCGGCGATCAGCCGTTCGTCGGGCAATTCGATGAGTTCGACCGGTCGATAAGGCGCCAAGCGCTTGAGGAACTCCCGCACACTCGGTGCGAGTCCCTGGTCTTTCATTTTTCCAAGCGCCACGATGACCCAACGCACGATTTCAGTTCCAAATCCTCACGACCCCGTTCTAACATCCTATCACGGCCGGCGGGTACCGGGGAGGCAAGGACTGACCCTGTTACGCCTCAGTCGGGTGATAAAAGCTCAGGGCGCTGATGCCATAGCGTGTGGTGCGACGGTGTTGCAAGCCCACGATGTCAATGGGAGGCTGAGCGGCGCTGCGATGTTCCAAGACCACCCAGGCGCCGGGGCGCAGCAGGTCGGGGTTAGCGGCGATCGCCTGCAAGACGGGCGTGGGGTCCATCTCGTAGGGCGGATCCAAAAAAATGACATCAAAGCGTTGATGATGCTGGGTAAACCACGCCAACGCCGATGTGACATCGCGCGCAAACAATTCGACTTGTTGCAGACCCAAAGCAGCCTGATTGTGCGCGATGATCGTGATCGCAGGCGCTGCGGATTCAACCAGCACAACCCGCTTGGCACCACGACTCGCGGCTTCGAAACCGATGGCGCCTGACCCCGCGAAAAGATCCAGCCAGTCATGATTGGCCGTTTGCGCGCGCACGATGTTAAAGAGCGCTTCTTTGACCTGACCCGTGGTGGGACGAGTCGCCGGCCCCGTGAGTGTCTGTAGGCGGCGACCCCGATGGGTGCCGGCGATGATTCTCATTTCGGGACACCCCAACTCGCACAGCGCGCCGGGATGAGTGTAACACGAAGATGGGCCGTGTTCGCATCCAATCAAGGCTTCATCGAGTGAAAGACGGCTAACACCGCACATCAACGACAAGCAGCACGGTCGGTGATTTGACACCCAGGCTGTACGCGCTGCGCCGCACCGATGCGTCCTGGACTCTGAAACTTGCATTAAGTATTTAACCTAAACTTAAAGCAAGTAGACGTTGTCAGTCGACAATAAGTTAAATGTAAGGAGATTCCAGATTATGAACGAGTTGAAAGTCGCTGACAAAACGTGGAAGCCGCTGGCGGTGACGGCGGTATCACAAGAGAAAGCGGCCGAGACGATTCAGGCCTTGCGCAAGAATGGTGCAGATGATGTGCTGGTGAAGGTGGGCGATGATCTGGTTCTGGCGTCGGGCCGGGGGATGGCGGTAGACCGCGTGAAAGTTGGCACCTCGGCGACGGTGAATGGCAAATTGGGGCAGGTAGTGGCTGTCAATGCTGAACGAAACACTTACGTGGAGGGGATAAAGCACTGGTTGGGACCTGTGGTGGCAGTCTTACCGCTGGTGTTCGGATTGTTCAATAACGCACGAGCGTTTAGGGTACTGTGGGTCTTCGTGACTGTGCCCGTCGGAGCTGCCATCAATTATGCGAGTGGCGTGCACGCTGAAAGGCGAAAGATCGATCTCATCCCAACCGGGCAGTAGTCAATTGGCTGGGTTGATACACGCGACAATTTTTGTTGTCTACAGAAAGAAAGAGGTTTTCAATGCACAGGTTTCTCGCCGCCGCTTTGTCTTTCAGTATCCTCACGGGTTGCGGGGTGATGCCCACTGCGGGTACAGCGGTGCAGGGAATCAGGCAAAATACGGCTGAGGCCAGCGCCGCCAATAAAAGAGCGAGCAGTTTGGAATCGGCGGTGAAAGCTCGCTTTGTTGCGGTTGATAAAGACAAGGACGGTTCGCTGACGTTTGCCGAATTCACGAAGAGTAGCGAAAAAGACAACAATATCGGTGGCATCGGAAGCATGCTGGGCGCGTACAGCTGGCTTGCCCTGGGTTCACTCAGTTCTCAACGCGAATTCAAGGTGCAACGTGACGAATTTGATGCGGTGATTCAGGCAGCCAAGGCGCAGCGCGTCACGTGGGCCAGTCTGTCGGCGGCGCTCTCTTCCCCGTTTTTTCAGGAGCGCGCATCGAAAATGGCCAGTGAATTCATTCAAAAAAATGACACGAACGGCGACAGGCGCCTTGAAGTGAGTGAAATGGGCGACGACGCGAAGCGCATCGACATGAACAAAGACGGCGTGTTGAGCATGACTGAAGTCAGTGACAGCTTGCTGAAAGAAGCGCTTTCAAGGGGCGGTCCGGCTTCGTCGCTCGGCATGCTTGGCATGGTGCTCAGTATTAGTATGACATCCTAACGATACTGATCCGAGCGCTTACCTGTTGCAGCGTCTGTCCGCCCGTTTGTGACAGACGCGCCATTGTATTGATTGGCAGGGTTGTGCCGCATTAGCCAGAATGATGATCCCCGCTCCCGTGCCGCAACTGGAAAAATAGGAGCGGCGCGGAGTGTTTTGTGCGTGAACTGCAAAAACATTTCACCGTGCGGTCCTTGAGGGTGGTGGACGCGTCTGTTGAAACTTTTGCGCCTCGGGGCAGGCAAGTGTTGAGCAGCAAGTGTAAACTGCGGGTCGCACGCGGCGATATCTCACCAGGGTCCGTGCTGTTTGCCATTCGGAATGTGGTACGTGGTGCTTTGTTCGACATCAGTTAACGGGTCAACGTTGGGGTATCGTGACGCCTCACGGCTTTGGAGAACGCATGGTGAATGGGGGTATGAATACGCGCCTGACCGTGCTGATACTGCACACATGCACTTGTCGTGATCAACAGCGTGTTGAGGGGCTGCAATCCATCAATGCGGGTTCGCAACGTCTTGCCACGTTCGCCGCAAGCCATCCTCCAAAGGGATCTGGGCCTCAAAGCCGAAGCGGTCGCGAATCGCACGCACGGCAGCGCTTGAATACTTGATGTCACCGCCGCGTGCAGGCCCATAACTCACCTGCATCTCTCGGCCGCCTACCGCTTCCAGCATCGCAAGCGTCTCATTCAAGGTTACCGAGCGACCAGTGGCCACATTAAACTGCCCACCACCGCCTGCCGGCGCAAATAAGGCCATCTCAATCGCCCGCGCCACATCATCCACGTGTACGAAGTCCCGGCTTTGTTCCCCATCGCCATAAATCGTGAACGGCAATCCGTGCTTCGCGGCGATAAGCGCCTTCGCAATCGCCCCTGAATAAGGGGCGTCCGCCGACTGTCCCGGCCCATACACGTTGAAAAACCGCAAGCAAATCGCTTCGCCGGCCCCATCCCGCACAAACTGCGCCGCATCTTTTTCGTTTTGCCACTTGCCGGTAGCGTACGGGGTGCGGGGAGCCGGCACGATGCCCTCATCCCAAGGCAACGGTGCATCAGGCCCGTAAAGGGCAGCTGTACTCGCCAGCACTACGCGCCGAATGCCTTGCGCCCGCGACGCAGCCAAAACGTGACGGGTGCCAGTTACATTCACCGCATCGAAGCGATCCGGATCCTCCAGACTGAGAGGCACCGACACCAGTGCCGCGAGGTGAATAATCGCATCGACTCCGCGACAGGCAGCAAGTACAGCCTCGCTGTCGCGGACATCTGCTTGAATAAATCCGACATCGGCTGGTATACGTGCAGCGCAAGCATTTTCCAGGTTGTCGAACACCACCACCGTGTGTCCCGCATGCTTGAGGCGAGCGACCGTCGCAGAACCGATGAAGCCAGCTCCCCCCGTTACCAGTATCTTTGCCATCAATTCAGAGCGCCCCTCTTCGGTCGCGCATCATACACTGTATCAACACACCATCGCAACAACTGGGCCTGCACGACTCGGGCTAACGTGTTCCCGTTTTTTTGAATACGACGGCCACTGTTCGCAGCAAAATGTCTAAATCCAAAGATAACGGGCGATGCTTGATTGTACGCGCTCAGGGGATAACAAGAATGAACGAACGTGACCGATCATCGACATAGCAGACTGCTGGTCCGTCAGTCCCGAAAGTCTCATTTTAGCGCGTGATGCAGCGATCGCGGAACACAACGCGGTAAATGCCGAATGGGATGCAGCATTGGACCTTATGGTGACGTTTGAGCAACAGGCCGAAGCCATCACGTCACACATCGGCATCCAGCGCGTCGAAGCCCATGGTGATGACGCCATAACTAGCGTTCAGGGCGCAGAGCCGGGCAGCTGATCCAGATCGATACCGGATACAAAAGGAACGAAGCCCGCCGCGCGCATCGCGGTTGTCGCGCGCACGCGCCCCACGCGATCGCCTGCTGGTCGGTATTCCAGCACCAGCACCGGCAGACCGTACTGATGTTGCAAAGCTTGAAACTCGGCCACACGACTCCGTGCCTCCGATGCTTGACGCCAGCGATAGGCCTTGCGTTCGAAGTCATAATCCGTGACGATTGATTCAACCGCAAACGCACTCAGGCAGGGCACGATCGCAGGTACAAGCGCGAGACCGCCATTGGCGACAATGCGCGCTTGCGGATAGCGCGCATGAATCAGAGCCACCAGGTCGATCATCGCTTGACGGGCGCCTGGCAACGCTTTTGAGCGTTCCAGTTCTTCTGCTGCATCGAGGGTGTCCAGAAACAGCCCATCGTAACCCATCGCCAAAAAAGACCCGACGAGTCGCTCAACCAGCATGTCGCGCCACACCGTGTGCTCGGGGTTAACCCGCCATGCTCCGGGCCAGTGCGGATTTCGTCCCAGCAAGGCGCCGCGGTTGGCCGCCAGCGCCTGAAAGTAGTCCCGACTCTCATGCACCTCGCCAAGCGACAGATAGGCCAACACCCGTTGACCGGGACGCTTGAACGTTGCCAGGCGCCAGCCGTGATCGGGCTCGAGGACCAGCCAGTCCGGTTGAGCGAGCGCCGCGGTCGCGGCGTGCTTGCCATAAACGGCGGCCCACGATCGGGGATGGTCTGCATGGCTGCTGACTGCTTGCTGTGCCACCAGCCAGCAACAAATGGCCGCCGACAAGCTGCGCACCCAATCGCTGTGACTTCGTTTGGATACATACAAGCGCCACGCGTGTCTGATCATCACTCCCTCATTCCGGCTTCACCAGGACCCGCATACGGTGGCCATGCTGGTGATCGATTGCGTGCCCTTCTGGCGCGATGAGCAGACGGGTGAACGCATCCGGCGTGCCCACAGGGAGCGACGTTGCGGGAGCGATGACCCGAACACGTGCGGCGAGGATCTGCCAGGGAGTCGGTTCACCCAGAAGCGTAACGGATTGCCCGACTGTCACCTGCGCGGCCTGCGCCTCTGGCATGTTCACCTCAACCCAGGCTGCAGTGGGTGGCTCAAGCCGAACGAGTGCCTGCGCCACACCCGCATACTCACCTACCCGAATGAGGCCTTCCCGCACACGTCCCGCGACCGGTGCACGAAGGGTGCGGGCGCGGATGCGTCTATCGAGGGCGCGACTTTCAACTGTGGCTTGTGCAAGTGCCGCTTCGGCCTGCCGCATCGCCTTGACAGACGCTTCCGCGGTTCCGTCTTCCATTCGCTCACGCAAGCTGCGTTTGGCTGCTTGGAGATCGATCGTCGCCGATTCAACCGCCAACGTCGCGATGCGCGCGTGGGTCCAGGCCTTTTCATATTCATCCCGCGCCACAGCCCCCTTATCCATCGCTTGCTTGAGTTCACGCGCATTGTCCTGTGCCTGCTTGGCTTTCAGGCCTGCCGCCCGATGGACAACGCTCAGGCGGTCCAGTTGCGTCTGCGCATCTGCGCACTTGCCTCGAAACTGCCGACGAACCTCGGCCAGTTGCGTTTGTGCGTGTTCGTATTCACGCAGGCGCAAGGCTTCTCGGGCGCGCTGGATGCTCCGTTCAGACTGCAAGTCAGCGGTGTCCAGTTGCAACAATGAAGCACCCGGCTCCACCCAGTCTCCTTCCTTCACCAGCAACGCTTCAACCCGTCCCGCCGTTTCAGCCGAAATCATTACCGATTCGCGCACCACGCGACCCTCGAGCACTTGTGTGCCCGAAACGGACCCCACCACGATGGCGATCAGCACCCCCGACGCTCCCATCGCGAACAACGCTTGCTTCCAGCGTACCGCCGTGGCCTGCGACATCTTCAATCCTCGCGCCGTTCCAGCGCGCCACCCGTATCGGGGGGCAAGGCATTGCCCGGCCCTTGCGGGGCGGGCACGACGAAACACCAACTCAACACATGGGCCAGCAAGGCCAGGCCGAGGGTCGCGACGCATGCCTCGAGGTACATGCCAACGCCACTCGCCATCCCCACCACCACCGCACCCAGCAGGGTTGCCGCCTCTGTGGCGCTCTGCATTTTGACCCGAAAACGCATGACACTTAAGATTCCCACCGCCCCAAATGCCCGACTCAGGTGGTCTCCCACCACCACCATGACAATGGCCATCAGCACCGCCAGTACGATTTGGGCCTGGGCCACGTCTCTGTTGTACTGTCCAGCCGACGTCCGGCGATAACTCAAAGCCAGCGCACCACCCAGCAGGGTCGCGAGCACGACGGTGACCACCATGCCAGCTGGCCCAAAGGCCAGATTGGTACTGACCGGACCCGCACCCAAAGGCCAGTTTTGCGACACGGTTCACCTCATCACGGAACGTCGAAGAAGGCCGCTCCGCTAAGCGGTTCCTGACCATCGCCAAGTTTAAGCACATCAAACGCACTCTGCCAGTGCTGATCAGGATTTGCGCTATCACGGCTCATAACCTGCCAGTAATAGCGCCCCGGCGTCAGGCGACCCACGTGCTGATAGCCAGTCGTCGCAAGCCCCCTGCGCGACGCCACGACCTGCTGGAGTGACCCATCACGGGCGAGCGTGAAATCGTAAGTGACGGCATCGCCTTGCCAGTCTTCCGAGACGTCCCACGTGAATGATGCCCCGTCAGCCGTGACGACCGGCTGCCCCAGAAAAAATGGCATCGGACGCTGCAAGCTTTCGATGAAGCGCGATTGATGGGTGCGCGGCACTTCCGCCAATCGCGCGACCTCAGCCGCCCAGGCTACATCCGGATTGGTTGTCGCACCAGGCAAGCCGGAACGATCTGGTTCCTCGGCGATTGCCTTCTTCAACACGGGCGTGTAGGCGTCCAGCAAGGGTCGCACACGGTTGGCACTGAAAAACGTTTCACCTAGTTGCGCCATGCGCTCAAGCAACTGCTGACGGTTGCGCGTATCGCTCATGAATCGGCGATGCAGGCGTACCCCCCACCAGTTGGCGGGACCCTCCTGCCAGCGAGCCAGCCGATTGGCCGGATTCGCCACGAAATCGGGCTGATCGTACAGCCCCCATGCCGCATCAAAATCCCACGGGATGAATTGCCAGGCCCCCCCTGATTGTGGCGCATAGAGATAAAAGTTCTGGCTGTTGGTGTCCTTGTTGCCAGTCAAGATGTTAAAAGCCAGCCACGTGAGATAGTTCGCACGATCGAAGTGGCGGGCCATCACCGTGTTGATGGGAGCACCCTCATCATTCACATCCCGCAGCATCGCCTGCAGGCGGCCGTGATCCTCACGACCATCGATTTGAAGCACCTTCTCAAAAGCCGCCTTATTATACCCGGCCTGCCCAACTGTCTTCATTACCGATTCATCAAGGCCAAACTCGAATTGCTCTGCCTTGTACAGGTAACCCTTTGCATCCAGCCCCCGACTCGCGAGCCACGCCTTGTCGATGCGCTCGACCTGCGTGAAAAACCCGCGTGCCTGACCATCGATACGCAACGTGGCAAACCGCGTCTTGGGCGCCCGCAGCTCCGGCAGCGTCTGCAAAAGGTCAAATGTCAGGCGGTTGCGCACCCTTGTCAGATCGTACGGGTGCTTGTTCAGCAGCACCTCGCGCGTCCCGCGCCAAGGCGTTGCCTCCTTGTCAATGGTGATGCGATACGACTTCTGCGGTGACAGTCGCGTCGAGTGGCCACGCAAATGCACCTTGACCGGAAAAAGCTCGGCAGAACCCCGCTCGCGCAAGGTGCCCGAAAGCACGACCGGATTCACATTGGCCGGACCGGAGTCATTTTCCAGATCGTTGAGCGTGGGGCCGCCAGGCTGTTGCTTCAGACTCAGTTCCCATTCCGTGACCGAGGTATCTGGGATGTCAAGCGACTTAAGCGGTTGATAGGCCACGCCGGGCACATTCCCTGCGCCCCGGGCGCCGCCCGTGCGATCGCCCAAGGGAAGCTCACCCAGTGGCTGGCAAGCGCATGAAAAGAGCAGGAACAGACACCTGCAGGCGGCGTGACGCAACGAACACCTCATTCCATCATGGACATCCCGTCCCAGTCTACCCGGAAGCCACCCCACTTGAACACGCCACCGCAGAAATTAGACACCCACGCGATCATTCAAGACCCTCCACGAATATTTTTATTGTCACAACGTTTGCGACTGATAAAATGACTGCCACGCGCCCCCGCATCGGCGACCATTCGGCCGTTTCGACCGAAGCAACGATAACACCCTCTGGTGTTGCCATTTCAAGTCTTCTCCCGTCTGCTGACCGCATCCAGTGTCACCACACTTGCACTCAGTCAGGAAGTCCGATCGAAACCTCTGAAACAGGCAAAGCGAGACGAGCAGGCATAGCAAAGTCGAATGACTGAAACGCACATATTCCATCGCGATCACGAGGCCGCACCTGTCTGGCGGGTTTCTCGGGCTCAACACCACTGGCCGGCGGTTTTATACGATCACGATCACAGCCAGATGGGGAACGATATGAGACGCTGGCGGGCGTCATTTAAGGTTCAGAGTATTCAAGGGATCGATCCTGGCTGTGCAAACCTCACAAGCAAACCAACAGGAGCCTTTGTCGGACACGCGACAAGAGCGATCGCTCGGGTCCTGGCGGGTCTGGGTAGAAATGCTCCTCGGGCTGACACTGACACTCGGGGCATCGTGGTGCTGGCAACCGACGGCTGTTCAGTGGCACCCTGGCTTCTGGGTGATTCTGATTTTGGCTGCCCGTTATGGTTACGGGGTGGGTGTGGTGTGTGGTGTGCTGACGGCAGGCACGATTCTGTATCAGCACGGCGGATTGCATGAAGTGCTCTCCGTGGCGGTGGAACGTCAGGGCTTGTTTGAGGTCCTGGTCTATCCGTTGACGGGAACCGTGGTGGGGTTTGTTGCGGAGGTGCCCAGAGAAGAGGCCCGGCGGGCCCGAGAGCAGGCTGGGGTTTCGCACCGGCGGGCGGAGGATCTGGCGGTGCGGCATGCGGTGTTGTTGCAGGCCAAAGAGAGCCTGGACCGACAGATCACCGGCCAGACACAGACCGTTGTCAGTGTTTATGACGCTGCGCGCGAGCTTGAGACCCTGAATCCAGAGTTGATACCCAAGGCGCTCGTTGGCTTGATGGCGCACTTTTTGGGTGTCGAGGCGGGCGCGGTATATCTCGGCGAGGGTGTCAACGTCTCACTGGTGGCCAGCACAGGAGAATGGGCGCCACGGCAGCAGTCGATTGCGATCGCCACGTTACTGGAGGCCGATGCTTCAGCAGGCCTGCCGGCGGCGGATTCACCGTGGCTGCTAACTGCAGCCTTGCGGCATCCGGATGGGCGAGTGCAGGGGGCGCTTGTGATCGAGCACCTGCCCTTTTTGCGCCTGAACGTGGGTTGCCACCAGTTGCTGCACTTGCTGGCGGAATGGGGAGGAGCTGCCCTGATGCGGGCCGAGGCACACCAAGCTGCGATGGAAGCACGCCGGGACCATCCCATCAGTGGACTTTTGCGTGAGGCTTTCACGCTCGAACGGGCCGAAACCGAGTACTCACTGGCGCGACGCTACGATCTTGCCTTATCACTGGTGCTGGTGCATGAACCCAGTCTTCGCGATCAAGATGACGATGACTGGCGTGCGAGCATCCAGCGGATGGGGGAGTTGTTACGGGGTGCGCTTCGCACCATAGACATCGCGGGACACATGCCATCCCGTGAGCAATTCTTGCTGATTCTGCCCGTCACCCCACATGAAGGTGCCGAGACTCTGGCGGGCCGCTTGCAAGCGGCGCTGCCAACAGCCCGCATCGCGGTGGGCGCATTTATGAAGGGCGAGCCGACTTTGTCCGTGATGCTCGCCCGGCTAGAAGCGAAGGTGGCAGCCCGTGGGTGACGTGCGGCGCTTCGATGATTGGGTGTTGCGCCAGGGCCGTCTGATTGCGCCGGCTACCGGGGGCCTGGTGGCGATAGTGTTTTGGCTGGGTTATCCCACGGTATCGGTTGTGATTCATGGGCTCGGCGCCTGGATTACCTGGCGCTTCTGGCGGCTGAGTGAGGCCAGTGAGTCGCTGGTGCCCATGAATGCAGCGACCTTGTCACTGGCCTTTCCGGTGATTGGCCCAGCCCTTGCATGGGCGGTGCTTACCCGTCAGCAAAACGCGCAAGGTGCGGTGACAGACCTTTACCGGAACTATATCGCGCTGCGTTACGAGCAGCCGCTGTGGGCCCGTCCGATCCGGGACCAGGCTCAAATGGCGCAGCGCGAGGCTGCGGTACGACCGATGGTGGATCAACTCCGTTTCGGTGACCTGGCCGCCAAACTGCGAGCGGCAGAGGCGCTGGCCAGCCTCCCTGAATTCAGTGGGCTTTCCATTTTGCGTGGCGCCTTGGCGCACCCCTCGGAGGATACGCGTCTGATGGCCTCTTTGACCCTGATCAGGGTAGAGCAACGCCTGACCGAACGGCTCGAACACGCTCAACGGGCTGCCGCACGGGCACCACAGGACCCCGACGCGACCGAGCGACTGGCGCAAGGTTTGCATGATCTGATTCAAAGTGGCACCGCGTCCGAACAGGTGAGCGAACCGCTATGGCGACAAATTGAACAGTTGCTGCGAAACCTGCATGCGCAAGCGGGGGCTCTGAGTGCCGACGGTTGGCTGTTGGCAGCCCGCGCGCGTGCCAGACTGAATGGCCTGCCAGACGCGCTCACCGTGCTTGAAACGGCGTGTGAGTGCTATCCAGAAGAACCCTCGCTCTGGGCGCAGCGCTGCGCCTGGTTGTATGATGCGCGCGCATTTGCGCGACTGCGAGATTTGGCACCACGCTGGGAGGCGTTGGTTACCCCAGGCAGTCCAGAAGCAGAGGTGGCACACTTCTGGGTGGGTCACAAGGGCAGGGGTAACTGATGCAGCGTGTCGATGTGTGTCTGCTTGTGGAAGGCGCCTATCCCTATGTAACGGGTGGTGTATCCTCGTGGGTGCATCGGCTGATCCAGGGCCTGCCCGAGGTGCGTTTCGGCTTGCTGGAATTGTTGCCGGATCGCGCGTATGCCCAGCAGAGCCGTTACGATATCCCAGCCAACGTGGTGTTGCGGCAGCAGATCTACCTCTTTGAAACCGACGCGCGCGATGGGGTGTTTCGAGAGCCTGACTCCTCATTCATGGCCCAGTTGTCCCGGTTGCACGCCGACGATGCCACGCTTGGCTGTCCGTTTGTAAAAACGATCGACCGGCTGGCCCAGACCGCGCGACTTGGCGCATTCCAGCTCGAAACCGCGCGTGCCACGTGGCAGTTTCTGACCAACATGTACCGGCAGCGCGGCCATGATATCTCCTTTATCGATTATGTCTGGAACTGGCGTGCCACCCACGGGCCCGTGCTGCGTCTACGCGAAGTGCCCTTGCCTGCGGCGGGCATCTACCACGCGATGTCAACAGGCTATGCCGGGTTTCTGGCAGCCTTGGCACGCGTGCGCGGAGGCACTCGTTTCATCCTAACCGAACATGGTCTTTACACACGCGAACGGGACATCGAGATTGTGCAGGCCGATTGGATTTATGACGAGTGGGCTGGCCGGTCAACCCGAACGGATGAACCTTTTTTTAAGCGGTGGTGGCGCAGGCAGTATCGATTTCTGGGGAAGATGGCCTATGAGTCAGCGGACCGCATCGTCGCACTCAATGGCGTCAATCACGGATTGCAACTGGCAGCAGGCGCTGACCCGACGCGTTGTGCGATCATCCCCAACGGGGTTGCTCTCGCACGATTCCGTGACCTGCGCGGCACCCGCGACTGGCGCGATCGCCCGTTTCGGGTTGGTTTTATCGGTCGGGTGGTGCCGATCAAGGACGTCAAGACCTTCATCCGGGCCGTTCAACTGGCCAGCGTGGCGCGTCCCATCGCGGCGTTTGTGATTGGCCCCCTGAATGAGGACCCGGGCTATGCGCAAGAGTGCGTCACCTTATCCGAGATGCTGAACCTGAGCGATATCTTGCAGTTTGTGGGAGCGGCGGATGTGCGCGACTGGCTGTCGCAACTGGATCTGGTGGTGCTCACCAGTGTCTCCGAGGCGCAACCCCTCGTGTTGATTGAGGCCATGGCCAGCGGAATTCCAGTGATTGGGACCCGTGTCGGTGGTTGTCCCGAATTGATCGTTGGGCGTGAGGGCATCGACCAGTCGTTCGGACCTTCGGGCATCGTGACCCCCGTTGCATCGCCGCAGGCGACTGCCGCCGCTATCTGCGAACTGGCGAACAGCCCGTTGCGCTACCAGGCGATGAGCCAAGCCGCAGTGCGTCGGGTGGAACACGGCTATGATGAGCAGCAACTGTTCGATCGGTATCGCAGCATGTATCGAGAACTAGGCGTCTCGCCACGGAAGCCGAATTGATGGCAGGCATTGGATTCACGCTCCGGCGCATGTTGAATGAAGGGGGGATACTGGGGCCCCTCAAAGCCTTTCACTATGCGGTGATCATCACATCGGGGCCATGGCTGATCAGCAGCCTGTCTCTGGCTGTCCTGTCCATTTATGGCGCACTGGGTGCCGAGAGTCACGAGTTCGAGATTTTTCTCGCGCTGGTCGGCTATGCACTGGCCGCGTCGCTAATTAACGTCGGAACGATTCACCAGGTTGCCTCACGCTACCTGGCGGATCGCCTCTACGAAAACCAGCCCGAATTTTTTGCACCGGCTTTCAGCATGCTGCTCGCAGGCCTTCTCCTCGTTCAAACCGTTCTGGCCGTGCTGTTCTTCACACAGGTTCCCCTTCCATTGGCCGTCTTGGTCGCATCGCTCATCATGTTGCTGGCCATCAGTGGAACCTGGCTTGCCATGACCTTTCTCTCGGCAGCCAAGGATTATCGGGCCATTGCCTGGGCTTTCGTTGGCGGCGGACTTGTGGCAATCGTTGCAAGCATCAACGGGGGACAACACTTTGGTCTCACCGGCCAGATTCTGGGCTTCACCTGCGGTTACCTGTTCTGTTTTGCGACGCTCGTCGTTCGCATCACGATCGAGTTTGGCCTTCCCCTCGTTCGCCCACGCCACCTGCAAACGGCCCTCGTGCGCTTCTGGCCGCTGATTGTTATCGGCTTTGCCTATAACCTCGGGGTCTGGATCGATAAAATTTTGTGCTGGTACCACCCAAACACCCGCAAGGTGGTCGTGGGAGCCTTGCATGTCGCGCCGATCTACGACAACGCCATGTATCTGGCTTATTTATCGATCATTCCCGCCCTAGCCTTGTTTCTGGTCCGTGTTGAAACCGACTTCTATGACACCTATCGCACCTACTTCTCCATCTTGCTTGGACGTGGCACGCTCAACGAAATCGAGGCCGCTCGCATCCGCATGCGCGACACACTCTGGCGCAACACGGCCCTGATTCTCAAAGTTCAAATCCCACTAAGCGCGTTACTGATTCTGGGTGCGCCCGCGATCTTCCACGCACTCAACCTCAACTGGGCCTCCATCTTTGTCTTTCGCTTCGGTTGCCTGGGCGCGCTCTTTCACGCCCTCCATTTGATGATCCTGATCGTGCTGCTGTACCTCGAATATCGCATTGAGGCCCTTTCGCTTGCCCTGGTCTTCGTCACAACCAATGCCGCCTTTACCTGGCTCGCCTTCGATTGGGGCAATGCCTATCTGGGCATCGGCTACACGATCGCGTGTGGCATCACCCTCGTCGTGGGTGCGGTGATGTTATCAAGCGCCCTGGATGAGTTGGACTTTCATGTGTTCGTCCGTCAACCTTTGTTGTAGGTGCCCCGTGATTCGTCAAACTCTCTTACTCGCTGTTCTGGGAAGTCTGAATGCGGGTAATCCCCTTTCAGGCGATGCTGCCGCGCCCTTCGTGCCTGTAGTGCGCGAGATCGTGCTCCTCACCGATGAAGCTACCCAAACCTCTGAACGGGGCGAAACAAGTACGCGCATTATCGAAGCGTGCCTGCACCGCCTCGGCTTTTTGGCCCGACACTGGTCCGTGCGTGAGGGCGTTCCTCCAGACGCGCTCATCGACAACAGCGCCGGCATCGTAAGCCTCATTCAGCAAAACGTGACGCCCGACCCATCTGCCCTGATTGAAGCATTGAAGCAGTGGTGTGGCCCCGCGCGGCCGCTCATCTTGCTTGGCGGCTTGGACCCTTTGCTGGGTGACCCGACTGGTCGCACCGTGTCCGACGCGGATGCGAACCGCTTGCTCACGACCCTGGGACTGGAACGTGAGCCAGTGACCACCCGTTCCCCGCAGATATCCTGGCACCACGCGCACTGGCCCTGGTTCGAGATCGAGCAAGCCCCCCCGGATCGAAACTGGCGCGGGGTGCACCCCATCCAGCCAACTGGTGAGATTGTGGCAGCCATCGCGGAAACCGGCCAGGCCCCATCGGCTGTGGCAGTGGTCACGCCCAACGGGGCATACCTGTCAGAGTTGGGGGTGCTGCTCAAGCAGAATCCGGTCAGCTTCCGATACCGCTGGCGCTTCGATCCTTACCTGTTCTTCAGCAAAGCCCTGCACTGCGCTGATCAGCCGATACCGGACGTCAGTACGGTGAACGGTCGTCGGGTCTTTTTCGCGCACGTGGACGGTGATGGCTTTGCCAACGTCGCCATTGAACCGCGGAGGCGGGTGGCTGCGCAGGTCTTACATGAAGAATTGCTGATGCATACAACGGTTCCCACCACGGTGTCGGTGATTGCCCGTGACCTCGTCGACAAACCGGTGCTGCAGACTCTGGCCCGCCGCATATTTGCGCTGCCACACATCGAAGCGGCTTCCCATTCCTTTACCCACCCCCACGACTGGCAACGCGGCATCGGCACACCAAGTGGTGCGGTGGCCGACTGGCAAGACGCTTTACTCAATGGGCGGTCGACGACCCTGCTGCCTACCAGAGAAGTTGACCAGTCGCTGGCGTTCGTGCAGGGCCTGCTCCCCGCCAGCAAGCGTCCTGCCATTTTCTTGTGGTCTGGCATGACGAATCCGTCGGAAGCCTTTCTGGCACGCACGGTGGACTGCGGCGTCGCCAATATGAATGGCGGTGACGCGGTGATTGACCCTGATGCGCCCTCCGTGACGTGTCTGGCACCCCTGGCCGAACGCGTGGGGCAGCACTGGCAAGTGTTCACGGCAGCCGGCAACGAAAACCTGTTCACCAACCAGTGGTCAGGCCCCTACGATGGCCAGCTTGCCTTGCTTGAGCAATTCCGTCTGACGGAAAGCCCCCGCCGTCTCAGTGCAGCAAACCTGTATTACCACTTCTACGCTGCAGAACGCGCGGCGGGATTACGCGCGTTGAAAGTGATCGACACCTGGGCCAGGCAAACACCCCTGGCCTACCTCAGCGCGTCGGACTACGCGCGCAGCGTCATGGGTTTCATCAGTGCGCGCTGGCAACGACTTGATGCGGGTGTCTGGCGCTTGCGCGGCTGGGGCGATTGCCGTACGGTGCGTGTCGATGGTGCTCATTCGGGTGTTGACCTGTCCCGTTCCGAGGGGGTAGCCGGCTACCGGCGCGCGCCGGGGTGTCTGTATGTGCATCTGTCGAAGCCGGATGCCACGTTGGTCTTGGCATCTGAGCCGCCGCGGCTACCCCATCTCGAGCAAGCCAGCGCGCCTTTGTCGGACTGGGGGGTCAGCAACACGCGGGTTCGCGGGGTCTGGCAAGCTCGAGGGCCACTCGAGGTGGTACTGGCGGGTTTTGGAAAAAATCAAGAATTGACGGTCACCGGGCCGGGGAACCGGCGCGTGCGGGCTGACTCGGAGGGGCGCCTGACGCTGAAAGCGGGTCCCGGCCGGGTGAGCTGGGAGGTGACGTGGTGAGGGGGCCCTGGGGCATTGGTTTACTCGGGGGTTTGCTTGTCGGGGTTGCGACGATCGCGCTGATACCGTCGCGGGTGAATCTGGCCGAAGCCGAGTCCCATGCACGGAATCCGCGTGTCGTGCTGGCGGCCCTGGAGACCTTGCATATGCAACGCCCCTCGATGGCGAGTGCAAAGCGTCTCGCAGTGGCTTACGGGAAAAATGGTGAGCAAGCGCGCGCAATCCGCGTATTGCAGGAGGCTGGAGGGGATTTGCCTTTGCCGGCGTCTGAGCGTCGGCTGGTGCGCCGGTTGGCGCTGGCTGCACGCAATCCGGGGCTGGCGTTGCCGAGCTTTGCGCGGGCTGCCCGGGCGGGTGATCCGCAGGCCCACAAGGAGTTTACCGAACTGGCACTCTGGGCCAGGCGGCCTGAGCTTGCGCTGGCGGGCGAGCGGGCGTGGCTGGCGCGTCAGCCGATGGATCGGCAAACGCTGGTCCGGGTACGCGACCTCGCCCTTGCCACTGGCCACCGCGCGGAAGCGATCGCCTGTCAGCGACAGATCGTGCAACTTGATGACGGACCAGACGCTTTACAGCGTCTGGTTAGCTTGCATCTCGCGGGAAATGACCCGTGGGGTGCCTTGTGCGACATGGTGCGTATTCATCCACCGAACACGGTCGCCTTGCACGATCAGGCGGCGAGACTGGCAAACTGGGCAGGTAAACATGCTGAGGCACGCGAATACGCGTGGGCGGCTTACCTGCTGGCGCCGGATGCTACCCGTGCGCAGGCGATCCTCGCGGGTCTTGGAACGGACCGTTCCCCAAAGATGGTCGCACGGGTTCTGCGCTTGGCGGCAGACGCGCCCGGCGATCGCACGTTCCGAAAATCACTGCGCGAATGGTTGCGCGCACGCAAGCAGGCCCAAGTCGCCGGGCAGCTACTCGATGAGGATGTCGCTCGTTATCCTGATGATTACCGCTTGCATCAAGAAAAGCTCACCACGTTGCTGGCACACCGGGCGCTGGATGGCGCGATTGTGGAACTGACGCGCTATCTGGGTGTACGACCGGGTAATCGTGCTGTCCAGCTCAAGCTGGCGCAGGTGCTGGCATTTCGCGGCCAGACGGCTGCTGCGTGGCAGCGCTACGCCGCAGTGCTTGGCACAGACACCCGGGCAACGCTCGCTGAGCGCCAGGCATGGCTTGCCGTCAGCGGCCCTGCTGATGACTGGCATCCCGCAGGACTCGGCAACCTTGAGGCGTTGGTGCGTTTGAGTCCACAAAGTGCCGATTATCGGCGGCGACTGGCCCGTGCACACGCCGACGCCGGCAACCACAGCGCAGCGATTGCACACCAACGGCAGCTCTTGCGCTCGGCTCAAGCGACTGCACAGGACCGGATTACCCTGGTGCGTTGGCTCATGTGGGAAAACAAACTCGCCGAAGCCACGCAACGGGTCATCGCCATCCGCACGCCGGTGCCTGAAGATATTTTGAAGACGCTCGCGCAACGCGCCGCCTCCCGCGAAAACTGGGATGATTGCAGCACGCTGCTTACAGCTTTGATCCGACAAAGACCGCAAGACAGTTTGGCGCACGAATTGCTGGCACTCGCACTCGAGGCGCGAGGTGAGCTTGCGCAAGCCGCCAGCGTCTGGCAACGCCGCTTGCAACTGGGCAAGGCTGATTCAGATCGCTGGCTGCTGGCGGCTGGCCTGTTCAGTCGCAGCGATCGCCCTGAACAAGCGCTGGCGCTGCTGCGCGCGATGCCTGAGGTCCCGACACCCGCAGTTTGGCGCACGCGGGGTTTCCTCGCATTCAAGCTGGCGCATTTCGAGGAGGCGGTTGAAGCGTTTGAGCACGTCCGGAAGCAAACGCCTGGTGATGCCGATCTGTTGTTGACACTGGCTTTGGCGAACGACAAGTGCGACCGTTTGGTTGCGGCCCAGCAGTTGAGGGAAGATGCGCTGGCATTGCGTCCGAATGACCTCGATTTGCTGACGACTGTTGCGGCATTTTACGTCTATGGTGCTCACCCCGAGCAGGGCGCAGCCTATGTGACGCGGCTGGTTGAGGCGAACCCGCGGGAGGTGCAGGCTATCCGCGTGGTGGCAGACTTCTATCAGGCACGGGATAGCGCTGCAGCCCGGAGGTGGCTGGATGAGTTGCACCACGCGAGTTCCGGGGATGCGCAAACGTGGTTTCGCCGGGCAGGACTGGAAGATGGCCCGGAGGGTGCGTTTGCAGTGCAGGCTTACGCCAAAGCGGTCACGCTGGCTGAGCAGAGCCAGTCCAGGTTGGATCGCGAGGCCGGCGCCTGGTCGCTTGAGCGGCTCGATCGCATGGCTGACGCTGAAAAAACCTGGCGCCAGATTGCGCTTGACTTTCCACAAGACGCGACGGCCTTCGCGCGTCTGGCTCGTTTTCATCTTGCCAGGGGGGAACTGGAGGGTGCCGATGTCCCGTTGGCTGTTCTGGAACGGCTCGAACCCACGTCGCCAGACACCTTGATACTCATGGCGGATCGCCTGAAACAGGGTAAACGCGCCGCTGAAGCAGCGGATTTGCTGGCGCAGGTGCCAGACGATGATTCGCAGATTGCGTATGTGAAAGCGGCCGAGGCGATGGCGCGACATGCCGCCGGCCAGTTCGCAGCCGCACGCGGTGTGGCAAAACGCAACCTCACCGAGCGTCCCGGGTCAAATGATGCCGGCGAGGCCTATCGCTTGGTGCGGGAAGACGCCGGCTGGGCGCTCAAGTTTGACGGGCAAATCGAACAATATGCCGGATTGGATCGTCAGCAGATGGCCGTGCAAGCGTGGAACCACCTGAATGACACCATCAGGGTCGAGACGCGGTTGCAGCACGCGCAATGGGCGTCCGGAACCGTTCGGACGGAACAGGGTGAAGTGGCCCTACAGGTGCATCGCGGAGCTTGGCGCCTCGAAGCGCGCTCGGCGCTTGCGCGACTGGCGCGTGACCAGGCCGGGACGAGTCTGTCACCGGCTGTCAGTGTGCTGGCCGGGTGGCAGGCCGAGGGCTTGCAGGTGTCACTTGATGCACAGGATCAGCGCTGGGAGGAACTCAACGGGACAATGCAGCTTGGCGGACGGGAACGATCCGTTGCTGCGAGCGCACGTTGGCAGGCCAGAGATACTGTTACTGTGGGGGCGCGGGGCGCAATCGGTCAGCTGAGCGTCCCCAATGGTGTCAACGGCGATAGCACCGCGCTGGTTACGGATCTGCGCGTGCGGATTTCACCGACCTCACCGCTCACCATCTACCATGAGTTCAGACATCGGGGGTGGGGGGACGCTGGTGGTGCCTTGAACTTGCCCAAGCAGCTCAATGTTCAGACCTTGAGCGTGTCGCTGACGGAGCGCTTGGGAATGGCACAGGTCGAAATTCAGCCTGGTATGGCCTATGATCATAGCGCGCAGACTTTTGGCGCGACGGCAGCTGGGAGTGTGAGCTGGGACCTGACGCCAGATACGTCGCTCGCCGTCTACGTCAACTGGGGTTCACGAGCACTGAATATCGGCGCGGCCGGTGATTACCTGCAATCCCAAGTGACGCTCGCTTGCAGGCTCTGACTTACGCAGGCTCACCGAACGCGTACTTTTGCGGAACAACCGCCTGGGTTTGAACACCAATCAATATCGGCCTGAATGAAGGCTGGCTTCGCAAGAAGCGAAGGGCCGTTCCGAACAGATGGTTCCCATCAGCTTGTGCAACGCAGGAGCATTGAATCTGCGAATCGCGTCCGGTGGCGGTGACCGTGCTGAATTAAGGGGAAGGGTTATCCGGTGGCTGTTTTTGACTGCCTCGGGGCAAGTGATGCCATTCGTGACAAACGCACCGTCTGACGGCTATAATGGTTGCCCTGAAGTCTCAGAAGGAGAGCCGCGCCGTGCCGATTGGGATACCCGAACTGGTCGTGATTCTGCTGATTGCCCTCGTGGTGTTCGGGCCGAAGAAGATTCCTGAAATCGCCCATTCGCTGGGGCGCAGCTTGAATGAGTTCAAGCGCGGGACGCGGGAGATTGAAGCGAACGTGGCGCGTGAGTTGAAGGCGGGCGAAGCGGAAGAGGCGAATCCGTCGCGTGAAGCCAGTCGCTGATGGCGTGTTTGGCGCACCCGACGGGGCTTGGCTAGCGTGGGTCATTTTGAGGTGGTGGCGCCGTACGCGCCGTCTGGGGATCAGCCGCAGGCCATTGAGTCGTTGTGTGCGGGCATTCATGCTGGGGAGAGCCCTCTGACGTTGTTGGGTGTCACGGGCAGTGGCAAGACCTTCACGGTCGCCAAGGCGATCGAGCGGCTGAACCGGCCCACGTTGGTGCTGGCGCACAACAAGACCCTGGCGGCGCAGTTGTGCAACGAGTTGCGGGAGTTTTTTCCGCACAACGCGGTGGAGTACTTTATCAGTTATTACGATTATTATCAGCCCGAGGCGTATGTGCCGCGGACAGATACGTATATCGAGAAGTCAGCGTCGATCAACGACGAGATTGACCGCTTGCGACACGCTGCGACGCGATCGCTCCTCGAACGCCGCGATGTGGTGGTCGTTGCCTCGGTGAGTTGCATTTACGGCCTTGGCATGCCCCAAACCTACCTCGAAGCCCGCACGGAATTGCGGCTGGGTGAATCGGTGCGCCAGGATGACTTGTTGCGGCAGTTGATTCATTCGCAATACGAACGCAATGATGTTGAACTGATGCGCGGGCGCTTTCGGGTGCGCGGGGATGTTTTGGAAGTGGTTCCCGCGTATGAGGACAATGTGTTTCGGGTGGAGTTTTTCGGCGATGAGGTGGAACGCATTGTTGAGATCGAGGCAGTGACGGGTCAGGTGTTGTCGAGCCGGGAGGCGTTGTTCATTTACCCGGCCAAACACTTTGTGACGCCGCCGGATGAGATTGAGCGGGCGTGTCTGGAGATTGAAGCCGAGTTGCGGGAACGTGTGGCGTATTATGAGGGGTTGAATCGCGCGCTTGAAGCGCAGCGGATTGCCCAGCGGACACGTTATGACCTGGAGATGTTGCGCGAGGTGGGCTATTGCAACGGGGTTGAGAATTACTCGCGCATTTTGGCGAATCGGGAACCGGGGAGTGCGCCTTCGACACTGCTGGATTATTTTCCAGATGATTTTTTGCTGGTGATTGATGAGAGTCATGTGTCCTTGCCGCAGTTGCAAGGGATGTATCACGGCGATCGCTCGCGCAAAGAGGTGTTGGTTGAGCACGGGTTTCGCTTGCCCTCGGCGTTTGATAACCGGCCTTTGCGGGTGGAGGAGTTTTGGGAGCGGGTGGGGCAGACGATTTTTGTGTCGGCAACGCCTGGTGATGCGGAGGTCCAGCGGTCGAGCCGGATTGTTGAGCAGATCATTCGCCCAACCGGACTGGTAGATCCCATGATTGATGTGCGACCGATCGCGGGGCAGGTGGATGACTTGCTGGATGAGATCAAGACGCGGGTGAAACGGCAGCAACGGGTGCTGGTGACGACCTTGACCAAGCGGATGGCTGAGGATTTGACCGAGTATTTTTCGGAGTTGGGGATCCGGATCAAGTATTTGCACTCGGATATACAGTCGCTTGAGCGCGTGGAGATTTTACAGGCGTTGCGGGCGGGGGCCTTTGATGTTTTGGTGGGGGTGAATCTGTTGCGAGAAGGGCTGGATTTGCCCGAGGTGTCTTTGGTTGCCATTATGGATGCGGATAAAGAGGGGTTTTTGCGTGCGACGCGATCACTTATCCAGATGATCGGGCGTGCGGCCAGGCACCCTGAGGGTCGGGTGATTATGTACGCGGATCGTCTAACTGATTCGATGATCAGGGCTTTGGATGAAACGGATCGGCGACGAAGCAGACAATTGGCGTATAATGAAGCGCACGGCATCACCCCGCAGGCGATCGTCAAGTCGGGGCGGAACCGTTTGCTTGAAAGCCTGGGTGTCAAGTCTCACGAGACGGTTGTGGAGGCGGCAGTCGCGAACGTCGCGCCTGAAGCGCGTGAAGATGTGCTGAGGGAATGGGAGGCTCACATGCGAAAGGCGGCTGCTGAACTGGATTTTGAGACAGCGGCATTGTGGCGTGATCGCATCAAGACGCTCAAGGAGGGTGTGCGCACGTGATGGTTGATTGCCCCACTCCACAGATTTTGATAAAGAAACGCTGATGGCTGAACTGCGCACACACCGAGAATTGGTTGAAAAGAGCGAGACGTCTTTGGTCAGTGCTTTGATTGGCCTGCCATCGCATTATACGGTTTTGCCGCATTTGATTTTGCCGCGGCAGGAGTGGCGGCAAGAGCCGGATGACATCGATGCGGTGGTGATAGGCCCAAGTGGGGTGTTTTTGATCGATTACAAGGATTGGCATGGTGCCATCACGATTCAGGAACGTGGGCCTTGGCGTCATAATTTTGTTGCCGGCGGCTTTGATGAACGCGCCAATCCATTGCCGCACTTACATGAAAAAGCGCGCTGTCTCGCGCAATTTTTGGCGAGTTGTGGCCACGGTGATCTCTTGATTCGGGTGGCTTTGGTGTTTCCGGAGCGATCAACCTTTGCTGGGTTGGCGGGGGCTGATGTTTCCGGGGTTCCGTTGATGCATTTGAACGAAGTCAATCAGCATATCGCGCGAATGGGAGCAGTCGCCTGGATGAACCCGGATATTCAATTGTCCATCGCGGAGCATTTGCGTCCCAATTCGCCACGTCGTTTGGTCAATCAGTATCAATTGACAAGCCTGCTGTCTCGTAGCGAAGGCAAATCGACCTATTTGGCGTATGATACGGTGCTTGCGCGTCCGGTTTTGTTGCAGGAGTTGAGTTATGACCCATATCAGGCGCCGGCGCAATTGGAGCGGGTGCGCAACGAGTTGCTGCGTGAGGCGAAACTGACCATGCAGTTGCGGCATCGCCACATTGTCAATGTGGAGCATGTCTTGCCGCGGGATGATTGTTATTACGTGGTGACGGAGTGGATCGATCAGTGTCAGACACTGGCAGAGCGTGTGCGAGCCCAAGTGGGGCAGGCGATGCCTATTTCTGAGGTGGTGTCGGTTGTGGAAGCGATCGCGGAAGCCTTGGAATACGCGCACAGTCACGGCATTGTGCACCGGGACATCCGTCCGGAAAACATTTTGGTGGCGCCCAGTGGCGTGGTCAAGGTCGCCAATTTCGGTTTGGCCAAAAAAGCGGATCTCGCGACACTGTCAACCTTTGACCTTCGACAGATGGCCCAAGAAAATCCTTTTGTGGCGCCTGAGTTTCGTATCGGCGCGGCAGGACACCATCGGGTGGATCAACGTGCAGACATCTACAGCCTCGGAGCAATTCTATACCAATTGCTGACCGGGCACATTCCCCATCACCTTGACGAACAGTATTTTGAACCACCCAGTCGTCTCAACCCGGCAGTCACCCCGGAACTTGACGAGGTTGTGGAAAAAGCCTTGCGATTTGATCCGGCACAACGTTTTTCAACCGTTCATGCGTTTAAGGAACGCTTGGTTCATTACCGAGATCCCCGCAGTTCGGAGGCCTTGCGTTACATTCAGCGCAAGCTGGTCAAACGGACGCGCAATTCGCTTGTCTACCAGGCGTTTGATACCAAGTTACAACGGCAGGTCGGCCTCAAAAAGTTGCTGCTCAATCCGCATTTGAGTGAAGCGGAGCGCCAGGTGCAGCTCAGCCAGTTGTTGCGTGAGGCACAGCTCGCGAGTTCCCTGGTTCATCCACACATCGTGTCGGTTTTTGACCACTTCCTGGAAGACGGAGACGGCTATATCGTTATGGAGTGGCTAGAAGGACTCAATTTACGTGAAGCCCTCGACAGCAAGGTTCGTTTGACGCTGCCCCAGATCAAACAACTGGCGAGCCAAGTCAGTGAGGCCTTGCAGTACGCGCACAGTCAAGGGGTCGTCCATCGTGACATCAAGCCCGAGAACATTATTTTTCACGAGGGCCAGGCGACTGTGCTCGATTTCGGTATCGCGCATACCCTGGACCGTACACAGCCAGCCGACATACAAAAGACGGCAGGGACGGCGCGGTATATGGCCCCTGAAGTCCTGGCAGGCGCAACGGTGGATGTGCGAGCGGATATCTTCAGCCTGGGGGTGGTTCTGTACGAATTGCTGACCGGTCAATATCCCTACGAAGCGAGTGTGATTATGGCCCGCTATACAGCGGTGCTGCTCGCGCCGCCACCTGCACCGTCCGCTTTGAACATTGATTGTCCCACTGAGCTGGATGACGTCTTGGCGCGTGCGCTGCAGGTGGATCCGGAGCGCCGTTATCCCACTTTGGCGGATTTCAGGCGGGAGTTTTTGGCTTTGGAGCATCGGGTTCCCCATCGCCATCGCAGGGGCAATTGGGGTTACGGCACCCTTGTCTGGATTGCAGGCACGGTGTTTATCGTCTTTACGGGGCTTGGTGTCTGGATGACTCAGACCATCAAGTCACAGTTCAGCATGCCAACACAGCAATTGCCCGTGCTGCCGGTCGCGTCTGCGTCTGACATCGCCCCCATGGCCCTGGCCAGCGCGACGCCGACACAGGAACCCACCCCGTCACCCAGTGTGACCCCGAATGTTCCGGCTCGCTGGGAAAGTGCGCCGATCACCGTCGACGGTGTTACCGTGGCAGTGGACAGCGTGGCGTGGCAGGATCGAAGCTGCCGTGTCACGCTGCGCGTCGACAACCAGAGCGCGGACACGATTCAATTCCTGAATCGGAGCGATCGCCCGGAACTGTTCCGCTTGGTGGACAGCTTGGGGAATGACTACTCCAGCGCTTTGGAGCTCACAAGCGTTGATATCGGTCTTTTGATGATCGAAGCCCGGACACGGGTACGCGGCAGCTTTACCCTGAAGAGCCTGCCGGACGCCCGTGCGCAAAGCCTAACCCTCACGCTCAAGGAGTACGAAGGCAAAGGGCGAAAATTTGATCTCAACGCACTGCCTGTCGCGGCACCCCGCTGAACGCATCAATGACCCAAACGCTCATTGGCAAGCCAAACATAACCGGCCGTATTGATGTTCGTCACGATTTGCTCTCGCGTGAACAGGCGCTGTACCCGCGTGTTACTTGCCGTACTAAAAAAACGCATACACAGATGTCCGCGTTCCAACAACGCACGCTGGGCCGCCTGAACCAACACGCGTGATAACCCACGCCCTTGCCAAGTCCGTGCGACCGCCAACTCGCAAAGCGTCGCTGTTCCGTCTTGCAGCCCCAACAAAACGGCCGCCACGATATCAGCCCCGGCTTGCAGCACAAAGGACGCATCGGGCATCAGCGCATGGGGGTCTCCTCGGAGTAAACGTTGCCAGGCCTGTTCACAGTGCTTGCGTGTTGGCGGCGCCGGTGCTGTCCAGAATAACCCATCCAGCGTGCCAATGTTAACGTCTGCGATCAAATGACCCACCGCGGGCGCATCGTCTGGATCCCACGCGCGCAATCGCAGGTTCTCCGGCAAACATGGCGCCGTGAACGGAGCAAGCCGTGTCAGATCCTGTAAGAACGTTTGGCGCATATATGGGATGAAGCCGAGATTGGCACCAGTGGGTGCGGCCAGCGGCACGGCCTCAGTGTCCCAACTGACGGCGAGCGAGCGTGCTTGCAGCGCTTTAAGGATCGCCTCAGCGCTTGCATGGTCCAACACGCCCACCATCAGACAAATGATTCGATGACCCTCATGCACCTCCACGAGCAGACCGCCTGCGCGGGCTGGATCCTGCCCCACTGCTTCAAACTCGAGGCTGCCATTTTCCACGGCACCTCGCACGTAGTCAAACCAACTGCACCCCGACACGGAATGCCCGGCGCGGATAACCGCACGTTCAACCAAGACGCGCCAATCGTCTGAAAATTCGGCGAGGCTGAGCGTGCGGGTGCATCGATCGGCACTCAAGTTTCCGTTCCGAATGGCGGCTCGCTTGGGATTCCTGAACCCTCGATGGGAAAATGTTGGGCGAGAGCCGGCATGTCGGCGACGCGCTGCGCCAGGTTCATCAAGACACTGAGCTTGCCATTCAGCAAGGCCCAGTCACGATCGGCCAGACGTACGCTTTTGACTTCCGGTGGCAAGACATCGAAATCGTGCACGCTTGAGACGGCCCAATCCATCAAGGCTTGGGCTTCTTGCACATCGCTGGCCAATTTGCCGACCAGTACCATCAAATCCTTGTTTTGGGCCATCTGCCGCTGCAGTTCTCGCGCTTTGTTCGCTTGAAGCGCGTCCAATTCGCCCGCCGCCTCCAATGCCCGCTCGTTGAAATGCACCCGCAACAACAAATCAAGGGCCAGGCGCTGCCGAAACCAGTGGTACCGTAACATTGCGACATCCAGTCTGGCGCGCGCCTCGATGTAGCGCAAGTCTTCATGGGCCGCTTGATACGCTCCCGACACGTTGATGGCTTGATCCTGCGTCAGTTCCGGAATGGCATTAAAAAATTCAAGATTCTGTTGATGAACATCCGCCAGTATCTGGTTGGCTTTTTCCATCTCGGCATAGACATCAATCAATAACCCCAGACGTGTATGCATCTCTTGCACCTCGCCCGTTTGTTCCGCCAAGCCCAAACGTGAGTGCAAATCAGCAGTGGTGCTACGCTCGCCTTGTGCAAACTGGATTCGCCCTTTGGCTGCCGCAAGCTGCCGTTCGACCGTTTGGATTGCCTCCGCCCGTGCCGCGGTCAACTCCTGACGCACCGCGTCGAATTTTTCTGGCGTCAAAACTCCCTCTGGCGATTGTGACCCTTCAGACGGCCCCATGATCCGTACCTCCCCACCTTAACAATCCACCTTGTACCACACGCTCCCCCTGTTATTCCCAAATGTTTCAGCATCAAACAAATAAGACTCCCGTCAGTGCGGGAGTCTTGACCAGGACCTGGAGTTGTTCGACTCGTGGCTCAACCCCTCAGACCACATGCCAATTGCGCGCAGTGACGCGTTCAGCAAACGAGCCCGGGCACAGTCCCTGACGCGGGCACCGTCGTCAACGGGTCTGAGGCGATCGTTGACGGCTGATTGGCCAAGCCGGTAGGGAGGTCACCGGTACCTTTTCTGGACAAGCCAGGAGGGAGGTCACCCGTGCCTTTTTTGCCCCGACCACGGGACAGTTTGCCTGTGCCTTTTTTGGAATTGTGGTGGGATGGTAGTAGTGCCTGAGCGGTTTGTTGGTCCGCCGCCGCAACCGTTTGCGTGACCAGGATCTTGACATCCTGTCGCTGATCTTCCGCAATACCCTGGGTCATGTTCGCGACCGTAGTGGTCACGGTTTGGGTCACTTTAACCCCGTTGTTCACGGCCGTACCCAAGCCTCCCGCGGCCGCATCCACGACGGGCGCCACTTGTTGCAGAATTTGCCCGAGACCGGCAAACATGTTGCCCAAACCAAACATCGGTCAATCCCTCCTCGGCGCAAGCCTGAACATTGATACAACGGATTCACGACCTGACTCATCGCTTCAGATGCGCGTGTCCTCTCCAATTGTTGGGCAAGCGCACTGAAAAGTGACCAGACTAAATAAAAACTTGAAATTGATTTAACAGACACAAAACGGATTGGCACGCCGTAGCGATCGGTGATGATGTCACGCGCCATCCATTAACCGCCAAGGGGGCTGCCACAGCTTGGCCGTGCTCTTGCGGCACCGTAGTCTTAAACAGAGACTCCGGCAGGTTCCTGTCGTGCTTGGGATGTGTTAATATCACAAAGTCAACCCCGGCGGTGGTGAGCGGAGGAGCCTTGGTCATGCAACAGGGACACGGGTGGCGTTTGCGGTGTCTGAGGAGTGCGGTGGCCTATTCGGCTCAGGTGCACGTCCCGGCGCGTGGCATCGTTTTCGCGCGAGTGTTGAATTTGAGTACCAGTGGGTGTTTGTTGCATTTGTCAACGCCCGTCAGAGCTGATGAAACGATCCAGTTGACGCTACATCTCGCCCGTCACGGGCAGGTTCGGCTGGTTGCACGCGTCGTACGCGTCGTACAGTTGTGGGGTGGGCAGTACGGTGTGGGTTTGTGTTTTCAGAGTGTGAATGAAGCTGTCGCGGAGCGAATGATGACTCCTGTGTTGGCCGGTGCGGTATCGTATCGGGCTTGATGTGGGTGTTGTGCGCGTGGGGCGTCGCATGACGGGAGACGGAGACGCATTGGTGGTTGGTCAGGTTTCTGTTACGGCCAAACGTGTTGTTCTGAAGTTGAATCGATGGGAACGCGTCATTTTTTTCGGCGGGTCCTACGGATCTTGCACGGCATTGGGTATTGCACGCGAATGGTCGGGTTGGCACACTTCGTGTGGCGGCCGAGCGGGGTTACTACACTGGAAGCGACGTCGTGTGTGAACGGTGCTGCCGTGCGCGTGCCGGGAGGCTCACGTGTTGAATATCGTTTTGGTTGAGCCCGAGATTCCGCCAAACACCGGCAACGTTTCGCGCTTGTGTGCGGGGTTGGGTGCGATTTTGCATTTGGTAGGTCCTTTGGGCTTTTCGCTGGATGATCGTTATTTGCGGCGGGCTGGATTGGATTACTGGGAGCATGTCAGGTTGGAGCGGCATGACAGCTTAGAAGCGATGCTTGCTCGACACGGGGATGCGCGGCTGGTGCTGACGAGTTCTACGGCATCGGTTCTGCATACGGAGTGGGCGTATCAGCCCGGGGACTTTTTGGTTTTTGGTAAAGAAAGTGCGGGTTTGCCGCGTGAGTGGTTGAGCCGGTACGCCGGTCAATGCGTGCGGATTCCGCATTGGGGGCCTGTGCGCAGCCTCAATTTGTCCAATGCGGTGGCGGTGGTGGCTTATGAAGCGGCCAGGCAACTGCTCGAGCGTGGGCAGTGTTCACCGCCGATTCCGCGTGCGGCGGATAAGGTCTGAGTGATGAAGCGTGATGACGTGCCGTGGGATTTGGTGAAAGGCAGAGCGCGGAACTTGAGTAGGTTGCAGCGCGCCTTGCTGTCGGCCGGGGTTGTCGTGATGTTGGTGTCACCGCCGGCTTGGGCTTGCCAATATTGTGATCAGGCCCAGGCACCGCATCTTGCGCCGCGTCATTTGTTGGAGCGGGGTGAGGTTGTCGTGAATTTGATCAACCGGCACCCGGTGTACCATGTCGATGTCTACGGTCTCATCGACGGGTCGGTTGACGATGTTTGGGTTGCGATTACCACGTATGATCGCTATGAAGATTTTTTACCGTTGGTCACCGAAAGCAGCCTGAGGCAGCGTGTGGGCAATTTGGT
Source organism: Candidatus Sericytochromatia bacterium (assembly GCA_040400605.1). Lineage (GTDB taxonomy): Bacteria > Cyanobacteriota > Sericytochromatia > S15B-MN24 > JAQBPE01 > JBBAPZ01. Next base: position 93,394 of record JBBAPZ010000002.1, read on the forward strand.
GCATCAGTATGTCAAGATCCGCCCACCTTGGCCCTTGCAGGAGCATTGGATGCTCAATGCGAACCTTGAAAAGCGCAAAGAGGGTTTGCTGCGTTTTAACATGACCGATGGCAATCTGCGCTCCGAGCACGGTTTTTGGCATTTGACACCGTGGTCGGAACATCAGACGCGTTTGCACTATCACGTGAGTCTGGATCCTTGGCTTGATTTCGTGCCCGGTTGGGTCATCGAATTTGGCACCAAGGTGGTGATGCCAGATATCGTCAAAGGCGTGCGGCGTCGGGTGAAGAACCGCCAGTGACAGGTGTCTGAGGGGGGGGCGCCGGTCGAGGGAGGTCGAAGCGATCGCTCACGCGTGCATACGTCGCCCCTGCAAGACGCCCCAAGGGTTGCCACCGTTCCGTCACAATGCGCCTTTCCGCGAGCAGATCATCGCGAATGTGCATTCTCACGACCCGCCCCAAAACCAACGTTCCGCCGCCAGGTTGATCCGACACCTCCACCAGTTGATGCACCCGACACTCCATATTAATGGGTGATTCCAACACCCGAGGTGGCGCCACCACCGTACTGGCAATCGGTGTCAAACCAGTCTGCTCAAACTCACTCACCCCATGTTCGAAATCAGCCGAGGCCGCATTCATCTGCTGCACAAACGCCTCATCCACCACATTCACAACAAACTCACCATTGGTTTCGATGTTTAGCAACGTATCCTTTTTGCTACCAGCCTGACCGCGACGCATCGCCGAAAAACAAATCGTCAAGGGCGACGCACAAACCACCGTGAAAAAACTGTAGGGCGCCAGATTGGCGACGCCCGTCGGCCCCAACGTCGAAACGAATGCGATGGGGCGCGGAAGAACCGCACCCACAATCAGCCGATACGCATCCTCATGGGCCATGGTTTCGGTATCAAAAATCATGGCTGAACCTGCGGGTTGGTGCCGTGGCTTGCTGCCCCCCAACTGGCCCAATAAGCCTGCCATTCCACCGTCGCCGCTTCAGGCGTCAAGAGCAGTGGGTAACGGGTATCGACCATTACGGCATACTCTTGGGTCTCAATCTTGCTTGTGCTCGACTGAAACGCTTTCGGGTGCGGGCCATGGTGAATGCCTTGCGGATGGAAGGTCACCATCCCGGGGCCGATGCCATCACGACTGAAAAAATCACCTTCGTGGTAAAACAGCACTTCGTCAAAATCGATGTTTCGATGATAAAACGGAACGCGCAGCGCTTCGGGATCCGTTTCCAATGGACGCGGCGCGAAGGTACAAATGACGAAATTGCGCCCGAGCATGGTCGTATGAACACTCGGCGGCATGTGATAGCGATGGCTCATCACCGGCCTGAAATCACGGACATTCAACTTCCAAGGCGTCAAATCCCCCTTCCAGCCCACGACATCAATTGGATCGAATGGGTAAAACACGGAGGTATATTCACCCAACCGCTTGATGCGAAGCTCCCACTCGCCCCCTTGAGCCAAGGAAGGTGCAGGCGTGGGCGTGACGATGACGCCAGGATCAAACAACGCATTGCGCCCCAACATCCCCTTGTCGGGCAAACGCAGTTCACTGGCTGACTCGATCAACAAATAGAACTGTGCCCCACTCACAGGCCGCACACGGTAGGTCGTGCCCCGCGGAATGACCACATAATCACCCCGCTCAAAGTCCAGCGGGCCATAATCCGTTTCGATGCGCCCTGCCCCTTCATGGATGAAATACACTTCATCCGCATCCGCATTCCGGTACGAAAAAGGCATGGCACCCTGCGGCCGACAAATGCGTAACTGCACATCCTGGTTATACAGAAAGGTGATGGGCTCAGGCCAAGGCGTTGCCCCATTCGCTGCATCAAGATCCGTCAGGCGAAGCGCGCGTGGCTTGAGTGGGCCCTCAATGCGCGTCCAGTTGGTCGGTGGATGCGTATGGTACAAGTGCGACACACGCCCGAAAAATCCGTCTCGGCCATGCTCTTCCTCGTAAGTGCCCTCCGGAATCCCGACATGCGCCTGAGGCGCGAAACGGCCTTTTTCTAGCATGAACAGATTTTCCATCACCGCTCCTTTGCTTGTATTTATCTGCTTGGGTTCAACCGCGCGATCCGTGCTTCAGCGTTGCAGCATCGCCAAGTATCGGCATCGACCCGGCAACAGGCATTCCCACGCGATTGCTTAAAACACCCAGACCGTCTACCTCCAATGTCACCCAGTCCCCGGGCTGAATCCAGCGATCGAGTTCCAGACCGCAACCGCGCCCCACCGTACCAGACCCGAAGACATCACCGGGATACAATGTCTCATCCATCGACACATGCGCGATCATCTGCGCAAAACTCCAGTAAGCAGCCCCTGCAACCCCTGAGGACCACTCCTCCCCATTGACACGCACCCGCATCCCCAAGCGCGCCACATCCCCCACCTCATCAGGGGTCACCAGACACGGCCCCAGTATCGTCGCAAAATCCTTTCCTTTGGCAGGCCCTAACCGAACTGACATCTCTTTGCGCTGGACGTCGCGCGCCGACACATCATTCATAATCGTATAACCCGCAATGTAATGCTGCGCTTCCGCAAGCGGAATGTTACGTCCCTGTTTGCCGATCACACAAGCCAATTCGAGCTCGAAATCAAGCTGTTGCGTGTAACGCGGCCAGAGGATTTCATCCGACGGACCATAAATGCTGCGGTGATTGCCCTTGTAATAAACCGGCAACTCATACCACGCAGCCGGAATGGTCTCGTTGCGCTTGGCAAAGCCGGTTTTGACGTGCTCCTCGAAGGCATAAAAATCACGCAGACTTTGCGGCTCCGGTACAGGCGCCAGCAAGCGCAATTCCGCCAAATCATGCCCCAGTTGCGCGCCAGCGAGGCCCTCGGGCCAGACCACCTCACCGGTGAAGCGTCCCAGCAGGGCACGTGCAAGTGCCATGGCTGCGTCACCCGCTTCAAGGAACCCGCGCATGGTCGCTGGCATGGCAAAGTCAGCATGCACCTGAGGCCGTGGATCACCTTGCTTGGCAAACCACCAGGCAGCCGCCAGATTGAGATCCAACACGCGTTCGCCTACCAAACCACCAAGGCGCTGAACCCGACCCAACGGTGTGGGCAATTCAAAACTCAAAAGCCGCATCGTAATCCCCCTGACCCACTCTGGCCGGTTGCGTGCTGTCACAGCAACGTGTCAGCACACTCTTTATCATACCGCACCCGCACGATTGCGGCATTGTGAACGGCGCGCCAGGATCGCGCAGTTGGCACGGTCGTGAGTGTTAAAGGGAGGCAGACAGGGTACAAAAAAGATGACCTGCCAGTCACGGAGTCCACCTCAATGACGCTTGTGTCAGTCGGCACGCCTGATGGCTCGATGAGGGCTGATTGAAATGAGTAACACGGTCAACAGCGTCACGCCTGCTTCACCGCCTCCCAAACCGAGGCCGAAGCGATTGCCTGCTCCCGGCGCACCTGCTCAGAAGCAGACGGAACCTCTGATTCACAAAGACGAGACACGTCTGAAGCAGGGCAGGGGACGACGGTCGAGCGGCAGTCTCTTGGCAGACTATCCGGTGGCGTCCGAATTGACAACTGGTCGGCCTGCCGGCGCGCTCGGCAAAGAAGTCGATCAGCTCAGGGCGAAACAGGCAGCCTTGAACGTCGCCGAAGGCAAGGCGAAAGATGGCAATGCCGTGGCGCGGGGATTTAACCAACTTTTAGGGGCTTTGGGTGATCACGACGAAAAGTTGGGTGTGGCACGGGCAGCGGCTCAGACGGCGATGACCAAAGAGCTCAACACGGCCCTTGAAACCTACCACAGACAGGTGAAGGCAAACGACCCCGGTGCGGAAGCACGGTTGCAAACGGCGCTCGACAAGGCAGGCCAGCGGGTGAGGGCGTATGATCGGGCCTTGGCGACTTACAAGGAACACAACAAGTTTTGGTCTGGCATTGCGGCCGACGTGACGGCGGGGGCCGTGGTGGTGGGGGGCGTGGCGTTGACGGCGACTGGGTTGGGCGCATCCATTGGGGTGCCCTTGCTCGCTGGCGGGGCATTTGTTGGTGGTGGCGCGACTGCGGTGGT
>JBBAPZ010000002.1:97575-187649 GCA_040400605.1 Candidatus Sericytochromatia bacterium
GGGTGCCCTTGCTCGCTGGCGGGGCATTTGTTGGTGGTGGCGCGACTGCGGTGGTCGCTCGTGCAACGCTTGATAATCAGTTTGATTTGAGCAGAGAAGGTGCGAGCACTTTTGCGGTGGGCGGCGTCAGTGGTGTGGCGACGGCCTTGACGGGTGGCGCATCGCAGGCTTTGACGGCGGGGATCGGGACGCAGGCTGCTCGGGTTGTTGGGCAACAGGCGGTACAGCGTGCCACCGGGCAAGCCGCGATCCGGGCGGGTGCCAGTGCGATTGTCGGTGGTGGTGTGGGTAGTGCGACCAGTGGTGCGCAGGCGATCGCCAGTGGACAGGACGCCCAGGGTGTGGCCAAGACCATGGCCCTTGGCGCCCTCGGTGGTGCGGCAGGTAGTGCCGCGACGTCAGGTGTCAGCGCAGCGCTTGGGCGTGGCGCGCGTGCCTTGCAGCAAGGCACGGCGGCAGGGAACGGGATGGTGTCCAGCACTGTGCGTGCGGCGACGCGAGCCAGTGAAACTGCGTTGGGGCGTTCGGCAGGCGCACTGACACAAGGTGTGGTTTCGGGCGGCACCAGTGGTGGTGCGGCGGCACTGGCCAATCAATTGGCTTCGGGTCAGCCGGTGGATTTTGCGGCGATGCGCCGGCAGATTCTGGCAGGCGCGATCCAAGGTGGGTTCTCAGTGGCAGCAGGGCGAGCCGCTGCTGGACTGCCCAAGCGGTCAGCCGTTCGTGCGCCCCTCTCGTCTGTCGATGCCCAAGCGCGAATCAATGCCTTGGCTCCCGAGGGCAATCGGGTGCTCAACCGCGAGTTTCGGGAGCTGGGTGATCAATACCGTCAGGCCCAGGAAACGGCGCTTGCGCGAATGGCCGCCTTGCAGGCCAAACACCGTGGCCTGACGAGCGTATCGGATGCAGATGCACGCGCAACTGCACTCGCCGAGCCCGTTCGTGCCTATGGCGAGGCGATGGCCAAGCTAGATGGAACGCGGACACAGTTACTTGATTTTGCCCGCAACCATCTCGGACGTACTCAAACGCTGGAGTTGGCGCGCGCGGTGGGTGAACCAAATCTGGATGTGGCGTGGGATCGCCCGATGAACCCGGGGACAGCGGGCAAACACAATGAAGCAGTGGCAGGCTTCGTGACACGATTTGCCGAATTGGGGCTTACCGACGTCGCGCAACCGGGCGTGAAGGGTCTGTCATCACGTGCGCTCCAGAGCATTTCGGAGGCGTTGCACACCGAAGCCAGTTCGGCGGATGCCAAAGGCGCCGCAAATGTCGAGCATCTGGCGAGCGTTTTGAGGGGTAATCTGCTGACTGCGAGGCGGGAGAAGGGGGCGCCTTTGACACAGGCGGAGGTGGATACCCGTGCCGCAGTGACGGTGCTAACCGATGCGTGGATGAAGGGGGCTTCGCCGGAAGTGCTGGCCAGCGTTCGCACGGCGAGCACGAACTTGGGAGCGAATGGCAAAGTGATTTACGAGAATATGCTTGCCCGCGGGCTCAACATTGACAGTATGGATCAGGTGCCATCAGCCATCCGGCCGCAATTGACCGAATGGTTCACCAGATTCGGTCCGCCGCAGACCAGGGAAGCGGTGGCGAAGGCGTTGGGCGATAAGGGATTGTCGGCCGCGGATGTGGGGGTTTGGACCGATCGGATCATGGCGCGGGACAAGCAGGTGACGAATCCATTCTTGCTGGGCACGTGGTTGCACGGGATGCCACAATTTGACGCGGTGAATGGTGTCGTGAAAAGCATGGGCGGTGATCGCGCAATGGCGCAGAACTACTATGAAGAGGTGCTGGCGCACCATGCATCCGGTTTCGTGATGGATGGCTTTAGCCGAGCCAAGATGAACGTCAATTTTTACGAAATGGCGCGCGCGGGGCAACTCACGCCCGAGGCGGCACAGCGCCTGACCGGGTTGTATACCAGTTCTTCGGCGCTGGCGGGCAAGTGGCGTCCGGTGATTGATATGGCGACCAGTGGCAGGCCACTTAGTATGGAGCAGTATGGGCAGTTCCGTCAGGCGATAGGGTTGAAACCGCTCAGTGGGGCTGAGCGCTTGGCTTACCAGCAGTTGAATGGGGGGCAGGGGCGACCGCTCACGGCGCAAGAGTATCAGATGTTCCGGCAGCGTTACAGCGCGGATGCGGCGCCGATGCGGGCGGCGATCGCCCGCCTGATTCCGAACAGTCGGGCCCAGTTGCTTAATGATGACAGCCAGCAGTTCACGGTCATCGGGATGCCGAAATGGATAAACATGATGACTGCGATGGGGAAACCCGAGACCAACGGGGAACTGATCGACCTTGTCTATCGCAGCGCGGTTCAACCCTACGCGGAAGAAAGTTATGCACGGGGCGCGTCGGTTGGTAGCGATTTCGATCAATCAACCGCGCCAGTGGCCGAACGACTTGGCATGACCTTGGACCCACTGACGCGCACTTACCGTCCGGCAGCAGCAGGCGAGCAGGGTCAAAGTCTTCTATCCGCACGAATTCTTGCCAACGAGACCCTGCGCGCCCGTTTGAATGCTGGATCGCTGGATGCCACGAGCCCCGAGGCAGTGATCGACTGGTTCCGGAGGCAGGCCGTCGATCCCTCGCTCGTGACACAATTGGTTCAGTCAAACCCGACTCAATAGTAGGAACAGCAGCAAGCGCCACACACAGTTCGTGCTGTCAGCCCCTGCATCTGACAATGGCCTTGTGCCATCAGGAACAGGTGCTTGTCACGCGCGATACAGCGTAACGCTCAGGTTTCTGCTCATAAACTGATGTCGCAATTTAAAAACAGTAAAGACAATATCACCCACGCTCGCATTTCTGCATCGCGGATGCGCTTTGGTGTTCTGGACCAAGATTTGACGGGCTCATCAGTCAGCCAAAAAGTGCCAATCAGTACTACGCTTGCGTAATGTACGTGCTGCCCGATTATGATCATTCCGCAAGCAGAGCCAGTTCAAAAAAAGAACGCCGCATTTGCGGCGCTCTCGCAGAATTCGAAGAGGGGTCAGTGCGCGACTGCCGCGTTAACCCGCTTCATCAAACGTGACTTGAGACGCGCAGCCTTGTTGGGGTGAATGACACCCTTTCGCGCAGCCCGGTCGATCGCACTGATAGCCGTCACGGTCGCAGTTCCTTCCGCGTCAGCGCTTCCAAGGGCTGTCACCGCCTGCTTGATGCGGGTCTTCACTTCTGACTTGACCGCCACATTCCGGATGCGGTTACGCTCTGCGATTTCGACACGCTTGATGCCCGATTTGATACGCTTGGCCATTGATGCTGCTATCTCCCTACAAATACAAATGAACTGACTCGCTTCGCGATCCAAAGCTTTGGCAAGACGCCGACTGGCATACAAGCGAAGGTCAAGACGACAGAACCCATTATAGCCCTGTCGCATCAGACGCGCAACAGCAACAACAACAGACTTTGAACCAACCGCGCCATCGTGACTTTTTGTGCAAAAACGATGTGGCAAAATCAAAAGGATCAGACACTCACGCGCCCACCAAGCTGTACAAACGTTTAGCTAGTGGCGCCACAACAGGATGCCGCCATTGAATGCGCCGCGCATCTTGCCGTTTGGGTCTTTCCCGAGCGGCGTCCCCAAGGCGGCACGCAACGTCTCAGGCGACAGGCGCAACGGGCCACTTGCCAACGGATCACACAGTAGTGCCTCCGCGTCAGTGAGCCGAACCAACAGAGCAAAGTGACCGCCGTTGAACCGGTGGCGCAATAAGTGCGCGTAAGCGGGCGTTGGGTTGAGATTCAGAATCATTGCCCGCCCCGGTAACGCCATCGCCTCACGGAGAGGCTCCCATTCGCGCACCACGCTTGCCTCCAAGCCCGCACGCAACGCGCCATCTTGCACCTGCAAGGGGAATGTCCAAATCAATTCATCGACCTCCCCCGTCATCAAATAGCGGGCGCGCCGGATTAAGGACTGCGCACGCTCAGGCACCGCCATCTCACGCGGGGCCACACCGAACAAGCGCATCGCCATGGCCAGTGATGTGGGACCGCAATTCGCGTTGTGCGCCACAGTCGGCCCGTGATTGAAACGACGGTCTTCAAACTGGGTGACAAAGAAATCCTCCGGTTGAGCGAAGGCCACCCGCGCAACCAGGAAACCCTCGTGAGCGATCGCCCCCAAGGCACCACCCAAGAGCCCCAAAACCCCAAAAACCAACGTCAGCCGACCCCAACGCATCCTGTACACCCCACGCGTCAAAACTTGACAATTCTACTCCGAAATCAGACACTTCGTTATTGGGAATGATTATCAGTTTCAGTTGTGCGGAGTGGGGGCGGTCAGGCGGATGACGTGGGTGTCGAATGTGAAGGCGCGTCTCGATTTGACGACGATGCAAGCTGACCTCAGGCGTCGGGGTTATCGCGTGACGCCGCAGCGTGAGGCAATTTTGCGGGTGTTTGAGGGATTGCCGGAGGGAACTCATCTGAGTGCGGAGGCGTTGCATGAGCGCTTGCGTGAGAATGAGCATGGAATTGGTTTGGCAACGACTTATCGAACGCTGAGGTTGTTGGTGTCGATGGGCTTTTTGCGCGAGCTGAATTTGTCGGATGGCCAGCGGCATTATGAGATGAATGAGGCGCAGGGTTCGCCTCATCATCATTTGATTTGTGTGGCGTGCAATCGTGCGATCGAGTTTGATCGAGCGGATCTTCACGAATTGGGTCGTGCGATCGCCGCCGAAAACGGCTTCGCGCTGCTCGACGTGCAGTACAAAATTTATGGCACTTGCGCCGCGTGCCAAGGACAACCCCACGCGCAGACAAAGCCATCAGGAGACTCTATATGAGCCGTTTAAGCGCTGCTAAACCCGGCGAACGTGTGCGCATCACGGATATTTCGCACTCGGATGTGCGTTTGCAATTGATGCGCTGGGGATTGATGACAGGCTCGTGGGTGACGTGCCAGGCGGTGTTGCCGGGCGGTCCGGTGGTGGTCCGTCGCCATCATCAGGAGATTGCCTTGGGACGCGATTTGGCGGAACGCATCGAAGTGGAGTTGTTATGAACGTCGTCGAGCATGGGTTTGAGCCACCAACTGCGCGTCTTGCCGAGGATACCCCGCGTGGGCGCCTCGTTTTGGCCGGCAATCCCAACGTGGGAAAGTCGGTGTTTTTTCATGCCTTGACAGGGATGTACGTGGATGTGTCGAACTACCCTGGAACGACGGTTGACGTCAGTACGGGGCAGCACGACGGGATGCTGGTGTCCGACACGCCCGGCGTGTATGGTGTGGGTTCTTACAACGATGAGGAGACGGTGGCGCGGGATATCATCCTGACGGCAGACGTCATCTTGAATGTGGTTTCAGCCAGCACCTTGGAGCGGGATCTGTTTTTGACGCAGCAGCTGCTTGATATGAGGAAACCGATGGTGGTGGCGCTCAATCAGTGTGATGAAGCGCGCACGCAAGGAATTGCGATTGATCACCAACTGTTGTCAGGGCGGCTTGGCGTGCCGGTCATCCCGTGCGTGGCCACGGCGGGCATCGGAATTCCTGAAGTCTTGGCCGCCCTCAAACAGCCGCATCCCGGGCATCGAATGCCAATGCTACTCGACCGGTTATCCGAATTGGGCAAGACGGGCGCCAGCGAAGCTGAGGCCTTGTTGCTTCTGGAGGATGATCCGGTGCTCAAGGCCCGCTTGGGTTATCGGGGCGTCAGCGAGCGAGAGGCCATTTACGCGCAGCGGCGAGCCTTTGTGGATGAGTTGGTTCAAGCAACCGTACAGGGGCTCGATACTCCGCCGCGGTTGAGTCTCAAACTGGGAGCGGCGTTGTTGAATCCCTGGTGGGGAACGCTGGTTGCTTTCGCCATCCTTGCGCTCATGTACGCAGTGATTGGCGATGGGGTTGCGCAACGTCTGGTGGAATTGACGGAAGAGCGTCTGATGCAGGCGTATTATGAGCCGTTTGTGCGACGTGTGGTCGAGGGTTGGGTGCCTTCAGCCACGCTGCAACTCGTTCTGGTGGGTGAGTTCGGTTTGCTGACGATGACGGTGACGTACATATTGGGTTTGATGTTGCCGCTGGTAGTCGCGTTTTATGCGTTTATGGCCATGCTGGAGGATACCGGTTATCTACCGCGATTGGCTGTCTTGGTGGATCGCGGATTATCGCGTCTGGGGTTGAATGGTCGCGCGGTAATCCCGCTGATTTTGGGTTTTGGCTGTGTGACGATGGCAACCATCACGACCCGCTTGCTTGGCACGCAGCGTGAGAAGACGATCGCCACGGCCATTTTGGGTCTCACGGTGCCGTGTTCAGCGCAACTCGGGGTTATCTTGGGGTTGTTGGGCCGGACAGGAAATTGGCAGTCGTGGGCAATTTATATCGGCACGATGGGCGCTGTGCTGGTGTTGATTGGTACGGTCTTGAACCGGCTCTTGCCGGGGCAATCGTCTGCGTTGCTGATTGACCTGCCCCCTCTGCGGCTGCCGCAATGGCGTAACGTTGTGCGCAAGACCTGGAATAAATCGGTCGGGTTTTTGGCCGAGGCGACACCACTTTTCATGATCGCGAGCCTGCTTGTCAGCCTGTTGCAGTTAAGTGGTTGGTTGAATGTGTTGATGAAAGGGCTCGCGCCCTTGGTGGTGGGGGTGTTGCATCTGCCGGAGGCTGCCGCAACGGCGTTTTTGATGGGGATGATACGTCGTGATTTCGGTGCTGCCGGTATGACGGATCTTGCCATGACACCTGCGCAGGTGGTGATCAGCCTCGTGGTCATCACGCTGTTCGTTCCTTGCATCGCAACCGTGGTGGTTTTGTACAAGGAGCGCGGTGTGAAAGAAGCCAGCACGCTGTGGCTGGGGTCGTGGGTTTTGGCATTCAGTATCGGTGGGTTGCTGGCAGCCCTGATGGTGCCTTGATGATGCGTTGGCCTTTTCAGCGAAAGGGTGTGGAAGCTTTGTTGCAGGGGGCAGATACGGGGGTCTGTCCGACTGTGCCGTGTCCGACTTGTCGGGCACCGTTGCCGATTGTGGGTTATGATCAGCGCTGTCCGCGTTGCCGGAGTGTGCTTACCGCACAATCACGCTGTCCGGGCGGCTGCTCGGGGTGCGCGATGGGGGATGCGCGTGATTGAAGATGGGATTGTTCAGTTTCAGGTGCGCGTGATGCGTCCGCCTGGGCGGTATGTGGAGACTGTGCGTGCCGCCTTGGAAGAGGCCGGCTTTGATGCCTTGCGATGGGCAGTGGTTGCGACGGAGGATGACTGTTGGGTGATCGAGGGGGCAGGGTGGCGTTTGACGCGATTCACCTGATACCGACTGGCGTGGGTGCCAGCATCGGTGGTTTTGCTGGCGATGGTGCGCCGGTTACGGCGCTGTTGGCCGGAGCCGTTGATTCCCTGTTAACCCACCCCAATGCCGTGAATGCAGCCACGTTGTTTGCCTTGCCCGCCAATGCGCATTACGTGGAAGGCTGGGCGCTCGAACGTTGGATGGCGGGTGAGATTGCCTTGCGGCCACGGGTGGGCAATCGGGTGGGGTTGTTGCTGGATGCTGCCATTGAGCAGATGCCGGTTGAGACCTTGACGGGTATCTTGAATGCTGCGCACGCCGTGCAGGCGGTTTTTGGGGTTGAGTGCGTGGGGTATTGGCTGACGGATGAGCCGGTTGGGGCGCGTCTGGGGCGCGATGGCCGGGGGCGATCGTCAACCGGCAGCCTGAGCAATCCGGGCACTTTGCTTGCCGGAGCACGCGAACTGCTCGCGCGCGGCGCCGAGGCGATCGCGGTGATGGTGTACCTCGGTGACGGCACGCCGGACGAAGAATGGGCCTATCAGACCGGTCAGGGTGTGGATCCCATCGGTGGGCTAGAAGCGATCATTTCTCACCTGTTGGTGTCAGAACTACGGGTGCCCGCCGCGCATGCGCCCCTGTATCCCTTCTCGGCGATGGGGCCCGGCCTGGTGGACCCGCGCGCGGCTGCCGAATACATCGGCCAGAATTATCTGCCTTGTATCCTGCAAGGTTTAGCCCGTCATCCGCGTTTGATTGCGCCCGCCACCCACAGCCCAGGTGACCTGAACCCAAGGGATCTGGGGGCTGTGGTGGTCCCGGCCACCTGTGTCGGGGGGGCGATCGTTTTGCAGGCACTAGAAAATCGCATCCCCGTCATCACGGTGGCGGACAACGAGACGGCGTTGGATGTGACCATCGATGCGCTGGGGGTGAGCGGACAGATACTCACGGCCAAGAATTACCTGGAAGCGTGTGGGTTGCTGACCGCGCTACGGCTGGGGCTGGCTCCGGGCAGTGTGCAAAGACCACTTGCGCCTATTCGGAACTGGTCCTTGGCAAGCCGCAAAGCGCGTGGGTGCACCGACGAATGAGGCAAAAATCACAAACAGGTTGTTCAGATGGTACGCGCGATGCGGTGAGCAATTTGTTATGCTGGTGGTTGGAGTACGCCAGATGAACCATGCCTTGCTGATCGATGACTTGCCTGTGAACCGTCAGTTGCGGTTCACGGTGGCTGGCCACACACTGCACCTCATCCGAACGAAAGGTGAAAGCGTGGAGGCATTTTATCTGCGCTTGCTGGCCTATCGGCTGTATGCCGAAAGACCGGGACTTGAGCAGCACCTCGACTGGCATGGTAAGTTCGCGCCAGATTGGGCTTGCGTCGATCTCAAAGGCAACATCACCTTTTACTTGCGTACTCGGCCGCTCGCCTGGGATGAATTGCTGTACGTCTTGCGCCACCACGGCTCAGCCGAAGTTGCGCTCGTCAAGATTTTGGCATGTGATTGGGAAGATGATGCGCTCGATGAATTGCTGAATCATGAGATTCGGCAATTCAAGCGGCAGATTCATTATCGTTACCTCAATGGTCGCTTGGGTGTCACGTTTCTTCGTCCCTTGGGTGAATGGTTTGACCCCCAGCAACTGACTGTTCCGGAAGACGTCTGCCGTACGATTCGTTTTTGAGGATGCGATGTGGGGTACAAGCCACTCAAGGTTGGCCGTAGCGCGCCAAGAACCGATGCGTCTTACCTTGGATGCTTGTTGGTGGGTTTTTGAAGGAGTCTCCCGTTGACACTCGACCAGATCCGGAAAGATGCTGAAGCCCGCAACCAGGCGATTGGCCGGGAATATTATCCGCACGGCGCGGGATTGCGTGATTCGCTGGATCTGGCATCCGTGATGAACCAATTTGCCGCATTGAATGAGCGCGCGACGATTGACACCATTTTGCAGGCACTGCGGGCGGAGCAAGACCCGCTTGAGGCTCGGCGTCTGGCCAATTTGCTCGGAGATTGCCTGGAGGGCTATCTCAATACCGAGATTGCACACTTTGAGGATCTCGTTGCGACGACCGAATCACGTAGCAAAGTTGAGGTGAACGGTCAGGCGGTTCCTTATCGGCAGGCTGTGTCGGTGATCAGCAACACGCATGATCGTCTGGAACGTCTGGCCATCGAAAAATCCCGTTGGGACGTGGCAAAACGAGTGAACCTGCATCGACGGGCCGCGCTTGAGAAGGTCCGGAACCTGATCCGGCAGGAACTCGGCTATGAGGACTACATCAGCTTTTACCAGACACTCAAAGGCGTTGATTTTTACGCACTTGACACGTTGATGGGGCAGTTTTTGGCGGATACCGACGCACTGTATCACGCGCGTCTGGCGATCTGGTTGCGTGAAGAACTTCAAGCCAACCCCGATGAATGTTATCGGCACGACATCAGCTACATCATGCGCGCTGCCGGATTCGACCCGTACTTTCCGGAAGACAAGCTGCTTGAAACCCTTCAAAATACCTTGAAAAATTTGGGCATCGACATGATGCAGCAAACAAACATCACGTGGGATATCGAAAAACGGCCCACGAAAGCACCGCGAGCGTTTGTTGTCGCAACGGCCGTGCCACAGGAGGTCTTCCTCGTCGTTCAACCCAAAGGGGGACGCGACGATTACGCCGCGTTGTTGCATGAAAGCGGCCATGCCGAGCATTTTGGCAATACGGATCCCGAGTTGCCATATGAGTTTCGATTCCTCGGTGATTATGCCGTCACGGAGTGTTTTGCCTTCACGATGGAGTTGTTGACGCTCGATGCCAATTGGTTGAAGCAGAATCTTGATATGCCTGAGTCGGTGATCAAGCCCTATCAAGAATACATGTCTACGGTGTTGCTCTATTTGGTACGACGTTTTGCATCCAAGCTGAGATACGAACTGGCGTTGCATGACAACCAGGATCTCGACGGTAAGGAGCACCTGTATTCGCAGATTATGGAAGCGCATTTGGTGGTGAAACACGATCCCACGCTGTATCTGTCGGACGTTGATCCCGGTTTCTATTGCGCCAATTATCTGCGAGCGTGGATTATGTGGGCGCAGTTGCGCCGTTATCTGGTTCAGAATTTCGGGGCCGCTTGGTTTAACTGCAAGGATGCGGGGACCTTCTTGATGGAACTGTGGCGCACGGGTCAGAGCTTGACCGGCGAAGAACTGGTGCAGCGCTTGGGCTACGATGGGTTGGATATCGGTCCGCTCAAGGAAGAGCTCTTCAGTGTGTTCGGGATGACAGCGATGGTGAATGGTGGGTGATGCAGCCGTGCGTGTGGTGATGGTGTGTGGCAAGGGTGGCGTTGGCAAAAGCACGCTGGCGGCTGCGATGGCCCTGCGCGCCTCGCAGGCGGGAATCCGGACGCATTTGCTGTCAGCCGATCCGGCGCACAGTTTGTCAATTTTGCTTCAAAATCCGCATCAGGCGATGAGTTGGCAGGTAAACCCGTGTTTGCAAGTTCAGGAACTGGCCGGTTATCGGGCTTTTCGTGAGGATTTTCCGGAAACGATTGCGTGGGCACAGGGTATCCTGAGTCAGGAAGGCACCAGTCACGCCTTCGGCGCAGAGTTGTCGTTGTTGCCGGGCGTGGAGGAGCTGTGGATGTTGCGGCAGCTTCAGCGCCGAATTGAATCCGCGGATGCGCAATTGGTCATCGTTGATCAAGCGCCCACAGCATTTGCCCTGCGGATCTTGAGTCTGCCGGTGTTTGGCGCCTGGTACGCCAAGCACGCCTCACGGGCGCAGGACCGCTTGACGAGTCAGTTGATGGTGCTGATGCCGATGCTGTTGGCTCAGGGTGCGCAACTGCCGGGTGCTGTCCTTGCGGAATTGCGGCTGGCCATTGAAGCGATGAAACGCTTGCCCGAATGGTTGATTAACCCTGCCGTCACGACCACAACCCTCGTTACGACGCCGGATCCCCTTGCAGAGGCCGAGGCGCGGCTGCTGTTCAGCACACTGAGCCTTTATGGCATCACCTGCGAACGCCTCGTGCTGAACCAGGTGTCAGAAGCCACGGAGGCGCAAGCGTGGCAAGCGCGCTTTGCCCCGTTGGCTTTCCACACGCTGGCCCGGATGACCCAAACGCCTTGGGAAAAAGCCGCTTTGACGGCTTTGGGGGAACAGATACCGCTGGCGTGGTTCGAGGCGTATCAAGGCGATGGGGCTTTCAGTGTCCGTGCTGAAGGTGCTTGTTTCACCGTGTCGCAGCAAATGCCGTTTGTGAAACCCCAAGAGGTTGAACTGGCCAAAATGGGGAATGAATTGTACATTACATGGGGCGAGCATCGCCGCACAGTGTTGCTTCCTGATGAAGCAGCTAGTTTGCAGACCAAACGCGCCAAATTTTCGGAAGGGAGACTCACGGTCTCATTGGCTTGAACCGGACCGTGATCCAGGTCATGTTGCATTGCTTCACTGTCGGTGCTTTTCAGGAAAATTGCTATGTCTGGCATGAGGCCGGCGAGATCGTGATCGTCGATCCTGGAGCGGAAGCGTCGCGGCTAATCAAAGCCATTGACAACTTACCTGGGAAGCCCGTTTGTATTTTGTTGACTCACGCGCATCTGGATCACGTGGGCGCGGTCGGCGTGCTCAAGGAGCGGTACCAGATACCGGTTCACGGCGCGTTTGAGGAGCAGGCCTTGTTGGAACAACTGCCTATGCAGTGTCAGTTGTTTGGTTTGCCACCTGTTGCGGCACCGGGTCTGGATCATGATGTGGTGGATGGGGCGGTGATTACGTGTGGGGGCTTCTCCATCGAGGCGATTGCCACGCCGGGCCATTCACCTGGTGGACGTTGTTACCGCATCGGCGATGACGTGTTTGTCGGCGACACGATTTTCGCTGGCAGCGTCGGGCGTACGGATCTGTGGGGCGGTTCGTGGGACGTTTTACAGCAAAGCATTCGTACGCGTATTTTTACGTTGCCGGCGCACGTCCGCCTGCACCCCGGTCATGGGCCATCCACGACGGTTGAACAAGAGAAGCTGACCAATCCATTTTTTCAATAGATGAGTCCCTGTTAGGCGATGCCACGATGAGGTAGGTTTATGAACATTGAAGTCCGTTCGGGTGCTCTGGGTGATCACCCGTGTGAAGCTGTTGTTTTGGGATTTTACGAGGGTGAGCGATCGCTTGGTTCCCAGGCGTTGGCACTCGATGTTGCATCGCAGGGCCTGTTGAGTGGGGTATTGGCCCAAGGTGATTTCAAGGGCAAGCTCCACCAAACCTTGCTGGTTCACACGCCGCAAAGCCCTTGCAAGCGCTTGATGCTGACGGGATTGGGCAAGCCCGGTGAGTTGAACCTGGATACGCTGCGGCAGGCGGCTGGCAAGGCTGCGGGCGCATTGCGGGAAGTGGGCGTCAAGTCGTTCACGGTGGCGCTTGCGGACAGCCTCGGCGAGGCGGTGAGTCGGAACTTTGAAACCGCGGATGTGGCGCAGGCGTTGACTGAAGGCACCTTGCTGTCGTTGTATCAGATGCAGGATTATTTTACGCGCGACCGGGATGAACTCAAGAAAGTGGCGGCGGTCTGTTTTTGGTCGGGTTCACAGATGTTGCCGGAGGCCTTTGAGGCGGGGATTGGTGTCGGTCAAACCCTGGCAGAGGTGATTCATCACGTTCGTGACCTCGTGGCGCGGCCCGGCAATGTCGTGACCGCGACCCGTTTGGCCGAGGAGGCAAAAACTGCGGGTGGGGCTGCGGGTTTGGAGGTGACGGTTCTCGATAAGTCCCAGATTGCTGAATTGGGGATGGGTGGCTTGTTAGGGGTCAATCAAGGCAGCGTGGAGCCCCCTCAATTCATCCTGATGGCGTGGCAAGGCGGGAAGAGCGAACAAGCACCGATTGCGATCATTGGCAAGGGCGTAACCTTCGATACCGGTGGGATTTCGATCAAACCGGGCGAGGGCATGGATAAAATGAAATACGACATGGCCGGCGCCGCGGCGACGATTGGCATTTTGTGCGCGGTTGCACGCCTGAAGCTGCCCCTCAATGTCATCGGGTTGATACCGGCGACCGACAACATGCCAAGTGGCTCTGCGTTGAAGCCGGGTGACGTGTTGACGACTTACAGCGGTCAGACCGTTGAGGTGCTCAATACGGATGCGGAGGGGCGGTTGATTCTTTGTGACGCCATCACCTACGCGGTGCGTGACAAAAAGGCGCAGGCCATCATTGATATGGCGACGTTGACGGGGGCTTGCGTCATTGCGCTCGGCACGGAAGGAATGGCGGTTTTGGGCAATCAGCAGGTGTTGGTGGATCGTGTGCTGGCAGCCGGTCAGAAGACAGGCGATCGCGGTTGGCAGTTGCCCCTGTGGAAGGAATACAACGAATTGCTGCGCTCCGACATCGCCGATATGAAAAACATCGGTGGGCGAGAGGCTGGAACCATCACTGCGGCTTGTTTTCTGCAGCGTTTTACCGAAGGGACGCCGTGGTGCCATCTGGATATCGCGGGGACTGCCTGGACCGAGAAGGACAAGCCCTATCGTCCCAAAGGACCTACGGGTTATCCGGTGCGCGCGGTCGTTGAGGTACTGCGAAACTGGCAACCGCTTGTTTGAGCGGTGGCTGTGGTTTCACCGGGTTGATTCCGGTCTTGGCGGGGTTGCTGGAGCGCTCTTATGACGATGAGCAAGTTGGATCGCCTTCAGCGCTTGGACCTTCTGGGCGTGAGTGCGCCTTGCGCGGAGGCGGCCCCAGGCGCCATTGCCATGGATGGCGATGAGTCGCCTTGGGGCTGGTCGTCGCAATTGCAGGCGGCGATGCTTGAGGCGTGGCGCGGGGCTGCGTGGCATCGACGGCCGGGCTCAGAGCTTGCCGTGCGCCGCTTGATTGCCAGTGCGAGTGATCTGGATGCCGATTGGATCACCTTGGGCGCTGGGCATCATGTGTTGTTGGCAGATGTGCTGAAAGCGTGGGCCATTCGCGGAACGGTACTGTATCCGACGCCGACGGATCCCATGTATGGCATCGTCGCGCACGGCCTGGGCATCACGGCCGTCGGTGTTTTGTCGGAGGCCGATTTCACGCTCGACGCCGCGCAAATGGTGCTGAGCTGTGCGAGGCATCAGGCGTGCGCCGTGATTCTCGGCCATCCGAATAACCCGACCGGCCACGCGCCATCCCCGAACGAGTTGTTGCAGGTTGTGGAGGCGTGCGACGCCTTGGTGATCGTTGATGAGACCCATTTGTTGGATCAACGCCGGTCCATGGTCTCGGTGGTTGCACAGTACGATAATTTGGTGGTTTTCAAGAATGCCTCACCGTCTTGTCCCATGGCAGCATGGCCATTGGCTTGGGCGATTGGCCATCCACGGGTCATGGCTGAAGTCGCCAAGGTGCAGGTTCCGCATACGATTGCGGAGGGCACGCTCTCGTGCGCGCGTTACTGGTTTGAACAGAACCAGCCGGACGATGCGGTCGTGATGGCGATCGCCACCGAACGACAACGTGTTTGCCAGGCCATGACGGGCATTCGCGGAATGGTTACCTGGCCCTCGGTGGCACCTTTCATTCTCGTTGGAACCACGTGGTCGGGCGAGGAATTGGCGTCTCGCCTGCTCGAGTTTGGCATCAAGGTGCGTGCCTTCTCCCGTTCACCCCTCATGAACTGCATTCGGGTCACGATTGGTCAACCATCAGAAAATGATGCGTTATTGGCGGCGTTGGAAAAGCTGTTTGGTTTGGTGACACCGAACGATCCGTTATTTCCGTGATGCGCCGGTCCAAGACGGTCCGAAGATTTTTTTGATCATGGTTGCGTGGGGGACAGTGGATGGCTTGGGGTGATGGATGATCAAGGTGACCGGGTGGCGTGCGCACGATCTTTTGCAGGCGAGTCAGGCGCGAGCGGATGCGGTGCTTGATTTGGTGCGGGCTTTTTTGGCGCGGCCTGGGGTGGTGGACCAAGGTGATGCTTTTGGGCGTTTGTTGCTTGAAACAATGCGTGGCTGTGGGTTTGTGGATGTGGCCCGTGATGGTATGGGCAATTGCTTGGGGCGTATACGCGGGCGGGGGTTGGGCCCATCGATCCTGGTTATGTGTCCGTTGGATTCGCCTGCCGGGCCGGTTACGGGTGGGGTGAGCGAAGCGTCCGGTGAGTGTGTCTTTGATGGGGTTTATGTTCGCGGTTGGGGGGCTTGTGCCAACAAGGGTGCGCTGGCTTCCGTGTTGCAGGCGGGGGCTTTGCTGGTTGAAGCGGGGCTTGAGATTCCGGGTGACTTGATTGTGGTGGGTGTGGTTCAGAGTGAGGCGCGTGCGGAGATTGGGGTGCGTCATGTGCTGGAGCAGACATTGTTGCAGAGGGGGTGGCACGCCGATCTCGTGGTTTTGGCACATCCGACCGGATTGGGTATTGTGTTGGGGCAACGGGGTTGTTTGTCGCTTGAGTTGACGCTTGCGGGGCGGGCAATGCAGGCGGAATGGGGTCATTTGGCGCCAGCCCTGGTGAATCGCCTGCCGGATGTTTTGGCGCGGATTGCGTCGCTTGCAACGCAGATGCCGCGGCATTCCTTTTTGGAGCCGGCGAGTATTGGCGTGACAAGTGTGCGGACTGTTGCTGCGAGGCGCGGAATGTTGCCGGATCGCTTGGTTGTGGGTTTGGAGCGTCGCTGGTTGCCGCAGGAAGATGTTGATGGGGTAATTTGGCAGATACACGAGGGTTTGAGTCCGTTGTGGGCGCAGTCGGATGATTGTTGGGGCAGTCTTGCGGTGGCGACGGTTTCTGTCGTGCGGGGTGAAGGGGGGGTGGCGGTCCCGCGTGTGCAGCAGGCGTTTTTGACGGATCGGCGGCACGGTCTGGTGGTTGATGCCTTGCAGGCCCTGCGCATGGTGGGACAGAACCCGGAAGTGGGTAAGTGGGTCTCAAGTTATGATGGTGGGTACCCGGCGG
Organism: Candidatus Sericytochromatia bacterium; assembly: GCA_040400605.1. GTDB lineage: Bacteria > Cyanobacteriota > Sericytochromatia > S15B-MN24 > JAQBPE01 > JBBAPZ01. Next base: position 113,811 of record JBBAPZ010000002.1, read on the forward strand.
CGCTAAAAAAAATCACGACCATCGGTTATGGACCGGGCCATCCGGCGTTGGTCTACACGTTGGATGAGCGTGTCGCGCTCAAGGAATTGGTGGCGGCGACGGCGGGTTATGCGGCGATCGCTGTCGGATTGACCGGGGTTCTGAACCGTTAGAGGGAGAATAAGGTGACATCCAAAGAGGAATTTACGCTCAAGCCCAAGTTGCACGATGGCTTGCTTGTGTTGGATCGCGAGGGCCAGGTGGTGGCTTACAACCGCGCGGCGGTGCAGGTGTTGTCGGATTGGCCGCACGAGAATGGTGACGGGCGTATCCAGTTTCTGCTTGCTGAAGCGGCGGTTCAAGGTTTCATTGCAGCGGCGTGGCAGGGTGAGAGCGGCAGTATCGAGTTGGATGATCTTGACTGGTATCCGCAACGGACGCTGGCGCTGAGTGCTTTTTCGATGGCGGATCGGCTCATTGTGTCACTGCATGATTGGACCAGCGTTTACAAACTTGGCAGCATGCAGCAGGACTTTGTGGCGAATGTCAGCCATGAGCTGCGGACGCCCTTGACATCGATACGGATGGCAGCTGAGTCGTTGCAGATGGGGGCGATGCGGGATGATCGCATGCGTGCCAAGTTTTTGAATAATATCCAGGGTGAGGCGGATCGGCTCACCCGATTGGTCAACGAATTGTTAACGGTTGCGAACTTAATGGGTCGTCCGGTGATTCATTTGTCGCACTTTGAAATCCAGCGTTTGGCGGAGGAAGTGCAAGGCACCTTGGAGCATCATGCGAAGCTGGCGAATGTGGTGTTGGTGGTGCAATGTGCGGCGGAGGTGCCGCCGATCGAGGCGGATCGCGATCGCTTGCAGCAGGTGTTGATCAACCTCGTGGACAATGCGATCAAGTTTACCCCGGCGGGTGGTCAAGTGACCCTTGATATCACGCTCAACCCAACAGGGCAGTCCATTGCGTGCCGTGTCATCGATTCCGGGATTGGGATCCCACCGATCGATCTACCCCGCATCTTTGAGCGTTTTTATCGGGTGGACAAAGCCAGATCGCGCGTGACGGGCGGCGTTGGACTGGGGCTTTCCATCGTGAAGGACATCATTGAAGCCCATCACGGTCAGATTATCGTCACAAGCGAAGTGAACCATGGTACCACTTTCACCATCACGCTGCCGGTTTCGCAACCGCAGGCAACCACCCATGCGTTGCAGGCCTGAGCAAGCAAGGCATCCGGTCGAGGACAATTTGACTAAAAAAAAGTTCTTCGGTATGGTAGTTACTCGCATATCTTAAACTTTTGAAACTGTGCATCCCCCGTCTGCGCGTGATCGCCCTCAATAATCAAGGAGATTGGGTCTAACATGAACGTGATTCAAACCTCGGCGGCAGGCCGCCATCTGAGCTGGTTCACTGCCCTGAGCGTGGGCCTCGCCGTCATGGCCTGTCAACCGGCTGCCAACACCGTGACGCCCTCCCAAGTAACCCCCGTGGCGAGCCCATCAGCGGTTCCAACCAGTCAGTTGACCGGTAATGTGTCCTTGAATGGTGCGCCCATCGCCAATGCGACCATCAGGGTGTTGGATGCACTGACCGGTGCACCGCTCGTCGCGCAAGGTGGGGCGAATCTTGTTGCACAAGGCGGTGCAAATCTCGTTGCCCAAGGTGGTGCGAATCTGGTGGCGCAAGGCGGTGCCAACTTGGTCACAGACGCGCAGGGTAACTTCAGCCTGTCGGTGGCCAATCTGGCGCCGGGGGCGGTGGCACGAGTCGTTGCGACGGGTGGCGGGCAGTCTTTGAGCGCGTTGGTGAGTGGAAATGGTTTGACGGCGGGTGCGCCGGGGCAATACCGCATCCAGCAGACCTCGCGGACGATCCGGGTCGCGCTGACGGCGAGCAGCACCGCGATCGCCAACGTGTTGGTCGCAGCTTTGAAAGTGGCGGCGCAATTGGATGACAGCAGTCAGTTGCGTGCTTTTGAGCGGATTTTCAATGAGGCCACGACGGCAGTGAATGCGCTGAATACTTTCTTCGCGACCAATCCGGCCGCCGCGCAGAACGTGGCGCAGAATACGGCAGAAAATGGACAGACCAGTGAGCAGAGCCTGAAGAGCGTGGTAGCAGATTCTGGTGCACAAACCCAATTGCAGAATATCGTGGTACAGGCTGCCGAAGCGGTGAAAGAATTTGTTGCTGCCGGCGCGACGGTTGATTCCCAGCGTTTGGCGCAAGATTTGACGGTACCGGGGGTTGACATTGTGATCAAGGTGGATGCAGCGAATTTGACGATTACCAGCCCGACCGGTGCGGTGATTTTTGAGTCTACGTTGCCGCCCGTGACCGCTCCGACCAGTGCCCCGACGAACGCGCCGACCACGGGTCCGACTTCGGCTCCGACCAGTGCGCCAACGTCGGCTCCGACCAGTGCGCCGGCGCCTGCCGGCGGAGGTGGCGGTAGCACGTTCAATCCCACCCCGGAACCGACTGGTGTTCCGACGCCGACGAATGCGTCGCTTTTCGCCCCGCGGATCGATTCTTTCAGTGTGACGCCCACGAGCAGTGCCGATGGTAGCGGTCGCTTGAGTCTGACCATCTCGCAGGCGGCGAATACCGAGGACATCAAGACAGTGGTGGTGCGCATTCCGAGCAAGAGTGGCGGGGTCACATTGGCCGAGTTGCAGGATGCTCTGAATTCCCAGCGATTGTTTAAGTCAACCGTCAGTATCCCCAGCTCGGCAGACCCTGTTGCCTATGAGGCACGTCAGGTCGACGAAAAGCTGAATAACACCGTTACGCTGCCTGCACGCTTTGGTGCTCTGCAGTTGCAGGGTCAGAATGCTTTGTGGACAGGTGAGTTTGTCCAGTCGTCGTTTTCTGGGTATCGTGTGCTTGGCCAAAGCCAGGGTCTCAAGGTAGCCGACGTGCAGGTATTTAAGGCTGGGGACTTTTATTACCTGACGCTTAGTTATGCACTGAATGGTGGTGTCGTTTCGAACCGGGGGCACGTCACGACCATCGATACTGACCCTGAAATCTGGAAGACACTTTCTGGTGGCATCAAGCCCCAGATCTACTTTGAGTCGCGTGGAAACAACTCGGCGCATTACGATTACAATGTAGAGGTGACGCCGATTGCGATCGCGAGTCCGGAACCTTCAAATGGTTTCAGTCCTTCGGTTAGTTCCCTGAGCATCACGCCCAGACTCAGTTCGCCAGCATCGGGTGGTGAGTTGAAGCTGACTGTGACGCAAGGGTCGGATCAGGAGGACATCGGCACCTTTATGGTTCGGCTGGCCAAGAAGGATAGCGCTGGCAATGTCGTCGCACAGTTGAACAGTGCTGAGTTGGCGAAGAGCGATTTGTCATTGTTCACGTCGACTGTCAGGATTCCCCAGAATGCCAGCGAGGTGGAATTCTTAGGCGCGCCTTCGGCGGAGTTGAACGGCCAAATCACGTTGCCGACGGCATTTGGTTCGGGTTCGTTGAACAGTCAGGACGCCCTTTGGACGGGTGTGTATCGCAGTAAGTCCTCTAACCCTTCGGTCAAGGTTGCCGATGTGCAAATCTTCGAAGACTCCACGCATTATTATCTGGTGCTGCGATATGCGATCGATAGCGGTACGGATTTCAACAGGGGTCATGTGACTACCGTCGCGATGAATGGTGCGATCTGGTCGACCCTGTCTGGCGCAGTGAAGCCGGAGATCGTCTTTGCGTCACGGGGCAGCAAAGTAGTCAACCTTACTTTCTAACGTTGGGTTGAACTTAGGTCTGATATCGGTTCTTTTCTGGCCGCACCTTGGAAGTGGGTGCGGTCAGTTTCCTTGTACGGCAATTGTTGACACGTGGGAATTGAGATGCAAGGATTGGTGATGGCTGATACTGTTAATCGTATAGTGAGTCGTCGATGCTTCGGACGTTTGGGGGCGATCGCCTGGCTTGCCTTCGCTGCTGGAATTGGCGCCTGCAACCCAGTGTCGCTGCTCGTTCCCTCGCTCAAGGAGGCGCCCGCGGCGGGTGACGCCGATTTTAACGATGAATTTTTACCTGGTGCACCGTCGCGGACCGCCTCGCCACAGCCTGCGCCATCCAGCCTGTCGACCCCGGCTGCCGGGACGCCGTCGCCAGCAAGTAGCGACTCATCGGGTCCGGCGCAAAGTGTTGTCCCAAAACCCGGCGGCGGTCCTGCTAGCGGTGGTGGTGTGGCGGCGCCAGCGGCCCCGTCTGCTGCGGTTGGTGATCCCTTTGTGACGCCTGATTTTGTCGATATTAGCACGGTGAGCGCTTTTAAACCGGCTTTTTCCTTTGCGCTTCTGGCTGATCTTAGCCCTGGCACCTCGCCCGCACTCGAAACATCGATTTATCAGACAGCCCAAGAGGTCGAGCTACGCGAAGCGCGGCTGTTACTTGAAGATTGTCAGTTGCGTTATGACCGGTTTTCCAGAGGCCAGACGATTGGAACGGTCGTTCTGGATGTCGGAACGCCACCAAAGGCGACGCTTAGCGGCGCGCTGCGTGTTGTCGACGCTGGTGCAAACTATGTGACAGTTGAGGCGAAGGCCAGTAGCGCTGTTGCCAGCGCGTACATCGCTGACATTCGCTTTCGGCAGGTTGAGGGGCATCTATCGGTGGTTAGCATTGCAAACTTCTCCAGGGGCAACGACGCACAGGGCATCCACTTGACCGAACGTTCAGCACGGGTTACCCAACGGCTGGATCCAGGATTTTTGGTTTTGCCGCAGCGCCCCGGGCCGTTTAGAACCCGTGCGTTGCTCTACGGAGAAAATGACCCGCGTGGCGGCGGTACCCCACTTAAGGTGCTGCGCAATACGTTTACTGTAAGCGAGTGACACACCGTTTATTGAAGAGGTTCTCGCCACTAACGCATGGACACGGCAGCACATTCTGACTGTTTTCAGTATCAGGACGTGCTGTCTTCGTTTGTTTGGACTGTAATTGGGTACGGTATACAGGCGATCGTTGCAGCGAATTCGTTTGGCGTATGATGCGATGGAGGCCTTGATGCGTACTTTCCCCAAGCGCTACCGGGTTGGTGCCGGGTTCTTTGCCTGTGTCCTTTTGGTCGCGTGTCAGCCGGCTGGCTGCCAAAATTCTCCGAGTCAGAGTTCGCTTAAGGTCACCTTGGTTAAAGGGTCGGTGCCCCCTTCGGCTAATGGACAGATGATGATACGGGGTCAGGTGACCGTGCGCGATAAAACACTGGTCGGTGCCACGATTACCGCTTATGACGCGTTGTCGGATCAATCGCTTGGAGTGACCGGGAGTCCCGAGAGCGTGACGGACAGTCAAGGACGGTTTGCGGTCCCGGTTCGCAGTCTTGCACCGGACACCGTGGTGAAGGTTGTGGCGCGTCTTCGTTCCGGGAACCTCAGTGCGCTGGTTTTGGGTAACGGCCTTGGGTTGGCTGAACCCGCTGCCTATCGCCTTCAACAGACACCGGCGCTCAGCGTGTCGGTAACGGCTGGCACCACACTGCTGGCGCGGGTGTTGGTGCCAACCTTGCGTATGGCAAGTCAGATTGAATCCAAGTTGCAACTGACTGCGTTTGAAACGATTATGCGCGAGGCGACGGCTGTACTCACGCAACTCAATCAGGAACTGGCCAAAAAGCCGGAGCTCTTCGATACAGTAGTTGCTAAAACCACAACCGCTGGTGATCTCGAAGAAGGTTCCCTGAGTCAGTTGGTGGAAACTGCAGGGATTCGATCCGGATTGCAGGCGATCGTCAACAACGCCGCCGAAGTATTGAAGCAACAGTTGGCTGCGGGTGGCACGATTGATGCACCGATCACCGTCGTGTTAGCGATCCCGGGTATTGACCGTACGGTTGAGGCGACTGCAACAGGCATCGTGATCAAGTCCGCAGATGGTAATGTGGTGTTTTCAACCGGCTTTAACCAGGGCTCCCCCTCACCCTCCGAGGCACCGTCGCCATCTGCCAGTGGTGCTGCCGGTGGCGGCGGCGGTGGTGGCGGTGCCACTGCACCAGGTGGGTTGCCAACGCCAAGCAACGCGACCAAGTTCTTGCCCGTGGTCGATCGCCTGACGCTGTCAGGCGATCGCCTCCGCTTCACCGTTACACAGCCAGACGGTCAAGAAGACATCAAACACGTCGTGATTCGGCTTAAGCGCGTCAATGCGGGGAATCAATCAATGGCAGACTTTAATGACAGTTTTGCCGGTAACCTGAATGCACCGGGTGAACTGAGTGTACGAGTTCCGGCTGGTGACCCTGCTTTCGATTGCACCATTGCCCCAGTCAACAAGTTACCCAATACCTTTAGCTTGCCCGCGCAGTTTGGCGCCGGTCAGTTAACCGGCACAAGTGCCATCTACACCGGGATGTTGAAGCGCACAAGCGACAGTTTCGCGATTGCCAATGTACAGGTTTTTGAGAACGTGAGTTTTGTTTACGTGGTGATGTCTTATGCCGCCAACGGCTTTGAACTGAACCGGGGACACATCACCGCCATGAGCGTTCCACGCGATCGCTGGACCACCCTCACCGCAGAAACCAAACCCGAGATTTATGTCGAATCTCGGTTGGGCAATACCGTTCACTTGGAGAAAGCCATTCAGGCGCTGTGACTCTCGGTGTCGCCCCGCCGCGTGGTTTGAAGCGACGGGTAAGCGTATAAAGTTAAACGACTTGCGTTGCCCTGCCTACGACAGGCAGGGCGAATCTGTGGTTGGAATTTTGGGTCGTTTGCGCGCTGGTTGTGCTCACTGTGCCGCGCTTGCACCGATTCTGTAAACTAGAGTCCGGTCGCGATCAGGTCATCGTCCTTGGCGATGCTCGTCCGGCACGCCACACAACGGGTGGTTTGCGTTGGCGTACCCAGCACTGTCAATCAGGCATTCGACAGTTTGACGCGGAATTCCCCGGAACAAGTCATCGCGTGTCTATCTGGCATTTTTTGCAGTACAAGAAGATTGCGATCATTTCGCGGTCATGTTGCCTTGAAACAATCATCCAATGCGCGTTCTAAGCACGTTGTGAAAGCCCTGAACCGTTGAATAAACGTAAACCATCCATCCGAACGACTTTTTCCAGCACCATTTCGCTCGATGCTGGTCGAGGAAAAAGGGTGAAACATGCCCAGCGTGACGGTGCGGTCTATGGCGCAATCGGCTAGGTTGGTTCGCGGAATTGGGTAACAGCTCATAATATACGCTGTGCAACAGTTTTACGTCAGAGGTAGGTTTCATGTTAAAACAGTTGCATGGTAAAACGAGGCATTTTTGATGCATGTTTAAACATTAGTTGGTGATCGCGTCCGTTTCTGCTAGGCCTTCTTTTCATGTGTAATCATGAAGTTTCTTAAACCGTTACATTGCTTGACGTTGGCCACATGTTTTAACATACTTTAGGTGTATTGCTTGAATGTAGTTATGGAATTGAGATTTGTTTGACATGCAAGAAGAGAATAATGCTGATTCGCAGAATCGTTTGCGCCTGTATATTGCTGCACGGCGTCAAGAATTGCGGTTGACCCAGAGGGTGTTGGCGACGTTGTGTGAGTTGCCGTTGGGGACTTTGTCTGGGATTGAGTCTGGGCGGGAGGTGCGGGCGCCGCGGGCGCATACCTTGGAGAAGTTGGCCGTTGGGTTGCAGACGACGTATGAGCATTTGGATGCGTTGGTGCGCGGTCTGGTGGTTGATGGGGTTTCTGAGGTGAGTCCGTGGGAGGGTGATTATCGGTATCGGTTGTTTGATGCGTTGATGCAGGCCCCATCGGTGCCGGAGACTGAGCGATTGATGTTGATTGCCAAGATGCGCACTTTGTGGGAGATGCATGGGACTGGTGCGATCGCTGATTGACCACGCTGTGAGTCGTTGTTCAAGCGTCACTTGTTCACTGGTCTTTGCGCATATGATGGCGTACGGGCTTTTTGTCCAAGCCATTTTTGATTTGGGAGGGGTTTGGAGCGTTCGCTTCTCGCCAGCTTGATGGCGATAAGTTGCATGAGTCTTGTTCAAAAGCCTGCGTGATAACTTCATGAATGCCAGGCACTTACGTAATGTAATCGGGCAGCACCGAGCGTATGGTCACCAGTCAACAGAGATTGAGCAGTTTGCGGCAAAAAGTCCACAATGCGACGTGAGGGGCTGATCGATAAAGTGTATTCGTTCCAAATAGCGTTCTGAAAGCATTTTTCAGGCAAGGTGTACGCAAACAGGCATTCAGCGGAATTCTCAGACACTGGCTGTCTTGATGAAGTGACAAGTAGGCGGTCAACCCGTGTCTGTGTCGCGAACGACCCCCGCATAACGAATTAACCATCCTTGGTGTTTGCCGCAATTTTTCGCGTCACCACGCGAATTTTAGCCGTTTTTTTGCTTTCCTTACATGTTGAAACAGTTGAGCGATATGAACAGGCTGCGCTCTGCATGTTAAAGCAGTTTAACGGCTCGGCTTCGGATAGACCAGATTCGTGATTTACATGTTTAAACAATTTGTTTTTGTGACGAAAATTTTTGTAAATGTTTTGACATGTTTACGAAGTTTGAAATTGGGTTCGGTCTGGTTGATTAGTTGGCAAAACATGTGTTTGTCGTGATGGTTTGAAGGGTTGTCCTGGTTTTGATTTGTTTGACATGTAGGTAAGGAATGTCAATTTTTTTAGCGTAGTGCAATAGTTTTGGGGTTTGTTCGGGCTTGTGCACAGCCGTGTGGAAAGTTTGCTACACTGTTTGGTTGTCGGTGCTTGGATACAGTTGTGAAGTCTTGGGAGAATGTGAACATGGCAAAGACGCCGCGGGTGCTCATTGGGAAGCCTGGCCTGGATGGTCACGACCGGGGCGCGAAGATTGTGGCGCGGGCTTTGCGTGATGCCGGGATGGAGGTCATTTATACGGGGTTGCACATGACGCCTGGGGAGATTGTACAGGCAGCATTGCAGGAGGATGTTGATGTTGTTGGGTTGAGTCTTTTGTCGGGTGCGCATGGCACGTTGGTGCCGGCGGTTTGCGCGTTGTTGCGTGCGTCCGGTGCGGAGGATGTGTTGGTGTTTGTGGGAGGCATTATTCCTGAGGCCGATGTTCCGGCTTTGGAGGCGGCGGGTGTGCTTGGGGTTTATGGGCCGGGGACGCCAACGGCAGCGATTGTCGATGCCATCAACGGTGCTGTTGCCGCGCGACACGTTGAATAGGCGTCTTTGGGCTGTAGCCGCTCCACTTCGCCGTTAAGCGATAGGTCCGATCGCCGTCGCGTCAGAAAGCGACGAGCATGTGCTTGCCTCATGCCTGCAAGGCATATGCTCGAGCGTCACCGGTGTTTCAGGTGGTGTCGGCTGTGTGGTGGCGCTTGTGTTACTGGTCAAAAGTTGTGTGGCAGATTCAACAAAATAGGGCATCCGCGCTGTTAGTGAATAACTGTCAAGGTTTGCTCGTCAATCAACGTGTTGATGTATAACAGCAGAGTTTGGCTACCGTTGAACACTGCTCGCCTCAAGCTAATTCTGTGGTTGTGTCGAAGTCGCCAACGCCGCTCAGCCTCGCCGGTAGTTGAGCATTCTTTTCCATCCAACCGGTTGACTGATTGTTCAATAAAAAATTGTGGCAGCGCTAGCGCTTGCAGCACCCGGAATCTGCCTTGTTACTCTTGTATCTGGAACTGGCGGGTGTTAGGTGGTCAGCGAAACTGATGGATCCCGTTCTTGGCGTCGGTTAGATGTGACAGGAGTCCGGGTACGCTTGCCAATGGCGATAGTGAAAGGATGATGATGACCGTCGTGCGCTTGAAACCCGGTGATCCCCCACCGTTTTGGAATGGGGTTTGGCAATCTCTTGGTCAGAGTCAAGGCGCGGTACTTGTCCGGGATGGGGTCATCGTCGGGCCGTCGGATGCCAATGCATCACCAATCGCATTGCCTTCGATCACTGCCTCGGAGCATCCCGGCGCCAAAACCCTTGGGGGCCACGAGGAGATTACCACTCCCGGAGCACCCCAGCCACAGGCTTCCGTGGCCGCGACGGGAGTGTCCCAAGGCTCAGAGACTGCAGCTACCGGAGCCTCCCAGCGTCCGGAGAGCGCGTCTGTCAAGGGCGCTGCGACTGGCCCACATCAAGCGGATACCGCCCGTTCGTGGGTCGCGCAACTCGTTTCGCGCTCAGTGTTGAGCAGGCCCACTGCCGCCCCAGTCAATCGTGACGTCCAGCAAGGGGCCGCTTTGGTGCAGCAAGCGCGGGCGCATCTGGCACAACGGCAATGGGTAAATGCGCTAAAGTGTCTGCAGGCTTCGCTCGATTACGCCCCGGCCCAAAGTGATACCTATCTGTTAATGGCGCAGTGCCTGCAGGCGTCCCGCGCGAGCGGGGATGCGCTGCACCACGCGGTGGTGGCGGTGATGCTGAGTCCAAGGGAAGTCAGTGTGCAGCGTCTCGCCATGCATTACGCGTGGGTAGCGGGCTACGTGGGGTGGGCGTTTCATTGGGCGCAGTCGCTTTACAGGCAAGCCCCTGCTGCGGACGTTGCCGATCTTGGCCGCATCGCACGGGCTTGGCTCACCTTGCAGTCTCAGGCCAACACCGCGTTTTGCATGCCGTGCCGTAAGCCGCAGTTGGTGGACGCCCGCTCACGATGTGATGCGTGTCAGGCACCATTAGTCGGGGCCCCGGCTAACGCCCAATCGCTGAAAGGGTTGTTGCTGCTTCAGCACGGGGCGCCGCATGGGCGACTTTTTGTTGGTGCCCCCTGCGCCCGGTGTCAAAGGGACACGGCGCTCATTCTTGCTTCAGGCGGCGCGCGCTGCGCCCATTGTCACGATTTTGCTCTTCATGCATCCCCCACTGTGCAGGCCTGAAGTGGCCTGATTTCGTCGCCAATGCGAACTAAACCCAACAAGGGGTGCTGAGGAATTTGGTCGCCGGCACCGTGGAGCCGGTACGGGCTCAGTGTTAGGATACCCGAGCGTCCAAGGGCCGTCGCCCTTTCAGCTCAGGAGGTGCCTATGCGCAATCGAACATCCCGTCAGCCCATTCGATGGGAGGCCGCCAACCTGGAACAGAATCGCTTCGGGCGGGTGCTGTTGGAAGCGTCCGAGCGTAAGAAGCTGTTGACACCCTTGAGCCGGCCATCGTTTGCCGCTGAGTTTTTTCGGGATAACCCGATGCCGTGGTTGCTTGATAGCGATCCGGCAATCGCGATCGACGACGGCGTCGATTGCGTGTAACAAGGCGATAGGTAGGGCTCGTTGGCGTATGCACCGTTTGTGCTGTAATCTGACTGCAAGGTTGGTTTGTAGTAGACGATACGGACAGGGAGCATTGACAGAAATGAAGAAGTTTTGCATGCGTTCACGGGGTGATACGAAGTTTTTGATGGGCACTTTGCTCATTGCATCGACGTTTTTGGGTGGGTGCATGGCAACTCACATGAAGGCGATGGATGCAGAGTACCCGATTTCGTTGTCTTCTAAGCCGCGAGGCACTTATGTCAAACCGTTTAAGGTCGAACTGAAATCGCATCATTTCATTTTCGGGTTGTTTAACCTTGCTGGTGACCCCAATGTCACCAAAGCCATTGACACGGAGGTCAAGCGTGCAGGCGGCAGAGGCGTCATGAATCTCCGCATGACAACGGTCAATACCTTTGGTGATATGATTCTACCTGGTTTGGTGGTTGCTGGGGGCTCCTTTGTTCTGAACGCATCAGACGCGACGAGACCCTTTATCGGGGTTTTAGGGTTACTACCGGCTATATGGTCGCAGAACTCGTTGATCGTTGAAGGTGACATCATCAAGTAACGGATGAAGTGGGTTTTAAAACCCAAACGGGTCGCTGCGACGGGTTGTTCGCGGCGGCTTTTTTGTTTTGAACTTGGTAAATGTGGTATCAAGGTAGCGTGCGAGCTCTGTAATGGGGACGCAGGCGCGTCTCGCGTTTTTCAAGAGAAAGGCTTTAAACATGATCAATCTGGAAAAACGGACGGTTGATTGGGTCGAGGAATTGCTTGGTGCTGATGCTGAGGCCTTGTTGAACCATCGTTCGACCCATATTGCCAAGGAGCATTTGCACTTACCAGGGCCTGATTTCGTGGAGCGGATCTTTCTTCACTCTGATCGCCCACAACCGGTGGTGAACAATCTGCAACGCCTGTTTAATACCGGCCGCCTGTCAGGAACGGGCTACCTCTCGATTTTTCCTGTAGACCAAGGCATCGAGCACAGTGCCGGGGCGTCTTTTGCAAAGAACCCGATTTATTTCGACCCGGAAAACATTATTCGTCTGGCGATCGAAGGGGGTTGTAACGGGGTGGCATCGACCTTTGGGGTCCTGTCGGGCCTCGCGCGCAAGTATGCGCACCGGATTCCGTTTGTGGTGAAGCTTAATCACAACGAGTTTTTGAGTTATCCCAACACCTATGATCAGGTCATGTTCGGCACGGTCGAGGATGCTTATCAGATGGGGGCGGCGGCTGTGGGGGCGACGATTTACTTTGGTTCACCCGAGTCACGTCGGCAAATCGTGGAAGTGGCTGAGGCTTTCGCGCGGGCACACGAGTTGGGGATGGCCACCATTTTGTGGTGTTACACCCGTAACAATGCGTTCAAGCAGGGCGACAAGGATTATCATACGGCGATGGATTTGTCTTCGCAGGCGTGTCATCTGGGGAGCACGATCAAGGCGGATATCATCAAGCAGAAGTTACCCGAGGTGCATGCGTCGGGTTATGACGCAGTGAAGTTTGGCAAGACGGATAAGCGGGTGTATAGCGAGTTGTCGAGTGCGCATCCGATTGATATGACGCGGTATCAGGTGGCGAACTGTTATATGGGGCGGGCGGGGCTGATTAATTCCGGCGGCGCGTCGAGTGGGGAGTCGGATTTGGCCGAGTCCGTGCGCACGGCGATCATCAACAAGCGCGCGGGCGGGATGGGTCTGATTCTGGGGCGCCGCGCGTTCCAGCGCCCGTTTGAAGAAGGCGTGCAGTTGTTGCAGGCGGTGCAGGATGTGTACCTGTCTGAGGCGATCACGATCGCATAGTCCTGGTAGACAAAATGCAGGGCGTGTGTCGTTGATTCGCACACGCCCTGTTTTTTTGAGCGTCTAACTTCAGCCCAATGATTGAGTCGGTCAGAGCCTATTCGCGGACGATTTTGCCATTTTTCCAGTTGTGCTTCATGGTGATGGTTTTGACGGTGCCATCTGGCTGTTCAATCTGGCGCAATACGGCGCCTTTGACCGCTGCGGTGTAGCGCAGGTCCGGCAGATTCTTCACGTCAACCAGGATCGCCCCGCTCAAGTCTGCCCCACTGACATCAGCGCCGGCCATGTCAGAGTTCACGAAACTGGTGCGACGGGTCAGGGCGCCTCTGAAATCGGTGTTACGAAGATCGTTATTCACAAGTCGGGCATTATCCGCCCGGGCTGCTCTGAACGATGCCCCCCGAAGGTCCGAACCCATGATCCTTGCCTCTGTGATATCGGCGCCCTCAAATTTTGCGTCGCGCAGTCGACTGCTCACGACCAATGCTTTTCGCAAACTCGCCTCGGAAAAGTCCACGCCCCGTCCTCGGACGTCAACGAAAGAGGCACGTTTGTATTTTGCACGATGGAAGCTGGCGCCGCCCATACGAGTTCCCTTAAAAGAGGGTTTTTCGCCTGTCGAGCGCTTGAGACTCGCCCCGCCGAGTTTAGCATAATCGAATGTGGTTTCGTCGAGTGTCGTGTTGTAGAACTTAGCTTTAGGCGCGTGGATACCTGAGAGATCAGCGTGGGAGAGATTACTGTAATCGAAACCGGCTTCCGTTGCCTTCGCCTTCCTCAGAGTCGCTCGGGTCCAATCGTTACCCCCCGTGGACAAATTATCGAGCTTGGCCCCGTTGAAGTTTGCCCCACTAAAACTGCCGCTGGCGCTGGTTTTGGACAGATCAGCATTAACAAACTGCGCGCGATTGAAGTTCCCTTGGATTTCGGCAATGGACATGTCACTGCCATTGAAGACGGCTCCCGAATATTCCCCGCGATCGATCCTCAGGTAACGCAAATCGGCTTTGTCAAAATTGACACCTTTCGCCTGCGCGTTCTCGATTTTAATGGATCGTGCTTTTGCTCCGGTAAATATCGCACCATCAAGTTTGGGATCGACTAGCAGTGCGTTTGCCAGTGAGACACGCTCAAGGCGTGTTGCCCTTCTACCTGCCTCTCGAGGAAGGGGTGAAAAATCTGGACTGTGAGCCCGAATCTTGTCCAAGTTGGCGCCGGTGAAGTCTGCTCCACGCGCACTGAACTCATCTAAATTTGAACCACTAAAATCACTCAAGTTAAATGCAGCACCATCCGCAACGGCACCACCCAGACGACTTTTAGGCGCCTCCGCACCGATTACTTGTGCGCCCCGTAGGTTAAACTTTTCCAGGTCCCAGTTGGGACGCTGCAACCCTGGCCTGACGGCGGCCCCCTTTAACGGGCTTGGCGAGATCCCGAACGTATCCCGAGCAAATCGCCCAGCGTTGAGGTCTGCTTCGGTAATGCGACGGTTGAACAACTGTCCCGGCCGCTCGGCTACCACCTGCTTTGATGCCTTCATGATTGCGCCTGCAACCTGATTGATCCCCATCTTTGCCTCCAACGCCTGCTAAACACATTCCTTACACTTTGTTAATAGGCTATTGGGGTTACAAATGAGTTCCAAAACTGCGTAGGTAACATTGTGATCCAGCTAATGTCTCATTAATATTTGGGAGTGCGGTCACAGTCAGCGTGGAGCAACTGGCATCAACCTGCGGGTTTACTGCCTGAGTGTTGCATCATCTCTATATTATCGTCACTGGCAAATGGTTAGTGATGTTTCCTTGTATGCACTGTTCGCGTGTCATCGTCAAAGACGGCAATAAAAAAACCTGGGGTGCCATGCACCCCAGGTAAATGCGAAAGGAACCAGCGAGACTTATCAGGCCTTGGCCGGTACGTGAACGGTGAAGTCATGCGCGAAACGTTGGGCGTACTGAGTTAACAGTTCCTCTACGCGTGCTTGGTCAGGCGATCGCACGATGAGACCCGCATGCCACTTGCGCGCTTGACGGTAAACAATCTCCGAATCAGTGTAAGCGGAGAGGTCAGGGTTCTCCGAATTCGCAAGCGTGATGATGACACCCGCGTACTCATCACGAACTGGGTCCATTTGGGCCGGCCCTTGGGCAATCTCAATGCGTGCCCATTCGTGCCACAAACAGATGCCCTGACCATGCCAGATGACATCGGGGATGCGAGCCGCACCCACGCGCGCCCCGGCTTCAAGGAAGTAGAACTTGCCGTCTTCGCGGCTCTTGATGTATTCGATATGGGTTACGCCGCGACGCAGACCTAGCGACTTGACGACATCCCGGTTAAGTGACTGTAAAGCAATTTCGTCATCGCTGCCACGTTGGATCAATCGCGTGGTGTAAATGCCGCCGCCTTTGTTGAGGTCCAACATCGGGGTGCCATAACGCGAACATGCCGCAAATTTAACCTCGTGCTCCTGAACGACGGAGTCCACGTGATAGACATCACCCGGCGTAAACTTCTCCAACAGATTCAGTGACATCTTGTCCCCCAGCTTGTGTAGCAAGGGCCAAAGCTCATCGCGGTTGTTCACCTTGGTGATGCCCATGGAGGCCGCTTCTTGACGTGGCTTGAGGATCCAGGGGGCGGGCACGCGATCCAGATACTCGTGAATCTCACGCCAGTTAAACAAAGGCGTGAAATCCGGGACAGGCACGCCGTCTTCACGGGCCTTCATGCGCATGGCGAGCTTGTCGCGGAAGTAACGCATCGTGGTTTCGCCCATACCCGGGGAGCGGAAGTGTTCACGCAGGAAGGACGCCACTTCCATCTCCCAGTCGCCCATTGGAACAATGCGGTCAAACTTGATGTCCCGTGAAATGAAGCTGACAGCGTTACGGACCTGCGTCTCGTTGAACAAGTCCGGCATCGCGAACACGTCGGTGATCACATCACGCGGCCAAGGCTCACTCAAGCGTTTTTCAGAAGTCAGGACATAGATGTTGTGTCCAAGCCGCTTCGCTTCCATCATAAATGGCCGCCCCATCAAAGTCGCGGCAATACACAGAATGTTCAGTGGTTTTGTGTCGGACAAGGTCTTATCCTTCCTCTCGTGGCTCAGGAGATGGTCGTGATTCAGCCAGGCGCCCAAGTGTTGCAGCCAAGCCGTTCACGCCCATTGTAGCGGGTATGCTTGCCTCACCGCTACCGTTCGGCCCGAAAGGCGGCGGGGCAGGCGCGATATCCAGGCGATCGAGTTTGCGCGCATTGCAAGACTGACACGCAGGCACCAGGTTTGAGATATCGTTACTGCCGCCTGCACTCAAGGGAATGACGTGCTCCTTGACCAAGGCGCGGTCACTGCGTCCGCAATACGCGCAACGGGCGCCGTAAGCCTGTAACCGCGCCTGCCATTCCGCCTCGGTGTGCCCCCCGGGCGCCCGCTTGCGCCGTTTTACATACGCCTCGCGCATCGCCAACGCGCGTCGGTGACGCTCAGGCGTGCTGTGTGCCCAGCGAACGCGTTGCAGGTTGCAACAAATCCGACACTCAGTTCTGCGTCCACCCTTGCCGTCGGATTGAAAGTCCTCAATGAACTTTTCCTCCCGACAGATCCGACACAGTTGCATATCCGGCTCATCATCCCAGTCCAAGCGCTGCAACCCTCCCCACAGAAAGATTTTGACAGGTGTGCGCTCTTTTTGACAACGTGATGGCCGTCGTCTTGTGGTTGCCTGCTCCGGTACACCTCTTTATGATGTTTTGGATTGCTGCACGATACAGAAAAGTGTTGATTGGTGATCGCATTCTGGCTGTCGCTGAACAACAGGGTGTGAGTGTCCGTTTTTTGAGCCTGGCACTCACGCTCTGAACACATGTTCGTCGGTCATTGTATGGGATGCGACCACGTGTGAACACTTAAAAAAACCGTTTTCGGGTTTTTCCAAACAATCAACCTTGAGCAAATCCCGGTAACCCGCATACGGAAAATGTCAGCCAACGATGAAACATGGGGTTTTTTGTGCACGAGTTACTTATGTAGACACGCTTGGGGACACGACCTTGCATGGTTTTGAACACAAAACCACGCGTCACTATGTAACGGATCCTGAAGCAAATGAGGGGCGGAGACATCTGTGCCTCCGCCCCTCGGATACTGCGAGCGGATTACCCGCACGCCCTTCGTTGTGCCTAGAAAGCGTTTGCCAGGTACATCGGCAACATGCGCCGCCAGGTTGGCCAGTCGTGACGCATGTCAGAGCCCCAGACGTCGAGATTGGCCGGAATGCCCTTGGCCCAGAGATCACGCGCCATCCGGGCGGAATGCTCCGGCACTTCGTAGTCACCCGAACCCGTCAAGATGTGAATGTGGCGCTTGGCGCGCAGTTGGTCAAGATACCAGGAATCGTGCAAATTGGGCATGTAATACGTCGGCGAATTGAAATAGACGTTCTCATCACAGTAATCGCCAATAAATTGACGCATGTTATAGGTTCCGCTCATTGCGATGGTGCCATCGAAAAGATCCGGGTGCCGCAACAACACGTTCATCGCGTGATAGGCGCCCATGCTCGCACCCGTCGTGATGATGCCACTCCGCCTTCCCTGATGGTTCCAGATGAACGGCACGACTTCCTTGGCCACATACGCGTCAAAATACCCATGCTTGCGGGCACGCTCAGCGGGATGCAAACGATTGTTCATCCACGTGTGCTGATTGACACTGTTAATCGAGTAAACCTTGACCTTGCCTTCGTCAATCAACGGCTTGATGACCGACAGCAGGTGAAAGCGCTCGTACTCTTCAAAGTCAGCCGCAGCCGTCGGGAACATAAGCAGCGGAAAACCATAATGACCGTACACCGCAATGGGCATTTCGCCACCGATTCGCGGACTGTACCACCTGTGAACCTCTTTACGCATAAACCCTCATCGCTAGCCAGATGCCCACCGCCACACTGACCTCAAGCCGATCGTGACGCCCTGACATCATTGTAAACCTTTCGTCAGCGACCCGTTGTCTTCACGCGGCGGATTTTGAAAAATTTAACCTTTTATTTAGGCATTTTTCACGTATTATTCTGTTTGCGGCAATTGTTTGGTGGGCGTTGGCGTCGGTTTGGCGCGTTTGAAGGGGTGGCAGGCACGTGGGAGTCAAGTTCATTGAACATACAGGGTTGACTTATGATGATGTGCTGATTGTACCGAAACGTTCGTCGGTGCGTTCGCGTCGGGAGGTCAGTTTAAGCACGCGCCTGGTGGGTGACTTGACGCTGGAGCTGCCCATTATCAGTGCCAACATGGATACTGTCACGGAGCTGCGGATGGCGCAGGCTATGAACGCGGCCGGTGGCTTGGGTGTGATTCATCGGTTTATTCCGGATGCCGGCCTGCATTCGCAATGGGTGTCTGAGACGCCGGGAATCCGGATTCTGGCTGTGGGGGTCAAGGCATCGGATTTGGCGCGTATTCCTATGGTGAGCGGTTTGCATGGGGTTTTGATCGATGTTGCCCATGGTCACAGTGATCGCGTATTGGAGACGATCGCAGTTATACGGGATCGCCACCCCGACTTGTGGGTGATTGGGGGTAACGTCGCCACGGCGGAAGGGGCTTGGGATTTGCTTGAGGCTGGCGCTCACGCGGTCAAGGTGGGCGTTGGGCCCGGTGCGGTTTGCACCACGCGCATCGTGACGGGTTGCGGTGTGCCGCAGTTAAGCGCGGTGATCAAGGTGAAGGCTGCGATCAGCCGCTGGTGGGATGTCGAACGTCGCAAGGCGAACCCACGGTTGCAACAGCGTCCGACTGTGATTGCAGACGGTGGCATCCGGCATTCAGGCGACATCGTCAAGGCGCTGGTTGCGGGTGCCGACACGGTGATGATTGGCAGCCTGTTTGCAGGCACCGATGAGGCACCGGGTGAGGTGATCGAACGCGACGGCGAACGGGTCAAACTGTATCGCGGGATGGCCTCCGAAGGCGCCATGCGCGTGGTTGGCGCTGAACGCACACCGGAAGGGGTCTCAACGTACCTGCCCTACAAAGGATCGATGGCAGGCTTGCTCGCATCGCTCGAGGGTGGTATCCGTTCTGGGCTCAGCTACTGCAATTCGAGCAGTATTGTTGATCTCCACGAACAAACCATCGAAATGGTCCGCATCACGCAAGCGTCACTGCGCGAAAGTCATCCTCACGCCACCTCACGGCAACCGGCAGAAACTCGCATCGAGCCTGCTGGTGCGGAACCATCCGAAGCCGCACCCAACCCCTGTTTTTGAAACGAAAAACTGCATGGCAAGTGGCGTCGTGTAATCAAGGGGTAAACAAGACAAAAGTTGTCATGTTTGTGTTATACTCACCAGACAAGGAGGGTGATGACCGTGAAAGTGATGAGTTTTGAGCCCACGCCAAACCCGAACGCCATGAAGTTCAATGTGAGTGAACGTCTGATTGAGGGGGGCTCGCGTTCGTTCGAGACCCCGTCGGCCGCTTCGGATGATGTGTTGGCGAGTCATTTGTTTGCTTTGGGCAAGGTGACGAGTGTATTTTACATGCCAGGATTTGTGACGGTGACGCGCACGCCCGATGCCGATTGGTCCAGTTTGGCGCCGATGGTGGCGCGCACCATTGAGACTGTCAGCCTGCCGGTTGCGCAAGAAGCCATCGCGGGTGATGACCCGGCGGATGGCAATGAGACGATGCGACGGATACACCGCGTGTTGAATGAGCAGATTCTGCCTGCACTCGCCGGCGATGGTGGCGGGCTTGAGGTGGTTGGTTTGGAAGGGCACACGCTCACAATTCGTTATCAGGGAGCTTGCGGCAGTTGTCCGAGTTCGATCGCAGGCACCTTGAATGCGATTCAAAACCTGCTGCAAGCCGAAGTGGATGAGAAACTGACGGTTGTCGCCGCCTGATGGGCCAAGTGGCCCCAAGAGACTTCTTTGGGGCCTTTAAACGCTTGTTCGACACTTCAACAAATCGAGGCCCTCTGCCACTCAGCGTCTTGTCACTTGTTCGCGTATGGTGGTTGGCCAATGACGCGGAAACCTTTATGGCGCCATAAAATCACGTGGCGGCTTATGATCAGAACTCGATTTGATAGAACCGCGTTGCTTGATAATCGCGTTTTTGGCAAGCGTTGATTATCGGTTGATGGTTGCTTGGACTTTTTGTAATGACAGCACATGTTCGAACGAAAACCGATGGGTTTCTGTTGAATCATTGCATTTTTGGATGATGTTTTTTCACCGACAGAGCCGTTACGGGATGGTCAGGCTCTGGTGAAATGAAAGGTTGAGTGGCCTTCAAACGGAGCGGGCAAGCTGTTGCCCGAGTAAAATGGCGCCGATGCCCCCGGCACTGCTGCCAAGCCAATAAAGCACCGCTGCGGCTTGGTGTCCGGTGTTCCATAAGGTGACCAATTCCAGACTGAAGGTGGAGAATGTGGTGAAGGCGCCGCAAAAACCCGCGGCTAGCCCGATGCGCCAGTTTGGCGTGGGCCACGTGTGGGACTGGGCACTCAGATAGCCCAGCAGCAGGGCTCCGCCCAAATTGACCAGTAAGGTCGCGCCAAGGAGCGCCCATGGACCGCCCGGTTGCAACGCGAGTAAACGCGGTGTGAGTGAGACGCTGACGGCGAAGCGTGCCAAGGTGCCGCTGGCACCCCCGAGAACCAAAAAGAGCAGTTTCACGCTACCCCTTTCACGCCGCAATCCCATCGAGCCGGGCGATCGCCCCCAAGCCCTGTCGAGCAACCGTACTCAGGCCTGCCATCGAATGTGGCTCGGTTATCATAACATTCTAAAAAAAAGGATGACAGGTCGCGAACACTTTGCTATAGTTTTAACAATCTTGACTTTAGATTCTCTTAACCTCTTACGGAAGGTCTGACAGGTCTCTGAAACGATGCTGACGGTGTTGTCAGTGCGCTTGGGTTGGAGGAATCGGTGGGCACTCACGGAATGAAGACCTGTGGTGGGGTGCTCCGGGCCGTTTGGCTGGGGTTGAGTGTCTTGGCGCTTGGTGCGTGTGGGCAGTCGCAGGGTGCGATTCTGGTTGGCGATTCAGTGCTTCGTGCGGATGCCAAAGCGTCGCTTGAGACTCATTATCGTGTGGTGAAGCAGGAAACAGGCGCTGAGTTGTTGGCCGTGCTGCATACGCTGAGTGCCAAGGGGCAGCGGGTGGTCAGTTATGACCAGGCCCGGGATTGGTTGTTTGGAAGCATTGATGATCCGACGAATCAAAATCGGATCAAGGATGTGTATTTGGGGCGGCTAGGTTTTGCTATCACGGATTCGCGGGATGCCTTTCATCGTGGTTTCAACGCTGAACACACGTGGCCCCAAAGTTTGGGTGCTGAACAGGAGCCGGTTCGCAGTGACTTGCATCATCTCTTTCCGGTTGATGCAGGGGCCAATACGCAGCGCAATCGGCATCCGCTGGGTGTTCCCGAACGGTCCATTGAGGTTTTGCCTGATTATGACAAGTCTGAGCTGCACAGTCGGATAGGTCTTCGAGCGGATTCTCGAATTGTATTTGAGCCACGGGCTGATCACCGAGGCGACGCAGCCCGCGCCCTATTCTATGTCTATACGCGTTACGCACTGGATCGACGCTTGGGATCAAAAATGTCCCTCAACAATTTTAAAGAGGAGCACGCGACGTTGCTCCGCTGGCATGCGAACGACCCAGTATCTGAGAACGAGCGTGCACGTCATGATCGCATCGTCAAAAAACAGGGCAATCGCAATCCGTTTATCGATCACCCGGAATATGTTACCCGCGTTGGTGACTTCTTGCGGAGACGTTGATCCACAACGATACCGTGACACACCTTTTTTTTGTTCAAGGCTTGTCTGGCGAAGTCAAAAACCGCAGGTCTTCACGTCCTGTTACTCAACAACACCAACAACTTGATCAACCATCAATGCTTTTCCGTATCATCCCTCGGTCACCGTCAAGTTCGTCCCGTTTAGGGGTCAAGCGTCTTGAACCGGGCGACACGCGTCAAGCGACCAATGCTCCTCAATGCCACGTGCCTGTGCGCGATCCCAACGCCGCGAACGGGCACCCCCCGATTCAGCCATCACATGCAGACCCAAGCCACACGGGTCGCAAACCCAGGGGTAATCACCCTGTCCATGTTCGTAATGTTCCAGTGGGCCTCGACAAATGGGGCAATGCCACGTCATGCTTGTCACCTTCTCCACGCGATGCGACCTCAAGATGCTCTGCCTTGGCAGTGTCAGAGCCGTCTGTTATAGTAATGGCGTTGAGGGAAAAAAGCCAGATTGGGGCGCGCGAGGCGTTAGCTCGTGGAAGTTTGGCTCTGAAGCGGTTGGAATCGTTTTTGCCCTGATACCAAAGCCTCTTCCAGCGTCGCCTTGTGGGTTTGTTTGGCTGGCGGGCTTGGCGGCGTCCGGGCATTTGTTTACAGACATTGAGACAGGCGGGCATGGATGCGGTATATCGACCGCGAAGAAGATTTGCGACAGTTTGCTGTGGAGTTGGCCGATGAGCGTTGGCTGGCCCTTGATACGGAATTTATTCGCGAACAGAGTTATCAGCCCAAGGTTGAACTGGTTCAGGTTGCAACGCAGGACGGGCGAATTGCGCTGATTGATTATGGTCGAATCGGGTGTTTGGCAGCTGATCCTCTCAGTTCGTTGTTGCAGGATTCGGCAGTTTTGAAGATTTTTCATGCAGCCGAGCAGGATCTTGAAATGTTTCATCAGTTGATGGGCTGCGTGCCGGAACCGATTTGGGACACCCAATTGGTGATGGGTCTGATGGGGCATCGCGGGCGTAATGGGTATGCGGCGGTCGTGGAGGCGGTATTGGGTGTCAAACCGACCAAAGGTGAGACGTTGACGGATTGGTCCAGACGTCCGCTCAGTGTTGAGCAATTGAATTATGCCATGGAGGATGTTCGACATCTGATCCCTTTGTATCAGCGACAAGTCGAGGTTTTGCAATCGTTGGAGCGTTTGCGTTGGGCGCATGAGGAGTGCCATCGCGCGCGTCTTGCGGTTACCCGCGCTCTGGCGCTTCGTTCCAATCCGGCCACCTTGTACCGAAAGGTTCGTGGTGCGTCAAGTTTGGATCCGCGTGGATTGGCCGTAGTGCGGGAGTTGAGCGTGTGGCGTGAGCAAGAGGCCAAGCGGCGTGATCGCCCGCGGGGTTCGGTGTTGAAAGATGACATGCTGGTTGAAATCGCGCGCCGTGCGCCGACTCACCCAAGGGCGCTCAACAGTTTGAGGGGCTTGTCCGCGCGCGATCTTGAGCGTCACGCTTTCGATTGGGTGGCTTGTGTTCAACGCGTCAATCAAATGAATGTTGCGCAGTATCCTGCGGTGGAGGCGTCGGGGCCGGTGTTGAGTGACGCTGAACAGGCATTGGCAGCACTGCTTCAGGCGGTTTTGCATCACATCGCAGAGCGTGAACGTTTGCAGCCTGGATTGATTGCGACAACGGCCGATCTCCACCGTTTGATTGAGGGGCACCGCACGGACGATTTGGATCATCCTGTGTTGTCAGGCTGGCGGTACCATGTTGTGGGCAGTGTCTTGAAAGCAGTCATGAACGGCCAGTACCACGTGCATTGGGAGCCGAGTCAGGCACGACTCGCCATGGAGCCGCGCACCGTCGCTGCTGGCGGCCAGGACGATGTTCGCTCAGTGCGTGCAACAACAGGGCATGGTGATCATCCCACGTCTTGAGTGTTATGCCATCAAGCATCGATTGGTGATCAAATTTTCGCTGTTTCTGAATGACGGGACGTGAGTGCCTTAATTATTGGACTTTGGTTCAGAAATTTTGAACGCACGGCCAAAGGTCAAGGTATCGTGCCCATCCGGCAGGTTTTGAGACGTGAAACTGGAAATGCCTAGGCAATCCCTTGCCACTCAAGACCACACGCGCGAGCGTACGCCTCACACGTGTTGTTTAATAACCACGCAATGGTCATGGGCCCAACACCGCCCGGAACCGGAGTGATGGCAGCCGCCACCTTGACGACCTCACTGAAGGCCACGTCACCCGTAAGGCGACCATCAGGCAAACGGTTAATTCCGACGTCAATCACCACGGCGCCCGGCTTGACCATCTCACCTGTCACCAACTCCGGACGCCCGACCGCCGCAATCAAGACATCCGCATCTCGGGTGTAACGCGCCAAATTGCGCGTTTGTGAATGACACACCGTCACCGTCGCATGCGCGTTCAACAACAGCGCGGACAACGGTTTGCCGACAATCGCACTGCGGCCCAATACCACGGCATGCAAACCTGCCAAGTTGATCGCGGCATGATCCAACAGATGCATCACGCCTGCCGGCGTGCACGGACGCGGCGCCGGCTGCCCCAGTACCGTGCAACCCAGGTTGTAAGGATGAAAACCATCCACATCCTTGCTCGGAATAATCGATGCAATCACCCGTTCAGCACGAATGTGCCCGGGCAACGGCATTTGAACCAGGATACCATCGACAGAACCATCCTGGTTCAACGCCTCAACAACCCCCAATAAACTTTGCTCCGAAGTATCCGCGGCAAGATGCATCACCTGCGAGACCATGCCAATCTCTGCACACGCGCGTTGCTTGTGTCGGACATAAATGGATGAGGCTGGATCATTGCCAACCTGAATAACAGCCAAGGACGGCCGACGAAGCTCTGACGGCAAGCCTTGGATCCAACTCGCCATCCTCTGACGAGATGCCCCCGCCAAAGCCTTGCCATCCAACAATCGCGCTGCTACAGCCATCACACGCCTCCAATCAACGGCTTGCCCATACTAAACACCGTCAGAGCAAGCGTCAACATCACCGCCGACAACCGCAACGCATCAAAGTCACTAGAGGAAATTTGACGGATTGACCGCTCGGCCTTGAATCCGCACCTCAAAATGCAAGTGCGGCCCCGTTGAACGCCCCGTGTTGCCCATTTTGGCGATGACCTGCCCACCCGATACGTGATCCCCGGTTGCCACCAACAAACTGGAACAATGCGCGTAACGCGTCACAACACCAGGACCGTGCTCAATGTCCACTGCATACCCGTAAGCACCCATCCAACCTGCGCCGATCACAGTACCACCTTTGGCTGCTCGAATCGCCGTTCCAACTTCATTCGAAATATCAATACCGGGATGGAAGGCAAATCCACGTATGCCAAATGGAGACGAGAATTGACCACCCGCCGGCCACGACAATGCGCCTACCCGATTGCCGAACTGACCGACCAGACTGCGGGATACCCTCAACCGGCCAGCCCACGGTCCCCGACTCTCTTCCCGATAGCCCCGCTCAATTTTTGGTGCGGATTGCTCAAGCAACATCTTCGCACCAGGGACAAACACTCGTTCACCTGCTTTGAGCATTGATGGCAGTCCGTCATTGTAGTCTCGTAATTTTTCAACCGAGACGCGATAACGTTTTGCCAATTTGTCTGAAGCAATTGGCTCCGACACTTTGTGCACCAAACCATCGACCGGTGGAATCAAGAGGCGCTGCCCGATGCGCAAACGATAGCCTCGTGGCAACCCATTATAAACACGAATACTGCGTGCCCCTATGGCAAATCGCTGTCCCACTGCCGCAAATGAGTCGCCAGAAACCACCACGTACGCCACGACACCCCGGCGTTCTCCCTGTTCAATCGGCGTTTGCGTCCGACTCAACGCTGTTGCCTTTAGCATGAGATTTTGTGCCATAAGCTGCTGCATTGCCGGGGGACTCGCTTGAGGCACCTGTGAAACAAGCGGTCTGCTTGGTAATCGATCAGCGTAAACGAACGGCGCAAGCAACAATCCGATCAAGCCGATCCACACGAGTGATCGCGCGCCCAAAGTGGATCGCAAGCGCCCAGGCTGCATCAACCCGGCAACTGACGCGCGCGGTATCACGGAATAGCGCAGTTCACCGACACGGTCCTCAGCCGGACGGAACCCGTCGGCCTCAATACCCGCCTGCCCCGTCCACAAACGCCAAAACGGCACAGGTTGCTGGTATAAACCCACAAACGCACTTCGTGACAAGCGTGGCGCCCGATAACGTGACCCACGGGTAACAGGCGGACGAATCACATATGCCTTGATTTCAGGTTCATCGACAGTTGTTGGTTCGCTGGCAAAAGATTCGAGCAAAAACCAGTCCTCCCGAGACGATGGTTTGAAGCCCAAAATGACGTTGCGCCGTAGGAACCATCGTTGACTCACAAAGCCTGCACAAGCTTGTGCCAATGTCTGTGATAGAAATCATAATAACCAAGCAAAATCGTAACATTTGCTTGGTTGAACGTCAAACGAGTCGGAGTGCTTTGATTAAACGGACAGGTGCGTCTGCGCAGAGCGCCAATCCGCTAAAAACTTCTCGATGCCAATATCGGTCAATGGGTGCTGGAACATTTGCTGGAGCACCTTGAAGGGCATTGTCGCAACGTGCGCGCCGAGCATCGCGGCCTGCGTGACATGGAGTGGATGGCGTACGCTCGCAACCAAAACTTCCGTCGTGAGATCATAGTGGCGATAGATCGTCAGGATCTCGCGGATCAATTCCATGCCATCGAGCCCCACGTCATCCAATCGTCCAACAAACGGGCTGACGTAGGTGGCACCCGCACGCGCAGCCAAAAGCGCCTGGTTTGCCGAAAAAACCAGCGTGACGTTGGTCTTGATTCCTTCACGACTCAACGCCCGGGTCACCTGTAATCCCGCTTCAGTCATCGGTAACTTGATCACGACGTTCGGAGCCCACGTGCAGTAGTCGTGCGCCTCGCTCAACATTCCCGCTGCATCGGTCGCCAGAACCTCCACGCTCAAAGGACCGGAAACCAGTTCGGCGATCGCCCCGATCACAGGCTTGAGGGCCCGACCTTCGCGCGCAATCAAACTCGGATTGGTTGTTACCCCATCCACTTGACCCCATGCCACCGCCGCACGGATTTCATCCAGGTTCGCCGTATCGAGAAAAAACTTCACAACTCTTATCCTTTCCGAAAACCGGTCCCCAAGGCCGTCTTGTCCCAAATCGGCGCAACAGGACTTGATTGTAAGCGACAAGGCGTCGGTACCACAAGCGCTCTAACCCGCATTTAACGAAAAAAATTGCTGCGTTATGTGTGATGCGTCACACCGCCCGGCGCACGGCAGGCATTAACATAACCGCATTAAGTTGGTTCCCACGGTATTCAAGGACTGAATCAACCGGGGCGGTTCCCCTTTGCGATAACTGAACAGATTGATGGAGCACGAATCTATGACAACCAAAAAGAAATCCAACCAAGCCACGGCAAAAAGCAAGAATGCCCAAAAGCGTCAGGAAACCACGCGTTCGACGCGTGGACGCAAGAGCGCCACAGCGACCGCTGACTCAAGCCCTGTTACCCCCAACATCATCGCAGTGACCATCGTGCCGCCCGACTTGACGGAGCCGGTCAAAACGGTTGTGCCAAGCCTTTCCCCCAGCCCTGTGGCCTCGGCCACACCCAACGTCGGGTCCGCCATGACACCCCAAACAACCCGTCAACCCCTGACGATCGGGATGTTCCAGAAACGTCTCTACGAACTCGGGTTCTATGGTGGCCATTGG
The DNA here is from genome assembly GCA_040400605.1 of Candidatus Sericytochromatia bacterium. Classification (GTDB taxonomy): domain Bacteria; phylum Cyanobacteriota; class Sericytochromatia; order S15B-MN24; family JAQBPE01; genus JBBAPZ01. Next base: position 141,409 of record JBBAPZ010000002.1, read on the forward strand.
GATGGCGTCTACGGTCCCCTCACGCGTGATGCCGTTTGTCGCTTTCAGACACGCGAAGGCTTGCCGGTCGATGGGGATGCGACACCCGACACCCTCACCCGTATGGGCTTAACCCTTTAGGCTGTTGGTGAAACGGTCCAGGAAACGCCAGCATTTCCATTAGCTTGTGCCACGTGGCAGACCTTGCGCGCAAAGGTCTGCCACGTTTTTTTAACGCGAGAGCATGCTGGCCGTCTGTTCAATCAGCGCGTCACCCACTTGGAGGCGAAAGCCTTTGATCACTTCTTCCGCTTCGGCCCGTGCGGCAAAAGGCGTGACACCAACCACCCGCAAGGTGCCAATGCGTTGCGGAGCGATGTTGGTCATATGGCGATAAACGGTGAAACGACTGTCGGTTTTGATGCCATCACTTTCGCCCAAATCCAGCAGGATTGTGTCTTCTTCAAGTCCTTTGATCAGACAGCGCAAGGGCAACGCCTGTCTGACGAATAACGCCAGTTGGTCCGCCAATGTCGCTTGACCACTCACCTCACCAAGCAAACTTAACTCCCGCGAAAACTCACCGCTGCGCAAATCATACAGACGTGCACGAACACTAACCGAACCGGTATTTGGGCTGGCACGACACACCAACAAGAGATCCGTCTTGCCAACGCCTGCAATTTTGGCACAATCCTTCAAGGAAAGCGGCACATCGAAATCAATCCGCGAGCCTTTCAACGACTGCAACAAAGCGGGACGCTCCACCCAGTCGAAGCGCCGCGTCTCATCCAGTTGTTTCCTCAAACGCTCAACGAAATCCCCCGCAGACCCTTCCAGCACCATGGCCAAACGCGGGCGCGATTCGACCGTTTCCGCATGCGCAAACGCGACAAGACACAGCCAAGTCATCACACCCAGTCGCACAGCCCTGCCAACGCCCATTTTGCACCCCTCGCTGCATCACGTCCCCGTCGTCCCCACGCATCGCGTTGCCGCCTGCGTCATTCTAACACCATTGCACTAACCCTTCTGCCGATTTCATTAACGTGCACTTCCCCATGCCAGTGACCAACACCCACCGCCTGCTACCGTGACTTCTCGTCACGCAATTCCGTCCAATCATCGCACCTGTCGGTTTTGGGCCGGCACGCCGTGCCAGCTGCCAGTGCTTGGTGCGTCTTTTCGCATTGAACATTAAGAAAAATATAATTTTGGTTTAAACGTTTTGTCTGGCAACAAGGTGACAGGGCAAAACGGGATAACGATTCCCATGGCTGGTGGATACAGGAGGTTGGGATGAGCGGCAGGCGGCGGATACGGGGCTTCGGTGTCGGGCTGTGTTTGCCGTTGCTGGTTGCGTGTCAGAGTGTGCCTTTGGCTTCGCTGCAGGTGAGGGATGTGGGGGCTTCTGTGTCGGCTCGTGTGGGGGAGCCTGTGCGATCGCCGATCATCACGACGCAATCACAGGCGTTTGACTGGCAGAGTGTGGATGAAATGGTGGTGCGTTTTCGTTCAGGGGGACGCACCTTGCCAGGAGCGACGCTCAAGGGCTCCCTGGCGCTGAAAAACACGTATGTCTATCGCTTGAACAGTCGTGGTTACGCCCTTGCGGCGGTGGAAGACTGGTCGATGCAAGAAGATATCGATTATGTCGAGCCAAATTATGTGTATCAGGCGGTGGGTGAGCCGAATGATCCCGGTTGGGATGATGCGTGGGGTATTGGCAAGATTGGGGCGCACGAGGTCTGGGCGTCCGGGCGTGGTGCGGGAATCAAGGTTGCTGTGTTGGATACCGGGGTTGCGGCGTCTCATGTTGACTTGAACGGGCAGGTCTTACGGGGTTGGGATTTTGTCAACGATGATGATGACGCAGGCGACGATCACGGGCACGGGACGCACGTGGCCGGCACGATTGCTGCGTTGGCAAACAATGGTGTCGGTGTCGCGGGGGTTGCGCCCGGATGCCGGATTATCCCCATCAAGGTGCTGGATGCGTCCGGTTCGGGGCGCAACAGCCAGATTGCCGCCGGGATTTTGAAGGCGGCTGAGTTGGGCGCACGTGTGATCAATTTGAGTCTTGGTGGGCCATCTGAGTCTGAGACCTTGCGACGTGCGATTGCGACCGTTGCGGCACAGGGTGTGACAGTGGTCGCCGCTGCGGGAAATGATGGGGTCTCCACACCTTTTTACCCGGCGGCCACTGCTGATGTGATCGCGGTTGCCGCAGTTGACAGTGCTTTGAATAAAGCAGGCTTCAGCAATTTTGGCGATTATGTGGACATTGCAGCACCTGGCGTACGCATCGCCTCGACGGGTAGAGCCGGAGATGTGGTGAAAATGAGCGGGACCAGTATGGCTGCACCACACGTCGCGGGTGCGGTCGCTTTGTTGGCCAGTGCGTTTCCTGATCTCAAAAGCAATCATTTCGGCAAGGCGATGCAACGCGGTGGGCTCGCCACAACGGGGTTTAAGGGTGAAAGCGTCTTGCCATCTTTGCATTTGCCCGGTGCATTCACAGCTGTACCAACCTTGGATTTGACGCCGCCTGGCAGGGTTTCGGGCGTGAATGCCAAGCCGGAGGGCCCCGGTGAGGTGGCACTCTCGTGGGCTGCATCAACAGATAACCTCAGTGCCGTCCGTTATCGCGTCAATCGCGACGGGGAGATGGTTGGAACCACGTCCGACACCACCTATCTGGACCGCGGGGTGTCGCAATCCGCGCAATACACGATTGTGGCCGAGGATGCCGACGGCAACCTCGCGGATGCCAGTTCGGCGATTACTGGCACTGCAGGGTTGGCGTCACCGCTGATTCAAAACCTGAAGGTGACGCGGCGGGACAGTTCATCGTTGACCATCGCGTGGCAGACCACCGTGCCGATGCGTTGCGTGTTGCAATGGGGTGACACGGATCGGCTTGGGTCGGTGGCCAGTGCAGGGAGTACGGCATCGTCGAATCACAAAGTCGAATTGAAAGATCGCCCGCGATTCAAGCTGCATCACTATCGGGTGCTTGGCACGACGGACGCAGGCGAGGCGCATTACTCAAGTACGCAAAAAGTCCGTACCAAACTGTTCTGGCTGTTTCAGGCACCCGGTTCGGCAGCATCACAGGATTGATGGGTTCATCCATCCGATGCGCGGATTGTCCGTTATACAGAAACGCGTTGTTGTTGATTGAATTTTGGCTGTGATTCAGTTTTTTTGTTGAACAGAAACCTATGCGTTGCTGCATCGATTCCCGTTACTGATTGACAGGATGTAGCGGCCCGAATCGGTCTCGCTACCCTTGCGTCTTGGGCAGGTGGTTGTCTTCTGGCGAATCTGACGCTTCCTTGATGCGTGCGAGTGATGCGTCGGGTGGCTGAGCGGGTATGATGGGAGGGCTTCGCAACGATGCGTCCCGATTCAGGAGGAACAGTCAGTGAGTACGCCATCCATTTACCAAGCCCGTCGTGCTTCTTTGATGCAGTGGATGAATGGTGGCGCGGCGCTGGTTGGTACGGCGCCCGTTCGCATCCGCTCGCGAGACACCGATTACCGCTATCGTCCCGACAGTGATTTTTATTACCTGACCGGCTTTCGCGAGCCCCACGCCTGGCTGCTTTTGTTACCGGATCACCCCACCCACCAAAGCGTACTGTTTTTACAGGCCCGCGATCCTTTGGCCGAGACCTGGCACGGACGCCGTCTTGGGGTTGAAAGGGCACGGTCAGTGCTCGGTGTCGATGCCGCCTATCCCATCGATGAACTGGATCAGGTATTGCCGAATCTTTTGCGGGGCCATTCACGGCTCTATTATCATTTTGGGCAATATCCGGAGGCGGATCAAAGGGTCCTGAAATGGTTACCCAATTTGGCCAATCGGGTGACAGTCGCGCCAGGTGAAATCATATCGCCTCAAATTCATCTGCATGAAATGCGTTTGCACAAAGAATCCGTCGAACTTGACGCCATGCGCCAGGCGTCGGCCATCACTGCCAAGGGCTATGAGGCCGCGCTCAAAGCGATTGGGCCTGGTGCGCATGAATATGAGGTTGAAGCCGCACTGACTGGCACCTATCGCCGTCTCGGCGCCGAGGGACATGCGTATCAACCCATTGTCGCGAGTGGCGATAACGCCGTCATTTTGCACTATAACGACAATGAGCGACAAATGCGGGCGGGGGATTTAATTTTGATTGATTCCGGTGCGGAGTACGGTTACTACGCCTGTGACATTTCACGAACATACCCTGTCAGCGGGCGCTTCAGTGCGGCGCAGAAAGCGGTTTATCAATTGGTGCTCAACGCGCAGAAGGCAGCCATCGATAAAATGCGCCTCGGCGAGCACGTCAAAGGCTATCATGAAGAAGCTGTGCGCGTCTTGACGTATGGGATGGTGGAATTGGGTCTATTGAAAGGTGATCCGGAGTCTTTGATCCAAAACGATGCCTACAAGGCCTTCTACATGCACGGCACCGGTCACTACTTGGGTCTGGATACTCACGATGTGGGGCATTATCGCCTTGTTGATGCGCGAGGGCAGCAAACTGCCGACTGGCGGCCGATGCGTGAAGGCATGGTTTTAACCTGCGAACCGGGTCTTTATATTCCTTTGGGTACCGAAGGCGTGGATCCCGCCTTTCACGGCGTTGGTGTCCGCATTGAAGATGACATTTTGATCACGGCTGAGGGCCCTGTCAATCTGACAGCGGACGTCCCCAAGGAGATCGATGACATCGAACGCTTGATGGCGACGCGTGCCGAGTATGTTACATAAATTTACAACTGTCTAAAAGCTTTCTCCACAGCGCGTTTCCGGATGTTTGCACGCTATCGGTTGCAGGTAGCCGGGGCTTTGGGTGCGTTTCGAATGCGGGTACATCGTTTGCGAAGGTGGTTGTGTCCATTGGCTCGCAACGAAGGGATCGGCATTGAATCGACGTCATTTTTTGGCTAGTTTGGGTTTGTGTGGGTTGTCGGGTCCATTGATGGGGGCCTTGGCTGAACCGGCGCGTGGGGAAAATCTGCTTCGGTTTGCTCACATCACGGATTTGCACATGACCAGTCGGGAGCAGGGGCGGTATCCGGGAGCTCACCGTCATGTGGCCTTGCTGGTTGATCAATTGAATGAGGAGGCTTTGGATTTTGTTCTGTTCACGGGGGATATGATTCACTTCGTGTCGGATCTCGATACGGAACTGGGTGCATTGCGCGCTGCGCTTGGTCGTTTGAAGCATCCTTACTATTGTGCATTTGGCAATCACGATGTCGAAGGTCCGTCCTTGAAGGCGCGCAAACGTTGGTGGATGGAGCGATTGGGCGATTCGGGTCTTGCCTTGGGCGATGCCAGCTATAGCATTGCGCTGCCCGGGGGGGTGCGTTTGGTTGTGTTGGATACCACGGATGTGGATGGCAACGCTTACCATACTTGGCAGGGTTGTCTTGGCGATCGCCAACTGGCCTGGTTGAAACAGTGTTTGCGCTCGGCGCGGGATGAAACGATTTTTCTCGCGTTGCATCATCCGCCGACCGTTCCGTGGCCCGGAATGGATGCTTTGGCGATGGAGACGCGATCCGCGCAGGCTTTGGCCGGCATTCTCCGGGAGCACGCCACGGTGCAGGTGATCCTGGGCGGACATTATCACATCGGTCTAAGCCGCGAGTGGTGCTCTGCGACTTTATTGTGCGGTCCTTCACTCGTTGAGCATCCGCACGCCTGGCGCTTGCTCACCGTTGAACGACTCGGTGCCAGAGCGGGGTTGGTGCGCCATGAATGGCGTTACCTGCCCATGGACCCCGACCATCACCTCGCGTGCGCCATCGGCCCTGCCGGCTGGCGGGGATGGGGCCTGCACGCACTGTCTCAGGTGGCAGAAAGCCATTGTTTTATCACTTTGCCAAACTGAGCGCTTCTCCATCACCGAAAAGCCGATATCGGCTGACAAGTGGTATAAGCGTAGGTGGAGGAGTCGTGTGTGCAAAGTATGGAACACAGCTTGACCGTATCCGCCTCAAGCGCTGAGGTGGCTGCCTGGTGGCAGGAAGTCCCCAATTGGTCCGTGGCATTGCCCATGTTGGGTGACGTGTCACATTCGGCCGCGACGGGATGGCATTGTCGTTCGGCCCAGGTTTTGCTTCATGATGAACCGGGTGATTGGCAGCCTTTGCAGGTCACGTTGGGCGTTTACAGTGTCCAGTTCGAGTGGCGGCAACGGCAGGAAACGTGTTCGGTGAGGGCACACTGGCAGCCATTGGATGAGGCGCATACCCGGGTAACAGTTAAGTGGTGTTTGCCGAATTCGGTTTCGAATCCAGGCTTGGCATCCTTGTGGGAGCAGGGCATGTGGCAGATGCGTGACCAGTTGGTAGGCAAGCGTGGTCCGCAGCCTTATGTCGACCTGTTTTACCGGTCGATGGCTGCAACGGCCGGTGTTGCGGTAACGCTGGGTCTTGTGTGGAGTTTGGTTGCGTTGATCGAGGTGTGGGTCATTGCTGTCGGCGCATTGATGGTTGGCGCGACGCTATCGCCGACGGTTACGTGGTTGGAGCGGCACGGAATTCGGAAGGTTTGGGCGGTCAGCGCCATTGTGACAGGGGTGCTGCTGGTCGGCGCTGCGCTTGGAACCTTGCTGTTGCCGACCATTTTGTTGCAAGGCCAGGAGTTTGCGGCAGCGCTGCCGTCTTACATCGATAACCTCTCGCCATTGCTGGAACGTCTGCACAAGCGTTATCCGATGCTGCCGAATGGTGCCAAATTGATGGAGACCTTGGCAAGTCAGGTGTCGCCGCTGTTCACGAACCTTTTTTCGATGACGGGGCGTTTGGTTTGGTATTTGGTGGTTGGCCTATCCATTCTTTTTTTGGGCTTTTTTGCATTGATTGATGGCCATCGCATCAAGGCGACCATGGTGCGGGTGAGCCCATATCGTGCGCGGGGCGCGATGTTGACCTGGCTTGACATGCTGGAGTGGCGTGTCGGACGTTACATGGCCGGTTTGGTTGGCATTTGTGGGTTGGCGGGCACGTTGACTTGGGCGACCATGTGGGGACTGGGCGTTCCGGACGCATTATTGATTGGCGCCGTCACTGCTTTGCTGCAGGGGATTCCACTGGTTGGACCGTTGATTGCGGCTGCATTGGCCGGATTGTTGGCGCTCTCGGTGTCGACTAAACTGGCCTTGTGGGCACTGTTTGGTTTTGCGGTGATTCAGCAGTTGATCGGCCAATGGTTGTTCCCGTGGCTGATGGGCAGAAGCATCGGGATGCATCCTGCTTGGGTCGCGTTGGTGCTTTTGGTTGGTGCAACCCTGTATGGACTGACCGGTGCGTTTTTGGCGATTCCGGTTGCGATTGCGTTGTCGAGTGTCGTGGAGTGTTTTGAGATTCCGTGGACCCGCGGATGGCATGGGTCCAATCGAGAGACCAAGGCCGTTCAGGAACAACTGCCGACTGCTTGATCCTGTCTCGTCGTTGCTTGGGCATCGACGTGTGGAACAATTTGGGGCCACCAGTTCCAGCGACCCAGCAGGGCCATGAAGCTTGGAACCATAATGAGCCGAATGACGAGTGCATCAAGAAAAACCGCCACCGCCAGACCAAAGCCGATCATCTTGGTCAATACCCCGTCTGCCGCGACAAACGCCCCAAACACCAGCAACATGATCAAAGCGGCGTTGGTGATGATGCCTCCTGTGACGGCCAAGCCACGTGCCACCGCCTGTTTTGTGTCACCACAGCGGTAATACTCTTCCTGGATGCGCGACAGCAGAAACACTTCATAATCCATGGACAGACCAAAGACGCAGCAAAAAACAATCATGGGGACGAACACCTGGATGATACCGGGGGCTTCGCTGAATCCAATCCACGAGGCGAAGTAGCCATGTTGAAAAACCAAAATCAGCATGCCAAAGCTCGCGGTGACTGACAGTGCGTTCATGAGTAATGCCTTGATGGGTAAAACGAGTGATCGGAAAGACAAGAACAAGACGATTGCAGTCACGCTGAAAACCAACCCGACGACTTTGGCAATGTTGGATAGGATGGCGTGCTCAAAGTCGTTGTTGACGGGTAACGGACCGCCGATTTCAACGGTCAGATTTTGAAAGCCGGCTCGTTGCGACCAGTCACGGCTTTGCAACTCGCGGATGTAGGCCTTGATTGCCACGAAATCCGACTCGGTATGCGGAATCGCCTGAACGACTGTACTTTTTCCATCTTCGCTGATTAATAAACTGGCTGACTCGGGAAACCGTGCGCGTAAACGGCTGACATCTCCCCGGAAAAACAGGTTGTTCAATAAAATCAGACGTGGGGCATTTTCGACGATGGAATGCACTTCAGCAATGCGCGGCGATGCTTTTAACTCACCGACCAAACCGGCCAAGGCTTTTAGACTCTCCGGCGCGATGATCAATTGGCCATCCTGCCTTTTGATAACAAGGTTGATCGGATAAAGGCGACCCGCTTGACGCATGTTTTCCAGCTCAAGCAGACCCAAACCGCTTGGCATGCCTGTTGGCAAGAATCGGCTTGAAAACTGACCGAACTGCACCGTGGCGACCGGAAGTGACATGGCTAGCATCAAAAGCGTGCCAGCACTCAAAAATACAACCGGACGACGCATCACCACTTGGGTCCATCGAAACCACAAGGCGGCGGATGGAATGCGATCCACCCAGCGCGAAACGCCACTTGGCCAATCTACGCGAGACCCGATGACAGCCAGTACCGCCGGTAAAAACGTCAAAGTCAATAAAACGGTCGCCAAAACCGTCAGCGAACCGGCCATCGCCAAGGACGTCGTGTCAATCAAACCTGGGAAAAACAGTGCCAGAAAACTGATCATAACCGTCAAGCCGGAATAGACCACCGCCTGTCCCGAGGTGGACACCGTCTCCGCCACCGCATCCGCCACGGCCACGCCGCGCTTGAGAGCCTCCCTGAAACGGCTGACCATAATCAACGCATAGTCGATGCCGATGCCGAGTCCCACCATGGACGAAATGTTCTGCGCCATCACGGATAGGTTCATCACGTGGCCAAAACAATAAAGCAAGGCGAGGGTCGTCAATGACGCGAAGGCACCAACCAATACAGGAATGCCCGCCGCTGCCAATGCCCCGAACGCTACCAGCAAGAAAAGCAACGCAACGGGCAAAATGCGCCTTTCCGCAATCGCCGTATCACGCGCGATTGACCGGGTTGCATCAAAGCCAATCGCAATCTCACCCGTCACAAAGACCCGCAGGTCGGGTATCTGCTTTTGCGCCGCATCAATCACCGGTTGCAAGGACTGACGCAGCCGTGGCACCATTTGTTCCGCATCACGGTTGTTCCTGGCGTCCAAACCGACAACGAAAAACGTGCGGTGGCCGTCCGCTGCGAGCAACGCCGGATTGGGAACATCCAGATATGAGAATGATCGATTGACGTACGGCGTTGCCACAGCCGCCGCCTGCAACCGTTTCAATGTCTCCTGGTACTGCCCGTCCGAAAAACGATGCTGATCGCTTGCCATCGTGACAAGTAAATTGAACTGGTAAGGATTGCTGAATTCCGTTCGCAGCATCTGCGCGGCCCGTTCGGAAGAGCTTGCGGGAATGTCCGCTGCGCCGCCTTTTAATACGCGTGGTGCGCGGGCCGCAAGAAAAATGACCCCGACCATGACCACTGCCCAGACAAGAAGCACCGCCAACCGATGCTTCACAATCCAATAACCGAATGCACGGAACCGCAAAGTGGACTGAGTCAATTCACACATCCCGCGAAAGCCGGGCTTTCGCAATCCTCGTTGGTCTGCGATAAAAGAAACACCATGCTACCATAACAGTTCGCAAATCGACCCCAAGATTGGTCTGAATGGCGAGCGCAAAGTACGAAACCGCCTCTCGGTTCCCGCGACGACGATGGCACCGTGGTGTCGTTTCGCTCATCAAGCGCGTGGCGTCACGGTTCTGAATCCGCTCCCAACACGCGCGCCACGTAGTGCCGCGTCTCGGCAAATGGCGGGATGCCCCCATAGTGCGACACCTGGCTCGGACCCGCATTATAAGCCGCGACAGCCAGCGGCAGATCACCATCGAAGCGCGCCAACATCTGCTTCAGGTACCGCGCTCCCCCTGCCAGGTTTTGAGCCGGGTCAAAGGCATCGACCACGCCCAATTCACGTGCGGTTGCGGGCATGAGCTGCATAAGGCCCAAAGCGCCTGCCGGGGAGCGTGCGAAGGGGTTGCCGCCGGATTCTTGCGCCACGACGCGCTCAAGCAAATGGGCATCCACACCGTGTTGGGCACTCACCTCGTTGATCAGCGATCGCCAGCGTGCAACACCTTGAACGGCATCATCTGATGACGGTGCCGCCAGAACACTTTGCGCCGGTTGCTCGGCACCCGCGGTCCGTTCAACGGCATCAACGGGCGTGGGATTGGGTATGCGCAGACCCCATACAGGCCCTATCGCCCCATATTGGGCGGGCAGCGCCGCTTGGGACACACCCACTGAATCCGCGCCTGGTGGCTTGCCCATCGCTTGTCTCAACGCATCCTCGAAGCGCTGCGTCATCTGCCCGGCCACTGCGTCGAACGCGTCTGAGACCGCTTCAAGTTCACGCGACACCTGGTCGAGGCGAGGCGCCTGCAGCGACTTCTGAGGGATCAAATACGGATTCATCCAAGCCTCCACACCCGCCATCATACACTGTGACCGGGAACCCGCACAGTCTCGATGGAATCCTGACTTGAGCCCCAGCATCCACAGAACTGGTGGTTGGCACTGGTGATGCCATTTTGCCTCACTTCAGCAAGTCGTCCACCGATTCGTACAGACTGACGGAACGTTGCAAGGATGCCAACGCGCGGTCCTTGTATCCCTGGGCGAGATAGGTGCGCGCAAGCATCGCATGCCCTTGGGGTGTGTCTGCACCCTGTAAATGCTTCAAACAATAATCCACGGAACGGTCGTACCAGCGCATCGCATACGTGGCCTGCGCCAAATCATAGTACACACCATTGAGCGCCCGACCCGTGTTCATCCGGATGACCCCCTCCAACACCCAAATGGCTTCTGCATGCCTTCCCTGCCGCAAGAGCGCGTGGCCCCACAGAATGTTTACATCCGGATTGCGTGGATCCAACCGCGCCGCCTTCTCCGCCGTCTGGGCCGCCTGCGCCCAGCGCCTCAAGCGCTGATACAACTGCGCCAGCCGATAATGGGGTTCGACCTGACCCGGGTCAGACTGAATCAACATCTGGTATTCGGCGATCGCCGACTCCCACTGCGCCTCATTGACCAACTGTGCCGCCCGCTCAAACCGGTCCAACGCCTTCGGCACCGTCCGAGACCCACGCGGGGGTTCCACCCACTCCTCGGCCCACACCCGCAACGAGCCACACACACCCAACCAAAAACAAAGCCCCATTGCGACCAATGAATACAAGCGTCTCATCATGACCCCACACAAACATACGTCACACAACACTGTCAGGCATGCATGTCACATTCCCCAACGGCGCCGAGTAAGCCGACAGCACCAGGCTTCACGCACCACATGCCGACAGCAGGCGTCAACGATTTAACGCTGAACGGTCGGCGCGCTGATCCGAATTCTGCGCTTACTGCTCCAATCTTAAAAAGCTGAGATTACCGAAACTTAAGTGATTATTATTGATTAATTAAGAACAAAATGCCGTTTGGATCACGATAACCAAACCGAGATGGGGACGACGATGTCAACGATACGCAGGGATAAGCCGACGCCACCAACGGCTAGACAGGCTCAGCCTAAGGCGGGTACGCCCGAAATGGGAGAGGCGGCTGCCGATTGGCTGGTTTCGCGCATTGCTGCCGATCCCGGTACCGGTGGGACCGTCGTGAATGTAGCGGGCGCCATCGGCAGTGTCAAGGCCGGGGATGCCTACGGCACGGCTTTGGCGGCCAGGGATGTGATGACCAGGGTTGCGCCGACACTTTCCAAAACGGTTGTGGGGGTGGGCTTGGATGCTGTTGTCTTGACCAGCGGTGTCCGTCGTTTAGGGCAGAAGCAGGCCAACGTTGAAAAGGGTCTTCAACAGTTGGCCAAGCCATCCCAAAACCGTTGGCAAGGCTTGTATACGATTAGTTTGGCAGGTCAGCAGTGGGCGTTGATGGGGCGGGCGTTGGTCAATGCGCTTGTGCGACTTACTACGTGGATGCTGAAGGGATTGAGCGGCTTGCCTTGGGTGGGGCCGTTTGCGCTGGTAGGGTTGCAACAGATTGCGCGGGTTTCGGGTTCGCCGGTCGGGCAGGTGCTGAAGCAGCTCAACCGGTGGATTCCGCTGTTGAATGTGGCGTTTGTGGTGCTGGCGGCTCGTACGGCAGTGCAGGTGTGCCGCGATCCGAATAGTTCGGCTGGCACGAAGGCGCTTGCAATCGCCAGTGTGGGCATGGGTGTCGGGGTGGTCGCAGGCGGCTTTTTATTGACTGGTTGGAAACTGATCGGTCTGATTGTCGCGAGTTTGGTCTTTGACGCGTTTCTGGCCAATGGTCGCGCACAGGACCGTCGGCGCGCGGACGCCGAGGCATCGACAAAGAACAGTTTGATGGATCCCCCTCAGGGCTTTAAGGTGGCGAAACAATTGGCTGTTGCAACAACGAACCACGTTCAGGAGAATGTACAAGAGGCGGTTACCAAACTCTTGGACAAAGATGCCGCAACGCCTGCTGCCAAGCCTGCACCTGGCGTCAAGACGGCTGGTGGGCAGCCTGCGCAAGCGCCTGAGCCATCCAGGAATTCACGACGGCCTGACGCGGCTAGGCCCCGCGCTCAATCGACCAGGTAGCCCAGTCTTTTGAGACTGTTTTTGTCCTTGCGCCAGTTTTTGAGCACTTTGACCCACAACTCGAGGAAAACCGGTGCCTGAAGTTGTTGTTCAATCTGCAGGCGTGCGCCCTGACCAACCGCTTTGAGGCGGCTGCCACCTTCGCCGATGACGATGCCTTTTTGGCTGTCGCGTTCCACGAAAATGGTGGCTTGAATGTGCACGGGGCTGCGGGATTCATCGAAGGTGTCGATACGCACCGCAACGGCATGGGGAATCTCATCGCTGGTGGTGCGCAGGATCTGTTCGCGAATCAATTCCCCGGCGATGCTGCGCAGGCTTTGGTCGGTCGGGACGTCTTCATCGTAGTAGTGCGGGCCTGGTGGTAAAAGGTCCGTGATTTTTTTCAACAAGGTAGCGGTGTTGCGGCCGGTGCGCGCCGAGAGTGGCACGACTGCTGCAAAGGGCGCAAGGGCGCGATAACTGGCAAATATCGCTTCGGGCACCTGTTTGAGGCGATCGACTTTGTTGAGCACCAAAATGGTGGGTTTTGGGCTTTGGTTGAGCAAATCGGCGACAAATTGATCACCGCGACCGGCTGGTTCCTGACAGTCGACCAGCAAAATCCGGACATCGACGTGAGCCAGGCTATCGACGGCCGCTTTGACAATCTGCTCGCCGAGCAAATGATGGGGCTTGTGAATGCCGGGGGTGTCCACGAACACCATTTGCACGTCAGGACGAGTGATGACGCCTTGCAATGTGTGGCGGGTGGTTTGCGGTTTGTCACTCACAATCGCGATTTTTTGACCGACGAGGCGATTAAGGAGGGTGGATTTACCGACATTTGGGCGTCCGACGATCGCAACGAAGCCGGAACGAAAGGGCTCCTGTTTTGCCTTGCTCACGACTGTCCCAACCGTCTGGCATCAAAGTGGTGCGGCAACAGCGTGTTGAGGCGCACCACCCGCACGTGTGCGGCTTCTTTAAAAATCAGTTCGATCTCGGGGTTGAATTCCACCAAGACTTGGCGGCAGGCGCCACAGGGCCAGCAGGGTGTTTGCGGATCCGACCCGTCGGCGCCTTGGACGATCGCCATCGCCACGAAGTCGTGACAACCCGCCGCAATCGCGCTGAAGACCGCCGTGCGCTCGGCACAGTTGGTCAGACCGTAAGAACTGTTTTCAACGTTACATCCCAAAAATACCTGCCCGTCCGACGTGAGCAGGGCCGCACCGACGTGGAAACGCGAGTAGGGCGCGTGCGCGCGTGCGGCTGCTGCTTGTGCCAAATCAAGCAGTTGTTGGTGTGAGATGCTCATGATCGGGGGCCCACCTCCTGAGGCAACGGGGGATGCCTACGCGCAACCGCAGCGGCGACAAGGCCTGCAAACAGGGGGTGCGGCCGAATCGGGCGTGATTGAAACTCGGGATGAAACTGGCAAGCGATGAAGTAGGGGTGATCAGCCAGTTCCACCAGTTCGACCAAACGGCCATCCGGGGTGGTGCCGCTGATGATCAAACCGGTTTCTTCCAGGCGATCGCGATACGCGTTATTGACTTCGTAACGGTGTCTGTGACGCTCGCGAACGATGGTTTGCCCGTATACGCGATGTGCCAGGGTACCCGCGACGATGTGGCAGTCTTGCGCTCCGAGACGCATGGTTCCGCCGAGATCCGCGACCGTCTTTTGCTCGGGTAACAAGTCGATGACCGGATAACGGGTGGCAGGGTCAATCTCCGCCGAATTTGCCCCATCAAAGCCACATTCATGCCGCGCATGCTCAATCACCACACATTGCATCCCAAGGCATAATCCCAAAAACGGTATGCGATGGGTCTTCGCGTAGGTGACCGCCTTGATTTTTCCTTCCACCCCACGGCCCCCGAAACCGCCAGGAACCAGGATGGCATCCACATCGGTCAGGTGTTTTTCAGCGCCTTGTTGCTCAATATCTTCATCCGCGTGGATCCACTTGATTTCAACTTCGGTACGATGCGCCACGCCCGCGAGGCGCAAACTCTCAATCACTGACAGGTACGCATCCGATAACGCCACGTACTTGCCGACGATCGCCACCCGCACACTGTGTTGAGGCTTGCGCAGTTTTTCCAGAAACTCGTCCCAGCCATCACGCGACGGCGCGGTCGCCATGCCAGCCAACCCCAGTCGCTGAATCACCTGGTGCGCCAACCCTTCTTTTTCTAGCATGGTCGGCACTTCGTAGATCTGCCTGGCATCCTTGCAGGCAATCACCGCTTCTTTGTCAATGTCACAAAACAGGGACAGCTTCTCACGCATGCCGTCTGGAAAGCCACGCTCGGTGCGGCACACCAGAATATCCGGTGCAATGCCGATTGACCGCAATTCCTTGACGGAGTGTTGGGTCGGTTTGGTCTTGTGCTCGCCCGCCGCCTTGATGTACGGCACCAAGGTCACATGCACATACAGAACGTTTTCCTTGCCTGCATCCTTGCGGAATTGCCGAATCGCTTCCATAAAAGGCAAGCTTTCGATGTCGCCGACGGTGCCGCCGATTTCAACGATCACCACATCGGCCAGTGACCGCTCCGCGACACTATGAATCGCGTTTTTGATCTCATTGGTCACGTGTGGAATCACCTGAACGGTACCGGACAGGTAATCCCCCCTGCGCTCCTTGTTTAACACGGTCCAATAGATCCGACCGGCTGTCAGATTGTTTTCACGCTTCAGATTAGTATCGGTGAAACGCTCGTAGTGACCAATGTCCAGATCCGTCTCTGCGCCATCATCGGTCACGAACACTTCGCCGTGTTGATAGGGACTCATCGTGCCGGGATCGATGTTAATGTAGGGGTCCAGCTTCTGGATGCTGACGGATAAACCGCGGACCTTCAACAAACGCCCAAGCGACGCTGCGACGATTCCTTTGCCAATCGACGACACAACGCCACCGGTGATGAATACGTACTTGGTCCCCAATGCAAGCCCCCATCCCAAACGCGAACATGAATGTGTTTACCGACGAGACACTCATACCACGAATTGCCCGGCTTTGCACCGAGTCAACGCAAGACTTGCGACGCGACAACAACGTTTTGACGATCGCTTCCGCCTCGATTACGCCTGAGCGCCATCGTTCAGACTGGGAGCCAGTTCCGGGTTCAACGGGGCCGTGTTGCGCCGCCAAATGCGAATGCGGGCCGCGTGACGGTTATCCACCCGTTCGATGCGCAAGCGTACCCCATCATGCGTCACTTCCTCCCCCATCACCGGCGCGCGGCCCAACAAGCCAACCACAAATCCACCAATGGTATCGAAATCGGTCTGCGGGAGTTTCACGCCCAACGCATTGAAGACATCATCCATATTTGCCACACCATCCACCACGAGTGTCCCGTCTGGCTGCGCCTCGATTTCAAGCTCTTCTTCCGCATCGTATTCGTCGTGAATCTCACCCACGATTTCTTCAAGGATATCTTCGATCGTCACCAGTCCCGCCGTGCCTCCGAACTCGTCCAACACAATGGCGAGGTGCACCTTGGCGGAACGCATTTCCTTGAGCATTTCATCCACTTTCTTCGTCTCGGGCACGTGATATGCCGGTCGAATGAGGTCAGATGGAATCCGCTCGGGACGATAATTACCCTGTAAAATTCCCAGCATGTCCTTGACGTACACCAGGCCTACGATGTTATCGCTTGAATCCTGATAAACAGGAATCCGTGAGTGGCCCTCCACAATCGCGATGCGCACCGCTTCATCAAACGAAGCTTCAACTGGCAAACAAACCATTCGGATGCGCGGCACCATCACTTCACGCGCCAAGGTCTCTCCCAAGCCGATGACGGACTGAATCATCTCCGTCTCAGACTGCTCCAACTGATTCGTAAAGCCCATGTCAGCCAACGCCTGCGTGAGCGCCGGATCAGGCACCACAGGCAGACGCATTTCTAAATCACCTTTCAGCCAAACTGCACGCATCAGCATACGGCCGACTCCCAACAACACTGATACCGGCCAGGACAACCCCGTCATTAACACCCGCAACATCCAAGACATCCGGTACAGCGTCGCCTCAGGCGCCAGCGCTGCCCAAGCGGTCGGCAAAATCCGCACCAACAGTGCCAGCCCCACGACCGCCAAAACAGCCAAGACAAGCGCCAGCCAATGGGTCGTCACCCCCGGCCCACTCTCGTACCACCAAGCAGCGACCACTTGGCTTAACACGACCCACGCGCTCATCTCCGTCAGCCAGAGACTGACCGCCAGTTTTTCACGCTGTTCCACCAGTGAGCGCACGAGGCGCGCTGCGGATAGTCCCCCTTCTGCCGAAGCTTGAAGCTGCGCCTGATTAACCGCGACCAGCGCCGCCTTGGTGGCGGCAAGCGCCGCCAGAACAATCAAACAGACTACCATCACCATGAAACAGGTACCGCCATCCATCGAATTGACGGCCTCACTGGCAGGGTCAGGAATGACAGTCTCCTTTCGCACGCGCGCAACACGCTACGCGCCAACTCAATAAACATTGTCGTTATTATACCACACGCATTCAGCAGATAAGGGGGTGATCGCGGAAACCCTTCGATTGACCGCTCAGACTGACTGATTCCGACACCATCACAACGCCAAAAGACCACGCAATGGTGGCACCGAACGCAGAATATTAAAAAGATCCATTAAACAATCAGTGATGCTGATGCTTGGGTGATCGCGCGTGCAGGAGAGCCTCGTGGCACTGTTTGAGAATAACCCCGACAATCTGTTGCCTGAAGGCACGTGATATCTCTGTCTTGATCTTAGTGTCAGGTATCCGCCAGTCACGTTTTACCATCGGGGCGAACAGCAATGGGCATTGTGCGAACGCACGGTTGATGGCGATCGTGATCTGAACACGTCTGTCCTGATAAACACGAGAGGCATACCCGGAAACTCACGATTTGCGGTGCGGCTGCACGTTCCGTGTTTCCCAATCGTTCACCGCAACCCGATTGGCCCCTCAGCCAAAACACCGGGGAGCCTGTCACACGGTTGCCATTATTCGTTTCGTCGAGTCACGAATCCACTCTGCCTGACAGCTGCCAATGTCGTGAATCGCTATCAGAGCGAAAGATTTGGCGTGGCGCCCTGTGGATGGTCGCGTTAACTACCCTTTTTTAATGTTTATTTAAATATTTTTAACGCAAGATGTACGACTTGATGACGTATATAAAGCTCGTCAAGGTTGGGTACACGGTCTTTCGGTTGGCGAGTAACCCGTAGGACCCGTGATTCAGAGAGAATAAGGAGAAACCTCATGGGTGTAGCGAGTTTGTTGAAGTTTGTTGCTGCGGATCCTCGTTTGCAGGCAATGGTTCCCGAGGATTGGGCTGCAAAGGTTCGGTCCGGCAAAGCGAAGATTAACCTGCAGCCTGGAAGTTCCTTGGGGGGTGGAACTGAATTGGTATATACGACTGATGCATGGAGGTCCACCCGTGTTGCCCAGTTCCGGGAAGATAGCATCAACCCGGCAAGATCTGGCTTTGTGCTGCAAGACGTTAAGCCTGGCACCCGAATTGAGGGTGCGATTCATGCTGATCTTGTACTCACTGACCCATCAAGTCGCTATAGCTTAGCCCGGATGAATCCCTGGATAAAGGACGGTCCGAATAACTTCTTTGACACGGCCGCGGCATTTCCAGAGTAACTGATCCTGAGGCGGTTTGCGTGATGATTTTGGAACGTCAAAATCTTGTCCTTGCTTGACCGCCGGAAACATTTATGTTGTCGATAATGGGCGTTCGGCGTTATACGGCCTGAACGCCCATTGCCTCGCCAAAGGGTCTCAGATAGTAAAATGCCTGAAATGTTCGGCGCAACGGCATCAAACATGCTGCTTTAGAACCCGCAGTTGCAGAAACTATCAGCGACATACGATTTTGCGGGGGCGAATGTGTTTGTCGCGCACGCGACAGACAGCTTGCCACGATGACTTAGAAGCTGATGGCAGACTGCCTTGCATAAAATGAATATCAACCTTTGGGTTCCTGTGCGGCGATTCTCGCACAGTGTACGTTTCTGGGCGTTGGTCGGCGTGGGATTACACCGACGCCCGCACGGGCAAAAGGGAGGAGTGCGCATCGGGGTTGGCACGCAACGCCATGATTTCGTTGTCGTAGGCATCCACGTGGTTGGCGAGGGTAGTGAGTGCGACGTGAAATTCGCTGTAATCGAGATCCGCTGTCGGTAGATCCACCATGGCAAAGACTGAGCCATCTTCCATCTGACAGAATTTTGTCAATGGAATGAGGCCATTCAAGCGGAGCAGGTGTTCCTGCAAGGCACGTTCGCAGCCGGCTCGGGGGGCTTGGCACACCACGCTGCGGAAGGTGATCCAGTTTTCCTCGTCGTGTGAAATGAAAACTTCGTGGACTTGAATGTCGCCTGGGAAGCGGGTCACCCACAAGTGGTTATCGATGCGTTCAAAGGGCCATTCCATCTGGATGAAAAAATTATCGATACGGTCCGCGATCGAAGCCATGTCCATCTCCTCCTAGCACCTTGCCTTGGCGTTGTGTCCTTCACTATAGCCAAACTTGCCCTGGCTAACAAGTTACGCGCTTGGTGCCCCTGTGACTTTTAAAGGAATTCTTCCTGACCGCTTGATTGGATGAATCCTGTCACAAGCGCTCTGTTCGGTTCCTCGCACGAGACAGGCGAAAGGGCACTTGCCTTGTGACGCTCATACCGCGTTCATGGCGATCGATGCTGGGCGTCTGGAAGGCTTTTGATCGCTTATACGGAAACACGTTGATGTGTTGATCAAATATTGACTATTGTTCAAAAACAGCGAGTCAGTTTCTGATGTGTTTGAATTGGCCACATAAGTTTTGAACAGAAACCGATGCGTCATTGTATCGTGCTTCAATGCCAGCCATTCACAGACGCGCCGACTGAAACTGGCGCAGACCCAGTGATTGCAGGCACGCTCCCGCCGCGCCCACCGCTCCCGCCGTTTCGCCCAGGCTCGCGAGACGGACGCAATCTGCAGCCATGGGGCGATCGCCCGTCACCTCCCGCATGCGCAGCGCTTCTTGCACCAACGGCAAATACAGCGGCTGCGTCATCACCCCACCACCCAACAACACCCGGTCGGGGTCCACCACACTGCAAACACTGACAATGCCGCACGCCAAATATCGCGCAGCCCTTTGCAAGATAGCCAATGCCCAGGCCTCCCCGGCTTTCGCGCAAGCAAAGATATCAGGCGTCGCGCCTGACCAATCAGGCCGCGCCTCGCGCGCGAGGCGGGCGATCGCCGTCCCGCTTGCATAGGCTTCCAAACATCCCCGCTGGCCACAATTGCACATGACCCCGGACGCCTCAATAATGAGGTGCCCCAACTCCCCACCCCGAAAACGACCACCCCGCAGCAACTGACCATTCACGATCAGGCCACTCCCGATGCCCGTACCCACGGTAATCACCGCCACACTCGCCATGCCCCGGCCCGCACCCAGCCACCACTCCCCAAAGGCCGCCGCATTGGCGTCATTTTCAACCACTACCGGCAAACCACATCGCGCCGTGATGGCCTCCGCGATGCGCGTGCCGGTCCAGCCCGGGATGTTGGGCGACGCGTAGGCAATCAGCCCCTGGATGTGATCCACCTGCCCGGCAGCACTCACCCCCACGCCACGCAGGCGATCGCGACGCTCCAGTGGCAACTGGGCGATCGCCCCATCCACCGCCTCAAGCACGCTACCCAGCACAACCTGCGACCCGCGCGTGGCCTCAGTGGGCGTCCGCGCCTCATACACCACGGCTCCCGTGGCATCCACCACCACGGTCAGAATCTTGGTGCCACCAATGTCAATTCCCACTGCCAGTTCATGCATGCCTTTATTAAAACAAAGCATGCCCACCTCTGTCCAAGCCGCGGGGTAACGGAATGGAAGCAGGCGTCACGGACCGTTTTTTAAACGCAAACAGCACCGAGTTAGCCAGTGTGCCCGCTTTCAACCAACCACAGACACCCGTTGCGACACGCTTGCACCGGGGGTCACAGGGACTGGATGGCGGTCGTAAAGCGGCGGGTGATGAGTTGCGGGCGGGTGATCGCAGACCCCACCACCACCGCCCACGCCCCTTGACGCAAAGCCCGAGCGGCTTGAATTGGCTCCCAAATCCGCCCTTCCATGACAACCGGCACCGACACGCTCGCAAGCAGGCCCGTCAACAAATCCCAGTCCGGTTCCGTCGGCACAGGCCCACCCGTGTAGCCTGACAGCGTCGGACCCACGCAATCCGCCCCAGACGCCACCGCGGCGATGCCTTCTTCCAGATTGCTCACATCCGCCATCACCGGGCGTTGCAACGTCTCTTGAATGTAGCGAATCAACGCGTGCACAGGCACCGGACGTTCCCGCATCGTCGCATCGATCGCAACAATGTCCGCGCCCGCTGCAACCACTGCTCGGGCTGCTTCAAACGTGGGCGTGATGCACACCCCACCAGGGGCGACCTTCCATAACCCGATCAACGGCACCCCAACCGCCGCACGGATGGCCTCAATGTCAGCCGGACCTTCACACCGCAGCCCAGCCGCTCCGCCTTCGATGGCCGCACGGGCCATCGCCACCATGTGCATCGCACCGTGCAAGGGTTCGTTAGCCTGAGCCTGCGCCGAGACGATCAACTGCCCCCGCAGCTTCTCAAACAAATTCGTAAGCACATCAACGCTCCTTTCACGGAACAAACTTGTAGCCCGCTCCCCGCACGGAAACAAAATGGCGCGGCTCAGCTGGCGTCGCCTCGAATGCACGCCTCAAGCGCAGAACAAAGTTATCCACGGTCCTTAAGGTGATGGCATCCGAAAACCCCCAAGCCGCGTCCAGTAGCTGTTGGCGCGTCAGCACGGTACCGGGGTGCTCCAAAAAGTAACGCAGCAGCTGAAACTCCAAAGGGGTCAACTTGACCGGTACGCCTTGATGGGTCGCTTCCATGCGCTCGAAGTGAACCGTGTTGAGCCCGAAGCTGACATGGTTTTCATGCAAGATGTCCGAAGCACTCCAGCGGCGTCTGCGCAATTGCGTCTCGACACGCGCCAGCAATTCTTCGAGGTGAAATGGTTTGGTGACGTAGTCATCCGCGCCTACCATCAAGCCTTCGACTTTGTGTGCACTGTGGTCGCGCGCCGTCAGCATCATAACGGGCATCAGCAGACCACGCTTGCGCAGGTTGCGGCAGATGTCCACCCCACTGATTCCGGGCAGCATCCAGTCCAATATCACCAAATCGACGCCCTGGGGTTCTAAAATCAAGCGCGTCAAGGCTTGCTCGCCATCAGCGATGAGCTCTACGGAATGCCCTTCGAGTTCGAGATTTAACTGCAAACCCCGCGCAATGTTGGCTTCGTCTTCGACCACCACGACATGTGCCATGTTCAGCGCCTCGCTGGAAGTGAAACGACAAAGGCTGAGCCATGCCCAAGCCCCTCGCTGTGAACGGCGACCTTTCCACCGAGCAGGCGCAACGTCTCACGCACGATGTAGAGGCCAAGTCCGGTACCTGCGCGATTTTGCGTGCGTGAATCCGGCACGCGATAAAACCGTTGAAAAATTTTCTTGAACTGATTGGGCATCAAGCCGCGCCCTTGATCAACCACCCGCACCGTCACCCGGCCACGCACCTCTGAGCCGAGCACCACACGCACACGCACCGGCTCATCTGAATACTTGACCGCATTATCCACCAGATTGAAAAAGACGGTCCTCAACGCGCCCGGCACCGACTCGATCACGCACGACGCGCCCATCACCGCCACCGCATCTGTCGACAGTTGATGTTTGGCGCGCACCTCCTGCGCGATTTCAGCCAACAGCGTAGTGAGATCGACCGCCTCGATGCGAGGCGCCTCAAAGCGTCCCAGCGACGCCGCCGCCAACACGCGATCCAACATCCCGTCCAAGCGTTCCAGATCCTCCAAAGCCGCACGCAAACACGCTTCTTGCTTGTCCGGATGCTCCCTCAGCCGCTGCAAGGTTTGCACCTGCAAACGCACCGACGTCAAAGGTGTCTTCAACTCGTGGGTCATCGCATCAATAAAAGCCTGCTGGGCGCGATTGAGACGAATCTGCTGCACCAGGCTGACGAAAAAGAAAACCAAACCGGCCAGGATCGCCGCGAACAACACGCAACCCAATGCCAGCACCACCCACCGCCACCCCATCGAGAGGCCGGAGTAAGCGGGCACCTGCATCAGGTGCTGATTGTCTGACACAATCACCACGTTCCAAAGGGCAGCCAGCACCAGACAGGTCACCAGACTGATACTGCCCCAGACGATGGGGGGCGTCAAAGAAGGAGGCCCTGCGCGTCTCACAGGGCCATTATCGCACGCTTGGGCCATTGGTGTCATAACTTCAAGGCCAAGGTCAACGACCACGCCGTCAACCCTACCAAACGACGTTGCGAACAAGCCCCACTTTTTCGAGTGACCAGACAACAATCTTGGTGGGATCGACTTCAAACCAGCGCGTGCCGTGTGCCGTTGCCCGTGGCGACGCATGGTGATTGTTGTGATAACCTTCCCCCAAGGCTAAAATTCCGAGCAAGGGCACATTCACACTGTCATCACTGGTCTCATGGTTGCGGTAACCCGCCCAACGCAAGTGACACACGGAATTGATGCTCCAGGTGACATGATGCTTCAGCACCAGGGGCAGATAGAACGCCCAGCACACACCCGCCCAACCCAACGTGGCGTAAACGGTGCAGGCGACAAGAATGTGCGGGATAAACATGATGACCGGATTCTCGAACGCCCGGTTGTACCAGTCTTTCCGGACATCGCGCGCCAATTCACGGGTTTGTGCGGAAAACTCGATCGAATTGCGCAGAAACCACTCCATGTGAGCGCCCCAAAAACCCAAATGCCGGGGACTGTGGAGGTCGTTGGGCTTGTCCGATGCACGGTGGTGATGCCTGTGATCACCCACCCAGCCAACAGGATCACCACCCAGACCCACCACGGCACCCAATGCGCCCAAAAACCGCAACGGCTCCACCATCTCGAAACCCTTGTGCGTCAAATGACGATGCAAATAAAGCGTGACGCTGAAGCCGAACCACAAGTACATCCCGAGACCCACCACGAGGTAGCTTGCCTCAAAGGGTAACCCAAAAGCCATCAATGCCGCCAAGTGCGCAAATCCGACAACCAAGACCACCACCCGATTCCACGATTGGGCGCGCAAATAGGTCAGATAATGCACGGTTCCCAGATTAAAGCCCTGCTCCTGATTGATTGTCGTGGCGTCGATTGAGGGGTCACTCACCACGACGTGTGCGTCCTTATGTTCGATTTCAAGCATGCCGCCAACTCCTTTCTAAATTTTGATCAATTCCGGCAAGCATTATGACTGATGATGCAGCGTCGGGGTGTCACCGCTTTGTCACGGTGTGTCATGGTTTGGTCATTGATGATTGATTGACACAGGTGGTCAGTGCAGCGATACTCTGTGGGTTGCTTGACGCCTTGGGAGGGTGACTGGTCCTTTCGGGTACAAGGGGCAAAGGGAGGTTTTGACATGTCAGCGAACGAACTGCCGATTCTTGCGTTCATTTTGGGCCATTACAAGAACTTTAACGCCCGTGCGACCCGTGATGCCCTGATTGCTTACTGGCAGCACATCGAAGCAGGCGGCAAGATGTTTTGGGCGGTTGCCGGTGCGATGTCCTCGGCGCAGTTGGGGATTACGTTGGCGCCTGCCATCCGTGCGGGGTTGATTCATGGCCTGTCCGTTACCGGTGCCAACCTCGAAGAGTCGCTGTTTCGGCTCGTTGCCCACCACGCTTACAAAGATTTTCCGGATTACCGGTACTTCACGAAAGCGGACGACACACGGATTCTGGATGCGCGCATGCGGCGCGTAACGGATACCAGCATTCCTGAGGATGAGGCGTTTCGGGCGGTTGAGCAGATCATCGTGCCAATGTGGCAACAAGCTTCCCAAGGCGGCGACCGCCGCTTTTGGCACGAGTATTTTTACGATCTGGTGCAGAACCTCGATTCAGCCGCCTGTGAAGGCCCACGCAACGAATGCTGGCTGTTGGCCGCTGCGGAGGCTGGGCTGCCCATCGTCGTGCCGGGCTATGAAGATTCCACTTTTGGAAACATTTTTGCTTCTTATGTCAAAACCGGTGAGTGTCGCGCATCGATCGCCAAATCGGGCATCGAATACATGGCTGATTTCTACGACCGTTATGCGGAACTGTCCGAGGGACCCGGCGTGGGCTTCTTCCAGATTGGCGGCGGCATCGCGGGCGATTTCCCGATCTGTGTGGTGCCCTCCACCAAGTATGACCTGTCGCAGTCCGTGAAGCCGTGGGCCTACTTTTGCCAGATCAGCGACTCAACCACCTCATATGGGTCTTACTCGGGTGCGACGCCGAACGAGAAAATTACTTGGGACAAACTGACGGAGGATACGCCGATGTTCGTCATCGAATCCGACGCGACCATTGTGGCGCCTCTCATCCTCAAGGCGTTGCTGGAGTGCCGGCAGCACCCCGAAACCGCCCGCGCGCTAATCACTGAACACTTGGCATCCAGCGCCCGTAACGTGGCGCGCTTGCCCGTCGCGTAAGGATCTTCGTCACAACGCCGGTCCTTCGCGCTTAAAAATCCGCCGTCCGGTAGTATTCGCAAATTGCCCGGCAGGGATTCCGAACAGCGCCTGTACCGCGTCAGCAGGGCGCTGATCCTAACAATTGTGATGAGAAACATTGGCGCAATCAATGCCGGCGGAATGAATACCGTGGCGCAAACGCCGACACAGCGGGATGAGTTTAACGGCGACTGGAACGACATCTGTTTCGCTAAGATGGCGGAGGCGTCTCACATGGTCGTTTTCGGGCCCTTGAAGACTGGTTCCAGCAGACTGTTTTCCTGGGATGAGCCTGACGATACAAACTGATCAATGGTTGAGCGTCTGAAGGTGGTAGAATTGGGGTGTCCGAAAAGGAGACCGCCGTGATGATCCCAGTCGCCAGATTGACCCTCAGCCCGGAGTTCGATGCTGAATGGTTGCAGGCGCGCTACGCCGATTTGCGCAAGAATTTGCCTGCCGCCTTTGCCGATGCGGATGCGTGGGAGGCGTGGTACTGGAACTGGAACGCGCTGCGCAAGGCTGTTGCGGGCGAGCAGAGTCGCAGGCATTGTCTGGAATGTCAAGATAGCGCCGACCCGATGGCCGCTGCGGCGTCGCAAGCGATGCGGGAGCAATTGATGCCGTTTGCGCGTACAGCCGACGGTGAGTTGCGTCAGGCTTTTTTGAAGGCGGCATGTCGATTGGACCTTGAACGCCGCTTGGGTGAGCGGCTCTTTGTGCTGTTGGCACTTGAAGATGCGACCTTTCACCCGGCCAACGTGGACTTGCAGCGGGACGAGGCGGCGGTCGTCAACCGTTACAGCCACTTGATGGGAATGGCAACGGTGACGATCGCTGACGAAACGGTCACTTTGGTGAAGGCGTTGTCTTTGCTTACCGATAACAGTGCCAGTCGCCGTGCGCAGGTATGGCAAGCGATTGGTACCTGGTTTGCATCGCAGGGTCTGGCGATTCACGCGATTTTGGATGAGTTGGTGCAATTGCGCCAGCGACAGGCGTTGAATTTGGGGGAGTCGAATTTTGTTGCGGTGGCGTATCGTCAATTGGGTCGCACGGAGTATGGCCCAATTGACGCGGCTCGTTTCAGGGAGGCGATCATCACCCACATCGTTCCGCTGGCGGCTAAATTGCGAGCCCTTCAGGCACGGCAACTGGGTTTGGGCACGGAGGCGGTGCGTGGGTGTGACATAGACTATTTTCCTGAGGAGACTTTGGGGCCGGATTCGGTTCCGGTTGTGACACAAGTGGCGGCGGCAACGACCGTTTTTGAGCGTTTGCATCCGGATATTGCCAGACATTGGTTGCGCATGCTCGATGAGGGCTTGGTGGATCTTGCCAACCGTCCGGGCAAAAAGCCGGGCGCGTTTTCGATTAACCTGGATGACGAGGATCGCGCCGTCATCTTTTGTAACAGCACCGGCGCCCAAAGCGATGTCACCACCTTGCATCACGAGATGGGGCACGCCGTGCAGGCCTGGGAGAGCATGGACATCCGTTCGTTGGAATTGCGATCGCCCACGATGGATGCCGCCGAAGTACATAGCTTCGGGCTGGAATACCTGGCGCTGGATCATGTTGAAGCCTACTTCGCGCCCGACGATGCCGCCCGTTTCCGGCGTCTGCGGCTGATGACCACGCTGGTTCGCTTGCCCTACATGGCCTGTGTGGATGCGTTTCAACATGCCTTATATCAGCAACCCGATTTGACCCCGGCGGCACGTGAGACGTTGTGGGCCACGTTATGGTCAACATTCATGCCGGGTCTCGATTTTGCTGATGACCCTGCTCAAATCCAGTACCGCTGGATGCGACAGGCGCATATTTTTCATGCGCCGTTTTATTATATTGATTATGCGTTGGCCGAGGTTGGGGCCCTGCAATTGTGGCAAGGCGCCCGTGTGAATCGCGAGGAAGCGCTGCAGCGTTATCTGACGATCTGTCGATTGGGCGGGACGTATTCGTTGCTTGGCATGTTGACGCTCGGTGGCTTGCGTTCTCCCTTTGATGAAGGGGTTGTGGCGGACATCGCGCACGCGATCGCCGCGGAACTGGGCTTGTGATGCGTCTTTTGGGGAAAGTATGCAAGGGAGGGCGTGATTGGTGGGCGTCTTGAATGTGCTGGGGGCGATCGCAGGCGGAATTGCAAGCATTTTTGGATTCGAAGCCGTCGAGGAACCCGCTTACACGGTGTTGCATCGCAGTGATCTTATCGAAGTGCGGCGCTACGAACCTTACGTTGTCGCATCCGTTGAGGGCAAGCCAGGCTTTAGGGAAAGTCAAAACGCAGCCTTTCGACGGCTGGCAAGCTACATTTTTGGTGACAATCGCGCGCAGCGCGAGTTGGCGATGACCGCACCGGTGACGATGGCGCCCACTGCGACCCGGCTGGAAATGACCGCGCCCGTTTTAATGACAGCCAACGCGCAAACGTGGCAGATGTCTTTCGTGCTGCCCCGCGGTGTCACACTGCAAAATGCCCCGGTGCCTCTGGATCAGGGCATCCAATTGACTGAGATTCCTACTCACGAGGTGTCGGTGATTCGTTTCAGCGGTGGCTTTGATGAACATGCCTGTCGTGAACAAGAAAGCGTCTTGCGTACATGGCTCACCCAAAGTGCGTGGGAGGCCATCGCCCCGGCACGCTACGCGGGCTACAATCCCCCTTTTACCCTGCCCTTTCTCAAACGCAACGAAGTCTTGATTCCCGTCAAGTCCCGCCGATAAGACAGGGATACCCTCACGCGCTTGCTCTGAGTTAAGTCAGTGACTGACACCAATCGTCATGCACCGCATTTCAACGCCCGGGCGCACGGCCTACAGGCAGTGCATCGCGCGTTTTGACTCCCTGTTTGTGCGCGCGATGCCACACTGACTGATTTGACTTTGTTTAAATTTAAGTTAAAATAAAAACTAGCTTAGATTATAAAGTTTGGGAGATGGTGATGACGAAGCGCGCGTGGGTCTTGCCGGTGTTGATGATGTCGGTGTTGACCGGCTGCGGTGTGGGTGGGCGTGCGACGTCTGCTGCAGGGATGGGTGAGCGCGCTGCTGCGGTGCGTCAGCCCTTGGTAAACGATGAGGATTTGGCGGGTCCGGTGACGCCTGTGCGTTTGCAGGCGGATGAATTGGGTCGGGAGGCGGTCGCGTCGTCGCGTGGCGTCTTGACGTTTCGTGCGCAACAGGTCAAAGAAGGCCGTGTATCGGCGCCCACTGGGAGTGGCGTGCGCATCACCGGTCTGATGAGCTATCCCGATTTTGCGGGTCGTTCGATCCCATTGGCGCGTGCCACTGTCTGGGCCGAAGCGCCCGGCAGTGCGAAACGCCTGATTGAGGTTGAAACGGATCGCGATGGTCGCTGGGTGATAACCTTGCCCGACCAGTGGCAGGGGCGTGCAGTGAACCTTTATGTCGAACTCGGTAATCGGCGTTGGGGTATTCTTAACTACCGTTGGGCCGGGCCTGTTTTGTCCGCGTTGGCTGCGGCCAACGATGTGGGAGAATGGCGGCTGGATCCTGCAAGCCAGAATGCGCGCGCGGGGTTGATTCATCAGATTTGGAACCGGGCGATGGACACGTTTGAGCGCGAGAACATCGCCCTCGATTGGTGGACGAACCGGATTGGTACCAAGTGGCCTGCCGATGGCAATTACTACACCATGGGAACGGTGAGTTTGACGGACCCCACGTGGTGGGATGTGAATGGCCATGAAATCGGGCATGCGATCTTCTTCGCGGCTTTCAACTCAAGCAGCGGCGGCGGACAGCATAAGATTGATGAATGTTATGGCGCTGATCTGGCATGGTCGGAAGGGTTTGCCAGTTTCTTCTCAGGGGTTATCTCCATCGACCGCCAGGATCCGGATGCGCGTTTCGAGTTTATGGTGCCACGGCGTAAACCGGTGCGTTTGGAAAACGTACCCGACGATGTGTGCAAGGGGCACACCAACGAATGGCGGGTGAGTTCCGCGTTTTGGGATCTCTACGACACGAACGTCGATGGTTCGGACCGGGCGAGCCTCAGTTTTGCGAGCATTTGGGATGGTTTGGTCAAAACCAGGAATCCCGGTCGCATTCGGGACGCTTTGGATGCGTATCAACGCGTGGCTGCCAAGGCGCCGCAGGATCAGCGTGCCGCCATGCCGGGGGCCTTTGCCCAAAGTGGCATCACGGTCGGGTTGTTGGCGCAGACCCGCTAAACGCACTTTTTGCCGTGTATGCCCCAACCGTTAAAGCAGCGATCAACTGCTGACACCGAGTGGGCGGCGACTCAGGGAGCAAGAGCAAGCATACCTTGTGGTACTTGGCCGACGAGCGACTACGTTCCTGAGCGTCAGGGCCTTCGGATCTTCGGGGTGACTTGATCGGCGCGCTTGGCCCTGCGTCGGTTGGGTATCTTGGGAAAAACGGTCGCCGTTCATTATCAAACGAGCATTCATGACACAACCGGTTGATATCTTGATACCTTTGCGGCTACTGGCTGACAGCGCCCGCACAGGAGAGGCTCTGAAGCTGGATTTGGGCTTGACTGATGCGCAATTCGAAGGCCTTGCGCGGCATTTGTGGCGCGATGGCCTCATTCAGGGGCAATTGATCGCCGGTTGCTGCAGTGCCCCGTGTGGCTTGGCGTGTGTGAGTGCGATGAAGATGGCCGTCACGTGGCAGTTGTCAAAAAAGGGTCGTTTGCGGCTCAAGGTGTTGGAGGCCCGCGGCTGACGCTAGTTGCCGCAGCGCGTCTGGTACTAGCCAAGGCCCGAAACTGCGGCAGTCAAACCGTCTGCGTGTCGCGCACAAATGAGTGAACGACGTAACGGGCTCATCGGGTCAGTCGGCATTGGGCCGGTTGGGTAACGCGGGCGCGTCAAGCAGTTCCGCGACCGCTTCAAGCACGTTGTTGAGGTCCACGGGTTTGCGCAGGCAGCGCGTGGGAATCATGTCGTTTGGGTTCAAACGGTCCCAATCCCGGCCTGAGACGAAAAGCGTTGGACGAGCCAGTTTGCGTGCAACTTCAGGGCCGCTCAAAAGGGGTAGAGCGACATCGAGGACGCATACATCAATGGGTTTTTGATGTCCGATGGCGCACGCATCTTCGCCGTTGTTGGCGACAGAAACGGTGTAGCCCGCTAGAGTTAACACCCGTTGGAGGACGGAAAGAAAGTGGCGATCGTCATCGGCGATGAGCACGTGGTGGGCCATCTAAGTGCGTCCTTCCTGTTCGTGTTCAATCTCATCAGGAGTGATTTGAAGGTATTGCAAGAGTTGGTCCTGAAGTCGGCCTGGTTGTAGCATGATTTGACCGTTGGCGATCGCATAAAGCTCGGATGGGTCGGTATCTGTCGCCACGGCGAGCTGCTCCACGTCAAGACCGCTGTGATACAGTTTGCGCAACACAACCCGTACCACAGGCTGATACGATGAAAGCGGCGGTAAATAGGCCAGCGCGTCAACGAACACGGGATCCCCGGATGCCTGCAAGCTGTCAAATTGCCGCGCGAGCCAGTCACGCAGCAATTGAGCCTCAAATGACGGTTCGGCCTGTATCAGCGCCCGAACGTGAGCGTGCATCTGATCCAGCGCATCGTTAAAATGACGGCACAATGCCTCAGGCAAACAGTCTGAGGCCAGTTTCGACAATCTCGGGCGCCACGTTGCCAGTGGTACATATTCATCAAACACGAACGGGCTGCAATCCGCAGCCGCGGCGAGGCGCTCGATCGCTTCGGGCTCTTTGGGGAATGGCGCGCCCCCTCGAAGCAACACCTGCACATAGGCCGCGCTGTAACCTTGCACCCGCTCGACAAACATCTGCTCGCTCATGCCTCGCGTGCGCAAGTGTGCCACCAATCGCCGCGTGGACTCAGGCAAAACTTGCAGCTGTTCCCGGTACTCGCGAAAAATGAATGGCTCCAGTTTCAAAGCGTCGGCAAACGCACGCAAGGTGTCCCGATTCCGCGGAAATGCGACCTTGCCCAGCAAGATGCGGGAAAGATGATCTTTGGTCAGGCCCACCATCGTTGCCAAATGAACCTGGCGTAAACCGAGACGCGCCATGGCTTCCTGAACAACCGACACGGAGGGCGAAATGGTCTGTTCGACCGCCTCAGACATCCTGCGAGGTCGGGGACTCATGCCGGGTCCTTTCAAAGCGGTCGCAGCGCTCCCAACGCGAGCTCAGCCATCGCCAAGGCCATCAGGTATTCGAAGCCACGGGTACCCAGCATGGCTTGCAACGCAAACGCACCGTGGCGCAAGGCCTCCAGAAACGGTCGGCGCCGGGACTCGACAAAGACGGCGCCGACCAACAGACCCAAAATCAACCAAAACATCTGATGCAGGACTATCACCAGAACAAACGCACCCAGCACGGCCCCCATGATGGTATCCTGCGCCACATACGCGAACCGCAGGCCCATCTGCTTTGACCACCACGGCAACCCCAAGCTCAACACCGTGATGAAACCCAACGCCCCAAGCGCCCCAAGCGCCATACCGGCGGGCACGCCAGCACGATAGGTGGCCAAGGCCACGTAGACCCACTGGACTGCGATAATCAACCACAAACCGCGAAACCGCGGAAAAGCCAAGGTGAGCAACAACCCAACCAGACTCGTGGCATGAACACACCACGACACCCAAAATTGCCAATCGCCACCAAGAAAACTGACCGCAGTGGGCATCAGAAGTTCCGAAGCTTGCGATGCAATCTCAAGAGCTCTTTAAACGCCTTGATGATTACCTTGAGATTCGCACCGGTGGCTTTACCACCGACTCGTGGATAGTGCGTCACCGGTACCTCGACCCAACGTACATCCCGTCGCTTCAGTTTGACCAGCATTTCCGTGTTGATCATCGCACCTTCGCTCTCCGGCAACGCCATCATCAAGCGCTCACGACGGAAAATCTTGAAAGCACAATCAATGTCGCGAACACCCAAGCCGAAAAGCAGGTCAACCAACGTCCGCCACCCCAATGCATTAAACTTTCGACCCAGATGGTCCTGCCGATGCTCGCGATAACCCAGCACGACATCATGGTCTTTCAGGTGGGGAATCAACTTGTCCATTTCGCGGATATCAAATTGATTGTCGGAGTCCATAAAAAACACGTGAGCTTTGGTCGCGTGCTTAAATCCTGTCTGCAACGCACCGCCATAGCCTTTGTTCGCTTGATGAATCGGACGAATACGCGGATTTTGCGCGTTTAAGGCATCCAAAATGGCGCCGGTACGATCCCTGGAACCGTCGTTGACAACCACGATTTCGTAGTCGGGCGCAGCACCTTCGAGATAACCTGCACACTGAAGCACAACCTGCTCGATAATATCCTCTTCATTGTAAGCCGGCAACACAACCGACACGCTGTCGAAGTCTGATTCGATTTTTGCATTGGTTGGCGCTATCGGCGCCACCGGACTGGCTAAGGGGCTGCTCATGCTGATACCCTCGTGGTTTGAGGCCCGTTGCGGACCGTCTTCGTTTCCTCGCATCACTTTTGTATCATAACAGATTCACCGAATGAACGCTGTGATCGCTGGCCACTGATGGTTGTGCCGTTGCTCACCCGTTGGATGGCGCGGGTTCAAAGAGAGACAGTTGATCCGATTGGCGGCCCTGGGCTTGGAGTGTTCGTCTGAGGCCCTGAGCCAGGCGATTGTCCCGTTCGAGTGCCTGTAAAACCTGCCTGGCTCGCGCGACAACGATTGGCGGCAGACCGGCGAGGCGTGCAACTTCGATGCCGTAGGAGCGGTCAGCCCCGCCCGGTACAACCCGTCTTAAAAATATGACGCCGTCTGAGTGTTCTTCCACCAACATCCGGTAACTTTTAACCCCCGCTTGGGTCAAGCTCAGACTCGTCAATTCATGATAGTGGGTCGCAAAAATGGTTCGTGCACCCACCTGCTCAGCCAAATGTTCGGCCACGGACCAGGCGATCGATAGTCCATCCAACGTGCTGGTGCCCCGCCCGATTTCATCCAGCACGATGAGCGAGCGTGCCGAGGCATGGTGCAGGATGTGCGCCGTCTCGTTCATTTCGACCATAAACGTGCTCTGACCGGACTTGAGGTCATCGACGGCGCCAATCCGCGTGAATATGCGATCCACAATGCCCACATACGCCTCGGATGCCGGCACGAATGCGCCGATTTGAGCCAGTAGCACGATGAGCGCAATCTGGCGCATGTAGGTTGACTTTCCGGCCATATTGGGACCTGTCAGAATGACAAACCGTTCATGCTGCCCATCGAACATCACATCATTCGGCACAAATGCGCCTTCACCGACTAGCGCCTCGACAACCGGATGACGACCGTGACGCACCATCAGACGCGTATCCTCAGCCAAGGTTGGACGGCAGTATCCGCGCTCAATGGCGACACGTGCCAACGAGCACACGGTATCGAGAACTGCTAGCGCATCTCCGACGCGTTGCACCAACGGTACTTGCGCAGCCGCTTCTTCCCGTAATCCCAAAAACAGCTCGAATTCAAGTGCATTCAACCGATCCTGGCCCTGCAAGATGGCTGCCTCGCGTTCTTTTAATGACGGGGTGACGTATCGTTCCGCATTAACAAGTGTCTGCTTGCGCTGATAGTCTTCTGGTACCAGGTTGCGATTCGCGTGCGTGATTTCGATAAAATAACCGAAGCTTTTGGAAAAATTGACCTTGAGACTCCTGATCCCCGTGCGTTCCCGCTCTTCCGCCTCAAAACGCGTCAGCCACGCCCGGTTATCTCCAAGCAATGCACGCATGTCATCCACATCCCGGTGCGCACCATCACGAATCAGTTGCCCCTCCGTGGCGTTGATTGGTGGCGAATCCACCAGTTTTGCACGGATGCGCGCAGCCAAATCCTGCAATGATTCGGGTACCTCAGCAACAGCTCGCAACAAATCCGCTCGACACGTGGCTGCTGCGTCGGCGATCGCCGGCAACAAAAACACCGAATCCGCCAACACAACGACGTCACGCGGTGTCGCCCGCCCGGAAGCCAAGCGTCCGGCCAACCGCTCCAAATCACGAACACCACCCAATTCATCGACAAACCGCTGCAACAAGGTCGGCGCCGCAACCAACTCCGCGACCGCCTGTTGTCGCGCCTCAATGCGCCCACGGTCCAACAACGGATTGAGCAACCACTGTCTCAACCGACGGCCCCCCATCGCGGTTTGGGTCTGGTCCAACACCGACAGCAGCGACCCGGCTACCTCACCATCACGCGCGGTTTGCACCAACTCCAGATTTTTGCGCGTCGCTGCATCAAGCACCATGTGCTCGTGAACATGATAGGTGCTGAGCGCTGAAAACAAGGGCAGTACACCCCGCTGCGTCTCAGCCAGATAGGCAACCATCGCGCCTGCCGCACAAATGGCCAATGGACGCATCTCGATCCCAAAGGGCTCCAGTGAATGAACCTGAAACTGCTCACGCAACAAAGTCCTGGCACGGCCAATCTCAAACCGGTCCTGCGCAATCGGCGTGATATAAGCCCCATCCGGAATATGCGGCGCGAGCGTCGTTTTCAACATGCCCGGGCTGATCCGTTGACGCGCCGCCATCGGGCCAAACGCCAAAGCGTCTGGATCAATCAGCGTATCCATTGATACCAGCACTTCCGACACCCCCAGGCGAGACAGCTCATGCGCCAGCGCCACCCCATCCACCAATTCGGTCACCCGAAATTCACCGGTCGACACGTCACAATACGCGAGACCCAAGCCACGCGGTCCCTCGTGGATCGCCGCCAAATAGTTGTTCACGCGCTCCGCAAGCAAACCCGATTCCAGCACGGTGCCAGGCGTCACAATCCGAACCACCTCACGCCGTACCAACCCCTTGGCCGTCGCGGGATCCTCCATCTGCTCACAAATCGCCACGCGATACCCGCGGGCAATCAGGCGTGGCAGGTAATTCTCCAACGCGTGATGGGGTACACCCGCCATCGGTATCCGTGTCTGTTCAGGTCCCCCTTCGCGGCTGGTTAAAGTCAGTTCCAATTCGGCAGCCGCAATTGTGGCATCCTCGAAAAAGGTTTCGTAAAAATCACCCATCCGATACAGAAGTATCGCATCGGGATGCTGGGCTTTGATGGCCAAAAATTGCGCCATCATCGGCGTGTAACCGGACTGTTCGCGACTCGATGTCATCATCACACAACCGCAGGTCCACCGACACTCAACGGCCTCTCAAAACGGTGCCTACGCCGAATCAGGACTTCTTACGCTTTTGGAACGCCAAGGCCTCCTGAACCTGACTGGGGCGTAAATAGTTCATTTCAACCAATATCTCACCCAGCCACATATACCGTCCTTTGCGCGCCAGTTCCTGCTGCCGCTGCAAAGCCGCTTCAAGTTGCACCTGGGTGATATGGCCCCTTGCGATCATGTACTCCCCAAACTTGAAGTTTCCACTGAGACGGGAAGCAGTGCTCGAATCAAGGTTGTCAAACGTGATTAAACTTTCTTCCTGCAACTCTTTCACAGACTTGAGCAAGCGCTCTCCCATGATCTGCAGTTCTTCACCAATCTGAAACAACGTCAGCTCACCATTGCATTTCAGGATCAGGCGCCACTTATCGCCATCCACAGCCATCCCACGCTGGAAATTCGACTGCAAAGAACGACTCGTCGCCCGACCCTTGTCAGTCAAGTGCGGCACCCGCGCCAGCGGACCAATCTTGGGACCCGACGCCGGCCGCGCTCCCGTTGCGGCGCCCGCCTGCGCAGCAGCCGGAACCGCCGGTCCTGCCGTTCCGGGCGGCCGCACAACACCCTCGGGAGTACCCGGTCGACGCCCCATCATCGCGCGAAACAAACTGGCATTGTCCGGGTAAGCCATAATGTCCGGGTTGCGGATTAATTGAGCGGTCATGGTGCCACTGGCATCTCGAACGGTAAAGGTGCCGGAATTCCAAGGCACCATTTCACGAAGCGCATCAATGCCTCGATGTGGTGGCACGGCGGCGCCACACACTTTTCCTTGCAATACGCAAATCTGTCCATTGTTCGCACTCTCGAGTGTGATCATCACATCAGCGCGCACCGATTCCAGAATGCGCAACAGCATTTCCGGTTTGAAACGACTGAGATCACCAGAGAGGATAATTTTTGACATTCAGGAACTCCTGACACGGAAGCGCCACGTTGCTCTGCTCCGCATGTCCTGCGATCATTTATACCCGAAATGACGATTTTGATCCCGGACTAAAATCACAAATACGACATTGGCCACGATACCGGCCGAGATTCCTACCCGGTTTCTGGATTCTATCACTAATTTGGATGTTTTTGCGGATTTTTTGAGGGATTCGGCTGATCGATTCGCTGTCCGATGCTCGCACACTCTTTCAGTTGCCCATTCAAGTCTTGTCACGTGTGGCTGACGCTGGTTTTGCTTGACCGCGACAAACTGGACAACACGCCTGTGGATCATCCTGGATCGCCACGCCAAAAATACCACATCGCGCGCACGCAATCATTCCCTGTTGACGTAGCCACATTTGTCTGCGCGTGAGCGTCGCAAGCGTCCGGGTGAGGCGATCGGCAATGCGCGGGTCAGGAATGCTCGCCACCTGTCTTGTAATGATTGCGTGATCCGCCTCTGACAGGGACACATTGGACAAAGGGATGGGCTCCAGGCGCGAGGATGGCGCCGAGCTGGCTGGCGGGGACGGGTCAGCTTCACCCAGTCCTACTCGCCAGCGAAGATCCGTGATGATGCCTGACCCCACACGCTCAGCAATTGCGCTCAGGTATTGGGTTTTTAACAAATTGAGTTGATTGGCCCATGCCGACGACGCAACCTTGATGACCATCACGCCTTCATGCACCAAAAATGGCCGCGTTTTGGCTGCGCAAAGCGGCCCAACGATTTCCGGCCATGCCCGCATCGCCGCATCAGCGCGTAGCCGAGCCTCAACATCCAGCTTGGAAACGGCGCGCTTCAACGCCTTCGCCAAACGCTCAGGTCCTGACATCGAAACCGGTTGGCCTTGATGCCGACTTGTCGTGCTTGCGTTTGCCCGGTTGACGCCACGGCCGTGCTGGTTGCTCCGGCTTGCCGTACAAGGCGCGGTAACGTTCGTAGCCATACAAACACTTCGCCACGTAGGCGCGCGTCTCAGGGAACGCGTGAGCCAGTTGTTCACCGGGCAAACCGCTCCAGTACTTCATATTGCCTTCGCCGCCATTATAGGCGGCCAAGACTTTGCTTGTATCCCCAAATCGCTTGAAGAGATATTGTAAATACCAGCACCCCAAGCGAATGTTGGTTCGGGGTTCGATCAGCGACGCATCGCTGATCGTTTTGCCACGCATACTTTGGTTGATCCACACAGCCGTGCGCGGCATGATCTGCATCAACCCCACAGCTCCGACCCGCGACACTTCACGGGTCTCAAAGCCGCTTTCCTGACGGATGATCGCAGCCACGAACAATGGATCGAGCCCCCGTGTCTGCGCCTCCGCCTCAATGATTTCACGGTAGTGATAGGGAAAAAACCAACGCCCGGTGACCGGCCAATCCGGCAAATAAATCAGTCCCAACGACACCAGGGACAGAACGACGATGGTTGTTTTGATTAGCAAGCCAAAAGCTGCGAACGGGCCGGCAGACATATCGACAAGTGTAACAAAATCGGCATGATGCGGCCAGTCCGCCACGTCGGTTGCGACACGAACCGCCCCAGGCTACCGTGCAGGAGCCGCCTGCAACCGATACCCGGTGTCTGGAACCGTGCGCAGAATTTCGCCCAGCACGCGACCTTGGGCCTGGCGTGGCGCCGGTATGCCCAGTATGTTCGCCGCTGTGGGTGCGACATCCACGTTGCGAACTTCTGACACGGTGATCCCGCTTCCAAATGCCGGACCGTGCGCGCAAAACATGGCGTAAAGTTCCGGTCGACGGGCATCGAACATGTGAGCGCCACTGCGATTGGGGCCGCGTTTGCCAAAAGCATGGGGCGCTTTGACATCGGGGTTGAGATAGTAACCAGGAATCAAATCGAGGTAAACATCACCGCCGAGTTCCCCGCCTGCACCGTATTGCGCCGTGAAAGCAGCAGTCGGGTTGACGAGGGTTTGCCGCACGACACCAATCGGGCCCAGGCCCGATGACACGGTCACTTGTCGCAGGGCTTTGGCTGCGCGTTCGGCTACCGTCGGCACCTGCGCGAGCGGCACGATCCCCCCTTTGAAAGCCTGGGAGTTTACAATGACATAACCGCCATTGGTGAGGCTGTACATCGCCTGGGTACGTGACAGGTCAACCTGCCCATCGGGTGAGAGGACCAAGAGGCCCTGTTGTTTGAGGATGACATTGGGGTAGAAGTCCCAAGCCGCGGGCACCATGCCGTGATCGGAGACCACCATGAGGTTGGTGTGGGTATCTGTATGATGTTTGACTTGTCCGATGAGGTGATCGATATTTTCAAAGACCCGTGCCACGCGCGGCATCAAGGCATCGGCCAGGTGGCGCCGATACGGCGCGGCGCCAGGCGTGACATACCCGTGCCACAGGTGCAGGACTTCGTCCGGGAAAGGCAGGTATCCGAGCAAGAGGTCCCAATTCGGTTGTTTTGCCGCTGCTGCAAGCGCACGTGTCGCTTGTGCGATCGCCAACCGGACCGTTGCGAGATAAACGTCTTCCGCTCGGCCTGAGCCCCCTTCCACCAGCGTCGGTCCGAAATCACCCTGGATATAATTTAACGCGGCGCCACCACGCAGAAAAAATCCTCCCTGTTGTTCGATGCTTGCCTTGAGCGCCGTGTTATTGGTTGTATAGCCCTCCAAGGGGGTGTGGTAAAGCTGCCAATGCTGGCCATCGGAACGAAGCGACACCAGACCGAAAAAGGTGTGTTGATCCCCCGTAACCCGTATCGGCCCGCTAAACTGCCCCGGCTCGCTTCCCTGAATCGGCTTGAGCCTTGCCAGACATTCACGGGTGTCCCGTCTGGCATACAACCACAGCGTATCGTAGCCGGGACGGGGGTCGTCACTGTCCGCACCAAGCAACACGTGGTAGCGACGGTCGCCAAGCGTCAACGTGTTTTCGAGCACGGGGGCCTCGCTTACGGGCAGCGCACCTTGCCAGTCAGATGCCACTTTTGCAGGTGTTTGAGGATGAAGCGTTACACTTGGCTTCGCCTTCGCTGCATAACCGGTCAGAATGCCCAGGCGATCGCCTGTGCCAGCGCCGAATCGCCCGCCAGTCTCGTAGACCGTTAACGGCGTGGTATGCGTCGCATTGAGTGCAATCACCTGTTTGCCTGCACGGGCGGCTGTCACGAAAATGGGTTCTGCCACCAGCGCCAAACTCGAAAATCCGGCTTGATTATCAAGAATGGTGTGAGCGTGACGGGGCAACAAAGGCACTTGATTGCCGCTGATACCGTTGATGTTGCCAAAACAACCCGTCCACAGCGCGGCATGGCCCGCGGCGGTTTGGGAGACGAAATGGGTGCGGGCGTGATCCGCCAGCACTCCGGTCGCCGCCAAACGCGACAGGTTCGGCATGTGTCCCCTCTCCGCCATGTGCTCAACAATCCGTGCGCCCGCACCATCAAGCGACAAAATGACCACACGAGGCGGCAAAGGCACAGCAAGCGCCGAAGACGCCCAAGCAACAAGCCAGGTTGCGGTAACGAAAGCGTGACGCATCGTTGTCATGGCTGTTTCTTCCCCGTACTTTTCTCAGGAGTCAAAAACCGATTATACAGAAAAGCGTTGATTGTTGACCAAATTTTGGGGTTTGTGACGTAACAATACCTGGCGTGCCTGAGGTTTTGAGTTTGCTACACAAGTGTTGAACCCAGACCGATGCCACACTGTGTCGTTTAGGTCCGCTTGACCACCGACGATGGTTTAAAATGGCGCTATTGGCACGGTATCTGTTATTGGCCTTTTCTGGTAATGTGGGCGCGCTCAGCAGGACATGCGTATCAAAACACCCCGATGTTCCGACTTAAGTCCGCGCCGTTTGTCGTTGAGACACCGTGCGTGTCGCCTGGTTTTATTCGCTTGCCTTTTCTACTGGCAAAACCGGGTGTTGCCTGAATGGAACAAGTTGCCACACGCCGTCCAGCAAGGCATCCGCCCACGGTTTCAAATCGTCGGATGAGCCAACACCGGAGCGCACGCCGATGCAAGCTTTGACGCCTGCCGCCAGTCCCATTTGAAGATCGGTTACCGTATCGCCTACCAGCACACTGTCACTCGGCGATACGCCTAGATCCTGGCACGCGAGTAGAACCATGTCTGGTGCGGGTTTGGGGTGGCGGACGCGATCCGCTCCCACCACAACGATCTCCGTTTCACTGAAGCCCACGACGCTTAAATCGCGCACCGCAGATGCGGTGACATCCGTCGTTGCGATCGCCAGTTTCCAGCCTTGCGCCTGTAAACCCCGCAATGCGTCCGCAACCCCCTCAAGCCAATTTTCCTGCTCGTACCGTCTGGCTGCACGGTCTGCATAGTCGAACGCCTGAGTTGCCCAATTTCGTGCGATCGGCCACGCCACGCCACCTTGGTGCATTGCTGCCGCGAGCGTCGTCAACGCCTCTTGGCGGGTGCCGACAGCCAAAATGCCATCCGGCTTCACCCGGTCGCTGCTCAAACCCAACCATTCAAGCCATTGATGTTCGCGGTCCCAGCGGCCACTAAGCTCGCAAGCCGCCCGCACACGGTGCTCGGTGATGCCGCGCCAGACACGGTGAAAATCAATCAAGACCCCGTCTTTATCCAAAATCAGGGCTTTTCCTGCAACCGTCAGCCCCTCGGCGTACAAAACCGGCACGGCTTACCGCACGCTGACTGTGCGTTCCGTGTCCGCTGCACGGCGGTTGGGGCTTGGCAAGCTGGTCGGCACGAACGACCCGGTTCCTGTGCGATGAGCCTCGGCTTCCAGCAACCGCGCGGCATAGTCAATATGTTGCAAACACGCCGCACCAAGGCGGGTATCCCACGTTCGCCCGTTCAGGTGGTCGCGAAAAACGGCCAGTTGCTGTGAAGTCGTGTTGGCGTCGTTGCCACTGGCGTCCAACTGGGTGCGTAACTGGTTCAGCACCGGAAGGAGGTCTTGGGAATCAGCACGCAGCGCGCAATCTTCCGTGCGTGACCACGTGGCAAGTCTGCAAGCGAGGTCGGTCAACACGCGCGTCACGGCAGCAGAGACGTTGCGATCCGGCAAAATTGCCGGCTCACGAAAAGGCCCGTGTTTCAGGGTATCCAGGAAAGCTTTGTCCATATGGGACATCGCGAAAATCATGGCACCCGGCGCGTTTTGTTCCCTGAGGTAGCGCCACTGTTGGAGCAAGGCTTCTTTCTGGTTCATCCGGTGAACACCCAAAATCGGGAAAAACCAATGTTTGCGTGTCCCGTTGTCGGTTTCCCAACCCACCCACTTTTGGAGTTCCTCCACTTGCGCGGTGTACAGCATCGGTGCCGGCCAATCAATCCACCGGTTGTTCGCCCAGTGGCGCCAATGCTGCATTTTGATAAGGCGGGCCTCACGCTCACCACGAAACACCGCTGCGCTCAGGCGTGCCTCAGGCCGGTTGACCCGCAACTTGCGTGCGATCGCTTCGACTGTCGCGTGCACCTGCTGTTCGCGCCACAATTGCCACTGCAGCCAGTCTTCGGAACCTGGCAGCATCTTTTGCGGCGCCGAGCGCCCGTGCTTTTTTTGATAATCCTCGCCAAATCTGCTTCGGCTCAGGTCATCATCCGGGATCTCTTCGTCGTATCGGATGTAGTCCAGCATCAAGCCATCGATCGGATAACGCTTG
This sequence comes from Candidatus Sericytochromatia bacterium, assembly GCA_040400605.1. Lineage (GTDB taxonomy): Bacteria > Cyanobacteriota > Sericytochromatia > S15B-MN24 > JAQBPE01 > JBBAPZ01. The sequence continues at coordinate 183,588 of JBBAPZ010000002.1, forward strand.
CTCAGATCATCCACCAAGTGCACCATCAGCGCCCGGCCCAATCGACTCGCCGGACTGATGAAGCGCGTATCCTTGCCAGCCTTTCGTGCCGCGATGCCAGGCAGGCGACCAAGTATCGGGTTACCGAAGCCAGGCGATCGCGCCCGCAAGGTCCAAATCCATGGATGCACCGCCAAACCCCGGGCATGCGCCTCCCGGATCAAGATACCAAGCACGTCCGGCGCGGAACTAAACTCGGGATCCCGCACCGTGAAGCCACTTGGGTAAACAGTATACCCCCGCCGATACACCTCTGGCATCAACACATTAAAATTCGCCGCCGCAAGCCTTGACACCAGGGCCACCACACCCTGCTCCGTGCGCGGCAAACTGGACGCATCCAACAACATCGCCCGCATCTCCACGCGACGAGACGGTGTGAGCGCCAAACGCGCCCGCCACCGGTGGGCATCTCCCCGTTCCCGCCACTCACGGCTGGCTGCTGACTGGGCCCGCCTCTGCCAAAACAACGCCTGCTCGTAACACAAGTCGGCCAATACCAATTGGTCGTCTGCGCGATCATACGGCAACTCCAACGCCAGTGCCTGCCCGCGCGCCCAATCCGCCCGCAACTCGGACAAATCCACCTGCGCTGCCGCCAGTACCTTGTCCGGCACCACTGACAATGCCCAGGACGGTTGGATCCACCCAAACAAACCCAGCACGGTCAGTGACACCGCGCCGACACCCCGGCGCCCCAAGCGCATCCAAACAAGCGTCGCATGCCGTACTTCAGCAGCGAGCCGCACAGGCTTGATACGAAACAAAGGCGGTTGATCCGCGTGTTTAGCTCGCTGCACCAAGCTTTCCCGGTGCTTTAACAGTCTAAAAAACCTGTTCTTCATCAAGGGTTCGCCCGTAACATCATGACCAACCTCCCATGCTAGGCACCTGCAGCGCATTCTGACAAGCCTGGTTGCTATTGGCGAAACCGAAAAACGGGCTGCCTGGAGGGGCAGCCCGTTTTAAAAATCCCTGACGCATCGACAGAAGACCCCGATCGTTTCGGCTCTCATCAGCATTCACGCCGAGGTGGCGAATCAGTGAGCGTTTACGTCAACCAAGGTCCCCTTCCAACGCGTATCCGGCTTATTGGTTGCTCACCGCCTTAAGCGCATTGATACGGCCGAAACCAAACTTTTCATCCCAGTTGGCACCCGCCATATCAGGCGTCTTGTCGGCTGTGCGCTCAAGCAGGGCTTTGACGTCAGCCGGCGGCATCTTGGGGTTCACGGAGCGAATCAGGCCGCAAAGACCCGCGACCAACGGAGTCGCCATGGATGTGCCGCTCATGAAGCTATATTCCTTGGTGATGCGGCCGCCTGAATTTTTGGTCAGCCACACATCATAAGTGGGCGTTGTGGAGAAAATCTGGACACCGGGTGAACTGACGGAGCAATATTTGTTGAACGACGAGAACACCGCAATCTTGTCATTGGAATCCGTCGCGCCGACCGCGATGACACCGGGATAGGCTGCCGGGTACGAAACCGGGTTGCCCGAATTGCCCGAGTTGCCCATCGCAGCGACCACCACCGAGTTTTTGCTCAGCGCATACTTCACCGCATCACCCAAGGCCTGCATCGTGCCTGCGCCGCCCAAGCTCAAACTGATGACATCTGCGCCGTTATCGGCTGCCCAGGTGATGCCTTTGGCGACTGACAGCAAACTACCGGAACCAGCGCCCGCCAAGACTCGTACTGGCATCAGCTTGCAGTTGGCAGCCATACCGGACACGCCCACGCCGTTGTCGGTGATCGCCGCCGCCGTACCGGCGCAGTGCGTGCCGTGACCATTGTCATCCCCTGCCGAACCCACACCGAACAGACCACCGACGCCAGTCGCGTTATAACCCTTCACCAGCTTGTCCTTGAGGTCCGGGTGATTGAGGTCGATGCCTGTGTCAACAATCGCCACCACGACGGAATTGCTGCCTCCACGGGTCTTGCGCACCGCATCTTCTTGCTGGGTCTTGGCGATCGCCCACTGATCCTTCGCCAACGGATCACTGAAGGCTTCAAGCGGCGAACCAGCTTTTCGACGAGCGGAACCACCCGACGCCAACGTGGATACAGGATCCGCAATGGTCATCGTCACATCCGCTTCCACATACACAGCACTTGCACCCAACTCTTTTTTAAGGTCCGCCACGGTCTTACCAGCCGGCAGATCAACTTCATACAAGCCCAATGCAGGCACAGCCGGCTGAATCTTGGCGCCAAAATCCTGACGCATCCGCAACGCTTGCCCCGGACGTGCCTTCACGATTGCCTTGCCCGCGACAGGCTTGCCAGCGATCAACGCACCCGCACTCGCCGTCCGATTGGCCGAGACAACATCCAAGGCCTTGCCACAGCCCGCCAACACAAGCGTCCCCGCCAAAATTCCGATCGCCTGCTTCACCTGCTTGCTCCTTTCACGTTCAGCCACAACAACGACTTCCCGGCCGACTCGAACCACTGCAATTCCAGATGAGCGCGGCAGATGAAGATTAAGATTAATTTAAACTATAGCGATTTTACGATTAAAATTGGTCGATTGTCAATCATGCGACAGGTGTTAAATTTTATTTAATTTAGAGTAAAGATCGGTCAGTTGGGGGAAGTTGGCTGTGAAAAACGTGATGTGGAACATGGCGCGTGTTGAGGAGGATTTTGTTAATGGCGATGACGACGGTAAACAAGGTTTTGTTTGAGGGAACGGTCACGAAGGTGCCGGTTTCCCGTGATGCCAAGCAGGCGGATGCAGACATCAAAAAGTTCAGGGCGGCGTTGGACGCAGACAACACAGGGAACAATTCGCTCGTTGTTCGCACGGAGACTGGTGATGTGTACCAGCTGTCGGAGAGTCGAGTGAAGCAGGCGGCGGCTGGTAAAATCTTTGGAAAGGGCGATCAGGTCATCATCGATGGCAAACCTGCCAGGACGCTTTTTCATGAGGAGGAACTGTACAAACGGGGTGAATTGTTCGCGTCAGCAGCATTCTGTGGTGGTCTGATTGGCGCGGCGCTTGGTTTTATTGGCCAAGTTGCCGTGGCCGCTGATGGGGTTGCGATGGGAGGAGCGCTTGGGTTCTTTGCGCCGATCGCTGCCATTGCGGCAGTTTTTGCGCTGATTGGCGGTGGCCTCTCCTTGTTTGCGAAGTCCGCGCGTGATTAGGGTTACGGATTGGTGCGACGGCAGTGATGGGCTAGACGTCCTGAGTACGTCAGGCGGGTATTACTCTGGCAAGTGACGCGTGCCCACTGCGCCAAGCAGATGTATTGAGCCATTCAGCCCGTGCAGTCGTTGAAGTTCCGGCGCACGGGCACTATTGTGATCGAGACTGGCCGCCCAACCTGATCAACCATTCCTGGCTGCGGCCGTGCACCGGGATGCGCTACAATGGTTACAGACAGGTCTTTTGCCAGGGTTTGCGCAGGAGGTTGTGGCGCGTGCAACAGAACTATGACGTGGTGGTGGTGGGCGCTGGTCACGCGGGTTGCGAGGCGGCCCTTGCCAGTGCGCGTCTGGGTGCAGGCACCCTGGTTGTGACTTTGAGCCTTGACCGCATCGCGACGATGCCTTGCAACCCCGCTATCGGGGGGCCGGCCAAGGGGCATTTGGTGCGCGAGATTGACGCCCTCGGTGGTCAGATGGGGCAAAATGCCGATCTCACCGCGCTGCAAATCAAGGTCCTTAACGGCTCCAAGGGGCCGGCGGTGCAAGCCCTGCGGGCACAATCTGACAAATACGCCTATTCGGCCAGCATGCGTGCCGTGCTCGAACAGACCCCCGGGCTTGGCCTGCTTGAGGGGATGGTGGATAGCCTGACCCGATTGGATGACGGGTCGCTTGAACTTATTTTGCAATCCGGGCAGCGCATCCGGTCACGGGCTGTCGTCTTGACCACCGGTACGTTTTTGAACGGCCTCTGTCACACTGGCCTGACGCGCACGGTGGCAGGGCGTCGTGGCGAACCCGCTGCCGAACGGTTGTCGGATAGTCTGCGGGCACTCGGGCTTGAGATGCACCGCCTCAAGAC
>JBBAPZ010000002.1:187749-225078 GCA_040400605.1 Candidatus Sericytochromatia bacterium
AACGGTTGTCGGATAGTCTGCGGGCACTCGGGCTTGAGATGCACCGCCTCAAGACTGGTACCCCGCCGCGCATTGCCGCCGATTCGATTGACTACGCGCAGATGGTCGAAGACCGTGGCGACGACGGCGCACTGCATTTTTCGTTCGAGCAGGTGCGATCCAGCCTGCCCCAGTTGTCATGCTGGCAAACCCACACCAATCTGGACACCCACGCGGTTATTTTGGCCAACCTCGATCGCTCCCCCATCTACGGCGGACAAATCGAAAGCGTCGGCCCACGCTATTGCCCCTCCATCGAAGACAAGGTGGTGCGCTTCAAAGATAAAGACAGCCACCCCATTTTCGTCGAACCCGAGGACGCTACGGCAACCGTCATGTACCTGCAAGGGCTCTCAACCTCACTGCCTGAGGATGTCCAAGAAGCTTTCGTTCGCACCATTCCAGGTTTGCAGCGGGCACACATTCTTAAATACGGTTATGCAGTCGAGTACGACTGCATCCCGGCAACCCAGCTTGAAGCCACCTTGCAGACCAAGATGGTGCGGGGTTTGTTTGCGGCCGGGCAATTGAACGGGACCTCCGGGTATGAGGAGGCGGCTGCCCAAGGCCTCGTCGCCGGCATTAACGCCGCCCGCTATGCGCAAGGCCAGGAACTCGTGGTTTTGCCGCGTCAGGAGAGCTACATCGGGACCCTGATTGATGATCTCGTGACCAAAGAGATCCGGGACCCTTACCGGATGCTCACCTCGCGATCGGAGTATCGCTTGACCCTGCGGCAAGACAATGCGGATCAACGCCTCACCCCCTTGGGCTACGCATTGGGACTCATCTCACACGATCGTTATGCCGCCTTTCAGGCCAAAATGGAAGCGATCGCAACCGAACAACACTGGCTGCAACAGGTTCGGGTGCACCCCGGCACAGAAGAAGCCGCGCGCTTCACAACCCTTACGGGCGAAAGTCTGGAGCGATCGCAAACGCTCGAAGAACTCCTGAGACGCCCGCCCGTTCACTTGCGCCACCTGCTCGCCACGCGCCAGCGTGACCCGGCAGAAGTCGCCCCGTTGGTTGCCGAACAGGTCACCATACAAGCCAAGTACGCAGGGTACATCAAGCGCCAAGCCCTTCAAATCGAACGAACACAACGCCTTGAGGATCGCAGGATTCCCGAGGACTTCGATTACTTCGCACTCACCGGGCTCTCGCGCGAGGCGCAAGATAAACTGACGCGTGTTCAACCGCGCTCAATCGGGCAGGCCAGCCGCGTGGGGGGCGTGACCCCAGCGGATATATCCTTGCTGTTGATTCATCTGGAGATGACCCATCGCACGCGGTCGCTGGCCGCCCACGCCTGATCACCCGTTTAATGGGATACCCGCGCAGAGCGCTCTGTTCTGCGCGGGTGACTTGATGCGTTAGTCCTGATGCGTTAGCGTGCGGCTGCGGGTTGATTCAGCAAGGCTTCGGCTTCGCGGCGGTCGATGTAGGGGGTAAATACCGCTTCGCCTCGGTCGTTGGTGAAACCCGCGGCTAGGTTGTTTTTGCGCTTGAAGTCGATGATTGCAGCAATGGTTGCTTCATCGAAGGTACCGGTGGTTGGCACTTGATAACCGTTTGCCACCAAGGCGTTTTGCACGGTTTGGCGATCCGCCAGACTGCCTGTTTCTGCCCCAACCGCTTCCTTGGCCAAACGAGCGGCCTCTTTGACCGCGGCTTCGCTAGCGCGTTCTGTCCGCAAACTGGGATCTTGCAGCAGGCGCAAGGCAATCCCCATCGCGTTCAGGGTTGTTGCATCCGCGTAAGGGTTCACATCCGACATGGGTTTGCCATCTGGCCCCATCACATTGTAGCTTTGCGTCAAACCTGCCAGACGTTTGAACGTAACCACTGCCATCCCCGTCGGGCTCATTGGCTGCCCTTGCGCGTCCAGACGGACTTGGCCTTGGGCATCTTTTTCAACGAATTCACCGGTTGCTTTGACATTGTCGAAGCCCAGCTTGCCAAGCAATTGCTGCAAGGCTTGCACGTCTTCCTTGCTACCCGCGTCGGGTCCGATGGCGTTTGTTGCGTAACTGGCTACCTCAGCCTGGAAGTTCGCCCAGTTGGCGTCGCTTGGCTCAAGACCAAACTGCGCCGTCACCTGCGCCCTTTGTGCAGCGGCTTGGGCATTGGCGGGGCTACCCGTTTGCGTGGCCGGTGCCGGAGCAGCTGGGGCTTGTGCGGGCGTTGGCACACCGGGAGTCTGGCTCTGTGCGGTCGCGGGCCTGCCAGGTAACTGCAGTTGCCACCCTGAGCGAATGTAATCGGGGTTGTTGGCCAGCGTGGGATAACGCCCCTGGTTGGCACGCTGAATCTGCGGCCACGAAGTGTAACCACCCATTTGATTCACTGCAATGTCAGACAGGGTGTCGCCCGGGCGGACCGTGTATTGGGCCGGGGTCTGAACTGCGCCGGGTGCGTTGACCGGTGACTGACCCGGAACGGTTGGCTTGGGCGCAGCGCCGACTTTGAGGTTCATTTTGTCAAAAGCGTTTCGGTTGGCCAGCATCTCAGCAGCCGGCGCATTCGCCAAGGTGGCTTTGAGCTGCGCCAGTTTTTGCTTGTCAGGGCCATTGGTTTTGGCCATGCGTTGATCGATTTCTTGCAGCAACGCCCGTTTGTAGGACTCTGCCTCTTCCCCGCTTGCGGGTTTTGTGCCTTCGCCCGTTCCGGGCTTGGCGCCCGCAGGCCGCTGTTCTTTCGCTGGCTCTTCCACACCCAGTCCCATTTCAGCAAGTTCTGCGCGCCCGGCCAACACTTTCACAGCCGGTGCGGCCGCAAGCTCCGCCCTCAACTTGGCGATATTCTCTTTTTGGGGGCCCTTGACTTGTGCCAGTGCCCCATCGATCTGCTTCAGGATCATTGCTTTAAACGCCTCAGCGTCCTGTGGTTTGACGTCCCCTGCTTGCTGACCGTTCGCTGGCTCTTCCACACCCAATCCCATTTCGGCAAGTTTTGCGCGCCCGGCCAACACTTTCACAGCCGGTGCAGCCGCAAGCTCCGCCCTCAACTTGGCGATCGCCTCCTTTTGTGGGCCCTGGACCTGTGCCCACGCTTCATCAACCTGCTTCAGAATCATCGCCTTGAATGCTTCAGCATCCTGTGGTGAGGCCGCATCTTCCTTCGCGGTTGGTGTTTTCAGCGGGATCGTGAGACCTTTCTCATCCAGTTGCGGTTTGATGCCCAGCACATCCTCTGCGGACATACCCTGCAATTCATCACGCAGCTTGCGCAAACTATCCTGTTCCTTGCCACTCAACTTGCCAACCGCCGCACCAAGTGCTGCCAGCACCGCGGCTTTATAGCTTTCCGCCTCACCGGGCTGCGCCTCCACGCTGAGGCCCATGCCTTCGATTTTTGGGCGCGCCGCAAGCAGTTCTGCATCACTCAGTTTTTCGAGTTCAGCAGCAAACTCCCGCGCATTTTCCCGTGCTTTCGCGAGGTTTTTGAAACCCTCGCCAAACTGTTTCAGTACGTAAGCCTTCAGCCCTTCCGCATCCTTGGGCGCCTTGGTGAGATCGATTCCGAGGTTCTTTTCAAGATCCTTGCGCCCCTTCAGCATATCGGCTGCTTCCATGGCTTCAAGCGCCATGCGCGTCGCATCGAGCTCGGCGGTTTGCTGGGTCAGTGCGTCCAACTGCGCATCGATGGCGCGCGTCAGGTTCGCCCGGTAGTAAGCGCCGGCCCCTGTGATGTCCTCGCCACTGGCTGCGCGAAGACCCATCCGGCCGAGATTAACCGTATTCCCGATCACTGTGCCGTAACCGATCGTCTTGCCGGGGTTGTTCCACATCGCACCAACAGCTCTAAATGGCGCTCTTCCGACATCAGCCAGGTTTGGCGCCCGGCTGCTGGCAATCTTGGACCAGTTGATTTCAGGCAGCTTGATCGTCGGTAATTCGATCGCACCCAGGCCCTGACGCAAGAAGTCACCCACGCCCCGCGCCGTGTTATCGATGGCACGCCCCATATTGGGTAGAAAGTCGCGCACGCCCCGCGCATAATCACCCCACGTGACCGGTTGATCCATATGGTTGATGATGCGCTTGCCAGAGTCACTAATCTTCTGGAAACCGCCTCCGATCGCATTGCCAAAATCATCAAGGCCCGCTCCCATACCTGCCCCGATACGCTCAAAGCCGCCAACGGGTTTGCCCGCGTAAAGTTTCTGTACGAGCTCAGCCGTGCGCGGTTCGGTCTGCAAAGCCTTCAAGAGCTTGTCCTTCTGCTCCGCAATGGCGGCGCTCCAAGCCGTGTCTTGCTTTCTGATCAACAAATCATCATAGCGTCTGAGTTGCGTTGCGATCGCATCCGCACTACGCAAATTGGAAACCGATGCAACCAGTTTGGCGTTGCGCGCGCCTTCCACCATGATCCGTGTCGTTTCTTGCATCGCCTTCGCCGCGCCCGGCTGGCCAAGCATTGCCAGCAAGTCATCCGTCGGCACACCATGCTTGATACCCGTCATCACAAAGGGCAAATGTTTCTGCGCAGCATCATGACCAAGGATGCCAAGCAACTTGTCGGGTCCCAACCCATGACGCGCCCCCACGACCATCAAATGGTGCGCCTGCTCCACCGAACTCTGGCTAGCCTTTGCTGCCATTTGGCCAATCGCCGCATCATCAAGACCACTTTGCGCCAACTGGCGCGCCAATTTGTCCGCCACGTTGCGCGTCGCCATCGACTGTGCCACTTCCGGTGTCAAAGCCTTGGTCGCTGCAGTCAACTTCTGGGCATAACCTTTCGAACCGGCAACAACCCCCTGCTCGGCCAGACCACGCGCCGCTTTGGCCTTGGCCACGCGCTGCGCCATGGCCTGTGTGACTTCCGCCGCTTGCTGGCTCATCATCGTCGTCGGCTCAGCGACCTTGGCGCCAGTGCCCTTCTTGCTCGCAACCCCCGAGCCCAAGACCACGCTCAAGACTTGAAAGGTCGCACGTCCACCAATCTCACCGTAGCGCCCCTGCTGATGCGCCACCACATAGGGGTTCACGATCGCCGACACCGCCTGCCCCGGATGCGTCGCCATATAAACCAACCCGCTCGCCGTTTTGAAAGGATTCGTGGTGAGCAGAGTGTAGACACCGGTTGCCGCCTGGACGCCCTCTTTGACAAAACCATCAAAGAAGCCCGTCACCTGATTGATCTCAGGCGTGGCAGGCGCAGCCGGCTTAGCCGGTGCCGCCTGACGCGCTACCGGACCGGGACGGCTGGCTGGATTCAGGGGTTGATTCAACTCGGGACCCATGGTCGCCTCCTCAAACAAGGGGACACACGCTGACGCGTACCATCGTGTTTATCGTTGGATTTGCCCTGTTGCTTGCGCATCAAAGCCCGTTATAACCAACTTTTAACACTTGGTGATCGCCTGGTGCCTGGCCCGGTCAGCCAAGCGGTACGCGCTACACTTGTCTTATACCCGAAAGCAGGGGTTTGACACGCTCAAGTAAAGAATGATCAATTATTTGTTAAGCTTCGCCTGCGCGCGATCGCCCGACTGACACCCGCTTGCCTAAAGCGCCACGATAACCACCGTCAGGACGCCAACGATTCCTAACAGCAAGGGCAAGGCCAAAAGCGTGATGACGCTGCCAAAAATGGCCATTGTCGCCTGTTTGCCGGTGATGCCCAGGGTACCTGCGATCGCCCCTTGCAACGCCTTGAGCCACCACACCCAAACAACCAAGGTGCCCACAGCCGCAACGCTTGGCCCCCACCCACCACGCGCCGCCAACGCATGCAACGGTGCGAGCAGACACCATGGCAAAGTGCTCAGCGCTGTCGCCCCCAACAACTGACCCAGCGTCGCCTCCGCAGCCACCCCGCGCGTGAGCAAATACAAAATTCCCGAGCCCAGACACCACAACAGCACCAGCCAACAGCCAATCATCACGATCATCAACCACAACGACACCAAGGTGCCGGCGTGAATCAACGCCAACATCACACTCACCAACAACAAGACCGCCAATCCAAGCGGCAAGGTGCCGGGTTTGACCGGTGCAGTAAAAGCCTCCGCGGGCCGGAACAACACCGCGTAAATTTGCTCCCAGGCGTCCAATCTGGGCGTTTGAGCCAACTCAGGGTTATTCATACAACATCAACGGCACTTTGTTCAGCGTAGCAGGTAAAACGGGCGAAGCACCCAATAGGCCAGCCAACGGTTCCGCCCGGCTGCCAAGCAGGTTTTTGACCACGCGCGTCCAGTTGTCGGCGCCATAATCAATCACCTCTGCGTCTTCATCAAGTTTGGCAAGGCTGCGAGCCAGGATTAACGCATCGTCGAGGTTGCCGAGTTGATCCACCAGCCGGTGCTTCAACGCCTGCCGCCCCGTATAAATACGCCCATCGGCCAGCGTTCGCACCTGCGTGACGGGCATCTGCCGCCCAACGGCCACCGCCTGCACAAACTCACCATAGGTGTCATCGATGATGCTTTGCAGAATCTGCCGCTCTTCACCCGTCATTGGGCGATCGGGTGAACCAATGTCTTTGTGCTTGCCACTTTTGACAACCACACTGTTCACCCCCACCTTGCCCAGCAAGGACTGGTAATTCATCAAATGCATGATGACGCCAATGCTGCCGGTCAACGTGGAAGGGTTGGCCACGATGCGATCCGCTGCACACGCAATATAATAACCACCAGACGCCGCCACATCACCAAACGATGCCACCACCTTGACGCCCCGCGTCTTCTTCAACTGCAAAATCTTGTCGTGTATCGCACTCGATGCAGCTGCCGAACCACCCGGACTGTTGATGCGCAACACCAGTACACCCAAGTCGTCATCCGCCATCTCATCCAACGTCTCGATGATGCCCCGGGCCCCTGCCCCACTGCTCCCGAAGCCACCCACCTCGTCTTCGGTGATCATCCCATCAATCGCCAAAAACCCGATGTGATCGCCCTGTTTCAAAACGCGCTCGCTCAAGCCGACTTCGCGCTTGTGCCCACCGTCGTCGTGCCTCCGAGCAACCGTGAACCAACTACCCAAGGCTGCCAGCAAACAAGCGCCAAGCACGCCCACCGCCATCACCCGTTCCCACTTCACACCTTACCTGCTTTCCCCAACTCCACCCCCGGAATCCGTTGCACCCTTCAACAGATCCATCAGGTGAGTACACGCTGCATGATACACCGCTTCCGGCGATTGGCGGGCATCCAATACCCGAAACCGCTCCGGGTGCCCCTCGGCCAGCGCAAGATACGTCGCGCGTACACGTTCATGAAACAGTACAGCCTCTTCTTCGATGCGATCCGCTTCGGCCCGCGCCTGCAGCCGCTTTAAACCAACTTCAACCGGCAAGTCCAAAAGCAGGGTCAGATGAGGCGTCAGATTCCCCGTCGCGAGTTCGTGCAAATTTTGCAGCAACGACACCGGTAACCCACGTCCACCACCCTGGTAAGCAACGGTTGAATCATAAAAGCGATCGCACAGCACCACCGCCCCCGCTGCCAACGCGGGACGCACCACCTCCTCGACGTGCTGCGCGCGATCCGCCGCATACAACAACAACTCGCTCATCGGCGCCATTCGCCCAAACTCACGATCAAGCAACACCGCGCGAATCGCCCGCCCAATTGCCGTTCCACCCGGATTGCGCGTCACAATACAATGCCTGTTCGACGCATTCAACCACCGCCCCAGGGCCATGAGCAAGGTGCTTTTACCGGCCCCCTCCGGCCCCTCTAAGGTGACAAAAAATCCCGGCATCAGTTCGGAAAAATCCTCAAACGTCGGTTTGGCTCTTCACCGTACGATTCCGAGCGCAGGTTGTACCGTTCGGCCATCAAATGCTGGATCCGGCGGATCTTTGGTGATCGCGGGTTCAATTCCGCAGGCTCGGAGCGATTCAACACCGCTTCGATTGCGCTTTGCGCCTCCTGCAAAGCCTCTTCTTCCTCTTCGCTCAAGTGCTCAGGCAACTGATCCAATTCTTTCGGTTTACCCAAAGGCCCCGTTAAAGCCCCATTGCCACCACCTTGGTCGAGGTGCATCACCTCCCGCATAGACTTTTGAATCTGTGGAATTGTATTGGCCTTGACGACGTAAATCGGAACCTTCCGCGCCTCCGCCTGCTCAAAAATACGCCCCCCGTTTTTAGCATAGGAGCGTAACACCAACACAACATCCGCATCGTCAACATTCTTGGTCACAACCGCCGGCAGGCGCAAGGTCCGAATCACCCGCTCCAACTGCGATCGCGACACCGCATACGGAAAAATACGCATCCGCGCCACGCCATCCGACGCTTCGGGTCCACGACGTTCCTCTGCCTCATACGCCGTCTCCCGCAAGACCTTGACTTGACCATCTTCTCCAAGCGCCCGGATCTCCGGCTGCGGCATATAGCCCCGCAAGAGCTGATCCACCACCTCTGCCACATCCAGATGCAACGCCAAACGATCCCGATCCTGCAACTCAATCGCAATATCAAAGGTCGGGGGCGCCTTGCGCTCCAAAATTGTCTTTTGCGTCCCCCGACGCCTGGCCTCCTCATCCGACAAGGTCACTGACTGAATGCCGCCCACCAGATCCGACAAAGTCGGGTTCATCAACAGGTTTTCAAGCGAATTGCCGTGCGCCGTGCCAATCAGCTGCACCCCCCGCTCCGCGATCGTACGCGCCGCAAAAGCCTCTTTTTCCGTTCCAATCTCATCGATGACGATCACCTCCGGCATGTGATTCTCCACTGCCTCAATCATCACCCCCTCCTGTGCATCCGGCGTCGCCACCTGCATCCGCCGCGCGCGCCCAATCGCGGGATGCGCGATATCCCCATCGCCTGCAATCTCGTTGCTCGTATCAATCACAATCACGCGCTTGGCCGCCTCATCAGCCAACACCCGCGCAATCTCACGCAACTTGGTCGTCTTGCCAACCCCGGGACGCCCCATAATCAAAATCGAGCGACCGGACTCTACTAAATCCCGAATGATGTCGATTGTCCCCAAAATCGCCCGACCCACCCGACACGTGAGCCCAATCACCCGGCCCTGTCGATTGCGAATGGCCGAAATTCGATGCAAGGTCCGCTCGATGCCCGCCCGGTTATCCCCCGAAAACGCCCCCACTCGCGCTACAACGTGCTCGAGGTCTTCGCGCGTCACAGGGTCTTGCCCCAGCACCACCACCCGCCCTGGAAAACGCCCTTCCGGCACGCGACCCAGGTCCAACACGATCTCGATCAAATCCTCCAGACCGCTTTGCGCCCGCAAGGCTTCCGAGATCGGAATCGGCAATATGGCCAGCAACTGGTCAAGGTTATCCGTGACGCGTTTTTCATGTCGATGCATTCACCCTCCTTGGCCACGCTTCATCCACTGCACCCAGCATACCCGCCGCTGGTCGAATTGTATCGATCAAACGCTGGGCCGCACTGAGCGCTTCCTCCCACGCCTGCTCCGAATCTGGCTCCCGTTCAATGGGGGCTGCAACCTTGCGCGCGAAACTGCCCATGCCAACCCCTGCTATCGGTAAGCCAAACGCCCTGGCCAACCGTCCCGTGTGATCATTGGTTCCACCCGCCGGCTGCACCCAGGCCTGCACCCCCTCAGCCAACATCTGACGCGCCAGACGAACCGCCGCCACGGTGGAACGCATCCCGTCCCGCCCGCTGATGGGATTCCCGTCCGCCTGAATGATTACGCCCGCCTGCCCCAATTCCCGCGCCAATTGCACCGCCCGCCCAAGCCCCAGTTGCTTGCCATCAATGCTGTAAGACAACAATCCTCCCATCTTGAGCCATTCGCGCACATCAGGCTGAATGGCCAGAATATCCTGGCCATTCGCTGCACCGGTATGCACCTCAAGCCCGCGGGCCCCCGCTTCCCAACACGCCATCAAATCCGGTGATACCGGCCGCGCCTGCATGGTGATCGCCAAAGGCGGACACACCGGCACACACAACCCACATCCCGTACAAATGGCATCCTCAACGTCCCCGTTCACAATGCTGCCCGGCGGACACACAGGGGTACACCAGTCGCAACGAATACAGGTGTCGTCGTTGACCACCGCGATTTGCGTGTGGCGATCACCCGTCAACGTCACAGACACCATGACAATCGGCGCACCGCCCGGCACACGCCGGCCCGCCAAACAGCGCTCAAGCCAAGGCGCAGGCTCGGCCAACCAACGCTCACCCGTCGCGATGCCACGACCTACCGCCTTCACCACCTCCGGTTCCGCCGCCACATCGATGATGGTTGCACCGGCCAAACCGAACAAACAACCAAGACGCTCCAGTGTAAACAAATCCCGCAAATTGGCACCGGCAATGAACTTGAAATAAGGCCCATCCACAACCGGGTTCAGTAACAAAGCGCGCCCCACCTTCAATCCATTCAGTGTCAGTGCGACGTACGCACCACTTTGATCGTCCGCAAACGAACATCCTCGGGCCCGTTAATAAAGCCCCCCATCTGGTGCACCACCTTCAAGTACGCCACCGCTTCATCCGTGATCACTTCGCCCGGCGCCAAAATCGGAATGCCCGGTGGATACGGCGCCACAATCTCCGCACACACCTGACCCATCGACGTCTCAAAAGGAATCGTGTCCGTCGCCGCAAAAAAAGCGTCACGAGGCGTCAAACGCGCCTCGGGCAAAGTCGTCGGCAAAGGCAAACTGGTCGGCAACGCCGCAGTCCCCATCGTGCCAAATTGCCTGGCACGACGCGCAAGCACCTCAAAAGCCGCTACCACCCGGTCAAGATCACGCGCCGTGTTTCCAATGCTCACAATCAACAACACATTGTGCAAGGTGGCCATCTCAGACTGAATGCCAAACTCCTCGTTCAAAACATCCAAAGCCATAAAGCCGGTCATCCCCAAACCTGTCACGTTGATCGTCAACTTGGTCAAATCCAGGTCATGCAATCCCCCACCTTGACACCGTTCCTTACCAAAAACGTACACCCCTTCGATGCCATTGAGCCGCTGACGGGCACTTTCAGCCAGCGCCAACGTCTCACCAAGCAGACGCGAACCCTGCAACGCCATCTGACGACGTGCCACATCCAAAGACGCCAGCAACACATAACTCGGACTCGTGCTGTGAATGAGCTGCAACACGTTCCGAACACGGTTCACGTTAATGAGTTCTTTCCCGTCAGCGCCCGCTCGCTGCTTCACGTGCAACAAAGACGCCTGGGTCATGCCGGAGACAATCTTGTGGGTTGACTGCACAGCCATGTCCGCCCCGGCGGCGATCGCACTCACCGGCAAACCGTCGTGAAAATGAAAGTGCGGCCCATGCGCCTCATCCACCAACAACGGCTTGCCATGTGCATGACACAAGTCGGCGATCCGTTTTAGGTCCGCCACGCCGCCAAAATACGTGGGATGCACCAGCAACACCGCCTTGGCATCCGGATAACTGATCAGCGCCGCTTCAATATCCTCCGGCGTGATGCCATGCGCCACACACAGCGCGTCATCCCATTGCGGCCGCACAAACGCCGGACGCGCACCCGACAGGATGATCCCACCTAGCACCGACTTGTGCGCATTCCGCGGAATGATGATGCGATCGCCCGGATCACACACCGTCATCACCATCACGTTGTTTCCCGTCGTTGACCCATTCACCAGAAAAAACGACGCATCCGCGCCATGGGCCTCCGCCGCCAATGCCTGAGCTTCTTTAATCACCCCGTCCGGATCATGCAGGTTATCCACCTCCGGCAACTCGGTCAGATCAATCTTGAAGAGGTTTTCGCCCAAGAGTTCCAACATCTCTGGGTCGATGCCACGCCCTTGCTTGTGGCCCGGCGTATGAAAAGGCGCCATGTCTTTTTGTGCATAGTCCCGCAACGCTTCAAACAACGGAGCCCGGGCTTGACGGGCCTGAACGGCGGGATCCGTCAACAATGGGTTTGCAACAACCAAAGGGTGTGACACGCGATGTTTTGCCTCCCGCACAATGTTAGCGACGCATTTGAGTGCGTTGTGATCTTACCTTGCGCGGGATCGACTCGCAACGCATCAGGGCTTCCGTCGATCAACGCACAGCAATGCCACCAGATTGCCTGGGCTTTCAAAAGCGCGCTTCTTCGCCGAATCGGATGGTCCCAATCCATCCACCATGCTCACTGATTGCTGATTGAGTGTTTGTTATATTCAGCGGTTGGTCGCACGATTGCTTGCTTTTTTGTGGCGCGATGCTGTCGCATTCGACTGGCCAGGTCAGTGAAACTTTTTCTTTTTGATTGTTGCAACGGACGCAACGTGTCTGGGTAAAGGTTGGGTGGCCGCCATGGTTTTCTGCTGCACGGTCGGTCTTTTTTGGAAAGTTGAAGCGCGCTGTTAGGCGCTCAAATCTTGGTTGATGTTTTACTCACATCGGTTGAATACCTGACGTTTTGAGTTTAGTTCACGGTTTTTGTTCTAAAATCGATGTGTCACTGGGTGGCAGCCGTGCGTCAACGGGTAAAATGTGGGTTTCAAAACCCATTTATGTGAACGTGAGTTAGGAAGCGGGTTTAGGTGTCAGGGAAGACAATCGCGATGGATGTTGCACGGACGGGGGTGTCGTTGGGCGATCGCATTGGCGTGGCGGACACGTTCTGGACACGCTTGATTGGGCTCTTGCGCACGCCATATCTGAATGCTGGGCAAGGTTTGCTCATTCGTCCTTGCCGGTCCGTGCACATGTTTGGCATGCATTACGCGATTGATGCCGTTTTCTTGGATGTCAACCACACGGTCTGTCATCTGTTGCCTGGGCTTGCACCGTGGCGCGTCAGTCCGGTGGTGTGGCAGGCCATCGCCGTCTTGGAGTTGCCCGCAGGAACCATTGCACGTGTCAGCCTGCAAGTCGGTGACGTTCTGGTGGTTCGGGCCAGTCACCCAATTGGCTAAGCGCTTGTTAACGATTGGTTTTTTCACGATGCCAGATGCTTGTCATCGTGAAAGCGTGAACAGTCAATATCAGGCGCCAGTTGGTGCCATCCATCATATTCGCTGATTGGTCGTTAAATTTTTGTTTTAACGATGCGGGTTGTAACCTACGGAAAACGGTCTTGTTGTCCTTGTGCTTTGGTCTGGTGGCTGCCGCCTGAACGGCGACATTGATGACTCTCAGTTGGCACAGGTGAGAAAAAGTTGGCAAAGCCGGGTACATAACCAGACAGGGATGAATCAAACACCGCACGAAGCAGGGGTGGTACAGTGACCCGAAGTCGTATCCGACCGTTAGTCTGGGTATCGGTGCTTGCGCTGGCCGGCTGTCAAGGCCAGATGCCCAATGTGGGACTTCGCGCGATGTCAGGCTCTGAACGCACGCTTGTGCTGTCGAAGAATCAGCCACCTGTTGTCAACCTTCGGGGCGTGGTTGAGTTTCCCGCATCCTTGATTTCGCAAGGTGGCGGAAACTTGATTTCGCAAGGTGGGGGCAATCTCATCGGTCAGACGGCCTCTACGTACCGGTTGTTGGATGCGAATCGTGTGGTTGACCCCGTCATGGATGTGTTTTTGGCTGACGGTTCCGGTCGTGTGATTGCGGGGTTGCCGATTGTGCGTGGCGATCAAGCAGGCCGGTTTGTGATTCCCCGGGTGCCTGCGATGCTTGTTTACCAACTGGTGGCACGGTTGTCGTTGCAAGATGGGCGACGGGTTGAGCTGCAATCCCTGGTTCAGCCGAAGGTTGGGTCACAGGGGATTGAGGTCAGTCCGGCAACCACTCTCGTGACGGAAACCATTTTGAATTCGAGCGGACTAAAATTGGCTTCATATGACGATGCCCTGTTTCAGCGAGCCAAGCGACTCGTCGTGGAACAGTTACAGGCTGAGTCACCCGTTGATTGGACGCGTCGTGATGCTGTTTCGACCTTGCGCGAAACTGTGCTCGCCAACGTGCCGGCTGTGAAGACATTGGTTACGGATGTGGCTCAGCAGATTACGACCGCGCCAACGCAGCGGGAAGAACGTGTGCAACAACTCGTCATTGATGCGATTGTTCAAGCGTTGCCACCCAATGTGAGAGAAACAATCATCGCAGATGACGTGCAATTGAAGGTCAGTACCACCGAACAGGGTCAGGTCCAGTTGATTGGCCTCAATTCGAAAACCGGTGTTCAAACCGAACTGAATGCGACCGTTGAGACGAACGCGGAGACGGGTTCGGGCACGACCCAGACCGTGGTCAAACGAACGAACCCGCAATCGGGGGTGGACACGACCCTTGAAGCAGTCACCGTAACGGCGACCGACGCCCAAAAACAACGTACCACGACAACCACGGTGGATCGTCAAACAGGTCAGACAATCAAGGTGGATACGGATCTCACAACCGGTGTCAGTACTGAGACGATTGCGGAAACAAGGTCAGCGGCACCGTCAATAATGCTGTCTCCGCCAGCAAAGGAGCCGGGATTACCGCTCACGAAAGAGACGATCACACGGCAATCATTGCCGTCTCCACCAGCAAAGGAGCCGAGATTACCGTTAACGAAAGAGACGACCACACCGCAATCATTGCCGTCTCCACCAGCAAAGGAGCCGAGATTACCGCTCACGAAAGAGACGACCACACCGCAATCAATGCCGTCTCCGCCAGCAAAGGAGCCGGGATTACCGCTCACGAAAGAGACGAACACACCGCAATCATTGCCGTCTCCACCAGCGAGGATTAGCGCGTCACCGCCAACGAAGGCAATTGTTTCTCCAGCACGTGTCGCAAGCGCGGTGGACGGTCACGAGTCGGTTTATATAGACAATTTACCCGAGCCTTTGCACGGATCGAAAAAGCCTGTGCTTGAATGAAACGGCACCTGTTGACTGTTGCGAAAACGTCAGTCGATCTTAAACGACTTCAACCACCAGCGCCCGGTCAACACATCAATCGCCGCTCCGATGCCAGTAAAAATCATCGTGGTCAGAGCAACCGTTTTGAAGGTTCTTAATGGATGTAGGACGGCCCATACGAATTCACCCAAAACACCGAACTCAGTTAACCCCATTTTGGCATAACGCACTTCAGCTTCGCCGTTTTTATTTTTCTTTATATTATTCCGGCAGGTAATGCCTTGGGGGTTCGCAATACAAAAATCTCCCCGTAGATACGCAGCAGTTTCATCGTCGCTCTTCGCCTTGTTATGCTAAGGGGTCGATATTTTTGTTTCCGGACGGTTTGTTACGATTGTCGGTGTTACGGAAAATGCCATTGGATAAACCCCTCTCAAAGTTAATGAGGAACAATATCTTGGCACTATATAATTAGGTTTGGCGAAAGTCTTCCGTGGAGAAAAGGGTGGCGAGGACTTTTTTGATGGCTGCTCGGTGGTTTGACCGATTGTTTTTTGATGCAGCGGGTGCGTCTGCGCTTCGCGCTCAGGCGCCTCCGTGTCGTTATCGCAACGGGCTTGAAGGCGAGTATTGACGAGAACGATGGTTCTCAAGCCGTGCGGTGTTTGTGCGCGTGGGCGAGTCGCGGAGTATAATGGGTTGGTTTCTTTTCGTGTTTGCCAGGAGCCCTTTTTGCGCCCGATACTCGCCGCTATGTTGCTGTTACCTTGTTTGAGCCTTGCGGTCGAGGCGGCTGCGGGTTTTGCGGACATACCGACGAGCCATTGGGCGCGCGTGCCGGCACAGGTGTTAAGCGAGCATCGCATCTTGGCGGGCCGGACGGCGGTCAGTTTTGCCGGGGATGCCGCCCTGACGCGTTACGAACTGGCTGGCTTGCTGAGCGCTTTGTATCGGATGCAGGGGGCACCGCCGTCTTTTTTGATGTTGGGGGATATGCCGCCGGGGCATCCGGCGACGTTGGATGTCCAACGCGTGCTGGGTTTTGGTTTGATGGGGCCAGTTTCCGGTACGCGTTTTGATGGGGAGCGGGTGGTGAGCCGGCGCGTGTTTGTTGAGGCGTTGGCGCGTTTGCTCGAAAAAAATGGGGTTATGGCGCCGGCTAGGCGCAAGTTGCCGGTTCGATTCGTTGATGTGCCGGCCGATTCAGACTTTGGTCGGGTGCTGGATGGGTTGGTAAACCGGTTTGGGGTGCTGGATGTGCCAAGTGGCATTGAGTTTCACCCGTGGCAGCCAACGACCCGTTATCAGGCTTTGGGGATGGTGATGCGGCTGATGCCGCATCTGGATCCCGGCATTGCGGCGGAGTTTCGTTTGCCTGCAAGCCCTGGGGTACCTTTGTCGTCGCCTGTGGCTGGGATAGGGGTGGAAGGGATGAGGCAATCGCCTTTACCCGCATCGTCCGGAGACGATCTCAAGGAGTCACAGCCGAAGGCTTGGAAGGCGTCGCGTGAAGTGGGCGCACTTGCGGAGCTCGTTTTGGTTTATGACGAGACCTTGCCCACGCAGGCGGGATCCGTGGTGGGTTCCGAGTTGCGGCAGTATTCGGGAATGATGTTGCCTGCCGGTGGGCTCCAAGGCACCTGGTGGGAGCCTGATTGGGGGGCCTTGTTACGTGTGCGCAGTTTTTACGTGGGGGTCAACGCGCCTCATGCGGGGCAACAGGTACCGGTTGATTTGTTGGATACCTTTGTGAGCGCGGCTTGGCTCTGGCGTGTGATGGAGGGCCCTGGCGGGGCGTTGGCCGTGGGAGCCGGCGGACAGTGGCGGGCGGTTTATAATCTGAGCGCCCAACTGGTCAGCCAGTATTATCTGACCGCAGATAAAACCTTTTTTGGGGCGGGCCCTGCGCTGTTTTGCCGCTGGAACCTGGCACCCGGTTGGCAAGCGCGTTTGGAGTGTTTGACTTATCCACTCTATTTGCAAACCTATAACTTGCCCGCTGGGCCACAGACAATCCAGCGCTGGGGGATCGACGGTCGGTTGGGCCTGGCTTTTGAGCTGGGTTACGGGTGGCTTTTGCATGGGGGTACCCAGGGGTTTATGAGTGGGGCCTATGAGGGTGGGAGCTTGGCGCTGGCTGGTGGTGAGTTCGGTTTGAGTCGGGTTTTTTGAGCGGGGCGTGAGCCATGATCTGGTTGGGAACCTTTGGGTGCGCGGTATTGTTTGGTGCGCTTGCGTGGGTGCCGACCGGGTGGTCTTCCGGATGTGCGGCGCAACTGGCGCAACAGTTTGAGCGTGCGCCAGGAAGTGACCCGGTGCGCGTGTCGACTGAGGCGGACCCTTTGTTGGAGTTGCCGGCGGGTTACATCCGACGCTTGCGGATTCAGATGCCGGGGGTGCTGGTGGCTGGCATACCAATCAGGGAATGTGCGCTTTCCTTGAGTCCGGTGCGCCTGCCGGTCGCTTCGGCCTGGGGCCTGGAACCGCCGCAGTTGCTTGTACCTTCATTGGTTGAAGCGCGCCTCGTTGTGGATGAGTCGGATGTCCTGGGTGCGCTTGAGACCCGTGTGGCCGAGCGGGCATGGCCTGTTTTGCCAATGATGCGGATGGGTCATTTGCGTTTGGGTGGTGCGATAACGTTTGAACGGCCTCAGGTGACGTTTCAGAATGATCGGGTGGTGCTGGCGGCGACGGTGGTGGATAGGGGACTGCGGCGCCGAATCGCGTTTTCCGCGATGCCGGGTGTCGATGAGGCGGGGCGGTTGCGATTTGATGCGCCACGGTTGACCTTGGACGGTGTTGTTGTACCCGCGGTTTTGTATCGTGCCGCGCTTGCGCAGATGGCTGCAGGGTGGGGGACATCGTTGCGTTGGCGTCGCGTGATCGCTTTTGACGGACGTTTGGAGTTGGGGTTTGCAACGATGCTGGCAACCCAATCGTGATGGGGGTGCCAGCTGGTATGATGGCAGATGGTGGAGTAACAGCGCTTGGGGCAAGGTGGTAAGCCGTGGCAGTAATCAGGGCACTCGAATCGGTTGGTGTGCGGTCGGTTTCGGGCCTTGAGCGACTGGGGTCTTTGGTGCTGTTGAGCGGTCGGGCATTGGGTGCTTTGGCAAGCGGTCAGGTTCATGGCCGCAATACAGTTTCACAACTGGCGTTTGTGGGGGCAGAGTCCTTTCCCATCGCCGCTTTGATCGCGTTGACGGTTGGGATGGTGTTTACCTTGCAGATCGCCAACGAGTTTATCCGTTACGGCGCCACGTCTGCGATTGGTGGTGTGGTGGCGATCGCCTTGGCCCGCGAACTGGCGCCCATCATGATTTCGGTGGTCATCGCCGGACGCGTGGGGTCGGCCATCGCCGCCGAATTGGGTTCCATGAAAGTCACCGAACAGATTGATGCACTCGAGGCTTTCGCCGTGGACCCGGTTCGCTATCTCGTTGTTCCACGATTGATCGCCTGTATCGTCATGGTGCCATTGCTTGTAGGCGTGGGCAACATGATCGGCCTGCTGGGTGGCTACTGGGTGGCCACTTCAATGAAGGGCATTTCAAGTCAGATGTTTCTGGATTCGATTCAATCGTTTTTGGTACCCATGGATGTTTTTAAGGGTATGTTCAAAGCCGCGCTCTTTGGTGCCGCCATTGCCTTGATCGGCTGCCATCAGGGTTTGAATGCCAAAAAAGGTGCCCAAGGCGTCGGTGCGGCAACCACCAATGCCGTGGTCTATGCCATGGTCACGATTTTTATTCTGAATTATGTGCTGAGCATGGGGTTGTTTGGTGGCACCGCCAAATAAGGGAATGGGTGGAAACAAGCGATGGGACAGGGTCAAACCATTCGTCTGGAGGATGTCTGTGTATCCTTTGGCGATCGCCAAATCCTCAAAGGCATCAACCTCGTTTTTCCCGCTGGTGAAACGAGCGTCGTCATTGGTCCTTCCGGTTGCGGCAAAAGCACCGTTTTACGCTTGGTGAGCGGCCTTTTGCAACCCACTTCCGGGCGCGTTTGGGTGGGCGATGTCGATATCACGCGCCTGACCCGGCAAGAGATGAAGGCATATCGACAAGGCCTCGGTTTTTTGTTTCAGGCTGGTGCACTCTTTGATTCGATGACCGTGGCTGAAAATGTCGCCTTTTCGTTGACGGAGCACCTGCGTCTCTCCCAGGATGAGTTGGATCGCATTGTCAATGAAAAGCTTGCGATCGTCGATTTGCCGGGTCTTGGGCATTTATACCCAGCCAATTTGTCCGGCGGGATGCAAAAACGTGTCAGTCTCGCACGGGCGATCGCCAGGGACCCATCGCTGATTCTGTACGATGAGCCAACAACGGGACTCGATCCGATCACCAGCACGGTCATTGAAAGCCTGATCGTTCGCCTCACCCGTGACACCCGGGCCACCTCAATCGTGGTCACCCACCAGCATAGCACCATTTACTGCGGTGATCGGATCACCATGCTCTACCAGGGGCAAGTGGTCGGTACCGGCACGCCCGATGACATGCGCCAAACCCAGGTCCCCTTGATACGCAATTTTCTGGACGGCCGCGTCACGACGGACCTGACCGGCGCGTGAGGAAGCGCCAATTCGGGTACAAGGGTGGCAAACGGGCGGAGAAATGTCCGTATCAGAAAGGATGACGCGCGTCATGGTCTTGAGTCCTGCCGCCAAGGTAGGTGCGGTTACCCTCGTTTCGGTTGTGGCATTGGCTGTCGGCTTGAGTTGGCTGACAGGCATCAGTGTGGTGCGTCGTGGTTATGACTTTCAGGTGACCTTTCACGATGTTGCGGGTCTGATGCAAGGCGCAAACGTGCTCTTGATGGGTGTTAAAGTCGGCAAGGTCGTGGTCGTCACACCCCAAGCCCGCGAAGTGAATGTCCGCGTGCATATTTTTAGCGATGACGTGCGCATCCTGAAATCATCACGATTTAAAATTATGTCCTTGGGTTTGATCGGTGAAAAAGCCCTGGAAATTTTTCCATCGGCGTCAAAGAACGGCCCAGGAGCAAAGGTTAAACCATCGGATACCGAATACGTGGCGCATCAATCGTTTGTGCGGGGCGAGGATCCCGCGCGACTGGAACTCGTCATGGATGAAGTGACGCAGACCTTTGAAGCCTTGAAACAGAATGTCGATCCTGACAAGTTTAAGGCGCTGTTCGATCAGACGGCGGCCAATCTCGTCGAAACCACCACCATTATCAAGCGTGTCGGCGAACGGGCTGAACGCGTGGTTGTAGGCTTCGAAAAGACACCCCGGGAACTGGAGCGACTACTCGCCACCACCAACCAGTTGTCAACGGACGCCGATCGCCTCGTTCAGGCCGTGAATCCCCAGGATGTGCAACGCATCCTGCAAGATGTCCGCGCGTTGTCGCGGGGTTTGTTACTCAGTTACCGGACGATTTTCGGCGCAGAAGGACAACAGGCGGCCTACCAGCTGAAAGGTGACGTGCGCGGGATTTTAGGGCAAGTTGAACAATTGGTCACCAACCTTAACGCCGCCACGGGTGACCCACAAACCCGTGCGGACATGCGTGACACCATCCATAACATTCGGGACCTCACTGGTCGCTTGGCCCAGGCAGCATCGATCACGCAACCGCAAGGCGTGGGCAATTTCACCCTCGAGCCACAGGTACAGGCTGTCGCTGCTTACACACCCAAGTTCCCCGGTATCCGTGGCAGTGAAACCAAATCCGGTGTTGCAGCCAATCTTGGGGTCCGGATGCGCCTCGGCTCAAACTCGGTGCTCGCCGGGATTGAACAACTGGGCGAGGGGAATTTCTTCAACCTGACACTGGGTGACCCCGTCGCTTGGGGCACGGCCGGGTATCACTTCGGCATGATTCGCAGCAAGGTCGGAGCCGGTCTGGATCTGGCCGTGAATCCCGCCTTGAGCCTGCACGCCCAAGCGTACGATCCCTTCGCGCCCACCCTGCGGTTGGGAGCTTTGTACTTCCCTGTAAAGGACAGTCCGTATGGCCTCACGGCACAGTGGGCCCGCGAGGTGGCTGAGGGCAACAATTATGCGTGGCTTGGCCTTGAATGGCGGCCCAACGGTCGTTGAAAGCTGCGTCGACAGCCTGATAGGGCAGGCGGGCAAAGGGGTGCACCAGACGCACCAATCATCGTGTAGAATCGTTATGGAGAACCGGCTAAATGCTGGGTGATGGCTGGGGTTGGTACCCTGGACGGTTGATGAAAGCGTGCGGATTCCATGTGCTTGCGTTTGAGTGACGTCTGTAAGGCGTATCCTTCCAAAACGCTGCTTGAGCGTGTTAACTGGCACATTGCGCCGAGACAACGCTGGGGTTTGGTTGGTCCCAATGGTGCCGGAAAATCAACTTTGTTTCAGTTGATTTTGCGTCAGAATGATCCTGACTCCGGGACGATTGTGCCGCGGCCCGGATTGGTTCTTGGCCACTTGGCACAGGAACTGCTGGGTGATCAAGGGCGCACCCTGCAAGCTGAAATGTGGGCGGCTTTTCCTGTGCTAATGGATCTTCAGGCAGCCATCACCGAACTCGAAACCCAATTGCAGCGATCAGGCCCAGACGATGATTTGGGGGTACTGATCCACGCGCAAAGTGAGGCACTCACGAAGTGGGAACGCCTGGATGGCTACACCGTCGACGCGCGCATCGGGCGGGTGTTATCGGGTTTGGGGTTCAGTGAGGCGGATCGCCACCGCCTGGTTCGCTCCTTTTCCGGCGGTTGGCAAATGCGTGCCGCGCTCGCAAAACTGCTTTTACAGGAACCGGAACTGCTGCTGTTAGACGAACCAACCAACCACCTCGATCTCCAGGCTATCCAGTGGCTTGAGTCTTACCTCGCCGATTATCGCGGTGCCTTGATCGTCATTTCCCACGATCGCCACTTTCTGGATGCCGTTACCACCCACACAGCCGAACTGGATAGTGGCGCCCTCACCACCTACACAGGGGCCTACAGCCAATACCGCATCCAGCGCAAAGAGCGACGCGAGGCCCAACTGGTCGCCTTTAACCGGCAACAGGCCGAAATCACCCGCCTTGAAACCTACATCAATCGTTTCAGAGCCAGCGCCACACGTTCGTCGCAAGCCAAAAGCCGAGAAAAACAATTGGATAAACTCGAAAGGCTGGAAGCGCCCAAAACCGAGTCGTCCGCCGCCCGCTTTCAATTCAGCAAGGCACCACCCTCCGGTCGGATCGTTCTCACACTGAACGATGTGAGTAAAGGGTATGACGGTCAGCCCTTGTTTCGGATACCGAGACTGGAAATCGAACGCGGCATGCGCCTTGCCATCGTGGGGCCCAACGGTGCCGGCAAGTCCACCCTCCTGCGACTGCTGGCCCAACAGGAAAAACCGGACACTGGCGAACTGTCCTTTGGCTTGCGGGTGCTTCCAGGCTATTTTTCGCAGAACCAAACTGAAAGCCTGGCCCCCGACGCAACCGTCATCGATGAAGCCTATGAAGTCGATGAAACCGCAACGCTTGCCCGTATTCGCAGTTTGCTCGCCTGCCTGCTGTTTACCGGTGATGATGTCTTCAAACCGGTTCGGATGCTTTCAGGCGGTGAACGCAGCCGCCTGGCCCTGGCCAAACTGCTGCTGCGGCCACTCAATGTGCTCTTGCTTGATGAGCCCACCAATCACCTCGACCTCGCTGCCAAAGAAGAACTGGCGGAAGCGTTGACTCAGTTTGATGGCACCTTGGTCTTCATCTCGCACGATCGCCACTTCCTCGATACGGTCGCTACCCACATCCTGCATGTCGAAGATGGCACGCATCAACTCCACCTTGGTCATTACAGTGCATTTTTGGCCACTAAAACACGCGTGGAGGCCCAAACGGTTTCAAAACCCACCAGACCCGCAACCGGTGCGAACGAGAAGCCAGGCACGCCCGCCAAACCAACCAAGCCGAGTTATAAGCAAGCCCAAACCCTGCAGGCGCTTGAAGCGCGCATCCTCAGTCTGGAACAGCGCCTCGCCGAACTGGAAGTCCAAATGGCCTTGCCTGACACCTATCAGGACGCAGAGCGTGCGCAACGCGTTCAAAGCGATTACGACGACACCAAAGCAGCTTTGGAAGCAGCCAATGAGAGTTGGTGCAGCCTGGTTGATGAGATGGGACAATCCGGGTCCTGAAGGAGGAACGCGGCATGACTGACCACGTCGCTGTGGCACTGAAAGACGGCATTCTTGCACTCACCTTGCAACGAGCCGAAAAGAAAAACGCACTGACGGATGAGATGTATCAAGCCCTGTTTGAGGGATTTGAGCGCGCGAGACAAGACACAGCGATTCGTTGTGTGCTGTTGGGTGGGTCTGATGGCTGTTTTACCAGCGGCAATGATCTGGTTGGATTCTCGAAATGGGGTGATGTGGGGTGTACGCTGGATACGCTCCCGGTTGTGCGCCTGATGCGTTCCTTGATCACTTTTGACAAGCCCATCGTTTGTGCGGTGGAAGGGCTGGCGATTGGTTTTGGCACCACGGTGCTGATGCATTGTGACTTGGTGGTGAGCGCGCGCAATGCACGTTTTCAGATGCCTTTTGTGCGTTTGGGTCTGGTTCCGGAGTTTGGCAGCACCCTGCTTCTGCCTTGGCTGGCAGGCCGCGCCCAAGCAGCGCGTTTTGGCTTGCTGGGGGAGCCGTTTGGCAGCGATGAGGCTTTACAGATGGGGCTAGTCAGTCACGTTGTCGATAACGATGCAGTGGCTGAGGTGGCACACTACTTGGCGCGGCAGTTGACAGCTTTACCGCCTCAGGCCGCCTGGCGCACCAAAGCCTTGATGCGCCAAGGTTTTGGTGCGCAACAACTGAATGCGGCGATTGATGCTGAGATTGAGCACTTTGGAGAGTGCCTGCGCGGTGATGAGCACAAGCAAGCGCTACAAGGCCTGGCAAGGCGCGGACCGCAGCCTTGAATTGCGCGTCATCAAAGAAGCGCTAGCGACGTACGGACGGCCTCGATGCGGCTGAGTTCCCAATCGCTCCAGTGACCGGGTTCCAAGCGGATTCCGAGTGCGTTCTCAAATCCGAATACCCACGCTGCTACCAGTTCGTCCCAGTCGGGCGCACGGTGAAGCACTTGGTCAAGGGAGCGCACGGAGGCCACTGAACCCTCTTCGAAGACTTGCCCGTAAAGCGGAAGGGGCGAAACCCGATAGAGTGTGCCGTGCTGCAAGACGGTGCGGTCACGGCGTAATTGCGCGCTGCCGATCAGTTTGCTTCCCTGACAGGCGAGGTCGGCTTGGCTGGTGGTCCCAAAACAATCCAATGACCGTGGTTTGTCTGGCACCGGTAACGGGGCACGCACCTGTAACCCGGTGACACCCAGATGATTCAGGGCTGATTCCAAGGCTGCGGCAATGAAACGATAAGAGGCGGTGACTGAGGCGGGTGCGTGATCCAACACCACAGCGTACGTGAAATCAGATGCGTGAAGCACCAAGCGCCCGCCCGTGACACGGCGAACGCGCATCACACCCGTTGCTTTGGCGCGCTCGGCATAGAGGTTTGGCGTTTGCGCACGACCCAAACTCAGTGTGGGACGCTCCCAGCGATACAGGCGCAAGCTCGGGGGACTGATGCCAAGGCGCAATGCTTCCAAGGCCGCCTCATCAGCTGCCATGTTCCAATCGGCTGGCTTTGGTGGATCCACCAGCAAACGCCACGCCGTCAAACCCTCAAAGCGCACTTTCAAGGGCACTTCGCAAATCGCTGCCTAACTCCGTGTGGGCATAAATTGTCGTCGTATCAATCCGGCGGTGTCCCAGTAACTTTTGAATCTTGTCAATCGACACCTTACGGTTGATCAAGCGAGTCGCAAACGTGTGCCGCAACTTATGGCAACTGAAATGCCGATGGCCCAGCCCGGCGCGCTGCAAAACAGCCTTGACCGTTTTATAGACACTATCATAGCTGAGACGCCGGTTGTGTGTATGCAATGACACGAACAACGCGCCCCTTCCGACCGGATGGATGGCAATCCACGCAACCAATGCCTGATGGAGCGCCTCGCTGATCGGCAACATCCGCTCCCGCCGTCCCTTGCCGAAAACGCGCATCTCCCGATCATCCAGGAACAGATCCTCAATGTCCAATCCCACCAACTCGCCAGCACGCATCCCGGTGTAATACAAACACTTCACCATGGCCGCTTCACGGCAATCCACCGGTGTCCGGGTATTCAGGCTTTCAAGCAAGGTTTGTACCTGCGCCGCGTTCAAGTAAATCGGCAAGCGTTCCTCCACCTTGGGCGGCTCGAAGTTGCCGGTTGGGTCAATCGTCACCACGCGGGCACGCAAGCAATGGTTGAAAAACCCGCGCAAAGAAGCCTGCTTGCGCCTGACCGTCGTTCCTTTGATCCCTTTGCGCGCCAACCCTGCCAGGTAAACTTCCAGCTCCTGATGGGTTGCCTCGTGCAAAGGCCGCCCCAAACTCTGCTGCGCCTGCCTCAAATCAAGACCGTAACACCGCAAGGTGTGCGCCGAAAAGTTCTTTAACTTCAAACGGTCCAGATAATCCGCTATATAATCCATAGCCACCTTGCCCACTAGGTACAGGAACCCCAGATTCCAGATAAACACGTCGCAGAGCCATTAAACGCTGCCCGGATAATCGGGTCAAGAGCGATCCATCACAAGATGGGTACAGGCAGGCAAGAGCCGCCTCTCCGAACACATGGTTGGCCCAACGCATCACACCAATGATGTTATGACGATTGTTAACAAAAGTTTACAATGACGCAGGTTTAGGGTTTGTCTTGTTTCAAGGTGATGGATGGCACAGATACGACTTCGCGAAGGTTGTTAATGTACACCCCGGGTGCTAAGCTGACTCTATCAGTTTGAACTCAGACTCTAGGAGAGATGACAGACGGTACAGTGACACCAATTCTGGAACGGTATCGGGTGTTGCAAGCGCGCATCGAGGCGGTGCTGGCACACGTGGGCCGAACGAGGGATTCACTCACATTGGTCGCGATCAGCAAGTATGCTCGAACAGAGCAAATGCGGACGTTGATTGATGCCGGGCTTGGAGACTTCGGTGAGAATCGGGTGCAAGAGGCGTTGTTAAAGCAACAGACACTTGCGGGTTGTGCGATCGAGTGGCATTTCACCGGGCATTTGCAGGTCAACAAAGTCAAACGGGTTGTTGGGGCGTTTGCCTTGATTCATTCGGTGGACTCGTTGCACCTCGCGGAGGCTTTGAACCGGGAAGCGTTGCGGCGCGGTTTGGTTCAATCGATTCTGGTTCAATTTAACGTATCACGGGAGCTTACCAAACAGGGGGTTCCGGTTGAGCAGGCTATTGAGGTCGTTGCGACGATCGCGAATCAAATGCCGGGCTTGCGGGTGATGGGGTTCATGGCGATGGCGCCTCAGACGGTGGACTCAGAGATATCGAGAGCGTGCTTCAGGGAACTGCGAGCGTTACGGGATCGATGTCAGGCAAGGATGCCGGCTGGGGTACTTCTTCAGCACCTTTCAATGGGAATGACACAGGATTTCGAGGTAGCCATTGAAGAGGGCGCCACGATGATTCGAATCGGTTCAGGACTGTTTGTGGATTGATTGATTGCGGGCTTGTCACGGCGGTCCGTTTTGGTAATGATTCACCATCGCCAGAGCACCAAGGAGGAGTTTATGAGCGCCGAACTTTGGAACAGCGTCAAAAAGGTTATTGGAATTGATGCTTACGAAGAAGAGGATGATGTGACGGAAGATTACTCGTCAGCGACTTCGAATCCGGAGCTTGCCAAGCCCGCCAGTCGCACCATGCGTCCCAGCCAGGGGTCGGCGTCCGTGCCTGGTCATCGGATGGGAGGTAACATCAGTGTGTTGCCTACGTCGACCAGTTCCGAGGTTGTTGTGATCGAACCGCGCTCGTTTGACGAAGCGTTGGGTATTTTGGACAATTTGCGCACCCGCAAGGCTGTCATTCTGAATCTGTTGGGTTTGGCGCCGGATCAATCGCAACGGCTGGTGGATTTCGTGTCGGGGGCGTGCCACGCATTGGATGGTCATCAAGAGAAGATTGGTGAGTCAATTTTCTTGTTCACGCCGTCGAATGTGGTTATTAATACCTTCCATTCCGATCGGGATTGGATGGGCAATCAGCAGCCCAAGGATTTGTTCTGGCGCGTGAGGTAAGCGTTGAGCACGGCGCCCAGATTGAGTGTTATCGGTGGCGGCGCGATGGGTGAGGCGCTGTTGCGCGGCGTCCTCGCGCGTGGTCTTTATGAAC
Organism: Candidatus Sericytochromatia bacterium; assembly: GCA_040400605.1. Taxonomy (GTDB): domain Bacteria; phylum Cyanobacteriota; class Sericytochromatia; order S15B-MN24; family JAQBPE01; genus JBBAPZ01. The sequence continues at coordinate 214,792 of JBBAPZ010000002.1, forward strand.
CAGCTGATATTTTGATCAGCGACCCGCTCGATACTCGTCGCGCTTACCTGAACAATGAGTTTGGGATATCGGTGACGGCGCACAACCGTGCATGTTTGGCAGCGCCGCTGATTATTTTGGCGGTTAAACCCAACAATTTGGCGGGTGTTCTGGATGGGTTTCGCGCTTGCTGGCCCCCCGACGCACTGCTTGTCTCGATTCTGGCGGGAAAAACGCTTGCGGATATTGCTACGAGCTTGCCTGAAAACGCCGCCGTGGTGCGTGTGATGCCGAACACCCCCGCCCTGATTGGGTGGGGTATGGCTGCTCTGGCGGCGAATTCGGCGACGCGCCCGGAGCAAAAGCAGGCTGCGATCACGCTGTTTGAGGCTGTAGGCGAGGTCGTTGAACTACCAGAGGCTTATTTTGACAGTGTGACGGGATTGTCGGGTAGCGGACCCGCCTATGTTTTTTTGATGATTGAAGCGTTAATCGAGGCCGGTGTGTACCAAGGCCTGCCCCGCCGGGTTGCGCGCCAGTTGGTGCTGCAAACGGTCTTGGGTGCGGCACGGATGGTTAAGGAAACGGATCACCACCCCGCCGAGCTGAAAGAACAGGTGACGTCACCGGGAGGAACCACTGCGGCGGGGCTTCAGGTGCTTGAAGCGGCCGCTATCCGATCGATTCTGATTCAGGCGGTGCAAGCCGCGACGTTGCGGTCGCGCGCCCTTTCTAGCGCACAGACCGGTATTTGACACCTCACCACCCACGCCAAAGGATTTCATTCGATGCCCATACAGCCGTTTGTCTCTGCGCTCGATGTCATCATTCAACTGGTGATTGTCCTCATCATCGTACGTGCCGTGATGAGCTTTTTTCCACAGGTCGATCCGCACCACCCGCTGCTGCGCACCATCGATCAGATCATTCACCCCATCATGGCCCCCTTTCAGCGCCTGATGCCCCCGGTAGGCGGCATCGATTTGTCGCCGATCCTCGCCATCACCACCTTGCAATTGCTGGAGCGCCTCTTGATTCTGCTCATCGGCAGTGCATCCCAAGCCCTTTGATGCCCGTAACGCCCGTTCGACACCCGATAAAATCAAAGACCGCTTGAAACACCGTTTGGATATTCGTTTCAGGGCTCCCATACAATGACGTATCGGTTCCTGTTTACAAATTGCGAAGCTAATTCAAACCTGTGACGCACTCACGCGATGTTATTGAACAACACTCAAAATTTGATCACCACTCAGCGCGCTGATGCTTCCTTGTCTTGATGCTCACCCGATTCCTTGGCTTCTTTCTTTTTTAACTCTTCCGGCGTTAACATGTCTTCGCGCCATACCTGCACCTGGTTGCGCCCATTGGCCTTGCACGCATACAGGGCAGTGTCGGCGCGTTCAAGAATCTCTGCCAGTCGTTGATCCTGTGGCATCAGGCTCGACACACCCAATGACGCGGTAATTTGTCTCACCGGTTTACCTTCAAGGTCAAACAGCCGTACCAGCGACACCGCTTCACGAATGCGGTCCGCAACCAACACCGCTCCCTGCGCATCAGTATCCGGACACAATACGACAAACTCTTCCCCGCCAAAGCGCGCGGCAATGTCTGACACCCTGACTGACTCGGGCAATACCTTACCCATCACCTTAAGCACTTCATCACCAATCGCGTGACCGTAAGTGTCATTGAACTTCTTAAAGTGGTCAACATCAATCAGAATCACGCTCATGTGGCGATGGTGGCGCCGTGACAGATCAATCTCACGCGAGCTCTGCTCCTGAAAAAATCGGCGATTTCGCAAGCCTGTCAACATGTCCGTATTGGCATCGTATTCGGCCTTCTCGTACTTCGCGAGTGCATCTTCAAGTTCCGCCGCGCGGACATTCAAGCTCGTGTACAAGGTGGCATTCTCGATCGCCCCGGATGCATGGCCCGCGATCGCCCGCATCAAGTCCAAATCTTTTTCATTAAACGTCGTCACCACCGCCTGCGAGTCCACATACAAGACCCCCAAGCTCTTGCCTTTTGCCTGCAAAGGTACGCACATCAGTGTGCGCAAGTTCAAGCTCATAATTGACATGGCCGTCTGAAATTCTTCATCCATCGTCGCATCAACCACCGTGACCGCCTGCCCCGTATTCAAAACCTTATTGCAGATTGACATGGAGATGCGCTCACCGTGCAGTGCGGAACCACGCCGATCCAGCGCAACCTTGCACGTCAGGACATTCGGATCCTCTTCCGAACGGAGCATCAAGAAACCACGCTCTGCGTGCGTGACCTCCAACGTGAGCTTGACAACCAATTCCAACACTTCGCTTACCACCAATGTTTCGTTGATTTTCTCAGCCAATTGGTTCAACATCTGCAACTGCTGCGAACGCGCTTGCCACTCGGCAGCCAATCCCGCACGATGCGCCGCAAAGACCGCCTCGTCACATAAACGTTGCGCAAACTGAAAGTCAGCTTCATCAAACAAGATGCCATCGGACGATTCCCGATCCACATAGAGTTCACCAACGATCGCACTCGACAATCGAACCGGGAAGGCCATCGCCGTTTGCACCATCAGGTTTTTTTCCTGTACAAATCGGGCGGAACGTTCATCCAGTTGGCAATCTTCCACCAAAATGGCAGCATCCGCCCGCTTCGCAGCGTCACAAAGACGTTGCGCGAAAGCCCAGTCCGCTTCATAACCGCCATCCGGTTTGATACCTTGCAAATGCTGACCCTTAAACCCGTCAGCATCGAGGTTCACAAAGCCCCTTTCAGCCCCCAACAGCGACATCAACCGCGTCAAGGCCACTGCCACGATTTCACTGACACCCTCACAGCCACGAAGTTCAGTCGAATAAGCGATCAAGGCTTCCAAACGTTCACGTTCCATTTCGGAGGCTTCAAGATCCTGTGCCTGCGCCTCCTGTAACTGTGCCAACTGCGACAACTCTTTCGACAAGTTGCGCATCCGCTCGGCTGGGCGTCCTTCACGTCCACGCACAGAATCGTTTTGCGCCATCAGGGTTGAAAAATCACCTTGGATGACACGTGAGCGCTCTTTCAGTCCCAAAAATTGGCTGCGCGCCTCGTCGCTCAAGGGTTCAACCAAACGCGACAACAATTTTTGCGCTTCAACCACGAGGTGCTTGGCGTTGCGCGAATAAGGATTGCAAGCTGCCTGTCCAAACAAACCTTGAGCGCGCAACGATGCTGACCCAGCTTGTGACGCCACCTGTTGCAACCGGATGAAACGCTGCGCCGCTTCCTCCACACGCCCCAAGCGCAATAATGCTTCACCCGAAATGGCCAGGCTCAACGCCTGCTGGAACTGAGCCCCAATCGCGTCAGCCAAATCACACGCACGCGTCGCCTCCGACAAGGCATCATCAAGACGCTCTTCCAATAGATATAACCAGGCACTGACGCGCAACGCGCGCGCTTCAACGCCCCGCGCACGCGCCATACGTGACGCCTGCAACGCGCGATCCGCCAATACGCGCCCATCCAGTACCCGCCCGCACCGGCCGTGAATCTCACCAAGCGCAACCCACATTCGGCTTTCGGTTTCGTTGTTACCGGTTTCAGTAATCAATGCCTGCAAGGTCTCTCCAGCATCAAGCGCTGCCTCCAGACAACCCAAATGGACCAGTATCTCAATCTGGTACTGCAAAACCAACGATTCCATATACTTGTTCTTGATTTCTCGCGATAACGCCAACGCTTCTTCGGACTGGTGACGCGCATGTTGTAAATGCCCGCTGTACACACACGCCGCCGCCTCCAGGACCATCGCCATACACAACGGAAATTTTGAATTCAATTCGATCGCGATCGCGCCTGCTTCTTTCGCCATTCGAATCGCATCGGCATAATTCCCAAGCTCGTAGGCTGTGATCGCCAGGTTGATCAACGCAAAAATTTCTTCATCTCGCAAACCAATCTCAAAACTGATCCGTTGCGTCTGAATAAAACTCTTCCACGCCCCCCCGAAATCACCCTGCATGTTTTGCGCATTGCCCAACAAATTATAGGAATTGTTAAGGCCCACCTTATCATTTAACTCAGACAAGATTGAGACTGACTGATTCAGGTTCTCCGCACTCTCCCCCAAGCGCTCCGGATCCGAACTGTACATCAATCCCGCAAAACCAAGCGCTTCACCCACGAACGTTTTGACGCCAGCAGCCTGGGCCAACTCCAACGCCCGTTGCGTCTGCTCAATCGCTTCTTGCGGCTTGCCAGTGAAAAAATTGATCCGGCAACTGGTTAAAAGACACCGGGCTGCCCCCGCCTTGTCATCGTGCGCCAAACAAACCGCCAATGACTGAGCACAATAATCTAGCGCCGAGGGATAATCATTCAATACCTGATAAATCTTTGCGACAGAGGTTAACATGCGCCCATGCTGCTCGTGCTCACCCAACCCCTGCGACAATTCAATCGCACGCAGCAAATTGTCCCGAGCGACATCCGCTTTGCCGCTCAGACGCTGCACGTCACCCAAATAACGCAAATACAACAGACGCTGCATCGGTCCGCCAAGGTGGGGATCACCATCCAGCAATGCCAAACCCGCCGTCAAAAATCGAATCGCATCCGCATTGGCAAACAGATTGGCACTGCGCATGCCCGCTTCCAGCGCATAGAAGAAGGTTTTATTGGCTTCTCCACTCAAAAGATAGTGGTTGGCGATCGCATTCACCTGCGCCGTGCTCACCTCACCGATGGGTATACCCGCCAACGGCGCCTCCAACGCCAACGCCACCTTCAAATGCAGCGCCTGACGCTCCTTGATCGGCAAGTTAGCATAAAGCACTTCCTGCAATTGCCCTTGCGAAAACACATATGCACCTGTCTCCGTCTGGGTGAAAATGCCCGTTTCCGACAAAACCCCCAGCGCATCAAACAACTGGTTGTCGTCAAATGACAGCACCCGCTTCAACACATCAAGGCCAAGCTCACGCCCAATCACCGCACCGACGCGCGCCACCGCCATGGCCCCCTCTGGCAGCGCAGACAGCTTCTCAAGCAGCAATCCTTGCAAGTTGGCAGGCATCTGTTCCGGCGTCAGCGCCACAATCGCATTCCAACGACCGTTGAGCTTGACAAGGGTGCGGTTGCGCACAAGATGCTCCAGTAAACCCTCCACGAAAAATGGATTGCCTTCCGCAAACGACGTAATCTGCTCGAGAAAACCGCGACCGAGCGCTTCCGTACCCAACATCGATGTAAGCATCGCCGCCGTTTCGGAGTCGGTTAACGGTGCCAGCGGCAAATGCACAGCCGCCTTGAACCACCCCAGATTCACATCGGGCGTTGCGCGATGGTTGATCACAAACATCACCGGCAATTCCTTCGTATTGCGCAGCACGTACACCAGTAACTCCACGCTCAAAGGATCAGCCCACTGCCAGTCTTCCAAAACCAACACCAATGGCACGCGACCTGCCAAGGCAGCCATCAGGTCCGATAGGGTCGACTGCAAACGCATTTTTTCCTTTGAGGGCGGATCCAAATCCGGCACCAATTCCGTCACGCCTGCCACGCTCGCCCACTCCGGCAACAATTTACCAACAATCGGCGCGTGACGCGTCACCAACTCCGGAAGGTGCTCCCGAAAAACCGGCAACAACCCGCGCAGCAACTCTACAAAAGGCCCATATGGTGCCGTGCCGTTGTCGAACGACGTCCCGACCACGAACGGCAGGTTTTCCATCTGCACCGCGAAACGGAACTCATCAACCAAACGCGTCTTGCCCATCCCCGCCGGGCCCGAAACCACCAACGCCGCACCAGGCTTGTTCGCCCGAATGCCCTTCAAATAGGATGTCAAGTGACCCAATTCCTCGGTGCGACCCACAAAAGGTGCCGATAAAAGATTACCGCCAATGCCCTCTGGCACATCAACGCCAAGATCCTCAAGCACCTCGTAGGCTGATTGATAACGCGCTACCGGATCTTTTTGCAGCAACCGCATCACGATCCGTTCGAAGCGCGCCTCGATGGCATCATTGAGCTCCGTAGGCGATCGCGGCGTCTCGCTTAAGTGCGCCTTGATAATCGCCGCCGGCTCCGAATGCGCAAACGGCAAGGTGCCCGTCAGCATCTGGTATCCCAACGCACCCATCGAGTAGAGATCGGCACGCTGATCCAACCGACCACCACGAATCATTTCAGGCGCCATGTACCCCAATGTCCCCTTGATGGCCCCCCCACTGCGTCCGGAACGTTCCATCAAACCAAAATCCATCAGTTTGACTTCCCCGTCGGGCTTCACCCGCGCATTTTCATCCTTGATGTCACAATGAACAAAGCCTTGCTGATGCACATAACCCAATGCCAGCAACAATTGCGAAAAAACATTTAAAAATCGATCGGAATCCAGGGGCAACAAGGCATCCAGACCACATCCCGGTACAACTTCCATCGTCAGATAAGGCGCCCCATCAGGCAAAACCCCATAATCATAGACAGCGCAGCAATTCGGATGACGCAGCTGCGTCATCGTACGAAACTCCTGCTTGAACTGCAGAAGCGTTTCTTCCGTCATCCCAATCTTGGATGACAGCACCTTGAGGGCCACTTGCTGCCCGTTGATGGTGTCTTCCACCAAGGACACCAACCCCATTCCCCCTTCACCCAGGGTCTTGAGGACGTTATAGCGGCTAGCAATCTGCTGCGTCGTCATGAATTCCCTTTGCTGAACGACATGGACCACCGTTGCATCGCATCTGTTGCACCATCTCCACACCGCCGTGACTGCATGTGCGGACATCCGAGGGCCTTTTACCCCAAAGCGTATAGTTTAACCCCGATTCACACACGACTGATTGTCTGTCATTTGTCTGATGACCGCAGGCGATCGCCTGGCAGCGTTTTTTGCCCACCGACGTGCCGTGCACCAAGCGCTTCACGAATGGCTATCACCGCTTCGACCACCCGTGGACCAGGACGCGCAACCAAATCCTCGTTGACCGTCTTGATTTGTTGCTCACGCACCGCCTTAACTCCGGGGTGGGTTTTGGCAAAGGTCGTGAGTGCCGAACGCATGGTACCGGGTCCCAAAATGACGTCGGGATTGGCCATCATGACAAACTCATCACTCAAAACCGGGTAAGCGGTCGTTTGACCACCCGGAACAACATTTGTACCCCCCGCCTCAGTAATCAGATCCCCCAGATAACTGTCTGCTGTACACCCCATCAATGGCTGGTGCCACACCATGTAAAAAACGCGCTTCGAATCACGTTTCGGACCCGCTCGCAGCCCCGCCAGACGTGCCTGAAGCGTCGTGACCAAGGCCTCGGCCTGCGCTTGGTGACCAGTGAGGTGACCCAGCCTTCGAAGGTTTAAAAAAACATCCCAGAGGCGCTTCGTCGTGAGAACCCGAACCGGCACACCGGTCAACTGTTGCATGCGTTTGATTTGATGCGCAGGACTCTCAATACTTAAAATCAGATCCGGCTTCAGCGTCAACAGCCGCTCTTCGTTCAAGGCGAGGCTGGTTCCAACCACGGCCTTGGTCTGATTGATGCCAAGCGGATAGTTGCAATACGCTGAAATGCCCACCACTTGAGACCCGGCACCGATCGCATACAACATTTCCGTGATAGAGGGTGCCAAACTGACCACACGACCCGGCACGCCCGCCGCGAACACAGATGACGCGTGGCCAACCGCGATCACACAAATCACCGCCACGTAAAACGCATGACGCCGACGCCACTGACATGTCATCACGGCTGCGGGGGTTTGCTCGCAGCCAATGCGATGCGTTTGGCGCCGCTCACCTTCATTTGATCCAGCAAGGTGATCACCTGCTCGTAAGGCAAATGCCTGTCAGCTGCAATCACAAACGATGTTTCCGGATTTTTGGCCACCGCAGCCTTGATTCTGACAGCCAACTCGTCCGGATTCACGCGCGCGTCATCCCAGGCAATGCCCGCCTTGGTTAACTCAATCGTCACCGAAGGCGGCGTGTCGGTAGCCGAACTGGCTTGAGGCAACTGCGCCTGCAAGGAGGTGTTCATATGGGGCAAAAACGCCATCACTGCCAGAAAGATGGTCAGGATCATCATCACATCGATCATGGGTATGAGCTCGAAACGCGCCACGCGCGTTCGTCTACTTCGCTTGGTGAGCAAAGGTTTGCCCCCCTTTCGGCGCTTCATGCTCGCGCAACCACGCCTCGAGATCCGCCGCAAGCTCATCATTGCCGTTCATCAATTTGTGGTTCCCCAATGCCGCGATGATCGCCACCACCAACCCAGCCGCCGTAGCCACCAGCGCCTCGGAAATGCCCCGTGACAAATCCGTGAGCGGGTTCTGCGGCGGGGCGCTCGCGATTCTGAAAAAGATTGCAATCATCCCGGACACGGTTCCAAGTAAACCCAATAACGGTGCAATACTCGCGATCGTTCCCAACCAACTGATGCGACGTTCCTGCGAAAACACCAACTCACCGGCAAGCCGCAAACGGTCCTCCAAGGTCTTGCAGCCTGCATGAAGCGCCTCTGACAGGTAAAGGGTGACAACGTCATTCGGCTTTTGAATCAACAATTGATCCTTGCGTTCAGGAAACTGCCACAGCCACTGCAAATGCTTGCGCGCCCGGGACAACGCGATCGTATTTTCGATGATCAACGCCAAAGTCATCACCGACGCCAGCGCAATCGGAATCATGGCAAGGCCACCCGAACGAAGCAAATGTATGAAATCCATGTCGCACCATATCCCCGTTAATCACACCGTTTGGAGGCCATCTGGAACCATTCCGCCAACCGGTCACCGAAAGCGCCGCATCACTGCTGGCACCCGCTCACGCATTTTGGCAAGACCTGGCATCGTGATTGCCCCAAATCCCGCGTGACCCTCCGGCACACCGGTTCAAGACCGTGCGATCGCCACCAAAGCCAATTCTCACGCACGCTTCTGGCCCGGCAGTATAACACATGACCCCGTTCACAGTCTGTGCGTGCGTTAACCAGTCAATCATCATTTGATCGTCGACAATCAGTGGACTCGCTCGATGCACCAGCCAGATCCAGCACAGCGGGGTTCCACCGACCGTTGTTTCGAGGTGACCGTTTCAGACTGCCATCAAGGAGCAAGCGGCGCCAGATACCAGTCGTCAAAACTGACTTGATTGCCCGCCGCTCTCAGCGTTACCCATGCGGGTCCCGGTTTGATGATTGGACTGGACACGGTAGTCAGTTCCTGGTCGTTCAATAGTAACGTGAAGGTTCCTTTGCGGGTATCAACGTTTGCGCCGAGTCTTTGGGTCTCCTTGGCCCGGGTTTCGAGCCGCGTGGCATACAGGCGTTTCCAGCCTCGGCTTTGGCCGGGGGCCGCGTCATTGGCCTCCCAGATTTCAAGCATTTGCGGTTTGATCAACGCTTCGACATAATGTGTCGGGTCACGGTAGTAGAAAGGCTGCCCTTGGTCGCCCGTCGGGTGGTAGCCGTGTGGACTTTGATGCACCATGACCGTTACTGCCGTGGTGTAGCGCGGCGAGACTTGGCCGCCTGATGAGCCGAATGCCGCACCCACGTAGCGAATGAAGCTTAACGCTGGCTGTGGGCGCAGTTCCTGATGCCAAATCATCCCCTTTCCCGCCTCTTTGGCAATCTGCCACTCACCGATTCGCAGCCAGGACGCCCGCATCGCGCCGGCTTCGGTCGCGACATTGCTCAGGCGATCGCGCGGCAATTCAGGACCTTCTACCTCAAAGCGTAAAGTCTCACCAACTGTTGGGGTTGGCGTGGCGTCGGGCAAGACACGACGCGGCTCCCCAACAGGCGCCGCAACGATCGGCGCCGTGCGAGGGGCTGCGCAACCAGACACCCCAACCGCCAGCACGAGCGCTCCGAGCGATCGCACCCTGCCGTGCCGAAAGCCCCGCGTTCGATCGTTCGTCGCGTCGGTCAAAGCGCACTTGAAACAAAGGGTCATGGCCGAAAACCTTTTTGCTGAAGCGATGGGGGCCGTTACAACCAAGGGGTGAGCGCAGACATACCCTATCAAAATTGCCTGCTGATGGTGGTCTGCCATCACCGTCCCGTTCATTCAGACAGGTGGCGGTCGTGACAAATTCCACCGCTTTCGCGACCGCATCACCCCAAGCGCGGGTTGCATTCGCACGGTCACCCCTGCCTTTGGGCAGCGCTGATCGTGTTGCCCAGCGTAGACACCTGGGTGCGGGTTGGCACGGGCCAAATCCACCGTGATTGTTCGTCCACGCCTTTGCGGTCCACGCAGTCTTTGGCTGAAGGTTCTCTTAGCCTTTTTTGGGGTAAGTGACAA
>JBBAPZ010000002.1:225178-252838 GCA_040400605.1 Candidatus Sericytochromatia bacterium
GTCCACGCAGTCTTTGGCTGAAGGTTCTCTTAGCCTTTTTTGGGGTAAGTGACAAACAGGTGCCGTGCGGGTATCAATGAACAGGGATGGGTTGAGGTGGGTGTGCAATCGGAGCCGACGGTCATTCGTGAGTGAGCGAGACACCTACCAACGCCAGACTGGGCCACTCAACCATATCAACCAGACCCGCCCGCTGCGCACTGCTCCCAGCACACCGGCCGCGGTCGATCAGCTCCGACAGGCCGCGGAAGACTTTTTGGCTCGCGCGCGCCAGTCGCTGGCCAACCTCGAACCTCGGCTCGAATTGCTGATGCGCGCCTGTGAGCGCGCGGACATTCCCGTGCCCGGCGTCAAAGAGCCCGTTTACCGTTATCCCCCCTCAGCCAAAGGGGAGCAAATCATTGCGTATCTGATCGCGACCTTCGCCAGGCGTGAGGATCTCGTCAAGGAGGTGCAGGTCGGTTTGTTCCGCTTTTATGACGCAGTGCAATGCACGGACAGCACGGAAAAGGCCCTGCAGACCAATACGCTGGATCCCACGATGCTGGAGGATCTGAAACTGCGCTTATTCTATCTGTCCCGTTATCACGAAGCCTTTAAAGGTGACCGCGTGCTGTCGCAGTTGTTTCCGACGCCGCCAAGCTCGCCATCGGAAGCGGATGACAAGTCGCGTCGCCTCACCCCCGCGGAACGCGTGCGTCAAAAACAGCAACGCGAGCGCGCGATCAACGAAGCGGAAATTCTGGTCGCTAACATGGCCGCACGGGTCGCCGTGATCAAATCTGCCTTGTCCATGGTAGACGAACACCGTGGCATCCGCATTGGAGCGATGATCGCGCCGCAAGCGCGTTCAGCCCGCCTGTTGGCGATCGCCATCGCAACCAACCTAGAGGTCTTCGACCTGCTCAAGGATTTTCTCGCTGCCTATACGCGTTTGCAAGAATGCCTGCAGGAAGTTCGCCACGGCGCGGATGTGGAACAACTCAAATCCCCTGTCGAGGGTGTCACCGACCTCGTCGAGCGCGGTCGCCAGCAGGTGCTGTTGCGGGATGTGTTTCCGCCCGGCGATCAACCCGGCATCTCCGGGACGACCGCACCCTTGCCCCCCCTCTCCTGAGCCAACCGCGCCCTGCGGCGATCGCGCAAACCAACCGCTCTCACGGTGTCGGCTGCAACATCCTCAGCCGTGCACCCTCTGTCACCGTGCCGTTGTCCAGGAAGTACAGCGCGCGCAGTTTGCCATTACCATCCAAGCGCGCAGCCAACCCCAGCACGGCACCCAAGCGGGCATTGGCCGCACTGCCATCCGCAAACCCGCCAGTTATCCCCCCAGCCAACGTGGCTGTCGTGCCGTCAGCCGCAATGCGGCGCAGACGCGGGGTGCCAAGTTCGCCCACATAGACGTTGCCTTCGTGATCAGCAATCACCGCAACCGGGGTGTCAAAACGTGCCGCACTCCCGACACCATCATCATGCCCTTTCACACCCGCCAAACTGCCCGCAATTGTCGTCACCTGTCCAGTACCGACATCAATCAGCCGAATGCAATGATTGCCAGTATCAGCGACATACAACACATCTTGCCCACCCCGTTTCCCCGCACACATCGCACCAGGGTCACGAAAGCGTGCCTCACTGCCCGCCACCGGCCCGGCCACCGCCGCGCCACCGGCCCGGCCCTTGCCCCCGGCAACAAAACTTAACGGACGATTATTGTTATCGCCAAGCTGCTGAATGCGGCTTACAGTATGAAAGCCTGCATCCAACACATACAAGTCATCACCCAGACGGGTCACGGCACCAGGCGTGTGAAAAGGCGCGATGGCCGCTGCACCCTGGGTGTTTCCTTCCACGTACGCAACGGTCGCCGGATCAATCGTTTTGGAACCGGCAACGACCTCAAAGCTTCCTTCCGGTATGGCGAAGGCGTTGCCGGTCAAACCCACGCGAATCACGCGATGCTGGCCCGCGTCCGCCGCATACACAACCTTGGCCGCCGCATCGTAACAAAGCCCCATCGGCTGAAGGACACCCGCGAATATCAACCACGATACGGTCATGATCCCACCGGTGCTGAAGGTCTGGTGAATCGAATTGCCCGCGGGATTGCTAAAAAAGACGGTGGGGTCCACTGTCGTCGAAAAATCGTTAAGACTCAGCCCCACGGCACGCGTGTTTTTTTGAATGTACGCGTTGTCCCCAGCACCTGAGGTTTGGGTACCGCTTAACTGCCCGCCCGCCAAACTGGTGAGCGTATAGGCCGCCGTTGTGACGGACTGAATCACGACACTGGGTGACGGCGACGGGGTGGGCGAGGGACTGACGGAAGGCGCGGTTGAAACCGCGGGCGAGGTGCTGGCTTCGGGGCTGCCACCTGGAGACACGCTGGCAGACGGGGAGGCGGATGGGCTCGGTATGGTGCTTGGTGACGGACTGGTCCCGGGTGAGGCACCCGTTCCGGTCGACGGCGTGGGGCCGGGCGTTGCTGAAGCGCGTGGTGACACCGACACGCCGGGTGAACGTGTTGCACCCTGTGAGGGGACCTTGCGGCCGTTGGTAACAGACTCTTTGCCAGTTACCGCAACGGGGGGGGTTACCCCTTGGCAGGCAAATCCGGCAAATGTCAGGGTGGTGAGCGTCAGTGCCTGCAGGGATTTGATTTTCACGAGCATTCTCCGGCATCGGCTGGTTGAACTGTTGTCTTTATACCCCGTTGTCGGCCCCTCATCGCCATCGTTCAAGCAATAAAACCATCGTGAACAGGCAATGAAAGGTCAGGAATGGCTGCGGTCAACCTTGCGCGTGGGGTGGACACCATGTGGGCGGCCCATCGGTCACGAACCGCCGAATTGTCGTTGGCTGACCGACTGGAATTTGGTGAGATTTTTTTCGAAATAGAGGTCAATTTGACCCACCGGACCGTTGCGGTGTTTGGCAATGATAAGCTCCGCAAGGCTCTTTTTGTCGGTGTCGGGATTGTAATACTCGTCCCGGTAAATGAAAATGACGATGTCCGCGTCTTGCTCGATGCTGCCTGATTCTCTCAAGTCTGAGAGCATGGGGCGTTTGTTGGGGCGACTCTCCACGGCGCGACTCAATTGGGACAACGCGATGACCGGCACCCGCAGTTCGCGGGCCAATTGTTTCAGTCCGCGCGAGATGGCTGCCATGGCGGTTGCGCGGTTGTCGTCCGCGCGCGAGCTCTTGCTGGGACTGCTCATCAGTTGGAGGTAATCCACCATGATCATCCCCAGGTCACCGTTCTCGGCCATAATCCGGCGGGCCTTGGAACGAATGTCCGCAACCGACAGATTCGACGAGTCGTCGATGAAAATGGGGGCTTCCGAGAGTACACCGATGGCTTGGGTCAATTTGCTCCAGTCGGATTCGCGCAGGTATCCCGACCGCAATGCTGCCGAATCGATGCCCGCTTCCGCGCAAAGTAGTCGCTGCACCAATTGCTCCTTTGACATTTCCAAAGAGAAGAGCAACGTGGGCTTGTTGGCCTCTACCGCCACGTTGCGGCAGAAATTCAACGCCAGACTGGTTTTGCCCATTGCCGGTCTGGCGGCGAGGATCAAGAGATCCGATGGCTGGAAGCCACTCAACATGGTGTCCAGGTCATAGAAGCCGGAGGGTGCGCCAAGCAAGGCGTTTTTGTCCGCGTAGCGTGATTCGATGGTTTCAAAGGTATCCAGAATGACATCCTTGATCGGGGTCATGCTACCGGATGCCCGCTTTTGGCCGATTTCAAGGATGCGGCGCTCCGCATCGTCAAGAACCGCTTCGACATCATCCTCCGCGGCGAATGCGGCGTGGACGATGTCAGAACCGGTGCGAATCAATTGCCGCAAAATTGCCTTGTCAGCGACGATCTTCGCGTAGTACTCCGCATGGGCGGTGGTGGGGATGGAACTTGCGAGGTCCACCAGATAGCCGTAACCGCCAATGTCCTCCAACTGATTGGAAAGGGCGTCACGTAAGGTGATGAGATCGACCGGCTCGCCCCGTTCGAAGAGGTTGTAGATGGCTTCGAAGATCAACCGGTGCGCCTGGCGGTAAAAGCAATCAGTGTTCAACACTTGCAACACGCGGGTGATGGCTTCGCGGTCGATCAGCATCGCCGCCAACACCGCTTGTTCCGCTTCAATATTATGGGGCGGAACCCGCTCGATCAAATCGGCCATCTGCCTCTACTTTCCAACGGACACACCCTTCAATGGCTCAAGCCTCAACAACCTGAACCGTCACGCTCGCATGAACCTGTGCGTGCAGGCGCGCATCGACTTGGTAGGTTCCCAACGCCCGAATCGGCTCCTTGAGTTCCAACTTGCGCTTGTCCAACTGATGGGGCGTCTGTTGGGAAATGGCATGCGCGATCTCCTTCGTCGTGACAGTCCCATACAATTTGCCACCCTCTCCCGATTTGGCCTGCAGAATAATTTTGAGATTTGCCAATTCCCGCCCGAGTACCTGCGCCTGCTCAAGCAAACGCGCTTCGCGCTTTTGCTCCGCTTTGCGACGCTCCTCCAGTTGCTTCATTGCCGCGGGCGTCGCCTCAGCGGCCAACCCACGCGGAAACAGGAAATTTCGCGCATACCCTTCCGATACATCAACCAAGGCACCCAGGCGACCCAGGTCTTTGACGTCTTTAATGAGGATTACCTTCATGCGTGCACTCCTTCTCACCCATTGAGCCACACCGTGGCATCCCCCATTATACACCTTGCCAGAAACCAATCACCCAACCGAGGCCTCGCACCCCCTGGCTCCTGTTGTGTGCCGCGGTTGCTCTCCGTTACAATGCCACCAGGAGGCTTCAAGATGCTGACAACGTTCGCGCTGGTTGGAACACTCGTTTCCGGGGGGCTGCTGTGGCGGCTCAAGGGCCAGTGGGCTGAGTATCACCGTGGCCATATCGGGCGTCCCGCGTTGACCAATGGTGTGATGCTTGCCGGTGGCACCACCGGCTTGACGCTCCTCATGTGGTTGATGAAGATCGTTTTTTAAAAGGTGAAGCCCAGTTCTTTTTGTCGAAGGTCGGCATAAGTGATGCTGAAGCGTTGATCCGTGAAAACCAGTCGCTCGGCGCTCCAAAGGCTGTCAGCCGCTGCGTGGCCGCTGATGCGGTAAACCTCGGGCGCCCGTCGCTCGTTGCGCTGGGCCTCGTAAACACCGTTGCCGTTGGTATCCTCCCAAGCCATCACGACATAGATGCCTCGTGCGGTGCGCGGTGAGGGCCGGATGAACAGCTCATACCGATTGGCGCGGGGTTCCACGCTTTGCTCGAATGCGACGGTTTGGCCTTGCAGCAGGTCGACTTGAAGTTGCCCGCCATTGACGGCGCTCTCGCGGTTTAATTCGACCCAGGCGAAGTAGCCTATTCGTACGGCTGGGGGGGGCTGGGTGATGCTGCCGGATGCCAGAAGCGGCGTCAAATGACCATTGCCGAGGTTGGCTGCGCCGATGAGGCCCACAAGGTTGCAGCCTTGGGTCACCAAAAGGGTGAAAGCCAGGCAAAGCCGCCACGTCTGGCGTTTTGACGGGAGGGGCGTCTTCACCGGGCCTTTGTGGGTGGGGCTGGGGTTTGGTGTTTGCACTGGTGTCATCCAAGGAGTGTGTGGGCGGGGCGGAGTGAGGCGATCGCCTGTATCAAGTCGGTGGTCGCGTGATCGATTTCGGCTTGGGTGTTGCCGCGGCCGATGCCCACACGGATCGTGCCCGTCGCCCATTCCGGCTCAAGGCCGATGGCCTGCAGCACGTGCGAGGGGCCGGGTTTGCCAGCCGCACAGGTGGCACCGGCGGAGATCGCCAGGTTTGGCACGGCCGCCATCAATGCGCCGGCCTGAATGCCTTGGATGGCAACGCTTAAATGCCCATCGAGCCGTTGCGTGCGATCGCCCAGGATACGCAGCGCGGGAACCCCTGCCAGCAACGCTTCGGCCATGCGCTCGCGCAACCCGCGAAGGCGTTGACGTTCCTCGGGTGCCTTTTCAACCGCCAATGTCGCAGCAGCGCCCAGGCCCACGATGCCCGGCACGTTTAAGGTGCCAGAACGCCGCCCGCGTTCGTGTTCACCGCCATAAACCATCGGTTCAAGGGCAACGCGTGGGTTGCGGCGCCTCACGTACAAGGCCCCGACACCTTTGGGCCCATAGATTTTGTGGCCTGACAAGGAGAGCAAATCGAAACAGTCAGTATCTGGGTGCAAGGGGATGCGACAGAAGGTCTGGGTGGCATCGATGTGCAGCAAGACGCCGCGTTGGCGCGTAATGGCACCGATCGGCGCGATGGGTGTTAGCGTGCCGATTTCGTTGTTGCCGTGAATGAGGCTGACCATGCGGGTGTCCGGTCGGATGGCCGAGGCGATCGCCTCAGGGGCCACGCGCCCCGCGTCATCCACGCCAAGCACGGTGACATCCACCAAGTCACCTCGCAACGCGTCCAGACACCGCAACGTCGCGGCATGCTCTACAGCTGAAGTGATGATGTGTACACGGCCTGCGCCAAAACGCCGCAGTGCTCCTTGAAGGGCCAGGTTGATCGATTCGGTGGCCCCGGATGTGAAAACGATTTCCTCGGGATGGGCGCCCAGAATCGCTGCAATCTGACGCCGTGCCTTTTCGATTGCGTGATGGGCCTGACGGGCGAAGGCGTGCCCCAATGGCTGTGGATTGGCGAATGTTTCACAAAAATACGGCAGCATCGCTTCGAGCACGAATGGATCCACCGGCGTGCTGGCATGATGGTCCAAATAGATGGGTTGGCGTGTCACGGTACGGCCCTCCGGGCCGATCATGATACGCTATCACTGTTTAGGCGACCACGTATCCAGACGAATTGGTGAGGCATGTTGTGACAATGCGAGACAAACAGGCTTGGCTGATAATGTGTCCCCGCCGTTCCTGGCTGCGTCTTGCGGGCGGTGACCGTCTGCGATTTTTGCAGAATATGACCACGACGGATGTCGGCGCCCTGCAACCAGGGCAAACGGCGCAAGGGGTCTTTGTTAACCAGCGTGGCCTGGTGCTGGACTGGGTGGATTTTTGGGCGCATGACGGGGCCGTGGAGGTTCTGACGGGACCATCGCGAGTGGATGCGTTGTTTGATTGGTTGGATCGCTACCTCATCGCGGATGACGTCACGTTGACCCTAACCAGTGGGGAACTGTCAGTCATGATGATCGGCGGGGAGGCGCTGGTTGAGGTCTTGTCGGAAAATGTCGATGCCGGGCAATGGCCCGAGCCGGGTTCGCACGTCTTGCTTGATTTGGGGGGCGTTCCTTGTCGTATCGCTCCCGTGGCCGGATTGCCGGGAAAGACGTATTGGGTTCGTGTCGCCGCGACGCACACGGCGGCGTTGATTGGGTATCTGGAGACGCGGGGGGTGCAGCGTGAAACGCCGGAGCGATTCCGCTTACGTTGTTTGACGTGGGGCGTACCGGGTGGCGAGTGTCTGACCCTGCTGGACGCCAATCCGTGGGAGTTGCGGCTTGATGCTGCGATCGCCACGACAAAAGGCTGCTACCTCGGACAAGAAGTCGTCACCCGACTCAAATCTTATGACAAGGTTCAACGCCATTTGATGGGTTTTTATTCGGATACGCTCCTCTCGACTGGCACCCCACTCGTGACGGAAACATCTGAAAACGCCGGTCACGTCCTTGTCAGCGCCAGTGATCCGGATACACACCAGGTCTTTGGGCTTGCACTGGTGCGCCGACGCTACGCCGCGCCCGAGACACGGCTGGTCGTTCAGAACGAGAGCCCATCCACCCCGATCGTGCTGGTTGATTGCCCATATTGGGAATGAGCCTTTCGAACGGGAATTCTGCACGTTTAAGGCTGGAAGGGGAACCTGATTGAAGGTTATAATGGCCCTGACGCGTTGGACGAAGGGGTCCGGATGTGACGACAGGCCAAAACGTGCGGTGCCTAGTTTAGAGGCCCGAGTGTGGTCAAAGGGTTTGGTTAAGAGGTGCGACGATGCAAGACTTGACACAATCAGCTTCAGTCAGGCAAGAGGGGGATGAACCGGTGATCCCACACTTGCGTCCGAAGGCGGGTCCTGAGGATCTTTTGCACCGCGATGTGCGACGGGGCGAATTCTGGCGTGCCATTCCAGCCTATCAGGATGTGGATGAGTCAACGTTTTTGGACCACATCTGGCAAGGGAAGCATTCCATCACGACGGTTGACCGTTTGATTGACACCATACGGGAACTCGTGTCCCAAGAATTCATTGAAGACGCTCGTCAAGGTTTCTTGCGAGCGCCGATGGCCGTTCGAATTTCGCCTTATATGATTGCGGGGATTAACTGGGCTGATCCCTACCGCGACCCCATACGAACACAGTTTCTGCCACTTGGCTCACGCCTGACGCCAGACCATCCGATGCTAAGCCTTGATTCGTTGCACGAACAGGATGACGCACCGGTGCCCGGCTTGACCCATCGTTATCCGGACAAGGCGCTCTTTCTCGCTTTGGATGTCTGCCCGGTGTATTGCCGTTTTTGTACGCGATCGTATGCAGTGGGCTCTGACACGCCTGAAGTTGAAAAGGTGTCTCTCAATGCGAGTCCGAAGCGTTGGGCCAAAGTGTTCCAATACATTCGCGAGCGTCCCGAACTGGAGGACATCGTCATTTCTGGCGGTGACAGTTATCAACTCGCGCCGGCGCACATTCGCACGATCGGTGAGACTTTGCTTGATATCCCTCACATTCGACGCATGCGTTTTGCCACGAAGGGCCCCGCTGTGATGCCCCAAAAGCTGTTGACCGATACCCAGTGGTTCGACGCACTGGCCGAGGTGGTTGCCAAGGGTCGTTCAATGGGTAAGGAAGTGGTCTTGCACACGCATTTTAACCATCCCAATGAACTGACCTGGATTACGGAGCAAGCGATGGCCAAATGCTTTGCTCACGGGATTTATGTGCGCAACCAGACGGTTTTGCAAGCCGGGGTGAATGATGAGCCGGAAACGATGCGGCTATTGGTAAAGCGCTTGGGACATATGAATGTGCATCCTTATTATGTGTATATGCATGATTTGGTGCGGGGCGTTGAGGATCTGCGTACGACCCTGCAGACCGGCATTGACCTTGAAAAATTCGTTCGCGGCACAACGGCCGGTTTCAGTACCCCGACTTTCGTTTGCGACGCCCCGGGGGGCGGCGGCAAGCGTGATGTACACAGTTATGAGTATTATGATCGCGAAAACGGCATTTCGGTGTTTATGGCACCCAGTGTCAAGAAAGACCAAGCCTTCGTGTATTTTGACCCGATCGCGCGCCTGAGTCCCGTTGCCCAGGCGCGTTGGCGGGACAAAACTATCTACGAAGACATGATTCAAGAAGCGATACGTAAGGCCCGTCACTAAACATAGGCGCCTGCATGGCCGTCCACCACCTGGGTAGCTGATATTATAAACAACAAGCGGTATCGTGACTCGCATGTTGCCAGCCAAAACTGGTGCGGCAAACGAAAAATCATCAAGACGGTGAGTATCGGTGTCGATGCCAGCCAAGACTTGCGTGCTGGTCAACGTTTTTTGTACCGGGCAACGGTTGTGTCGCGTCATCAACGGCGGAGATGGCGTGCGCGGAGCCCACTAAAGCTCGCGCCGCCCTTCGAGTGCCTTGATCAAGGTCAGCTCATCAGCATATTCCAGGTCACCGCCAATCGGGAGGCCAAATGCGATCCGCGTGACACGGCACCCGGTTGGCTTGATGAGTCGGCTGAGATAGAGGCAGGTTGCTTCGCCCTCGACCGACGGGTTGATGGCGAGGATGATTTCCTGAACGGTACCGTCTTCGAGTCGCTGCAACAACTCGCGCACCTTCAACTGCTCCGGCCCCACCCCATCCAAGGGCGAAATCAATCCACCCAGCACGTGGTACAAACCCTGATATTCACGGGTTTTTTCCAGGGCGACCAGGTCACGTGGCTCGGCAACGACGCAGATGACCGTCCGTTCCCTTGAAGCATTTTGACACAATGGACACGGGTCGTCGGCACTGAGGTTCGCACAGATACTGCACAAACGTATCTGATTGCGAGCCTCAACCAACACCCGTGCCAAATGTTCGATCGCCGCCACGGGCTGTTTGATGAGGTGAAAGGCCAGCCGTTGTGAGGACTTGGGGCCAATGCCCGGCAATTTTCCCAATTCGTCAATCAAACGCGCCAATGGTTTTGCGTAAAGCAAACGTCACCTCTAAACTGATTCAATACAGGTTGGTTGTCGCAGGATGTGGCCCGCGTCAAAACCCCAAACCAGGAATCTTCAAACCGCCGGTTACCTGTCCCATTTGGTTCGATGCCAACGCACTCGCTTTGCTGACCGCGTCTTTAACCGCGGCGGTCACCAGGTCCTCAAGCGTTTCAATGTCGTTTGGATCGACAGCTTCCGGTTTGATGCGCACGGATTGAACCTCCATGCCACCCGTCATCGTGACGGTTACCACGCCACCACCAGCACTGCCTTCAACAACTTGCAAGTTAAGGTCGCTTTGCATCTTGACCATCGCTTCTTGCATTTTCTGAGCTTGTTTCATTAATTTTGAGATATCCATTCCGCCTGGCCCTCGCATCGCTATTGTCGCTCCTGAACTCCACCGGCATCTGCAGCACGATCACCCACAGTTGGTCTCATTGCCTCGATTCACCTGCTACAAAGTGTCTCCAGTTTAACATTCATTGACGCACTCGGCATGGCACCCGCCGTGATGGGGACGTTTGGTGATAGACTGGACTGGTATTTCTGCCGCGTTACCAGCGACAGACAGGGGTATCGAGGGAGCGTGAGCGATCCATCAATCTGAAAACGACGGGAGGACTGGTTGATAGTCAATAACCAGCTAAATTTTGGTCACCAGTCAATGTGCTTCTGTATAAAGGGAGGATGCGTTGGGAGACATTTTGCTCAATGGACAATTGAAACGGCACGATCCATTGTCTGCGACGGCTGAATCGGCCTATGCCTACCTGGCAGCGAATGAGACCCTGCTGAAACGCTTTTTGGGACCCGACCGTGTAACGGTGATGGGGGATGGTTGTTATCGCATCCAGATGAAGCGGTTTCGGATTTTGGGTTTTTCATTCAAGCCGGGTTTTGATGTCCTGTTTGAACAGCATCCGCCGGATCGGATCACCATGCGTTCGCTCGGATGCCAATTGACGGAGCAATCCCACGGTGACCTTGGTTTTGAGGCATGTTTCGAGGGAGATGCGCGTTTCAGGCCCGATGGTGATGCGTGTGTGCTCGGCAGCGTGATCGATGCGCAGGTGCGCCTGACGACACCGCAAGCCCTGGCTTGGTTGCCCGCAAGCTTGGTTCAACCGATTGCGAATGGCCTGCTACAGGCAACGCTGGAAGCATTATCGTTGCGCCTGATACCAATGATGCGCACCGACCTCGCGCGTCAACGCAAAATCGAGCCGTCTCCGCTTTGATGAAGCGAGAGACGACCCACTGACGGTGCTACGAAAGTGCTAACCGGAGTCTCACACTGCGGTTGGCCAACCCCCACGGCTCGGAACTTTGCCCCTCGTCAGGTACGTGCCACCTGACACGTACCCTTGACGCCAATTACCCTCGGATACTGCCCTCGCAAACCACAAGGGTCCACGAATCGCACAGTGCTTTACGCTTCCTCGGGAACCGATGCCAGATCGGGTGCCATCAACTCCAGGTTGATTTGCCGCTGTGCTTTTAACCCCGCCGCTTTAACAATGGTACGAATCGCATTGATTGTTCGCCCCTTTCGGCCAATCACACGACCGACATCCGTGGGGTCAACCTGCACCGTGAATGCGGTGCGATCCCCTTCATCGACGCGTTCGATGCGCAACGAGTCCGGCTGCGTGGCGATCGCACGCAACAACACCTCAGCCACATTTTGAAGCGTATCGGCAGTCACGGATTCCTCGACATTCACTTGGCAGCCGGCGCAGGCAGCACGTCCGCACGACGCAACAACGTCTGCGCAGTCTCAGTCGGTTGCGCACCCTGACTCAACCATTTCTTCGCCAACTCGGTATCAATGCGCAATTCAACCGGGTTGGCCTGGGGATCATAAAAACCGATCTCTTCAATCACACGGCCATCACGACGGGTACGACTCTCTTGCACCACCACCCGGTACTTGGGACGTTTGGTCGCGCCAATGCGCTTCAAGCGAATTTTAACCATTGATTACGAACTCCTTGCAGATTAAGATTGAGTAATGGCCTAGAGGACGCGAGTGCACCCTACTTGGGAAATTTGAATGGAAACTTGCCCTTGCCAGGCATTGGAAACGGAAACCCGGCGTCTGACGGCATTTGAGGAAGCTGTCCCGATTTCAGCGCTTTTTGAAGGTGCTTCGGCATTTGCTTGGACAACCCGGCAAACTGCTTCATCACCTTGTTCATCATATCAAAGTCTTTCAATAATTTGTTGACGTCTTCAACTTTCACCCCAGCGCCCTTGGCGATACGGATCTTTCGGGACATGTCGATGATGCGAGGCTGCCGACGCTCCTTGGGTGTCATCGACTGGATGACCACTTCAAAACCCTTCAGACGATCCTCACCTTCTGACAACTTCTCCTGCCCAATTGATTGCTTCAGACCAGGGATTGGCAACATCTCAAGTATCTGCGACATACTCCCGATCTGACGCATTTGACGCATCTGCGTTGCAAAATCCTCCAGATTGAACTCGGCCTTCAACATCTTCGCTTCCAGCGCCTTGGCCTCTTGTTCTGAAATGGTTGCCTGCGCACGCTCAATGAGCGTCAACACATCCCCCATCCCAAGTATGCGACTCGCAATGCGCTCGGGATGAAACGGCACCAAACCATCCGGCTTTTCGCTGATACCGGCATACTTGATGGGACAACCCGTCACGTGGCGAACCGATAACGCCGCTCCACCCCGCGTATCCCCATCCAGTTTGGTGAGCACGAGTCCGGTCAATGGCACGGTCTCATGGAACGCCTTGGCCATATTGACCGCATCTTGACCAATCATCGCATCGACAACCAACAAAACTTCGTGCGGTTGCAACACTTCCCGCATCTGCCGTATTTCCGCCATCAAGGCGTCATCAACGTGCAAACGACCTGCCGTGTCCACAATCAGGTAGTTGCGACCATCCGACTTCGCCTCGCGCAACGCAGCCGAGGCGATCGCAAGCGGCGCACTGCCGGTTTCCGCATAGACCGGCACATCAATCTGCCGCCCCAATGTTTGCAGTTGCGTCACCGCTGCCGGCCGATACGTGTCACACGCCGCCAGCAACGGTCTGAACCCTTGCTTCTTGAGCAGCAATGCCAACTTGGCTGCCGTTGTCGTCTTGCCTGACCCTTGCAGGCCTGCCATCAAAACCACCGTGACACCAGCCGCATGACGGGCCAAAGGCACTGCCTCCCCGCCCATCAAGGTGACCAGTTCTTCGTGGACCACCTTCACGAGGGTCTGCGCAGGCGTCAAGCCGGCGCCCACGGCCTGCCCCAAAGCTTTTTCGCGCACGGCGGCCATGAACGCCTTCACAACCGATAGGTTGACGTCGGCCTCGAGCAGCGCACGCCGCACGTCACGCAACGCCTCGGCCACGTTCTCTTCCGTCAGGCCGCGCTCGCCGCGAAAACGTGCAAAAACACCTTGTATTTTTTCAGCTAGTGACTCAAACATCGGCCCTGAAGGGAATACCCCACCATCGCTACCGCCACAAAAAACCCCGCTGTCTGGCCCCAATCCGTTGTCGATTGGCCATAAGCGATTCAAGCACTTCATTTTAAACCGAACTTAAATTTTTATCAACGCCATCGATTCGGGCCTGCTGGCCTCAGGAGACGCTGAGGGGCCGTTTCGGGGTTGTGGCGTTCGCTTGACGATGTCATTTCCAAAACGTATGATTGTCATTCGGCTTATTTTCGGCGGAGTCAGGTCTCCAGGTTTGGCACCTCAATTTTTGGGTTGCCTGAGCACCGTGTTGTCGGGATGATGGTTGGGGGCCGTTCCATACAGTACCGTCGGGTCGAAGCGACATTGTCAGACTTAAAGGGTGGTGTGAATGTCTCAAACGAACAAGCTCCGGGTTACCCCGTACAGTGGCGTGACCTCGTTGGCTGAGAACTTGCCTGATCTCATCGAGGTTCAGCGGAATTCGTTCAAATGGTTCCTGGATGAAGGTTTACGTGAAGAACTGGTTTCGTTTTCCCCGATCAATGATTATTCGAACCGGCTTGAGCTGCATTTTTTGACGAACTACACCCTTGGGGCGCCCAAGTATTCGGTGAATGAGTGTCGGGCGCGGAACGCGACGTATGCCCGTCCGCTTCGGATTCCGGTCCGACTCGTCTCGAAGGAAACGGGCGAGGTGAAGGAGCAGGACATTTTTGTGGGCGAGTTGCCCGTGATGACGGATCAAGGCACGTTCATCGTGAACGGCGCCGAGCGGGTCATCGTGTCGCAGATTGTGCGATCGCCCGGCGTTTTCTTTAAACGGGACCCTGACCCATCGGGCAAGAAGGTCTACTCCGCCACTATCATTCCCAATCGGGGGGCGTGGCTGAAGTTTGAGACCGATGTCAACGACCTGATTTATGTTCGGATCGACAAGACCCGCAAGTTGCTGGCGTCCGTTTTGCTGAGGGCGTTGGGGTACCAGAATCACGAAATGCTCGAGTTGTTCAAGCATCAGGAGTATCTGCAAAAAACCCTCGACGCGGACAAGACCAGCACGGTGGATGAGGCGCTCGTTGAGGTTTACCGCAAGCTGCGGCCGGGTGATATGCCGAGTGTCGAGGGTGGTCGTTCGGTTTTGCAGGCGCGGTTCTTTGACCCGAAACGTTACGATTTGGGACGTGTTGGCCGTTATAAGATGAACAAGAAACTGGCCCTGTCAACCCCGCAGTCGGAGCGCATTTTGACGCGTGAGGACATCGTGGGTGTGGTTGATTATCTGATTAACCTGAATTTCGATGCGGGTCATGTCGATGACATCGACCACCTTGGGAATCGGCGGATCCGGTCGGTCGGAGAGTTGTTGCAGAATCAGTTCCGGGTGGGCTTGACGCGGCTGGAGCGGATCATCCGCGAAAGGATGACCATTCAGGAAGCGGAAACATTGACGCCACAGAACCTGGTGAATGCGAAGCCACTGGTGGCTGCCATCAAGGAGTTCTTTGGCAGCAGTCAGTTGTCACAGTTCATGGACCAGACCAATGCATTGGCTGAGCTGACACACAAACGTCGTTTGTCCGCGCTTGGTCCTGGTGGTTTGACCCGCGAGCGGGCCGGGTTCGCGGTACGCGACATCCACCCGTCGCACTACGGTCGTATCTGCCCCATCGAAACCCCTGAAGGACCCAATGCCGGTTTGATCGGTTCTTTGTCGACCTTTGCGCGGGTGAATGAGTACGGTTTCATTGAAGCGCCTTGGCGTAAGATTGTTAATGGCGAAGTGACCAATGACATTATGTACATCACGGCGGAAGAAGAGGATGAGTATCGTACAGCCGCAGCTGACACGCCTTTGACCCCCGATGGCAAGCATTTCCGGGATGACAAGGTGCCGGTTCGCTACAAGGCGGAGTTTTTGTTTGCCGCGCCGAACGATGTAGATTTGATTGGTGTTTCGCCCATTCAGATCATTTCTGTTGCAACCGCATTGATTCCGTTTATTGAACATGATGATGCGAACCGAGCGTTGATGGGTTCCAACATGCAGCGCCAGAGTGTGCCCCTGTTGCGGCCTGAGCGTCCGCGGGTCGGGACAGGCCTTGAGAAGCGGGCGGCGGTCGACTCCGGTCTGGTCATTGTCGCTGAGGCGGCGGGGGTGGTTTCGCGCGTGTCGGGAACGTCGATCAGTGTACGGGAAGAAAGCGGTAAAGAGCGTCACTACGCCTTGACGAAGTTCTTGCGGTCTAATCAGGATACATGTCTGAATCAGCGTCCGATCGTTCGCAAGGGGCAGAAGATCGCAGCCAATGAAGTCCTCGCGGATGGTGCGGCCACACAAGCGGGCGAGTTGGCGTTGGGCCAAAACCTCATCGTGGCGTTTATGCCGTGGGAGGGTTATAACTTCGAGGACGCGATCCTCATCAACAAGCGGTTGGTGATGGACGATGTGTTCACGTCGATTCACATTGAAAAACATGAAATCGAGAGTCGCGCGACCAAGTTGGGCAACGAAGAAATCACGCGCGAGGTTCCAAATGTGGGTGAAGATGCGCTTAAGGACCTTGACGAACGGGGCATCATTCGGGTTGGGGCTGAAGTTGAGCCGGATGACATCTTGGTCGGCAAGGTGACGCCCAAGGGTGAAAGTGAGCATCCGCCAGAAGAAAAGCTTTTGCGGGCCATTTTTGGTGAGAAGGCGCGGGACGTGCGGGATACCTCCTTGCGCGTGCCCCACGGCGACAAGGGTTGGATTGTTGATGTGAAGGTGTTCAGCCGTGAGGCGGGTGATGATCTTTCTCCTGGTGTCAACCAGGTCGTGCACGTTTACATCGCGCAGAAACGCAAGATTTCGGTCGGTGACAAGGTGGCGGGACGGCACGGTAACAAGGGCATTGTGTCGAAGATTTTGCCGGCAGAGGATATGCCTTTCTTGCCGGATGGCACGCCTGTAGATATCGTGTTGAATCCGTTGGGGGTGCCTTCCCGAATGAACGTGGGTCAGACCTATGAGACCTTGATGGGGTGGGCGGCTGAGAATCTTGGTATTTTTTATGAGATACCGCCTTTCGATGAAATGTTCGGTTCTGAATCGTCGTATGATTTGTTGCGCAACAGCCTGGGGTCAGCGCGGGAGTCGTCGGGTAAACATTGGATTTCTGAGACGGGCAAGATTGATTTGTATGATGGACGGACAGGGGATAGATTCGATCGTCCCGTGACGGTTGGCACGATTTACATGATGAAGCTGGTCCACTTGGTTGATGACAAGATTCATGCGCGTTCGACGGGGCCGTATTCGTTGGTGACCCAGCAGCCGTTGGGTGGCAAGGCGCAGTTCGGTGGCCAGCGCTTCGGTGAGATGGAAGTGTGGGCGTTGGAGGCCTATGGCGCTGCGTACACGTTGCAGGAGATTCTGACCATCAAGTCGGATGATGTGCCGGGCCGTGCAAAGGCTTATGAGGCGATCGTCAAAGGCAAGAACTTGTCCAAGCCTGGCATACCGGAGTCGTTTAAGGTGTTGATTCGCGAATTGCAATCCTTGTGTCTTGACGTCCATGTCGCGACGCAAGCCGGTCAAGAGATCGAGCTGTTCGAGGAGGATGAGAACACGCGTGATCGGTTGCGC
Source organism: Candidatus Sericytochromatia bacterium (assembly GCA_040400605.1). GTDB lineage: Bacteria > Cyanobacteriota > Sericytochromatia > S15B-MN24 > JAQBPE01 > JBBAPZ01. The sequence goes on from JBBAPZ010000002.1 coordinate 242,476, forward strand.
ACGCAACTGTCCCGTGTGATGACCCTGCCGGCGAACATCGAGGAAAAGGAGACCCTTCGGTAAATGACGTACGCGTTCGATTACATTAAAGTGGGGATAGCAAGCCCCGACCGGATTCGCAGTTGGTCTCGCGGTGCGGTCACCAAGCCTGAGACGATCAATTATCGTACGTTGAAGCCGGAGCGTGACGGGCTCTTCTGTGAGCGGATTTTTGGGCCCGCCAAGGATTGGGAGTGTCATTGCGGCAAGTACAAGCGCGTTCGGCACAAGGGTATCATTTGCGAACGGTGCGGGGTTGAAGTCACGGATTCCAAAGTACGGCGCTATCGCATGGGACATATCGATTTGGCCGCGCCGGTTGCGCATATTTGGTACTTGAAGGGCATCCCGAGTTATATGTCCCAACTGTTGGACATTCCGTTGAGGCAGTTGGAGGATGTGGTTTATTTCAACAAGTATTTGGTGATTGATGGTGGCGATACGTCGTTTGCGTATGGTGACATCATCGATGAGGCGCAGTACGAAGACGTATTTGACAAGAATCCAGACTCGACTTTGGATGCGAAGATGGGTGCGCAGGCTGTTCTGGACTTTGTCTCGCAGCTTGATCTGCAAAAGAAGTCCGATGAGTTGCGGGCGGAGACCTTGTCTTCGACCGGTCAGAAGCGGGCCAAGGCGATCAAGCGGCTGCGGGTCATCGAAGCGTTTCTCGGCTCCGGAACCAATCCGGCCTGGATGGTTTTGGATGTCATTCCGGTCATTCCGCCGGACTTGCGACCGATGGTGCAGCTCGATGGCGGTCGGTTTGCGACGTCGGACCTCAATGATCTCTATCGGCGGGTGATCAACCGCAACAATCGACTGTATCGCTTGCGGGAGATGCACGCGCCGGACATCATCATTCGCAATGAGATGCGGATGTTGCAGGAGGCCGTCGATGCGTTGATCGACAATGGCCGCAGAGGGCGGGCGGTGGTTGGTCCGAACAATCGTGCGTTGAAGTCCCTCTCGGACATCATTGAAGGCAAACAGGGCCGTTTCAGACAGAATCTGCTTGGGAAACGAGTTGACTACTCCGGTCGTTCCGTGATTGTGGTCGGCCCCAGTCTGAAACTGCACCAGTGCGGTTTGCCTAAGGAGATGGCACTTGAGTTGTTCAAACCGTTTGTAATGAACAAACTCGTTGAGCGGGGAATCGTGCAGAACATCAAGTCGGCGAAAAAGAAGATTGAGCGCGGTGAAACGATTGTTTGGGACATCCTGGAGGATGTTATCAACGGTCATCCGGTATTGCTGAATCGGGCCCCGACCCTGCACCGCCTGGGCATTCAGGCGTTTGAACCCGTTTTGGTTGAGGGGCGGGCCATTCAGTTGCATCCTTTGGTTTGTACGGCCTTCAATGCGGACTTCGACGGTGATCAGATGGCGGTTCACGTGCCGTTGTCGGTGGAGGCACAGACCGAGGCGCGATTGTTGATGATGTCGAGCAACAATGTGCTCGCGCCGGCGACCGGACGGCCAATCGTCACGCCGACCCAGGACATGGTGCTTGGCTGCTATTATTTGTCGGTGTTGGACCCAGGCAAGGTGCGCGGTCAGGGAATGGTCTTTGCGAATTCCACTGATGCGGTTGGGTTGTATCAGACCGGCCAGATTGATTTGCACGCTTTGATCAAGGTGCGCATCAAGCATGATCGTCTGCAGACGAGTTTGACGCAGACGGATTATCTGGAGCATGGTGGCAAGGGGCAGATCATTGAGACAACGGTTGGGCGCATTATTTTCAATGAAGCGTTGCCACCCGGTTTCCCGTTTGTTAACGCGTTGGTGAACAAAAAGATGTTGGAAGACGTCGTCATGCGGGCGTTTGAGGAGTATTCTCCTTCGGATGCGGCGTTGCTTGCGGATCAGCTCAAGAATCTTGGGTTCAGATTTGCAACGCGCGCCGGTGTGACGGTATCCATTCACGACTTGCAGACGCCTCAGGAGAAAGCGGAGATTCTTGAATTGGCCGAGGCCGAAATCGAGCGCTCGCGCAAGGCTTATTTGCGGGGTGAGATCACGGAGGTTGAGCGTCATAACAAGGCAATCGACACGTGGGCTGAAGCCACCGAGAAGGTGAAGGATCTGATCGTCGAAAAAATGGATCGGCTGAATTCGGTTTACATGATGGCGTTCTCCGGTGCCCGCGGTAACATCTCTCAGGTGCGTCAGCTTGTTGGGATGCGGGGCTTGATGGCTGACCCGTCTGGTCGGATCATTGACCTCCCGATCAAGGCAAACTTCCGGGAAGGTTTGAATGTTACCGAGTACATCATTTCGAGTTACGGTGCGCGCAAGGGGTTGGTTGACACCGCGTTGCGAACCGCAGACTCGGGGTATTTGACGCGCCGGTTGGCGGACGTGGCGCAAGACGTCATCATTCGTGAGGAAGACTGTCATACAAACAAAGGGATCAGTCTGACTGCAATTCGCGATGGTGAGTCGGTGGTTGTCAAGCTGGCCGAGCGGCTCAAAGGCAGGGTGTTGGCTGACCATGTCGTGGAACCTGCAACCGGTGAGGTGCTGGTTGAAGCAAACATGTTGTTGACGCAACCGCTGGTCGACCTCATTGTCGCCGCAGGTGTCCAAGAGGTCCAAATTCGTTCGCCATTGACCTGTCAGAGTCGCTACGGAGTATGTCGTCAGTGCTATGGTTGGTCCTTGACCAACAATCAGCTCGTCGATATTGGTGAGGCGGTTGGGATTATTGCGGCTCAGTCGATCGGTGAGCCAGGCACCCAGTTGACGATGCGGACTTTCCACACCGGGGGCGTATTTACCAAGAGTTCCTCGACTGCGGTTGTCAAGGCGGAGCATGCGGGTATCGTTGTTTTGCCGCCGGATTTGAGTACCCGAGACTTCAGAACCCGTCACGGGGACGTGAAGTTGGTGCTTGATAAAGAGGCGGTTATCACCATCAAGTCGGCAAAGAAACATCACGCTGTTGTTGTGCCGGTCGGGTATGAGTTGCGTGTAGAAAACGGTGCTGAAGTTTCGAAAGAAACGTTGATTGCCGAGTCGATCGTTGAGACGGGGCGTGCAAGCCGCAAGTCGCTTGAGCGCGGCTACAAGGACGTGAGTGCCGATTTGGCGGGCACTGTTGAATTCAGCGGCTTCCGGCCTGAGGAACGGCGCGATCGTCAGGGCAATGTCACCAAGACGGCTAATCGTTCTGGCGTGATCTGGGTGTTGGCTGGTGACACCTACACCTTGCCATCCGCTTATCGTCCGGTTATACAGCCGGGTGCGAGTGTGAAGCGTGGTGATGTGTTGACCGAAAGCACCGCTGTCACGGAGCGTGGCGGTCGTGTTCGGTTGGGCGCAGATGTGGTGATCGTTGATGAAGGCGGTCGGCGCGTGGTTAAGGGTGGACGTGACATTTCGATTGTAACGGCCAATCTGGTTATGCCGGGAACAGATGTTGTCGCGGGTAAAAAGGACTGGTTGCTTCGGGTTGAAGGTGAAGAGGCGCCTTATGTTCTGCGCGTGGCGGAGGGCCAACGTCTGGATGGTGACACGTCGGTCATCGCGGATGTGGTGGATGAGCGTTACGTCGTGACCACTTCCGGTGAGGTTCGTTTCGCTGAAGCGAGTCTGGTTGACAAGGCTGATCGGAAGCTGGTCGTCAGACGCGGTGAGATCACGTTTGTTCCGGAGGAAATGCTGACCATCAACAAGCCGGTTGAGCAGCTTGGCTTTGGTATACAAAGCGGCATGTTTGTTGAGCCGGGTACCGCATTGGTTGTGGGTGCGGAAATTTACACGAAGACGGCGGGCATCCTCGAATTGTTCATTGACAACGAAATGGTAAAAGAGGCGTATGTCTATCCCGGCACATCGTTTGAGATACCCGATGGCCTTGAACTGAAAGTCAAAGAAGACGATGCCGTGAATCGCGGCGCCGAATTGGCCAGTGGCTTTGTGGCGACACACGAAGGCATCATCAAGGTCATCGAGGGTGCTGACGGTGAGCGTATTGTTATCGTTCGATCGATCGAGCGATACGCCGTTGAGCCGGCCGAAGTGACCTTGCCTTTCAAGTCCTCGACCGATGATTTGAGCTTGCGGTCGCATTCGCGGCTGGTTGTCAAGAATAATGAACGGATCAAGGCTGGCACGCCGTTGGTTCGGACAGAAGTCATCTTGTGCAAGGGTTCAGCGATGGCGAGCCTGAGTGGTCGTGTCGAGATTACGTCACGGGGAGAGGTGGCCGAGGGTGAGGAGCAGGTTCATGATCTGTCGGTCGTGATTCTGGAGAGCATGCCTTTGCGGCGTGACCTGCCGTCTGTGGGGCGCTTTGGTGAGCACCATGAGGACTGTATTGTCACCACGCTGGCGGTCGCTGATGGCGACTTCGTCAAGCCGGGGACAGTTGTGTTCAAGACGGAGATTCAAAGCCATGAGCAGGGCGTCGTTCATTATCCGGCGCAGCCTGAAGGCGCTGAGTTACGGCGTTTGATACTGGTGACGGCCGATCACGAGGACGTGATTCGGTTAGATGGACCATCAACGGTTTTGGATGGTGATTTGGTCCGTGAGGGGGATGTGTTTTCACCTGGTCAAACAGCGCGGTTGGCTGGTCGGGTGCGTGTTGTTGATGCGCAGACCCTTGCCTTGCGACACGGTCGCCCTTATTTGATCTCACCGGGTACGCAACTGATGGTGGACCAGGGGGACATGGTTCAGCGGGGTGAAAACCTTGCCACCTTGGTTTATGACCGGGTCAAGACAGGTGACATCATTCAGGGTCTGCCTCGTGTCGAGGAATTGCTTGAGGCGCGCAAGCCGAAGGAATCGGCGATCGTCGCGGAGCATGACGGGGTCGTCAAATTGATGGTTGACTCGGATGAGAACGTTCGGGTGTTCATTGAGACGGCGCATGGCACGGAGGAGTATTCGATTCCTGTGGGTGGACGTCTGGTCGTGATGGATGGCGATGTGGTGAACCGCGGTGATGCGTTGACCGAAGGGGCGATCGATCCACGTGACGTGTTGCGGGTGCTCGGCGTCGCGCGGGTTCAGCGTTTTCTGGTGGATGAGGTCCAGATGGTGTATCGGTCTCAAGGGGTTGAGATTGGGGACAAGCACGTTGAAACCATCGTTCGGCAGATGACTCGTAAGTTCAAGGTCGACGATCCTGGCGACACGACCTTGTTGCCTGGTGAGATGGTTGATGTTCTTGAGTTGGATCGCGAGCAGCGCCTGATCACCGACAAGGATGGTCGGCATGCTGTTTCGACGCCGGTCTTGCTGGGGATCACGAAGGCATCTTTGAACACGGAGTCGTTCATTTCGGCAGCATCGTTCCAGGAGACTACGCGTGTGTTGACGGAAGCAGCAATTGAAGGCAAGAAGGATTGGCTGCACGGTTTGAAGGAGAATGTCGTCATTGGTCGTTTGATTCCGGCTGGTACAGGTCTTTTTAATCAGCCAGAAGAAGAGGTGGCCGCTGGTTCGGACTTCGTTCTGCCTTCCGTTGCACCGGAGCTGATTGGTGGTGCGAGCCTGGTTGGCGCCGCTGCCGTGCCTTCTGGCGATGGCGAGCGCGTTGACGAGGATGTCGAGGATGTCGAGGATCTTTCTCCCGGTGAGTTCGTTGATCCTGGTGAACACGACGAGGAGCTCTAGGTTTTCTGAGCGTTGTTGCTGACGGTTTGAATCAGGCGGGCCGCGTCCCGCCTGATTCTTCATTGAGGTGGCGTGTCCGATGAACGTGGTGCTTGCAGGGATTGTTGTCGGATGGGTCGTCTTTGGGTTTGATTTAGTGGCTGAGGCGCTGGCCGCGACGCCACAGCCTCGAATGCTGGTGTTGGGGGATCGCCACGCAAGCATCGCTTGGGAGACCTTGACAGTGCAGACTGGTCGGCTGCGGTTGTTTAAAGATGGTGACCCGTCAGCCCGCGTCGTTTCTGGCACGGTGGGCCGGCGACACCGCGCGACGCTCGATAGCTTGGCGCCTGGCGCCACCTATGTGTACCAGGTGGCGGAGGGTAAGCAGTGGTCAGCCCCGGTGCGGTTTAAAACGTTCTCGCGCGAGTATCAACAGCCGTTGCGCTTTGCGGTGATCGGCGATTCAGGGAGTGGCAGCAGCCACCAATGGGCGGTTGCGCGGCGGCTTGACGCCTGGCGTCCGGATTTTGTCCTTCACGTAGGTGATGTCATTTATGAGGATGGTGCTGAAGAGGGCTACGGTTCGCGGTATGTGGCGCCCTATGCCCGGATGATTGGACGCGTGCCGGTTTACCCGGTGCTTGGCAACCACGACTGCCGCACGGGGCTTGGGGCGCCTTTGTTGCGGTTCTTTGGGTTGAACGAACCGGGCAAGGCCCCCAGTCGCTGGTATGAGCGACGGATGGGGGGCGTTCAGTTGCTTGCCTGTGATTCCAATGTGGCGTTGCATACGGGGTCTGCGCAGTATCAGTGGTTGGAGAGTCGTTTGGCGGTAGCGGGGAAGCGCTGGCGGATTGTGTATTTTCATCATCCGCTTTACAGCGGGGGAGTGCACGGCGGTAGCGATATACTCAGGCGTCACCTGCAACCCTTGTTTGATCGGTACCGGGTGCAGCTTGTGTTTCAGGGTCACGACCACCATTACGAACGCAGCCAGCCATTGCGTGGGGGGACGCCTCATCCGGCCGGTACGACCTTCATTGTCACAGGAGGCGCAGGCGCGTGGTTGCGACCGGTTAAACCGATGCCGTTTACGGCGCGTGCATTGTCAGCCTACCACTTTGTAGGGGCCAAGCTTGAGGGTGAGCGCTTGAGTGGTTCCGTCGTCGATGCAGACGGTCTTGTGAGGGATACGTTTTCGGTGTCACGGGATGGCGTCACTGGTGTTGGGCGCCTCGGGCTTAGCGGGAGTAAAGGGGGTTTGCGTGCGCGCGCTGACGTGTAATTGGATTGCGGTTACAGCCGCGAGTAAGCCATTTCATGCAAAAATTTCGGCTGAGAGCGCCTTGTGCGTCGACCGCTCGTTTGACACAGGGCTTCACTCGCTTGTATATTAAGATTTCATTTATTTGGGTTTAGCTTGGGTACCCGTGGCTCTGAGTGCTAGCGGGGTCTGTAGGAGGATGATCGTTGCCCACCATCAGTCAACTTGTTCGCAAAGAGCGGGCGAAAGTCGTCGTGAAGACGAAGTCCCCAGCATTGAAGGAGTGCCCGCAGCGGCGCGGCGTTTGTACCAGGGTGTATACGACAACGCCCAAGAAGCCTAATTCGGCTTTGAGAAAAGTGGCGCGTGTGAAGTTGACCAACGGTATTGAGGTAACCAGTTATATTCCGGGTGTCGGACATAATTTGCAGGAGCACTCGGTTGTTTTGATTCGTGGCGGTCGTGTGAAGGATTTGCCGGGTGTGCGGTATCACATTGTCCGGGGCACGTTGGATTCAGCCGGTGTCAAGGGGCGGATGCAGAGTCGGTCAAAGTATGGCGCGAAACGTCCCAAGCCGGGTCAAGCGGCGGCAGCGACCGGTAAAAAGAAGTAAGCGAGCGTAAGGAGAGATAGACGCATGTCGAGACGTGGACGGATTGTAAAGCGGGCGCCGATGCCTGATCCGGTTTTTGGAAACTTGCTGATGACGCGCTTCATCAACACGATGATGTTGAGTGGTAAGAAGAGCACCGCGGAGCGTATTTTTTACACGGCACTGGATCAGGCGGCGGCCCGTTCAAGCAAGGAGCCTTTGGAGGTGTTTCAAAAGGCTGTGCAGAATGTACGTCCATTGATCGAGGTCAAGCCCAGGCGTGTGGGTGGTGCGACATACCAAGTTCCGGTTGAGGTGAAGCAAGAGCGTGGAACCGCCTTGGCCATTCGGTGGCTGATTATCAATGCGCGGAAGCGTTCCGGCAAGTCGATGATTGACAAACTGGCCGGCGAGTTCAACGATGCCGCTTCAGGTGTTGGGGCATCGGTCAAGAAGAAGGAAGACACCCACAAAATGGCCGAGGCGAACAAGGCCTTTGCCCACTACCGCTGGTAGGTTCGAGTAAGGAGAGTTGGTCTGATGGCTAGGCAGTTTTCGCTTGAGCGGACCCGTAATATCGGCATTGCGGCGCATATTGATGCGGGCAAGACGACGACGACGGAGCGCATCTTGTATTACACCGGGCGCGTGCACAAGATCGGAGAGGTTCACGAGGGCGCGGCGACCATGGATTACATGGTCCAGGAACAGGAACGGGGGATCACCATCACGTCCGCGGCGACGACCTGCCAGTGGAAGGACCATCGTATCAACATTATCGATACGCCCGGCCACGTGGACTTCACGATCGAGGTGGAGCGCTCGCTGCGTGTTTTGGATGGTGTCGTAACAGTTTTTTGTAGTGTCGGGGGTGTGCAGCCGCAGACTGAGACCGTGTGGCGTCAGGCCAACCGTTATCGCGTTCCGCGGATTGTTTTTGTCAACAAGATGGATCGGACGGGTGCAGACTTTTTCAGGGTAGTTGATCAGATGAAGCAGCGCTTGAAGGCCAATCCGATACCGGTTCAGATTCCGATTGGTGCGGAAGATGGCTTCCGGGGCGTGGTCGACCTGATCACCATGAAGGCAATCGTTTACAATAACGACTTGGGAACCGACACGGTTGTGACGGATGTTCCCGCTGAATTCCTGGATGAGGCGCAGTTGTATCGCACGGCGATGATCGAAGCGGCTGCCGAGCAGGACGATGAATTGATTGGGAAGTACCTTGAGGGTGAGGAGCTGACGATTGAGGAGATCAAGCGTGGCCTTCGCAAAGGGACACTGAATATCAGCCTGGTTCCTGTGACTTGTGGCAGTGCGTTCAAGAACAAGGGTGTGCAGCCCATGCTGGACGCGGTGATTGACTTCTTGCCAGCGCCGGTCGACATTGAAGATGTTCAGGGAGTCAATCCTGACACACAAGCGGAAGATACACGGGCGACCAGTGATGACGCGCCGTTTTCGGCTTTGGCGTTCAAGATCATCACCGATCCTTTTGTGGGCAAACTGACGTTCTTCCGGGTGTATTCGGGCCGGTTGTCCTCGGGCAGCTATGTGCTTAACTCCACCAAGGGGCATCGGGAGCGCATCAGCCGTATTTTGCAGATGCATGCCAATACTCGTCAGGAGCTGGATGAGATTTTCTGTGGCGATCTGGCGGCGGGTGTTGGGCTGAAGTCCACCACAACGGGTGATACCTTGTGTGATGAAAAACACCCCATCATTCTGGAGGCGATGGACTTTCCTGAGCCGGTCATTCACGTTGCGATTGAGCCCAAGACCAAGGCGGATCAGGACAAACTGTCGATTGCGCTGGGCAAGCTTGCTGAGGAAGACCCCACGTTCAGGGTTCACAACGATCCTGAGACGGCTCAGACGATCATTTCCGGTATGGGCGAATTGCATCTGGAAATCATTGTCGATCGCCTGTTGCGTGAATTCAAGGTTGAGGCGAATGTCGGCAAGCCGCAGGTTGCTTATCGTGAAACCATCCGGCGTGCTGTGAAGCAGGAAGGGCGTTTTGTTCGGCAGTCGGGTGGCCGCGGTCAGTATGGTCACGTGTGGCTTGAAATCGAGCCGAATGAAGCCGGCAAGGGTTATGAGTTCGTCAATAAGGTGGTTGGTGGTGTTGTACCCCGGGAATACATTCCCGCCGTCGATAATGGGGTCAAAGAGGCTTTGAATGGCGGCTGTTTGGCGGGTTATCCGCTGATCGACATCAAGGTAACCATTTTTGATGGTTCGTATCACGACGTTGACTCCAATGAAATGGCGTTCAAGATCGCTGGTTCCATGGCGTTGAAGGAAGGTTGTCATAAGGCGTCGCCGGTTATTCTTGAGCCTATTATGAAGGTCGAGGTTGTCGTTCCCGAGGAAAATACGGGTGATGTGATCGGTGACCTTCAGGGTCGGCGTCGGGGCATGGTCGAGGGCATGGAGGTTGCGATGGGGTTGCAGACTATCCGCCTGCAGGTGCCTTTGGCTGAGATGTTCGGTTATTCGACGGATTTGCGCTCGGCGACGCAGGGGCGGGGCACCTACTCGATGGAGCCGAGCCACTACGCGGAAGTCCCCAAGAATATTGCCGAGGGAATCATCGCCAAGTCGAAGGGCGCTAAAGTCTAGCCCGGTATGCGACGCTGCCGAGCGTTTGCACGCAAGTTTTTGCGGGCGGCGTCGATAAAGATTAAGTTAAGAAACGAGAAAGGATAAACAATGGCACGCGCCAAATTTGAGCGAAACAAAACTCACGTGAACATCGGCACCATTGGTCACGTTGATCACGGCAAGACCACTTTGACTGCGGCGATCACAATGACCTTGGCGGCATTGGGTCAGGCTGAAGCGAAGA
>JBBAPZ010000003.1:0-94406 GCA_040400605.1 Candidatus Sericytochromatia bacterium
GCGGATGGGGCGGAAGCGGTCCAGTTCCTCAATGCGATCATCAAGTATCTGGAGGATCCGGAAGCCTTGTTGATGGAATTCTAAGGATGTCGCACCGGCGCTTGCCAATGGCTGCGTTGCTTGCCTGGACATTGGCTTCAACCTCGCTGGCCAGCGTTGGTGCCTGCGGGCAACGCGACCCGTTTCCTGAACGCATCGAAAGCCTGGCTGTGCTGCCCATTGAGGTCACTCCCTCGGATGGCGCTGCGGGTTCCGTTGTGGCGGGCTTGCTTGGCTCGGCTTTGCTGCAGCGAACCAGTTTTCGGGTGGTGCCACTCGACAGCGTGTCGCGTTTGCGAATGGATCCACGCTATGAGCGTGTATTTGCCAGGTTTCGCGGGTTGGCGCGGGGGGGTGGGGTTGTGGAGCCGGAAGTGTCGCAGGCGTTGGGCGATCGCACCGGTGTGCGCGGCTTGGTCTGGACAACGTTGTCGTTGGGCCTGGCCTCCCAAGTGCGTGGCGACGTCAGTTTGACGGTGCGCATTTGCGATGCGCGCACGGGGCGACCCGTTTGGCGGGCGTTTCGGCGCCATCCGTTTGAAGGAACGAGTGCGGATCCCGCGTTCGCGCGGGTGATGACCAAAATCATTGATGAAGTGGTGCGGGATTTGCCGCGACCGGAAGGCGAAATCGAGCCGTAACGGTTGTGGTTGGCAATTAAAGGAGTATCGGGGAATGACGACGAAGCAAGTGGATGCATTGGTAATCGGAGCAGGCCCCGGTGGCTACGTGGCGGCGATTCGCCTGGCGCAACTCGGTAAAAAAACCCTGGTGGTGGATCGCGCACACGTGGGCGGCGTATGCTTGAATGTGGGTTGTATTCCATCCAAAGCCATCATCCACGCAGCCAAAACCTTCGAGAAAACCAAAAGCGCCGACACCATGGGCATTATCGTCGAAAGCGCCCACTTGGACTTTACACGCCTGATGAACTGGAAAAACGGCATTGTCTCCAAACTGACCGGGGGCGTGGCGGGCTTGCTCAAAGGCAACGGCGCCGAATACCTGGCAGGCAATGCACGCATCGTCGGGCCGGGCGTGGTGGAAGTAACCACCGACACAGGGATGACACAGGTGCACGCACCACACATCGTGATTGCGACAGGGTCGCGCCCCATCGAGATTCCGGGCTTTGCCTTTGGCGGGCCGATTATGGGTTCGACGGAAGCATTGGCTCTGGAGGCCGTGCCTGAGCGCTTAGTGGTCATTGGCGGTGGCTACATCGGGTTGGAACTGGGCAGTGCCTATGCCAAGCTGGGCAGCGATGTCACAGTCGTGGAAGCATCTAGGCAACTGTTGCCGGGACAAGACCCCGATCTCGTCGCCGTGGTGGCCAAGAAACTCAAAGCCAAAGGTGTCAAAGTGTTAACCGAAGCCAAGGCACTGGGCTGGGAGGCAGCAGGCACCGGTGCGCGCGTGCGCATCGAAGTAAACGGCACGATGCAGACCCTGGATGCGGACAAGGTACTTGTCACGGTGGGGCGTCGGCCGAACAGCGAGAATCTGGGCCTGGAAGCGGTGGGCCTGAAGCCGGATGCACGGGGCTTTTTGGCGGTGGATGCGCAGCTGCGCACAGGTGTCCCCGGTTTTTATGCGATCGGAGACGTGGTGGGGCAGCCAATGCTCGCGCACAAAGCCTCAGCAGAAGCCGAGGTAGTGGCAGCGGTCATTGCGGGCAAGCCCGCAGCTTTTGATGCCAAAACCATCCCGGCGGTCATTTTTACGGACCCTGAGATTGCCACCTGTGGCCTGACACCCGAGCAGGCGGCTACTGCAGGACGCGCGGTATTGGTTGGCAAGTTCCCGTTTGCGGCGTCCGGGCGGGCGATGACGACGGGTGAGACCGAAGGCTTGGTCAAGGTGTTGGTGGATCGCGACACGCACGAGTTGCTGGGTTTTGGCATCGTGGGCCCGCAGGCGTCTGATTTGATTGCCGAAGGCACGCTGGCCATCGAGATGGGGGCTTTTGTGGAGGATCTGGCCCTGACCGTGCATGCGCACCCGACACTCGCAGAGACACTCATGGAGGCGGTCAAGCACGCGGTGGGTGAAGCCGTACATACCATGAATGCGCCGGTGATGAGTCGTTAATCGGGCGTCATCAACCGATGGACCGTCCGCCAACGAAGGGCAGGCGGTAGGGCTGACCCAAGGCGGCCTTCACCACGGCGATCAGCATCACGATCGTCGACCAGATGGTGAAGGCCCCTGCCACCAAACCCACGATGATAACAATCGGCCACCCATTGCTGACAATCCCAAACTGGCCGTACGAAACGCCCCATAAAACACCGCCGACAAGAATGATGAAAAGACCGAACGTGGCACCCCACAAAGCACCGAATACCACCAGGACAATCAGGTGAAAGAGCATCGCCTGCACGCTTTGTTCGCGCACATAATCGTTTGGGTCCTCAAACATGCGTGGGAAGAAAAACCAGATACCCAGCGGCACGAGAAAGGGCATCCCAAGAAAACAACCGGCGTGGCTGAAGGCACTCGCCACCCGCTGTCGCCCGGTCAGGTAAAAATCTGTCGTCATCAGGTAATCAGTCACCACCCATGCCTCCTGTTCATCAGACGATCGCTTGATTGCCTGTCACAGATCCTATACCCGGTAACAGGCGATCGCACGAAAAACGTCGTCCAGGACGGCATCACACGCCGGTTGTACCACGTCTGAATCGATTGCAATAACCCAGCTGGTGGGTTAATGTAGGGCGTGATGCCAACCTTGAAATGCATTGACGGGTTCGAGATTCGATTGTTGATTGCAAATGAGCATCGCCCGCCTCACGTTCATGTTTTCAAGGCAGGAGCGGAATGTCGCATCTTGTTTGGGGGATGAAGCGACGCAGCCCAGATTGTGAAATGTTGTCGGTGGCATGACTGCTCAGGATGCGCGACGGGCGGAGGAATTGGTATCTCGTTGGCAAGGGGAGTTGTTGGCTGCGTGGAGGAAGTATCATGGATAAGTTTGAGCCGCGTTGGGCGCCTCGGCTCGAGACCGATGCTGAGTTTCTGGAGCGCTTCAAGCAAGCGGAGCGAGCGGGGGAAGACCTGGCAAGCACAGAGCCCTGTGCGAAGGCGATCGTTTTTCAGGCGGAGAATCGCACGTTTACATTGACCTTGACAGGCGGAACAACTATTGGTTTTGCTGCGGATGCTGTGCCTGAGCTTGAGAATGCGTCGGACTCAGCGCTTGCCAGCGCCGAGATCATTCCAAGCGGCACTGGCGTGAGTTGGCGTGCGCTTGATGTTGATGTGTCAGTCTCCGGTTTGGTGCTAGCTTTGCTTGGCGGCTCCGAATGGCGTCGGTCGATTCGCCAGGCAGCCAATCGACAGGCTGCGCAGACGAAAAGTGAGGCGCGAACGAAGGCTTCGCGAAACAATGGAAGAAAAGGTGGCCGTCCTCGCAAGGCGGCGCAAGGATGATGTGACGCGACGGTTGCAATCGAAACCAAAAAGAGAAATGCTGTACCACACCCAAATTGCAACCCCAAAAAAGCGGATTTAAACCCTGCTAACACACACGAAAAGCAACGGCTGATGTTCTGCTCCGGCTGAGAATCCGGTCACCGCGCAATGCCTTTCCGCGCAACCAGCGGCAAGCGGTACGGCTCACCCAGGGCTGTTTTCACAACGGCAATCAGCATCACAACCACGGACCAAATGCTGAAAATACTGGCGACCAGACCGAAGGCGATCGCAAAGGGCCAGCCGATGATGATGATGGCCCAGAGGCCCCCAGTAGCGCCCCACAGCGCACCCCCCACCACCACAACGATCAGGTGAAAAAGCAGGCTCTGCTCGCGAACATGGTCACCCGGGTCATCACAGAAGCGCGGAAAGAGGAACCAGATTGCAAGAAAGGCATGAGCAGAAAGCCGCCGGCGTGACTGAAGGCAGCGGCCACACGCTGTTATTGGGTCAAGGGTTCGACGGTTTCCATTGCCAAGGTCTTTCTCCATTTTCAACAAAACCCGCCCGCAAGTCGGGCTTGCGAGCGGGGTATAGGGTTTGGACGACTTCAGACTTGCGCGGGGGCGAAGTAACGGCGGGCGGTTGCCTGGACCTGGGTCAGGTAGCCTTTGCGGGTGGCATCATCCACGGTCGGAACGCCACCGAAAAAGACATGCTCCAACACGTCCATGCCACAGAATCCGAAGACACCGGCATCCGCGCTCTGTTTCATCGCCGCATGCATGCCGGTCTGGGCATAGTAATCAAACGGGTTGCCGTGATTGGCAACAAGCAGGACACGCTTGCCTTTGAGCAGGCCATCAACACCATTTTCTCCGTAGCGGAAAGCAAAGTCGTAGGTTAATACACGGTCAATCCAGCCTTTGAGAATGGCAGGAAAACTAGCCCACCAGATAGGGTAGATGACCGTGATGGCATCCGCCCAGGCGATGTGTTGCTGTTCGGTCACGACATCTGCCAGCAAGGCGCCTGCCTTCATCGCAGCATAATCGCGTTCACCCAGGACCGGATCGAAACCCAAGGCATACAAGTCACGCACAACGACGGCGTGACCGCCTTGCACATACTCATCCCGGAGCGTTTCGAGAATGGCATGCGCAAAACTGGCCGGATTGGGATGCGCGTAGATAATGAGATGGTTCACGGGGTCAATGCTCCTTGCCTAAACCTGGAATGCTCAACCATCTAAGCAGGCCATGTGCGCCGGGTCAAATGTCGAAGGCTCTTTCCATCGGGCGCTCAGAGCTGCCGCAAGGTTGACGATCGCCCCGTGGTCACAGCGACGCATCAACCGCTCAGGCGTCCGCCAACCAGAGGCAAGCGGTATGGCTCACCCATGGCTGTTTTCACAACGGCAATCAGCATCACAATCACGGACCAAATGCTGAAAACACTAGCCACCAAACCCATTACGATCGCAAAGGGCCAGCCGATAAGGATGATCGCAAAGAGGCCGTAAGTGGCGCCCCACAAAGCACTGTTCACCACCACGACAATCATGTGAAAAAACATGGCTTGGAAACTTTGTTCGCGGACATGATTGTTAGGATCATCAAACAGGCGGGGAAACAACAACCAGATGACGAACGGAAGGAGAAAGGGCATCAAAAGGAAAAAACCGGCGTGGCTTAAAGCACTTGCCACCCGCTGCAACCCGCTCAGTTGAGAATCGGTCACCACCCACGCACCTCCGATTATTCGTGCGATCGCCAACGCGCCTCACCAAACTTAAGCTAACGTCCTTTGGGCGATCTGGTCAATACCTTGATCCGTCGCGAAACCCATCGCGTGGATGGCCTCACGGTTGCGGGCTCGCAGATTAAAGTTGGCCAGCGAATACCAGCACACTCGCCGCGTCCTTCCATCAAACACGGCCGTTTCCAACTGATCACCGTAGAACACAGGGATCCCGTGGCAACTGCCGCGGTTGACCAGAATACCACGGCCGAAGGACACCACAGTCACGACGCTGAGCCAAGCAGGATCCCCAGGCTGCCTATTCACGATGAAATCATCAAATCGCTCGACAGGGCGAGCCGTTTCATCCCCAGGCTTGAAAAATTAGCCAACATTAGCTAATTTAAAAATCAGCGTCGGTTGAGGGGGTTCGCACAATGAAAATCGTCAACGTGCACGAGGCCAAGTCGCAGCTCTCGAAGTTGATCGAGCAGGTCGAAGCGGGTGAAGATGTTGTAATCGCCCGTGCTGGCAAACCGGCCGTCCGTTTGATTGCATTCAAGGCAGAGGCCAGGCCGCGGGTCGGTGGGGTCTGGCGCAATCAGGTGAGAATGACGGATGACTTTGATGTACTGCCGGAGGCGTGGCTGTCCGTTTTTGAGGGACATGGGGTGTGAGGCTGTTGCTTGATACCCACGTTGTGCTGTGGTGGTTGGCAACACCGGAGGTGATTGCGCCGATCGCAAGCCATGCGATCGCACAAGCAGAAAACACCGTGTACGTGAGTGCTGCGAGCATCTGGGAAATGGGCATCAAGCAGCAACTACAGAAGCTGACCCTGCCAGGGGATCCGCTTGAAGCGATTGTTTCCGTTGGCTTCGACTGTCTGGCAATCACCGCGGCACACAGTTGGCGAGCGGGGAACCTGCCCCCGTATCATCGCGACCCCTTTGACCGATTGCTTATCGCACAGGCGGAGATGGAGGGAATGATCCTCGTGACGCGGAACGTGCACATCTCCCACTACGGTGTCCCCATTCTCCCTGCTTGACAGGTGACGACAAAATAAATTTCGGTTTAAGAACTTGAGGCGGAATATCGGGTTTTTTGACAAGCTTGCTTGCAATGATCACGCTGCACAGACGAAAAGTGAGGCGCGAACAAAGGCTTCGCGAAGCAATGGAAGAAAAGGTGGCCGTCCTTGCAAAGCAGCGCAGGGATAATGCGACGTGACGATGTTGATCCCCTGCAACGTCTGATTGTACCCGACCCTGATACCCTTCACCGCCACTGACGGGCGGTGTCGGGTGAGGGGGCTCGGAAGCGTTCAGGGTGCAAGATGCCGGCCAGGGTCTCGATGGCCACGATGCTGGTGGGCCCGATACGTGAAAACAGGCGGTTGGCGTCGAGGGCCCACAGTTGACCCTGGCGCGCGGCCCGTGTGTGTTTGAGCGGGCTTGACTGCATGAGTCGCCGGGTTGCGTCCCAGGCGCTGGCAAGATCATAGCCACAGGGCATCACCAGGAGGATATCCGCGTCAGCGACCAGCACCTCATCCCAGGTGGCACGGGGGGATACATGGTGTGGGGGAACCAGCAGATGTGTGCCCCCTGCGTGTGCGATCCATTCCGGTACCCAGTGTCCCCCCAAAAACAGGGGCTCGTCCCACTCAATGGCCAGCACACGGGGGCGAGGAAGCGTTGTGGGGATGATGGGCAAACGGGCTTCCCAGTGATCGATCAAGCCCTCGGCGCGCGCTGGAACCCCACAGGCCGCGGCGATCGCCCGACAATCCGCTTTGAGCCCCTCCCAGCTTGCGCCATCCAGGTTCAACCACGCCCGCCCGGACTTCTGAATCGCGTGCATGTCACGGCCATCCAGCGCACACACATCGCACACCACCTGCGCCAGGATCAAGTCCGGGTCGAGCTCATCCAGCAAGGCTTCATCCAGCACATGAAGGGCCTCGCCTGCGCGCGCCGCAGCTGATACCCAAGCGTCGATTTCAGCCGCACTGCCTGTGGGTACTCGCGTCCGGCTCACACGTGGCTGCTCGGCCACCGCCGGGTGATCACAGGCGTGACTCACACCGAGCAGTCGCTCGGTGAGGCCGAGTGCGACCACCATATCTGTCGCGGCTGGCACGAGACTCACCAGTCGCCGGGCGTCCCCGTTTGTCTGATCCGTCATGGCTACTCCGAAGCAACGGTAACCGGAAAACTGACCGTGTCGATGGCCTGCTCAGGCCCTTCCCAGGAGCGGTAAAGCGCGAAAGTCAGCACCGTCTCACCGGGTTTTTGCGCCTTGAAATCGAAAATCTCATCGGCCATCGGCGCGCCTGGCATCATCACCGCCGGTGGCGCACCGCGGCGCTGCCTGATGAGGGTCACCACCTGAGTGTCGTGACCCTCTTTCAGAAACCACTCGTAGCCCGTTGCGGGATTGCCAGGAAACACCACGCTGAAGCTTTCCTGCCCTTTTACCCTGAAGCGGGCGCCGCTCGGGGTACGCGTGGCCTGGGCATTGGGAACGGGCTGTCCATTGAGTGCCCCATTGCCCTGGCTGGCAGGGGTCACGCTCGCGCAAGCCGAAAGCAGCGAGAAGCAGCCAAAGGCCAGGCGGCCAAGCGCACGGGTGGACATCGTCACATCCTTTCGTCAAAGATACCCTTCCAGGTAAACCCCTGGATTCAATCATTTAACTTCTTGAGTTCAAACAATCATCAAACCATGAGATTTGGCCTGAAATCGAGTCTGCCCGATGTGGTCTGCGAGGATCGCCAGACCCCGCCTGCGCGCAGCGATCACGGATGGAGGCCAAGCACGACAAAGAAGGCCTCGTCGTGCTGGCAAGAGAAGTCGGCTTCGCCCACCACGACGCAAGGGGCCGAGGCTGGTGCCAATGGGTGCGGTGTTACAGGCTGCGGTGATTGGTTTAGCCAGTGGCTTAAAGGCGGTCAGGTTTTGGGACGATGGCAGCTGTCGCGTTGATCGCCTACAACGCCTGGCAAAGCTATCTCTACCAAACCCTCGGCATTGACCCGATGCGGCCGGGACGAAGCTGGGCGGATTTGAGAATTGATCTTTGGTGCAGCCTTGGCGATCGCGACCACGTTGATGATCACCATGCCACTGGACCACCACCCCAAGCAGCCTGATTCCGGTCTGATTCGTGCGCCCCCAAAAGCAATCGACCGCCTGTTAACTCCTCTGACTGAGGAGCTAATCTCTGCTGTCGAACGTACACCAACTGCAAGCAGTTACGCTTCTTGACAGTCACTTGGAATGTTGCAATCAATCGGGGCGAAATCTCTGTGAAAATACCAATTTTTAATAAAGAGTTAACTTATATCACCCTGATTTGTAACCTGACTGGAACGCGCTTAAACGACAACCATTTTGTCTTGGATGTTACGTCAGATGAAGGAGAAGCGAATCGTGGGTGCGATCTCAAATCAGTTCAAAGACAGTTTGATTCAGCGAGTGGTTGAGCGCACCTTTAATGAAGCAGGCGCTGGCACAACAATCGGGATGAGCACAGGTGTCAAAAACAATTTAGGTGGTGTGGATACAGATGGTGATGGCAGAATGAGTCGTGATGAGCTGACGCTTGCCATGACCAAAGGTAATGTCAAGCTAAGCTTCGAAAACGGTGGCCGCGCCAATTATGGTCTTGCACGGGAGATTGTGAACTATCTCGATGCTGCGGATGGTACGCTGGGAGGCCAAATCCGGGTATCCAATGCGGATGTGGATGCGGATCTAGCCGCGAAAAACCTCGCGAGTGGCAAATGGGTTCTGGGCAAGGCGTTGGAGATTTTTGACGCGGGGGACAAGCGAACAATTGAGTTACATCAAAATGCGGACGGGCCCAAGTTTACGCTGCCAGGCGGCACAGCTGCCGCACCGAAACCGAAGTCGCCACCAGCGAATTCAGCAGCGATTACCGCGCTTCGCGATACCGCAATGGCGGACTACAGTAGCGCGGTCAAGGAAAGCGCGATTCGAGGTCTTGGTCAATATCGGACCAAAGAATCGGTGAAGGCCATCTTCGACATTTCCCAGACTACGTATTCGGAATCCCTAAAAGTCAATGCGATTGAGCAGTTGGGAGCGGCACTGGGTCAAGTGGGCGATGCTGGGTACTACATCAAGGAGTTGGGCTTAGCCAGTTATTCGAGCTCAACGAAGATATCAGCCATTAAAGAACTGGGACGATATCCATCGAGTGACAACATTCGACACATCCAAAGCATTGCTGAAAGCAGCTATTCAAGCGATGTCAAGCAAACTGCCATCCGGGCGATCGCAGGCGGGTATCGATTAAGGTAATCACTCCGAGTGCGCGCGGTCTATGCAGATTCCTATTAATCAGGGATCAACCGGAAGCTGGTGACGTAACCGGCGACCGACGCAGGCTCACATTAGAAGTGCTCAAATGGCTCTTTGTCAGTCAGAGTCTGTATCGCAGCGCGAGCAATTGTCGCTTGGGCCATTCGTGTGCAAACCATGGCCCAAGCCATCCAAGGCCTTCGCGAATTCGATTCGCCTGGCAGCCCCGGAGTATCAAACCGTCTGGCTAAACCCCTGCCGGACAGGTAAACTGCATCAGGGGGATGGGCACGTGAATGCGGACTTGCTCACTTTGCTGAAGCGTCACTGGGGCTATGCCCGTTTTTTGCCGGGGCAGGCTGAGACCGTCACGCACATTATGGGGCGCCAGGACAGCCTGGTTGTTCTTCCAACCGGTGCCGGCACAAGCCTGTGCTACGCCCGTCGTCGTGCACCGTTTCATCATCGTGGGTGAATCGTGTCTGAAGCAAAAACCGAAAAAAGTA
Organism: Candidatus Sericytochromatia bacterium; assembly: GCA_040400605.1. Lineage (GTDB taxonomy): Bacteria > Cyanobacteriota > Sericytochromatia > S15B-MN24 > JAQBPE01 > JBBAPZ01. Next base: position 10,037 of record JBBAPZ010000003.1, read on the forward strand.
ATCGCAGGCGCGAACGCCGCACCAAGGTCGCTCCTGCCTGATGTGATCACCTGGTTGTCAGTCAGTGTTTCAAAAGACTTTGTCAACTCGATAAGATGGATGACGACCAGTACTGACCCTTTTTTGCTCGGCCCACGCGCGCCGTACACGACGTTGGATCGTATGCGTGCGCTGACCTTTTGCTTGGTCCTGTACATACCACTGCCCGTTTGGGTCGTGTTCGGTAATATTTTCCAATTACCAGCGCGACGGTTGCTCGGAATCATGTTCTTGCCACTTTTCATTATCAATGCGATTTTAAGCAGCCTCTTTGGCCCGGTGCTTGGCCCGTGTGCCAGCGCCGGGTTGCTGACGTTCCTGTTAACCGGCGCCCTTCGATCATTTTTTGAATGGCACGAGCAACCCGTCACAGCATCCCTGGCTCAAACCATCATCGATGCGGGTGCTCGCGATTCCCGGAACAATGTGCAAGTCCAGTTGCCATCACCACGCTCGGTATAAGGTTCTCACGCCCTTCGCAAACCGCTGTTCCTGCTCATTCTTCTCCTGATACTTGCCCACGGTCTCGTGATCCGTGTGACAGAAACGCCGCGCGTGCGACCGGTACAAAGTAATGCCCTCTGACATTGAAGGACGCCCCGCCCTTTTGGGGCACCGTGACGCGCTCGACAGGTGTTCAGCACAGAACCTGATACAACACTGTTCCGTGCATCAAAGGGGGGATAAAATTTCTGCCGCTTCCGTGCAGCGAGACAACAACCAACCAGCCCAGCGGATGACCCGGGACTTCAAAAATCCAAAATTCCAAGCCGGCATCCGGGTATGCTAAGCGCGTATCGCGGCACCCAGTGTGAGGCATCGCCATGACGACCACCGAATCCTACGGCCAGGTTCCCCCCGCAGGCGCCCAGCAAGACGCCACAGCCGTGCGTAACCGGCCAGAGATGGTCATTCCGGAGTGGGTGCGTGCCATTCGCAGTCATTCGCAGTCGCGCAGCGCGCATCAATTCCTGTTGCACTTCAACATCAATGACTACATTCTGGATTACACGACCGTGCGGCCGATCAAAGAATACCTCGTGCGCCTGCTGCGCGAGCACTTTTTGATCGTCACCTACTCGCTCTCAAGCGGGCTCGCCTTTCCTGGCGCCCGCGAAGAAGACTGGCACAATCCCCAAATGGAACAGGCCATGCAACCGCTCCTCACCCTCCGCGAGGCAGCCGCGAATGCACCACAGAACGCACGACCGGGACAATCGGACGCGCGCGAGTTCCGCGACCTGTCTGCCCGTGGCAAAGCCAGCCTGACCCAAGCCCCGGCGGATGCACTGCCGGCCGTCGAACGCGCGATGCGCCAGGACTGCCGACGCATGTGCGTGATTCTGGAATACGTTGAAAAACTCGCACCAGCCGGCAACGCCGATCGCGAACAACTGGTGATTATCGAAACCCTGCAGCGCTGGGCGATCGACCAGGAATTCTCGGAAAGCGGCCACCTCATCCTCCTGGTCGCGGCCGAACGGGCGCAGGTCGCCCCGTGCGTGGTGGGTGCAAACAGTGGCACCGTGGACATTCAGGTACCCCTGCCAAGCGCGGAGGAACGCCGCGCCTTTTTGAACTTCCTGTATGACTGTCCGGAAATGAAAGCCCATCCCCTGCCGCGTGGCATGACACTGGATCGCCTCACCGGCCAAACCGTGGGGTTCTCGCTGCGCGACATCATGAACCTCGCGCGCACCTCGGTGGCCCGCGGGCAAGCGATGGACTCAGACCTCATCACCGCGCGCAAGAAAGACATCATCCGGATGGAAAGCCACGGCCTGCTGCAAGTGGTTGAGACCCGGCACGGTCTGGAGACCATTGGCGGACTGGCGCACGTCAAAGAATACTTAACGGAACAAATCAGCCGCGTGCGACGTTTTCTGGATCTCTCCGCTATCGCGGATGAAAGCCAGCAAGGACGGGCTGCCCTCAAGCGGGCCCTGTCGCTTGTGCCACGCGGCGTATTGTTCGCAGGGCCGCCTGGCACGGGCAAAACCATCCTGGCAGAGGCCCTCGCCCAAGGCTCGGGACTCAACATGGTCAAGTTGCAGGATGTGCGCAGCATGTGGGTGGGCGAGTCCGAACGCAATTTGAGCAAGGTGTTTGATTTGTTGATTGCCTTGCAGCCGGTATTGGTGTTTGTGGATGAGATCGACCAGGCCATCGGTAGTCGCTCGGGTGGCGGCACGCAGGGCAGTGACGTGGACCAGCGCCTGTTCGGCAAAATCCTCGAATTCATGGGCGATGGCGCCAACAGAGGACGCGTCATCTGGGTGGCTGCCACCAATCGCCCCGACTACCTCGATGCCGCGATGCTGCGTCGCTTTGACCGGGTTATCCCCATCTTGCCGCCGGACGAGGAAGAGCGCGCGCACATCATCAAAAGCATGACGCTGCGCCTGGGCGTCACCCTCGCCCCCGACACGGATGTGCAGGCGATCGCACGGGCCACCGATGGCCTGACAGGTGCCGGCATCGAGGTCATCACCCGCCGCGCAGCCGAACTCGCGCCTGACATCATCACGACAGACGCCCTGCTTCAGGCCCGCCGGGACTACAAACCCAACCACGATCCCCAAACCTACGACCTCCAGTCATTGCTTGCCATGCAAGCCGCCAACTTTTATTCCACCATGCCCCGCGAGATGCCAATCAACCTCAGGCGCATCATGGAAGCCTGCCAGCAGGAACAATCCAGCGCACCCCTCGAAGACGCCATCCGCGAGCTCCAACAACGGCACCGCACCCTGTAACGCCTGTTCGACACTTCGCAAAATGACAGAGGCTCGAAGTGGTGATGACTGTTCGAGCATCATTTGTCTGCATGACGAATACACCCATTTTGCGGATCGAATATTTTTTATTGACAAGGCGATGACTTGGTTTTGAAATTCTCGTGCGGTGAACTGTCAAAAGCCCGTTTAGCCCCCTTAACCGCAGGGGGCGGATTCTCCCATACGCAATGGCAACCCTTGCGCATCGCAGGCGGCGAGCACCTCCTGCAACAGGGACTCATCGCCCACAAAAGCCATCCTGCCCGTGTCTCGCTCCACGCTGATGCGCAAAAACTCGCCCTGGGGCCCGTGCCAGTCATAATGACGAAGGGGGCCGCGGGCCACTGCATGGCTTGGGGTGTCAATCGCTTTGGCATGATCGAACGCATCCCCGCCCACATAAACGTGCGCAAGCCCCAGTGCCATGGCTTGAGCGGCCAGCGTACGGGCCACCGTGTCATCAAAAGAGGGCACGTGTCGCATCAGGTGTTGGGGGTGAAACTTGAGCAGGTGCCAAGGCGTCTGCGGACCGAGTGCGTCACGCACCCACGTGGCCAAAGGGGCGATCGCCTCCCACGCCTCATGGCGCCCGGGCATCAACAAACTCACCAGTTCAACGTGACACCCGGCTTCAGCCGCCGCCAGCGTCGCCGCCCGCGCCACCGTGGCGCCATCCGACACCCCCATCTGCGACTGGTAATAAGCATCGTGCCAGTCTTTGAGATCCACCCGCCACACATCGAGGTGTTGCGCCAACACTCGCACCGTCTCAACCGGGTAGTAACCATTGGTCACCAGAACCGTGTAAAGCCCCCGTGCGTGCGCCAGGGCGTTACAATCCTGGACAAACGGCAGCCAGACAGCCGCCTCGTTGAAACTCCAGGCCAAACCCTCGCACCCTTCAGCGATCGCTCGCTCAACCACCGCCTCAGGCGTCTTGACCATCGTCTGCTCCTTGATGGCTTGCACATCCGGCCGCACCCAGGCCCAGTGATGGTTCAAGCACCCCTTGCAACGCAAGGTGCAACCCAAAGTACCAAGCGTCAGAACACGGGTGCCGGGTCGGTAATGGTACACAGGCTTCTTTTCGATGGCATCCACCGCCGCATGCACCACTTGGCCGTACAAGTGATTCGTCACCCGTCTCGGCTCCCCACCCAAGCCATAAGCCCCGCAAAATGCCTCGCGGCGCGACAGGTCACAACGCCTGGCACACGCCAGACAGACACTGCCAGAGACAAAAGCGCCATTGCTGGGTGCATGTGGCGCTGGCAAGCGCTGATCCTGGTTGTGAGACGCCCAATCCAGGCTGCCCATGTGTTGCTCCTAACGCCGCGACGGGCCTTGTCGCTGGGCCTCGGCAGCGGGTTTGGCCGCCTGACGCACCGGCGCTTCCTGGGCGGCGCTATCACGCGTGGCAAACTTGAAATGCCGCTGGATGAAGGCTTCGCCCACCTTTTTTAACACGGCATCGATGGTATCAAACGTGGGGGGGCCATCAAAGATGATGCCCTCTGCCTCCATGTGCGCAAAGATCGTGCCAAGCACCTCCGCGCAGGCTTCGCCGTGAAAGCCCTCCATCACATCAAAGTGCAGCTTGCCGCGCTCATCAACATTAAAGATGACCCGGCGTTTCTCGCTCAGATGCGTCGCTGCGATGCGGCGCTGGGTGCCAAGCGCCCCATCACTGATGACGGTGTAACCTTCTGCCTCCAGACCCCGCCGCAAGCTGGTGGCGATGCCGTTTTGCTGTGCTGCGGCAACCATTGCCTGCCCCTGTTGCAGCAGACCTGCCAGTTCGTCGCGCATGGCTTCCCACAACGCCTGCGACGCTTCCGGGTCGACCAGCAACGACTGGCGCAACGCGGCCATGCGCTGCTGGATGTCCATCCAGCCCTCCGGAACCGTTTCGGCAGCGCTGGCGCCTTGTTCGAGCATCGCATAATGGGCCTCGACCTCAGCAGCCAGTGGCGCGATCGCCTCATAGGCCGCCTTGATGCTCGCCTCGGACTGTGCCAGCACCTCGGCCAGCAACGGATAGGGGTCATCGGATGACTCCTCCAGTGCCTGTGTCAGTGCCTCACGCACGGCCACCACGTGTCGGCTGGCCGCATGTTCCCGACAAAAAGCCGCCGCCGCAAGCAATAGTCCCGTGCCATCATCCCCGTCATCACCCGCATGGGACACATTGGGAAGCACCAGGGGTTGGCGATCGCCTGTGGCCGCTGCCGGGGTACGCAAAAAGTGGTCGACCTCATCCAGCAAGGCTTTCAAGCGCGCTGCCCCTTCGGCCTCCGTTCCGGCAGCGACAACTGGTTTGGGTTTTTGTGTTTGAGACGTGGCGCGCACTGGGGGTGTCTGTTGCCGGAGACGACTCGCGGGTTGCGCCATGGCAGCGATCGCCTCACTGCGGCGCCTGGCCTGCTCGTCAAAACGCTGCTGATACGCACCGAGCGCGCGTTCGTGCTCACGGGCGATCGCCTGTTGCGTCGCCTCGGCCAGGGCATCACCCGTGGCGATCGCCACCTTGGTCCCCGCTGCGGCGCCCTTCGCTGCGAGGATGACACCGTGATAAGCCACATAAGCCGTCCCCACCGCCACCGCACCTGTCACAGCCATCGTTGCCGCCCCGACAATGATTGGCGCAAGAATCGGTGCAGCAAGACCAACGCCAACACTGCCAACTGTACTCATCCGTTCAACCCCTCCATACCGTGACGCATCAGTTTCTGTTCCAAACGTATGCCGCACACTTAAAAACAATCAGCACGCACGTACTGTCATGCAACAACCACCGACATGTGATCCCCAATCAACGCTTTTTTGCAGCGCCGGCTCGTTCACCACCCACTGCCTGATCGAAACGGCTTGACCCCCTGCTCCGCCTGCAAATCCTCGATGCGCTTGTTCAACTCGGCGATCGTGACACTGGCACGCTCATATTTGCCACTTAAGTCCTTCAACTGTCGCTGGGTATCCAGCAACGCCGTCTGTGCGGCATCGAAACGCCGCTCGGCATCCAAAGCGCGCTCATCCCCCAACAGTTGCGCCGAATCCACCTGTTTGCGCAATTCTGCCTGCAACTGGCTCACCTTGTCATTGGCTGCACCCAGTGCCTGCGTCAGATGATCACGTTCGGCGCCGAGCGTCTGAACCTTTTCCTCCGCCTGAAGCAAGGCCCCCCGGGCATCTCGCGCTTCCTGCATCAAGGCTTGAATGCGCGCCTCGGCCCCCTGCATCGCAGGCGGTGCCGCAACCGGCGCATAGGCTGTTTGTGTCGCACTTCCTGCCGTATACGACTGCCCGTTGATTTTAAACACCCGCTTGCGCTCAGACACGTTATCCCCCTTCTGCTCCCGGATGCTGAAGCAAGATTCCATCTGACATGTCCAGGTTCCTCACTTCATCACAACGACCGTGTAATCCTGCGTCGCATCGTCACCGGGCCTGTGTATCAAAAACGAATCAAGACCAGCTGCGAACTGCCCCCGTGGAATCGCGACGCAACCCGCCGGTACATCCAGCGTCTCGGCAATCCGCGGCAAAACCCCAACGTGCAGGCGCGCAGACTGCCCCACCCGGGCCCACACACGCAAAGGCCTGCGGCTGTCCGGTCGGGTGTTTTGCTTGCTGAGCACATCCGCAACCGGCACATCAAAACTGATGCCCCCTGCGTCCGGATAGGTTGGCACGGAAAACGAAAACTGCGCAGGCCAACCATCCTCGGGGTGGTTCAAGACCACCGACACGCTCGATTCTGTTATCCCTGGCAGGCGCACGCGAACCCGCTGATAATCGGTATCAAGGCGCAATACCTGTAAATCCGCCAGCGGCTCACCAAGCAGCTTTCCCCATGCCACCCATCCCCCAGCCAGAATCAGGCCCACGCTCACGCATCCGCCCAGCCAGCCAAGCAATCGGCGGCGCTCACGCTCCCCCCATCTGCCAGGCGACGCCACGCGGGCCCCTGTGCCCTCGCCTGCACGACGCACCGCCTGCGAAGCACCGGCATCCTGCGCCCCAGCAAGGAGGCGGCACGGGTCAAACAGTGTCTGGATGGCGCCCATCTGAGTGGGCCCCAAAGTGCCGGGGGCCTGCCAGTAAAAAAGGCCTGCCCGCTGCTGTTGGGGATCCACCACCAGTCCAATCTGAAAGCCATTGGCCGAAAACTTGCCATGGTGAACCGCCTGGTCCGGCGCCGAAAAGAAAACGCCATGCCCCGGGTGGGTATGAAACCAGCCAAGACACGTCAAGCCAGTGGGCGTTTGCCCCCTGGCAATCGGATACTCGTGGTCCAGCCTGACAAAAGCCTCGGCACGGAAAGTGAATTCGCGTTCGGTGGCCTTGGTATCCTCGATGGGCAGATACCGGGTCAACACGAGATGATACGCCGAATGCCCAAGGGGATAGACGTGGCCAAGCATAAAGCCGCCCACCTCCACGTTGGGGTTGTGCGTGGCGGCTTGCCACAACTCTCGGAGCAGATCCTCGGTGATTTGCACCCGCAACGGTCCGGCTCGCGGCAGTTCGAGTAGCTTTGGGGTCATTGAAGCACCCGGTTGCCAATCGGAAAAACGTCCGGCAATTGAACCTTGAGCTCGCTGTACCACCGCGCGGCTTCTTTGTTGAGTTGATCCCGTGCATCGACATTGACGGACCCCTGCCCGATGAAGGCCATCATCGTGTAGATCCGCCGGATGAGATCGGCAAGGGATAGGCGGGGATCACTCCAGGCCACCTTGTCACCATAACAGGCCTGCCCCGTTTGCCATTGCACGTTCGGATGCCAGATGCGTGTTTCAAAGAACACATCCGGTGCCAACGGCTTGTAGGGGTCCGCGTGCAGGTTCAGTCGCAATTCGATGGGCTCGGCTAAGGGATCGTTCGCTGCATCGGTCACCACCAATTCCCAATCCAGTGCCTGGGGTTTCAACTCAGTCACCATCCGCGGCAGATCATGTCGATAATGATGCGTGAGGCTGCGATCATTCACCTTCACATCCGTGATGGCCACACCGCGCAGTCGCAATGCGTAGCGCGTCGGACACTGTTTGGTCACCGGGTCCAGGTATTCCAGGACACGAAACTCAACCTTGGCTTGATTACTTGCCGCATCAAAGTTGGCATCGCGCAATTCGCACAAGTGTCGCAGATTTTCACTCAACCGGCCTTTGAGCGCCGACTCCAGCGATTGCGTCACAGCAGCTCCCTCCCTGCAACGGTTGCATCGCTGGTCATCATGATCCGCCCACCGGCCGGCACCACCTGTGAAAGTACATCGGTCAGACCCAGTACCTGACCCTCATAACCCAGCAAATAGCGTCTTGGTTCGCCATTGAGCGTCGTGCGCGGCAACTGCAGGCCCGCAATGATGTTTTCCAAGGCCTCCTCGATGGTGGTATCGTCATCCATCTCGACCCGCTGTCGCCCCTGGACCGACGGTTTGAGATCCGTATCCTTGATGTCAATCACATATTCTGGCATGTTCAGCAGTCTCCTTTGCCAAGTGGTCTTATTCCCCACAAACCCCGCTTGATGACAGATTGTCCGGTTGCTTGAAACCGTTACCCGCCAGGGGGCGCAGTTACACCTGATTGACCGGCATCAATGCGGTATTGCCAGCCATCTGGCCAGGCGCCGATCCCAGTTAGCGCCACCGGCCACAATTCGCCTGGCGCACACACAAAGGCACCAACGCGCAACTGGATGGGATCAAGCACCCACGCCGTCGCCCACGGTGCCGCGTGCGCCGCGAATTTGCGCTGATGAAGATCCCAGTCGGCTGCAGACAAAAACACGCCATGCCCAGGATGGGTGTGCCACCAACCAAGCAACTGCGAGTCGGGATAGTGGGTTTCGATTGCCCAATAGGCTGCAATCCACGCCTCAGCGGGCAAAGTCTGGCTCACTGTCGTGGCGTCACGCCCCTGCAGCACGTAGCAGGCTTCCACATCCACCGTCTGAATACCAGCCACCTCCTGGATGACCCCAATCAACAGCCCGGTGGTTTCGAGTGGCGACGCGTCAAAAGCGGCCTTAACCATCGCCTGCCAGGCTGGCTCACGCAGGTGCCAGTGGTAAGGCAGTGTCGGATGTTTACATTCCATGTCCCACGCCCCACATCACGCAACCCAAGCCGAAGGTGGCTGCGATCGCACCCCCGCCCAGCATCCACAATTCTTGCGGCACCCGCCCCCTGCGGACACGCCCCGGATCAAGAAAACTTGTGCCACAGTTACAGCGTCCCTCAAGCGCAATCCAGTGTGGACCACACATCACCCGCGCACAGTCCGTTGCCAGGCAAGGAATTCCCTCTGTATCCGTACAACCCACCCCCTGACAGGCCAGTTGCCGCGCACGGTGTCGCCCAAACTGCTCGCGCAGACGCCTTACCAGCGCCACAGCAGCCCCAGACCCCTCGTTGGCGTGTGGCAGCAAGGTGCCTGCCATGCCGAGTGCCAGGCCCGCAAGGATGGCAGGCAAGGCTAAAAAACTGCGGGCATGCCAGTTCGAGAACGTCCAGACAATCCAGACACAACCAAGCGCACCCACTGCGCCAACGCTGAGGATCAAGCCAAGCGTGGGCAGGCTGTACCAGTCCCGCACGCGCTGGCGCCGCATCCGCAAAGCCAGCAAGGGCCAGCCCGCAAGCGCCGCGCCCAGTGCGACGAGCACCGGGGCCAGCACGATCGGCTCACGGGTAAAGGGCAAGCGTGCCATCGCAAAGACGCTGGCCCCGGCAAGCACGACGGCCAGGACGAGGGCTGCGATCGCCAAAAACACGCTGCCGCTGCGCGGCGGCTTGATCGAAATCCCCGGGTGTTCCTCCGGATTCTTGGCGCAATGCCAGCCACGTCCGTCTGCCGCTTTCAACATGGGCGCGCCGCACGCCCGACAGATCGTACCCGGTGTCCTCAAGGCCTGTGACCCTCCTTCAATTTGTCAGCCACAGGCCACAGCAGCGTGATCTCTTCCTCGGCCAGCCAGCGCAGGTGCGTGCCAGACGGCATCCCAATCTGTGCCAGACTGCGCGCAGCCAGTGGGTGAGTGGCATCGAACTGCCACACATGATCCACCGGCACGCGTTGCTGGCAGGTGGGACAGACAGGGTCATGGAGCCGGTACTCCCACACGTTCTCAAAGGGGCCACAAGCAGGACACCGAATCGCAGAGACGATCGCCGCAGGCAAGCCCAGCACAGCGTCTGACGGGAGGTCTGCCTGCGCCCACAGGGCCACCAGCGGGGTATCCTGGGTGAAGCCTGGCACCCGCTTGATCCGTAGGGGCGCGTGACAAAGGCAACGCGGATTACGCGCCTGCTTGAGGGTGAAGGTCTCGTGGGTCGCTGCCTGATAACACGCGAACTGGCCCCAGGCAGGGGGGGGCGGCGAGGTTTGGGGTTCCGCTTTGGCGTGCAAGAGCCGGAGGGCTTCTTGCACTTGTAAGGCGCCCAGCAACGAGGCCATCGTGGGCGTGGAAGGCACGGCCCCGAGTGCTTGTGCCTGCTGTTCCGTGGCGCCACAGCCACCCGTGCCGAGTTGGCGCTGCAATTCCGCATCAGCCACTCCCTGTGACAATGAACACTCGAAGCAGGGGCCGTCTGGTGCGTGATACAGGCTCAGCGTGGCCTTGAAGATATCGGTCTGGTCACCGAGACCGCCATTGATCCAGGGAATACCGAGTCGCGCGCAGGCCCGGTTGAGGATGATGCGCCCGTACAGGCTATCAAAACAACTGATGACGACGTCGACACCGTCGAGCCAGCCGATGCCAACCTCGGCGAGATCAGCCTCAATCGGAATCGCCGTCACATCCGGGTTGATGGCTTGCGCGCGCGCGGCGGCTGTTTGGGCTTTGGAGGACCCGACGTCGGCTTGGGTAAAAAGTACCGAGCGCGTCAAATTGCTTAACTCGATGTGGTCCTTGTCCAGCACGATGATCCGGCCGATGCCAACCAGTGCCAGGTTCTTGATGACCTCATTGCCCACCGCGCCCGCGCCGGCTACAAAAACGGTTGCAGCGCGCAACACATCCTGACGCCACCAGGGAATGAGTCTGAGTCGCGCGTAGCGTTCCGCTGACAGAGGGGCATCCGGTAATGGCATCGCTCAGGCATCCCCTTCCGTGCGATCGAGGAAACGAACCTTGGATTTTTTGGTTGGAACGGCAGGGGGCTCAACATCCGCCATCGGCTTTGCCGGAGTAGGCGATGCCGGGGCCGACTCGGGCGATCGCACGGCCGCTTGGGCATCATCTGACTTGACTTTGCGGACCACGCGCCGCTTCGGGCGGCGATTGCGCGCGTGCCAGATGGCCTCTGCCTCTTCGACGAGTGAGCGGCGCGGTGCTGTCGGACGCAGCAGGCGTTCCGCGTGCGCAAGTCCGGGTGGCAAAATCCAGGACAGGCTGCCAAGCAAGAGGACAAATCCCGCGACCGTCACGATCTGCTGCCCAAGTGTGCCGGCCAGTTGCGGAACGGTGCCGCTGAAGCTGTAATGCCCCTCCGCACTGGCCGCCGCATTGTTTTTGTCGGGTTGGACACTGATGCGTATGGGGTGGGCATAAGGGTCACGCACGGTGCGCGGACTCTGCCAGACCAGGCGGTAATGACCCTTGATGGCGCGCAAGATGCGATCATACGCACCTGCCAGTTCATCGGCGTTACGGGCGAAGTGATAGGTGCCCCGCGTGTCGTGGGCCACATGGCTCATATAGTCCTGATCGACGTAGGCCTTGGAATCCCGTTTCGCTCTGGGGTCACCAAAACCGATGGTGTAGATGGTCGCGTTCAGGCGGCGGGCAGTGGGAATCAGTTCAGCCGGCGTGAAGCGTGTCTTGCCTTCTTCAACGGATTGCGCGCCATCGGTCAACAGCACGAGCGAACAGCGCACGGCAGGCGGCTGTTGATCACGCACCCGCGACAAAAGACCCAGCCCGTAGCCGATGGCATCGTAAAGATTGGTGCGACCGGCAAAAAAAGGCGCCATCTCAACCCCGTCGATCAGTTGCTCAATTTCTTTGCGATCCACACTGAATTCATGACTCTCAACCGTGTCATCAAACGAGAGCACCGCCACATGATCGCGTGGCCCAAGCTGAGTCAAGAAACGTTTGGCAGCCTGTTTCGCCGCGTCCATTTTGGTCTGCTTGCCATCCAGGGTTTTTTCGACCATGCTGCCTGACTTGTCGAGCACGAGCACGATGAAGTTGGGTTCAGCGGCCGCCTCACCGGTCTGAACCATCAAATCCTCTCCGTAGGGGTGATCATCAACCTGAAAATCACGCGCGGACAATCCCTCGACCGGCAATTCGTCCTCAAACACCTGTACATCCACCCGAATCCGGCCATCCGGCAAACCCCGCGCATCGGTCATGTTGACCGTGAGGGCCTCGGCAGCCGGCGCCTGAAACAAGGCGGTGAGCAAACACAATGGCAACAAAGCAGCCGTGACGGATGCAGGACGCAGTTGCGCGACATCGAGTTGCTGATACTCAAAATAAAGGTAGGTACCATCACCCAGACGAATCACGTTTCCATGACGAAGGGTTTGCCATTCTTCCGGATTGTGCAAGGGTGTGTAGCTTAAATCGGCGCAACGGTGAAGGTCCTCGGGCACGATCGCTTCGTCCGACACCGCGAGTCGCGCGCCTTCGAAGGGTTGAATGACGTATTCGGCGCCATTTTTGCTGAGCATCGCGTAGGGGCCGCGAATGGCGCCATCACCGGTGAGCGACCAGTGCACCTTGCCAAGCCCGATGGTTTCGGTGTCGGCGATCGACCCAATCGGAAAGCTCTGGTTAATCTGTTTGGGCATCGGCGCACTGACAATCGTCAAGCTCGCAGCACGCGTCAAGGAGCGCGATAAGGAGAGCCCAAGCCCCAGCAGGGCACCGAAACAAGCATTGGCCAAGCATGTGGTGAACAGCACCAGCCAGGCGTTGCGGGGGTCCAGTAAAAGATGGGGCGCAAAACTGATCGCAACCCCGCCCAATACCCCGCCACAGGCAGCACCCAGAGCCGCCCATTGCGCCCGGCGTAAAGACACCCACTTGATGCCCTCAATGAGACCAAAAACCGCACCAAAGAAGCCCCACACCGCAATCCGCACGATGGGTGCCTGCAAGAAAAAAGCCGCCAATGCATCCGCTGCAAAAAGCGCACCAGCACCGAGAATCGCGCCCAGAATCAGCCCTTGAACCCCTTGCTGCCACCACGCAAGCAAGGTTTTTGCAAGCACGAGGTCGATCATGCCATATTCCATAATAGTGAGCATCAAGCCGAGCCATGCCCCGATAATGGCACCTTGCGCAGCCGGACGCCACCAGACGATGCCAAGCTTTGCGGCTTCCAACAGCCAGTCTGCCAGCATACAGCCAACCAAGGTCACAATCGCGGCAAGCAGCATGGCTCGGAGGTGCTGAATCACTGGAGTTTCTCCACTGGGGCTTGCATTTCCTCACCCACGTGCACCAAGCGTCTCGCGGTCCTTCTATGCTTACCCGAACAATAGCCCACCAAACCGCCAAGGTGAAGGAACCATCACTTTCACTAATCAGAAAACAACCACCAGACCAGGACGGACGAATCACCAGCCTGAGGACAAGTGCTACGGCGGCAGTACATAGAACCAACCGTTGTCGAACAATCGGTCATGTTGATGGCTGACTGGGCGAACCACGACGCATTGAAGCCCGCGGCTCGTGCGCCTGTTCGGACGCTTCGTTCAAGACGCCGCCAAGGCATTTGTCAGATGAGCAGGAATGATGACTCCGACGTGTCTGGGGAAGGTCAGCGTATGATCCACGCCAGACTTGGGCATAAAAGGCGTGCGGACGCGCCAGTTGTGCGCTAACGTTCAGTCAGGCAAGTGGACCGTCCCCACCCTTGTGGCATTTTTTGTGGCTTGGACAGGAACGTGCAATTGGCAAGAAAACAAGCACCAACCATTCACGATGGGCCTCATAGTCCGTGGGATTTGGTGTCGTTCACGGCAATCGGTCTACCGTGCGTCGGTCTGGCCCTGCTTGGCGTGGCACTGGATGCCAAGGGCACCCGCTACGTGGCCGATAGCGACAACAACTGTGTACGCGTGATCAGGACATGACAACGCGGACACCTGGAACAGGCGCCTTGACCACGCACGCGCGTCCCGCCACCCGCGTTGCGGAAACCCCGTGGGACCTGGTGCCTTTGCGGCCGGTGCTTGCCCGCTGTATTGCCTTGGCTATCTTGGGATCGTTCTTCCGACTGGTAGCCGATCCCGGACCAGAACGCACCGTCATGGTCTTGACGCAGCTACCCTTGGTTGCGCTGCTTTTTGTGGTCGGAGCGCTGCCGCAACTGCGTCGGAGCTTACAACTCGGCATGGTCCTGCTGGTCGTGTTGTTGGGCGACACGTTATGCGCATTTGTCGAAGGGCCGCCTCGGCTGCTTGTGCTCGAGGCGATCGCGCTGTGGTTGTTGTGGCGATGGCAAACCCACGTGTGCAGTTCGCTGCTTTTTGGCCAAGTCTTGCCAGGGGTGCGTGCAACGGGGCGGATGGATACACGCGTGTGGCAACCGCGGGCCCTGCCGGCTTTCCTGACTGCTGTTCAGCGCGAGGCACCCATCCCGGACGGACGGGACGACGCCCTGAAGCTGCTTGGTTTGGAGCCGCAGGCAAGCGATGATGTGATCAAGGACGCGGCGCATACCTATGAAACCAGCTTGCTTCAGTCGCGCAACGCCATCGGCATTGCGGAATTCCTGCGGCGATCGCAAGCGTGGGCGCGCGCAAAGCAAAACCTCCACGCGCCGCGCATCGAAAATGTGCCTGCCCAACCGCGACTGAATGGCACCGACCGTGAACTGGCCTTGCTTATTTACCAGCAACCGGTCGAATTTGTGCGCCGCGCCGTGCGCAAGCCTGCCACCTGCCTGCGGGTGCTGGCTGCTTGCGAGGACAGCACCTGGCTGAAAGATACCCTCGGCCCGCGACTGCTCTCAACAGAGAGTCCACCAGTCGCCAAACCGGAAACGCCCTCACCCCCCGTGCAAACGACGCAGGCCATCCTCACCGTGGCAGGGGATTACGTCAGCGGGTATCACGATGGCGTCGGCACGCAGGCACAGTTCAACGTGCCGTTGAGCCTTGTCATTGACAGCACCCAGACCATCTACGTCAGTGATTCGGGCAATCACGGAATCCGCTGTGTGTCTTCCAATGCCCGAGTCACAACCCTCGCGGGTTCTGGGCAGGCTGGCAACACAAATGGGATGGGCACCGGCGCACAGTTTGATTCACCCTTTGGCATCGCCCTGGACGACGCGGGCAATCTGTATGTGGCCGACCATAACAACCACTGCATTCGCCGAATCAATCCAAACGGAGTTGTCACAACCCTGGCAGGCGCGAAAGCGGGATACGCAAATGGCCCAGGCAACGTGGCACGATTTTATGGCCCGGTCGATGTCGCAGTGGATCGCGATGGCACCATCTATGTTACGGATTCTTTCAATCATCGCATTCGCATAGTTAGCCCCAACGGCGCCGTGAAAACCTTGACTGGCTTGCATCGCGGCTTTGCAGATGGCAAGGGCGAACGCGCGCGGTTCAATTTTCCCCGGGGCCTTACAGTCGATGGCCACGGTAGCCTCTATGTCGCTGATTCTGCCAACCATCGCATTCGTAAGGTCAGTCCGAGCGGTGAGGTGACAACCTTGGCAGGTTCAGGTCAGGCCGGATATGCAGATGGCATGGCCAAATCAGCGAGATTTCACTATCCGTGGGGTATTGCGGTGGATGAGCAGGGTAACGTCTATGTCGCCGACACTGACAATCACTGCATCCGGAAAATCAGTGGCGACGGTGTCGTGACCACCCTGGCGGGCACGCCACCCGGCCAAAGCGACGATGGACCGTTCAAACAACCCACTGGGGTCGCGTTTCGTTCTGGCGTACTTTACGTGACCGACGCTGGCCACAATCGCATCTGCACCATCACTTAGGGCGATCGCTGGCAGGTATCGCTACTGAGTCAGGCGGTAACCGTATCGCCAAGTTTCAATAAGACGATTCATCACACAGCTTGTGAGGATGCCTTCGTGCGTCATTCCAGCCCGGCAGTCAAGCCCTTTTCTGTGGGTAAGAGTGGACGCAAGCGCGGCAGGACAACGTCTGGCGAAACCCCTAACGGGCAGGTAAACTGCATCAGGGGGATTGGGCGCGTGAATGCGGACTTGCTCACTTTGCTGAAGCGTCATTGGGGGTATGCCAGTTTTTTGCCGGGGCAGGCTGAGGCCGTCACGCACATTATGGGGCGCCAGGACAGCCTGGTTGTGCTTCCAACGGGTGCCGGCAAAAGCCTGTGCTACCAGCTTCCCGCCCTGGCGCAACCGGGCGTGGCGCTGGTCATTTCGCCCCTTAAGGCCTTGATGAAGGACCAGGTCGATGGCTTGCTTGAAAATGATGTATCTGCTGGCACCCTTCACAGCGGGCAGACGCCCGTCGAGCGCCAGGATGTTTTTCGACGCCTGAAAGCGGGCAGCTTGAAGCTCCTCTATCTGGCACCAGAGGGGTTACTGGGCCTCGAAACAATCATACGGGAACTCGATGTCAGTTTCGTCGCGGTGGACGAAGCACACCTCATCAGTCACTGGGGCCATGAATACCGCGAAGACTACCGTAACATCAGTCAATTACGCGCGTGGATGCCGAGTATTCCTATTCATGCGTTCACCGCCACGGCCACCGAACGGGTGCGAGACGACATCGTGGCCAATTTGCGGATGCGCGATGCGCAGCGTGTGGTCGGGGATTTTGAGCGCACCAATTTGTATTACCGCGTGGTGTTCCGGCACGATCTCAACGCGCAACTCGAAGCCATTTTCAGGGAACATCGGGATGAAGCGGGCATCATTTATTGCATCAGCCGCAAGGAGGTTGACCGCCTGGCGCTGTCCCTGCAAAAGAAGAGGCACAAAGTGCTGCCTTATCACGCGGGTTTGTCCGATGAGGTTCGTCAACGCAACCAGGAAGCGTTCAGCAATGAAAAGGTGAATATCATCGTGGCGACCGTGGCGTTTGGGATGGGGATCGATCGCACGGACGTGCGCTTTGTCATCCACGCCGGTCTGCCCGGTTCCATCGAGGCATACCAACAAGAAGCCGGTCGCGCCGGTCGCGATGGCCTCCGGGCCGAGTGCATCCTCTTGCACAGCGGGCAAGACGTTGTGCTGCGCAAAGCGATCATTGGCCTCCCCCAAGATGAACACAAACAACTGGCACACAAGCGCCTTGAAGACATGCATCGCTTTGCCCGCACCCTGCAGTGTCGTCATCGGGTGCTGGTGACCCACTTCGGCCAAGACTACACCAAGGCCAACTGCGGCCACTGCGACGTGTGTTGCGGCGAGCACGAAGAACTTGCTGACAGCTTTATCACCGCGCAAAAAATCCTGAGCTGTGTGGCGCGGGTCAAAGACAGCTTCGGTGCCCAGCATGTCGCGCAGGTGCTTAAAGGTGCCAAAGGGCAACGAATCACGCAATGGCAGCATGACGAACTATCGACTTATGGGTTGCTTGGTCAGTATCAATTGAATGACATCCTGGACTGGATTGACCAACTCATCGCACAAGGCTTCCTGGTGCGTGCGGGCGAGTATCAGACGCTGCAACGCACGGCAGCCGGGAATGCCGTCTTGAAGGGTCAAGGCACGGTGCGATTGTCGGCGCCGCGCATCACGGTCAAAACTGATAGCAAGGGTCTGGCGGGAGGGGATCCGCTCACGGCCGAGGAGCAAACAGTTTGGCAGCGGGTACGGGCATGGCGCGCGGACTTGGCGAGGGAGCGCAAGCTGCCACCTTACGTTATTTTCAATGACAAGACACTGGATGAACTGGTGCGTCGCCGTCCTGATTCGGAAGATGCGTTGTTGCAGGTGCCAGGCATCGGGGAGAAAAAGCTCAACGACTTCGGTGAGGCGTTGTTGCGGGTGCTGGCAGCGGGGTAAACGGCACAGGAGCCGTCAGATGCCAACCGCACGACACGGCTTGTTTGACGCGTGAGCCTCATTAAAAGCCGCATAGCCGCCTTTTCGTTCGCGCCAAGCTGAGTCAGTGGTGCAGCGTGGTCTGCGAGATTGAAAACAACCGGTCGATGCGGTATGTTTTATCATCGCGCACCGGGCTTGTGGTGTGCACACAGTAGGTGTCAGCGAAGGCTCCCCTGACATCAGCTCGACCGTATCGCAAGAGGGCACAGATGAATACCCTTGCAAGCCTGCTGACTGCCCTGGTTGCGTGCGAGCACATCGGCTTCATGGTTCTGGAATCCTTGCTGTGGCGAAAGCCTGTTGGCCGCAAAGTATTTGGTCTGACGCCCGAACGGGCTGAGATGACGGCTGCACTGGCAGCCAATCAAGGGCTGTATAACGGGTTTCTGGCGGCTGGCCTGATTTGGGCCTTGTGGGAGCAAACGCCTGATTTTGCCCACGCGCTTGCAGTTTTTTTTCTCAGCTGCATGATTGTCGCGGCCGTTTTTGGTGCCTTGACCGTCAAGCGAACCATTCTGCTCATTCAAGGACTTCCAGCAACGCTTGCACTCGCGGCCCTACTCCTTGGTAGGTGAGTCCGAGGGCTCATTCGCTAACGCCCGAACAATCAGACCAACCATCAGATTGACTGATTGTTTGTTAAACGTTTTTAACATTCGGCGGTCCGTGGCACCATCGCGTGATCCTTTTGCGTCACAATGGTGCTGGAGTCAGGCAGGCCGATCGGTCAATCTGATGGGTGCACGGATGCGGTAGTTTGAATAAAAGCAATGGTGTCGGGGTAGACACCACCTGTACTCGACTGCAAAAGGAGTGACCGTACACAAACTGCCCCTCGCATCCATCGTTGGCATCCTGCTGACCTCACAGGCTTGCAATCCAGATGCCGTGCCCGTGACAGGCCTGGTGAACTTCAGTAACCTGGATGCTTGCAAGAAACTTTTCATCAAGCTTGATTCCATCGGTGACGACTTTATCAGCAGGGAAGAGTACGTGCAAGGCAAAGACGCGTTGGCGGAGGCATTCCCGGGACTGACGACCGAAGCGTTGGTGCTCGCACACCTGGAACAACTGGATGCTAACAAAGATGGCCGCTTGAACCCTGACGAATTGTGCGGCCCGTCGCCCAAACCGACAGCATCGGTCACGCCATCGGACAAGCCGTCTGATAAACCCTCAGACAAGCCGTCAGAAGGTCCAACGCCTTCGGTCAAGCCTTCCGCTTCAGCAACCCCGACCAATGACTGCGCCCAGAAATTGGCCAGCTTCGATACAAATGGCGATGGGCTTGTGACTGAAGAGGAATACTTCGTCGGCGTGGGCGGCAACCACGCAAACAAGAGCCAGATTGCGGCGGACTTTAAGACGCTCGACACCAACGCAAATGGCTTCCTGTCGTTTGAGGAGTATTGTCGGCCGCTGCGCGCAACGGTCAACATATACGATGCAATGACCCCCTTTGGGCCGCAATCCGTCGACATCGTGGCCGACGGGACGGTACAGTTCAAAAACGTTAACTCGGGCGTGGCCTGGACGATCAGGTCTGTGGGTTCACCGAGTTTTCCGGATGTGCCTTTGCCGACAAGCCCTTTCAATGCGACAACCATCTCACTCACCACGCCCAGCACCTACGAGTACAAGATCGACTGCGCGAACCCCATTCAGGTTCGCGGTTTCATCATCGTGCATTAGGACTGTCCGAAGCGGAAGCTAAAAACGGCCTCAGCGCTGAGGCCGTTTGGCGTCTTGATTTGATTTCAGGGGTGACTACGCGGCAGTTAGGGGAACTGTTCGATGCGGGCACAAGCACCGACTGCCTGTCATGGAATCGTCACGTGCTTCACAGCCTGACAATGGGTGAGACGCGCCGGCCAGTGATCGGACGGCCATCCCAGACGCGCTCGGATGTTACCCGCACGGCTTCGAGAATCGGATCATCCAGCATGCGTTCAAAGTTGGTGGTGATGACATCACCAAGTCCATGTTTCGCTTTAAGGTAACCCAGTGACGGCTGCATGGTAGTCGGATTGCTTGACACGTTGTGGTCGCCAAATGCGTAATAGACACTGGCCAGGGGCACGCGCCGGATGCGGTTTGCCGCAGCCACGCGCAGCACCCAGTCCCAGTCTTGGTAACAACTACGCAAGGTTTCATCGAAAAGGCCCAGCTCATCATGCAAGCGCCGGCGATACAACACACCTGATGGTGTAAAGGTCAAGTATTGCCTGAGCATGTCGGGGTCAAAGCGATGCGCGAGAAGGCGGCGTTGCGTGGGCACGCGAGTCCCTGATTCCATAGAAAAGCGATAGACCTCCGCATCGGCAAAAACAAGGTCCGCATCAGCGATCGCCTGCTGCATCCTCTCAAGATGCCCTTCCCAGAGCCGATCATCATTATCCAGCAGCAGCAGGCGAGTTCCACGAGCCAGACCCACCGCCTGATTCAGGCAAGCGGTCTGCCCCGCATTGGTAGCACGCTCATGCAACGTGATGCTCAAATCAGGATACAAAGCGCAGATATCCCCCAACGGGCAACCCGCATCATTGACGATGACGACCTCAAAATCCCGAAACGTCTGATCAGCCAGCGACGTCAACAATTCATCCAAGGCCTCCGGCTGATTGAAAGCCGTGACAAGCACCGAAATCAATGGCGCAGCCATATCGTCACTCCTCCTATCCGATTCAAGGTCGGCAGCCGGTCACGCCTGTTACAGCCCCCCGCAAACTCAATCATCCAACGTGTTTACCCCACTGGCAAGTTTTTGACCGCTGGCATCGCGCGATCACCTTAAGACCACGCAATGGTCCCACCGACCGCCGAATGTTACTGACATTTAACAAACAGTCAGTCAATCTGATGGATGGCATCAGGAACTGCCGCGATCACATCAATTGCCGTGCTGGTCCCGTAACGCCTTCACACATCAACACGCGTGATCTGGCGGTCTTGGCCCCTTGTGACTGCCGTGCCATTGTGGGATGTGCAACAGGCATACCCTTGACCCATTTTCAACGCCAGATTGCCATGCGATGCCCGAATCCGGGTATAGTGCTCACACTATGTCTGAAACCGGGTGTCAGTCACTTCCCAGCATCAGCCCGAGCGCCCCTTCGGTATGGGTGAGGCGTGAATTCGAGCGATGGCGCGATGCCGAGCCCCGTGCCCGCTTGTTGCTGGCTGGGCCTGGTTTTGGCAAGACGCAAAGTGCACGTGCGATCGCCGAAGCACACGCGCGAGACAAAGCCTCAGCGATCGCCTGGTTGAGCCTGCGCCCGCAAGACGCTTCGCACGTGGCACTCGCCGATGCCATGCAAGCCGCATTGATCGCATCGAATTCTTCTGCCCCTGCGCAAGACGCGCTGTTGGGTGCCTGTGACGCGCTGCGCACGGCCACTGCGGATCTATGGCAACCGTTTTGGATGGTTTTGGGCACGCTTCCGACACGCCTGGTGTTGGTTTTGGATGATCTCCACACGATTCAAGAAATCGTGGGCGAGCATTTCTGGTCCTCGCTGGTGTGGATTCCCGATACCGTCCGATTGGTACTGACTGCGCGAGAAAGGCCGGACGCACCACTTGCGAGGATGCAGGCAAACAATCAACTGCGGGTGATTACCGGCGCGTCGTTGCGTTTTCGCGACGAAGAGATTCGCGAACTGATCCAGCACGTGGCGCCCGGCCGCATGGGCGATCGCACCTGGTGGCGCACCGTTGGCCACTTGAATGGCTGGCCGCTGGGTGTAACCTACCTCGCAATCACCCCAGACGAGCCCGCTGCCACCACAAACGTTGGCCCCACCTTGCCCGCAGCGCTGGCAAGCTATATTGAGGAGGAATGCCTATTTGTGCTGTCCCCTCAAGAACGGGAAGCATTGCCAGCCTTGGCATTACTTGAGGAATGTCAGTCAAATGCGTGGCAAGCCGTGGTACCCACGCATCGGGGCGACTGGTTGCGGCGGCTCGGGAACCTTGGTTTGCTCGACACGGACACCGTGCCTTGGGTTTTGTTTTCACACCTCAAACACCACCTGCTCCTGGCTGGCAAGCGACTCATCCCGGCAAACACACGGCTCGCTTTACACGCGACCTTGGCTGACCATTACCTGGCAGCCGAACAAATCCAACTCGCGTTGCCCCACCTGGCAGCAGCCCGCCGCTACGACGAACTCGCGCAATTTTGCGAGCAGTGCTTTCCTTTGATGTACACTGCCGGCCGCGAAGCGCAAATGACCGAATGGTTGCGCCAGTTACCGCGTGAACTGGTGCAGGCCCGTCCCGCTTTGGCGTACTGGGCTGCAATGGTCCCAGGTCGTCGTGAGCACCGCGCGCCCGATGTGTGGGATGAGGCACGTGCAATCTGTCAACGGATGGGCGATCTTGACACGGAACGTTGGGTGTTGCTCGCAAGCCTACGAGAGGCCCTTTGGCCTCCGACAGCCACAGATTTAAGCGATTGCATGAGTGCCTTTGAAAACCTGGCGGATGGGGCCACGATTCCTCAACAGGCGCAATGGAAGCTCATCCAGGCGCAACTCGCGGTGCGACAACACGGTGACTGGGAAACCCGACGTCATGTCAGTGACCAAATCCTGACGATGACGTCGGATGGCGATCCCCGCCTGGCCTTTACACAGGTCGAAGCCGCTTTTGAACTGACACGCTACTGGCTGATGCGGGGTGATTGGGCCATGGCCACGCAATGTGCCAATCATGGGGCGGAGACGGCGCGCACGTGGAACTTTCCGAAACTGACCGTGATTGGGCGTTTTATCTGCGCCGAGGTCTTGATGCACGCCGGACGCGAAGACGAGGCAGCTGCCCTCGTGCAACATTTACCCGTTGACTGGAGTCAGTCACTCGCTTGGCAACACGTGGCAGATGCGTACCGGGTGCTCGGATGGATCACCGCCTCTGACACGCCAGACAAAACCGGTGAAGCGCTTTTGCTGCGTTCGCTTGGCATCTACTCACGCCACGGCGAAACTGATGGGATGAAACTGGCTTTGAGCCACTGGCTGACCACCCTGCACAAACACGGTCAAAGCGCCCGAGCCGAACAAATCATCATCAATTGGCCAACCCGGACCAAAGAGGGGTACCACAACGCACGGTTGATACAGGCACGGGCCCTCAACCTCACGGCAATGGGGCATCATCAACAGGCATTGGCCCTCATCACGCCCATCAAGGCAGAACTGCAGCGGCTTGAAGCCGGTTGGGCACTGTTTGAGCACCAGCTCATCGAAGCCGTACTGCATGAACAACTGGGGCAACGGGAAACGGTCCGCTCACTCATCCGGCAAGCCCACGCCATCGCCGAGAATTTGGGTTATCAAGGCTTCTTAAAAACACCGCCTGGGTGGCTTGCCCCCATCGTGCCACTGCTCTCCGACACAAGCGCTGCACTGGTCACAGTGCCCGATGCGTCACAAGGGTT
Organism: Candidatus Sericytochromatia bacterium; assembly: GCA_040400605.1. Lineage (GTDB taxonomy): Bacteria > Cyanobacteriota > Sericytochromatia > S15B-MN24 > JAQBPE01 > JBBAPZ01. The sequence goes on from JBBAPZ010000003.1 coordinate 33,327, forward strand.
GCCCGCCCCGGTTACCCACACGCAGGGTTTAAGCGTACGCCTGTTTGGGGGCTTTGAAGTGCGGCGAAATGGGGATTTAATCACCGAATGGCCCCGTCGCAAAGCACAACTGGTGCTTGCAGGATTGATTCTCTATCCGCGGGGTCTGATGCTTTTGGAGCTGGCCGAACGCCTCGGGCGTGACGAAGGGGGTGGCAGTGTCACCACCACCAAAGTGGCCGTGTCCGCCCTGCGACGGGTGCTGGAGCCAGATGCCCCCGATGGTGTCACCAACTGGCGTGTCATCACCCGCGAGGGCGAACGCTACAAACTCGAACCAACGGAATTGACCCATTGCGACGTGCTGGAGTTTGAGAATCACCTCAATCAAGGTGACAGGCTCTGGCAATCAAGCCCGCAACAAGCGGCACACCACGTCGAACAGGCTGTGAACCTTTATACCGGTCATTTATTGGACCAACCGGCCCACGAGCGCTACTTCATCGAAGAGCGCGAGGCGTTTCGCCAACGCGCACACGGCGCATTTTTGCGCTTGGCGCATTTTTATAGTGAACGAAACGATCACCGTGAAGCGGAACGCATCCTCGAACAGGCGGCACCGTTGTGGCCAGCGGATGAAGACGTGGCCGGCGCCCTGATGGTGCTTTTTCACCGTCAGGGACTGCATGATCGCCTCCGCATGACCTACTGGGATTGCCGCAAAGCACTCAAATCCATTCTGAACCGGACACCGGGCGACGAGTTCGAAACCTTGTATCGACGCCTGCAAGCACCCTGAGCCGGCATCGCGGCCCTGATGGGCCCCGTCACGACGATGCAGCGCGGTTTTGACAGAATTGGCTCACTCCCGTGTTGTCTTATTGGCGATTCTGGCCAAAAATGACCCCGTCATCGTAACGATGTATCGCCATCCGGATAGCGCGGCATCACAAACCATCTGTCCCGGACGCACACTAGGAGGCGTGCGCTCACTGAACCAGCAAAGCAAGTCTTAAGACGGTTTTCGGTGATTGCCAAGACTTGCTGGCGTGATGGCTTGCATCGTTTGAAACGGAAAGGGGTGAATGATGTTCCGAAATCGGACCCGTCCCATGGTTGGGCTTGCTGTTTTTGCGCTACTGGCCGTTGGCTGTCAAGGGCAAAACGTGTCAGCACCGACACGACAACTGCTCAACGTGAAAGAAGAAGCCCAACCGGTGAGCCAGGAAGCAGCGCAAGCCGAGGCCATGGCCATTCCCATTCTCGGGGCCGCGAAACTGACAGCGGCGCAACAGCGTTTGATCAAAGGCCTCATTTTGCGGCATCGCGTCGAGACGTTGACCGATAAAATGAAACCGGTGACCCAAACCTTATCCCGCATTCTCAGTGAAGAAAAAGTTGACAGCCAAAAGCTGCGCGAAGCCCTGGCCGAATGCCAAGCCATTCACAATCAGGTCATGCTGTCCCATATTCCTTTAATGGGGGCTGTGCGCGGTATCTTGAGTCCAAACCAGCAATTGGCCGTGGCCAATGCCTTGCTCGCAAGCGTTGACAAACCCGGCGTTCAAGCGGAGGTTCCTGCGACAAGTGAGGCCCAGTCCTTGCCGGCAATGGGCGAGCGCCTGGTACTCACCCCCACGCAGAAAGTCCTGTTTGCCAATCTGAAAGACATGTCCGCACTGACCGGCACGTTAAGGCAAGCGATCGCCACATTTATGGTCAACGGGGACGACAATGCCCTCAGGCAAGCCATCCTCAATGACCCAGAACGCCAAGTTCGCCTCGATGCCATGGCAGCAGCCCTTGAGAGCCTGACCGCGGCACAACGACAAATCTTGCTGGGCTCCCGTCTGGCAAGCGTGGATGCGGAGCCATCGGGTGAAAAAAGTGCTGAAAAACCCGCCGAATCCATTGCAACGAGCGAGTCCGAGGGCTCAGCCACACCCAGCGCCTACCAACTGTCACGACACGGTGGCGCCACCGTGCGTCGCGGGGGAGGATACGGTGGCGGTTATCGGGGGCACGGCGGTCAACGTGGTCGTATCGGTCACCGCGGGCATGGTAGACACCATCGCGGGAATCGTGGCTGGGGCGGCTACTGGGGCAGCGGTTACTGGGCGGGCGCCGGGGTGGACCCGTTCTGGTGGGGTACCTTGCCTTATGTATCAAGCCGCTACTTGTTTTTAGGGGGCATGTACTACCCGTTTTACATCAATCAGGGCCTGTATTATCCGGATCTCAGCAGTCCCTACCAACGCCTGGGTGGTCAGTTCATGCCCGTTTATCAAGCGGTTGATGCTCCCACTGATTTGCCAACATCAATCGCACCCGCGCAAGCGGTGGTTGTCGCTGCCGAGCAGTAACAGCGTTCGGATAATTTAACGGGGTGAACGCCAAGCGTGGCGTCAATCACCGCTAAAGTTGGCACCCACGATTTCGTTCACGCCATCTCAAGCGGCATCCCGGCGATCAGGTGATCGCCGGGATGCCGCATCCGATTTCGAAGGCCAATCACGTCACACCACTCAAGCAGATGCCTTACCCCGTCACGCACCCTTTCGCAGCACGAAACCCTGACACTGAAGGCGATAACATAGTCAAGAACAAGTGGTTCCGATTTTCAGGCGATCGCCATGAAAACACGCAGCCCAACGGGATGTCAGACAGTCTTGGATTTGATGCTGTGTCAAACAGGTTTCACAGTGAGAGGGCGCCTGTCTGGCGATACACACTTTCACCGTGATGATGAATATCCAGACCTTCCACTTCAACGTCGTGTGTCACGCGTAAACGAACAGTTGCATCCAGGATTTTAAGCAACACATAACTGCCCAGCGCAGCATAGCTTGCGACCGCCAGGACAGCCAGCAATTGAATCCCCAACAAAGACGCATTGCCCGCCAAAAGCCCCTCAGCACCGGCTGGGTTGAGGGCTTTGCTCGCGAAAATGCCTGTGGCGATCGCCCCAAGCACACCCCCCACACCGTGTATCGAAAAAGCATCCAGCGAATCATCCAACCGCCGCGAACGATTCAGCCAAGCCGCTGCCACATAACAACTCAATGCGGACACAGCACCAATAAGCAACGCAGCCAGCGGACTCACATAACCAGCCGCAGGCGTCACGGCAACCAATCCCGCCACCGCACCATTGGCCCCACCCACCACGCTGACCTTGCCAGCGCGTGAACCATCCACCAGCATCCAGGCACAGGCACCGGCCGCGGCAGCCGTGTTGGTCGTGACAAACGCCAAGGCTGCAATCGCATTGGCACCCAACGCACTGCCGGCATTGAAACCGAACCAACCAAACCAGAGCAAAGCCCCACCAAGCAAAACAAAGGGCACATTGGTACCCTGCAAAACCCGTTCAAAACGATGCTGCCGCGGCCCCAGGATCAAGGCCGCCACCAAAGCGGACACCCCGGCAGAAATATGCACAACCGTGCCACCCGCAAAATCGAGCGCACCCAAATTGCGCAACCAACCACCCTCGCCCCATACCCAGTGCGCTATCGGCGCATAAATCGTCAAAGACCACAGCAGCGTGAACCACACATATCCCTTGAAAGACATCCGCTCAACGATCGCCCCCGAAATCAAGGCGGGCGTGATCATCGCAAACACACTCTGAAACGCCACAAAAGCCAAATGCGGCACATTGCTCGCATAAGCAGACTGGGTTTGCGTCAAAATGCCCTGCAAGCCAAACCATTGTCCCGAACCAATCACCGCCGACAAGGGCCCCGTGTTCGGCGCAAAAGCCAGGCTGTAACCCAACAGCACCCACGTCACACCCACCACCGCCATGGCGATGAAACTCATCATCAAGGTGTTCAAAACATTGCGACCACGCACCATCCCACCGTAAAAAAAACCAAGCCCGGGGGTCATCAGCAACACCAACGCGCTACAAAGCAGAACAAAAGCCGTATCACCCGTGTTCACGTTTACAATTCTCCTTAGCTATTGACTGACACCACACCAGCTTCTGGTGCACGAACCGGCATTGGCTCACGCGGTGGGTGAGGCTGCACGTGCAAGACCTGTTCCCGGCAACGGTCCCATTGCGCCAGAATCGCGCTTGCGAAAGCACTTCCCGTCAAGTCCACGTGCGTCTGCAAGAGCGTCAAAACCGCCAACTCGTTCCCGGAATCCAAACGTTTGGCAACCACCGTGTCCTGGTTCAAGGCGGCAGCCAAACTCCCTTCAGGATCGTAGACATAAAGATCCCCACCCGTCATCCCTGCGGCGAGATTCGCACCCACCGACCCGAGGATCAAAACCGTGCCCCCGGTCATGTATTCACACGCGTGATGCCCCACTCCCTCAATGACAGCGATCGCCCCCGCATTGCGCACGGCAAAACGCTGTCCCGCACAGCCTGCCGCATACAACGCCCCCCCGGTGGCACCATACAAAACCGTATTGCCAACAATCGCCTGCGGTCGCTCCGTTTGACGGTCCGGACGGATCACAAGCAATCCCCCGGCCAACCCCTTGCCCACATAATCATTCGCCTCACCCACCAGACACAGGTGCAACCCACTGACACCAAAGGCACCAAATGATTGCCCCGCAACCCCCTGAAAATGCAGATGAATCGGCTTCGGTGAACCCGTTTCACCGTGGCGACGCGTGATCACCCCCGCCACAGCCGTACCCACTGCGCGATCCATATTATGAATCGGATAATGCCCAACGAAGGGCTGCATCGCATCCAATGCCCCCGCCACATCCGCAAGCAGACGGGCGGAAAGGGTGTTTGAATCACTTGTATGCGGCGACACCGAGTGAACCATTGGCGCCGGTCGAACCAGCAAGGGCCCCAGATCCAAGGTGTGGCCCCGTGGGTGCGCAATCGGTGTCGTGTGCAAACAATCTGTCCGACCAACCGCTGCTTCAAGCGATTCAAACCCCAATTCACCGAGGTTTTCGCGCACATCGTCAGCCACACCGATCAAGTAAGCAACAATATTCTCCGGCGTACCCTTGAAACGTGCACGCAACCGTTCATCCTGCGTGGCGATGCCCACCGGACAATTATTTTGGTGGCATTGCCGGGCCATCACGCAGCCGGCAGCAATCAACAAAGGCGTGCCAAAACCAAATTCATCTGCTCCCAACAAGGTCGCAATCACCACATCCTTGCCTGTCTTCAAACCACCATCCACACGCAGTCGCACCCGTGCACGCAAACCATTCATCAAGAGGGTTTGCTGCACTTCCGCAAGGCCCAATTCCCATGGCAAACCCGCATAACGCAACGAACCAAGGGGTGAAGCCCCCGTCCCCCCGTCATGCCCACTGATGTGAATCACGTCGGCACCCGCTTTGACAACGCCTGCTGCAATGGTACCGATACCGAGACTCGCAACCAGTTTAACCGCGATTCGCGCCAACGGATGCAAGGTTTTCAGGTCGTGAATCAATTGCGCGAGATCCTCGATGGAATAGATGTCATGATGCGGTGGCGGTGAGATGAGCGGTGTCCCCACCCGCGCGCGACGCAGGCGCGCAATCTCCGCATTGACCTTGAACCCCGGCAACTGCCCACCTTCTCCCGGCTTGGCGCCTTGGGCAATCTTGATTTCAATTTCATCCGCACTCAGCAAATAATGCGGTGTTACGCCAAAACGACCTGCTGCGATCTGTTTGATGGTTGAATTGGCACAGTCCCCGTTGGCGTCGGGCTTGAAACGCGCTGCATCTTCGCCCCCTTCACCGGAATTGCTGCGCGCCCCGAGGCGGTTCATCGCAATGGCAATCACTTGATGCGCCTCACGCGACAGCGCGCCGAGGGACATCGCCGAAGCCACGAAGCGCCTGGCGATCGCCCCGGCCGATTCCACCTGCTCCAAATCCACCGGCGCTTGCGTCGAACAGAGGCTCAAACCATCGCGCAAGACCCAGGCACGCGCTTCAACCGCAACCACCGGTCGCACCCGGTCAAGCTGCGATGCACGGGCCTGTTGCTGAATCGCCTTGAACACAGCAGGGCTATTGTGATGCGGCTCGCCCCCCACACGGTAACGAAAGTGGCCCTGATCCGCTAACACGGCATCACCCGACGCATCAAAGGCACCCACATGCCGCATCAGGCAATCATCCACCAATTCAGCTAACCCGATTCCCCCGATCGGCGATCGCAACCCCCGAAAATAACGCCCAAGAAACGCACCGCTCAAACCCACGGCATCAAACAAGGCAGCACCCTGGTAACTTCGGAGGGTGCCAATCCCCATTTTGGCCATGATTTTTTTGAGTCCCGCCTCCAACGCCCGCTGATAATTCCGCTGGGCCATCACCCCGTTCAAGCCAAGACCAGGTGCCAACGCCGCCACCGTGCGCAACGCCACATGCGGCAGCACCGCTGTTGCTCCAAAACCCAGCAGCAACGCCAGATGGTGATCCTCAATCACATCACCAGCCGCAACAATCAAGCCAACCTTCCCTCGGAAACCCGCCTCAACCAAGGCCATGTCCACATAGGATGTCACAAGTAACGCAGGGATTGCCACGCGTGCCGGCGCGATCGCCCGATCCGAAAGAATCAGGACCCGCACCCCCGCCCTTGCCAAGCGCACCGCTTCATCGGCCAGGTCAGCCAATCGCCGCTCAAACCCCGCCGCCTGTTCCATCACATCACACGTGGCATCCAGCCATGCATGCGCACTCACCCGTGCCTGAATCAATGCCAAGGTCTCCTCTTGCAGGACAGGCGATGACAACCCCAAAAACCCGTCTGCATGCGCCACTGCAACATCCAGGTTCATCATCACCGCCTCACGTAACGCATCAATGGGCGGGTTGGTGACCTGAGCGAAACGCTGTTTGAAATAGTGATACAACGTGCGCGGGCGACGCGCCAACAAAGCAATCGATGTGTCATCTCCCATCGACCCCACCGGCACATCACCCGTTTGCGCCATTGGCGCCAACAAACGCTCCACATCTTCCCGACCGTAGCCAAAAGCCTTCTGTGCCGTCAGCAGCACCGCTTCGTCACGCCCAAAATCGGACACATCCCCCCTTGCCGCGTCAGCAATCGGAACCTGCACGTGTCCTGGCGCATCAGCAATGGGTACGACTCGGCCTTGCGCGGTATCAAACACCCACAATTCACCCGCCTTGAACTGCCCACGCTCAACGACACTCAGTGAATCAGGTGAGATGACACCGGCTTCGGACGCCACAATCATCAATTGGTCCTGGGTGCGCCAATAACGCAAAGGCCTCAAACCGTTGCGGTCCAAACACGCCCCCACCATCCGGCCATCGCTGAAACACACCGCAGCCGGCCCATCCCAGGGCGCATGCGCAAGCGCCGTGATGTGGCCTGGTTGACGCAAAATCTCAGGCATCATCACGCGCAGGGCGTCACCAAGCGACACGCCCGCAACCAAATGTTGGGTCAAGGTGCGATCAAACGCCCCGGAATCACTGCCAGGTCCCGGATAAAACACCGTACCCGATGCCTGCGCCTGCGCGATACACTCCCGCAAATTGCCTGGCAAAGTATTAAACTCACCATTGTGCGCAATGAGACCAAACGGCTGCGCCAAGGGCCACACCGGCCATGTGTTGGTGCTGTAGCGTTGGTGAAATACGCAAACCGCACTGTGCAAGTCCGGATCCCGCAAATCCGGATAAAACTCACCCAGCGCACCGCCCCTCAACAAGGCTTTGTACACCGTCGTGCGACTGGACAACGAACAAAGGTAAGCCTTGATATCACTTCGGGCCAATTCAGGCGCAATGGCCAAACCGGCACGCCGCAATTCCTGCTCGAAATCCGGCGTTTGTGGCGCATCCTCAGCACGCGCGACCAATGCCTGAAAAATCGCGGGCATCGCGCCTCGGGCGATCGCACCCAACACCCCCGCTTGCGTCGGCACTTCACGCCAAGCCAACAAATCCAACCCCTGACGCGCCAAACTTTGCACAACCAATGCCTGCGCCGCCTCCAAACGCTCAGGATCCAAAAAACACATCGCAAACCCAATGCTTTGCCCATCAGCCCACTGCTGGCCAAACTGCCGACGCCACCACGCAAGCGTTGGTGCAATGAGCACCCCGGCGCCATCCCCGCTAGCCCCATCCGCACCCACCGCACCACGATGCTGCAGCCGCGCAAGTGCCTCAAGCCCCAGTGCCACCACGCGATGCTCGGGCTGACCGGTCAAATTGGCAATGAAACCGGTCCCACACGCATCGTGCTCAAAACCGGGATCGTACAACCCATCGCTTGCCGGCAACCGCCACGCGCGGTGCTTCCATAAAGGTGCCACAGGCGCTCCTTTCAGGGAGGTCACCCGGCCAGCCCTCATGGCGGCCATGGCAACACGGTGAAGAGGAGCCACACCAGTGTGGCAAACGGCGCTTCAACCCTGTCAATGGGCACACAAACAACGCCAGAGGCCAGCTAGCATAACCGAAATTCACCAGGCTGTCACGAACGGAAAATCAAAAATGCTTGGTCACTTGCAACCAAGTAAAGGTTAACAGGCAGACGGCGGTGCGATGCGACACCGCACTGGTTGAGCACCACCACGTGAACGCCTCAAAACCCCAGGCGTTGTTGTCGTGATGGAGTCACATTGCCTGAAACGACGCCCACTAGCCGGTCAAAAGGCACGCTACCCATCGTGCAGATGACGGGGATACAACTGAGCGACGGATCGCATCAATGCCATTAAACGATAACACTTGGTCATAGCGGCCAAGGTATCCTGTGCCCAGACGCGATGCCAAACAGGCGATCAATCGAGACCTGTAATCACCAACACCGCACTGTTTGCGCCCGCCAACGCACTCACGAACATCACGCCTTGCGGTCCCCAACTGGGACCACTCGGTTCGGCGCCTTTCATCATCGTCATCACCTGATGCAAGGTGCCATCGTTTTCGCGGCGCAACACCTGATTGTTGCCGAACGCACGCAGGTTCTCATCGAACTGGTCTTCACAAATCAGCAAGCGCCCAAGGCGATCAAACAACAGATTATCCGGATTCGCCAATTGCTTACCGTCAGCCTCAAGATACACTTCCATCCGACTGGTGCGTGGATCCAACCGCAAAATGCGACCGTAGGGATCACCCACCGCAATCGTACCCGTTTCAGCCACATACAAGTTGCCGTCAGGTCCCTTCTTGACGTCCTCCAAGCGGTTAAAACGCGTCGCCCCACGTTCACGTGCCTCAATCAGCGCGTTGGTGGGATCCTGGATCATCACCCAGTCCGCCTGTGCCCGCCGATACGCCCACAAGGTGCCTTCCGAAAGATCCGCCGGCCGCTTGGCGACAAATTTGTATAAACACCCACCCTCATAATCCTCGGTCAAATAAACCGTCCGCAAATCCACCACCTCAGCACTTTCATGACTGAAGCGCCCAAGCGCCGTCAACCGACGCGCCATCCCGGCTGGCGTACCACCCAAGGGGTTAATTTCATACGCCCAACCCCACGACGCTTTGGGATCACCCGGCTCCAAACGCACCCGCTCATACTCGGCCTTGCGCAACGCCGACGCCTTGCGAAAATCACGCTCCGCCGATGGATACGCATCTTGCGGATACTCTTCTCCCGAAATCAAGGTGCCCCACGGCGTCACCCCACCTGCACAATTGTTGTGCATACCAGACACCCACATCTGCCCACCAACGACTTGATTGCTCTTCAACTCAAGCCGCGTGAACCGGCCACCCAAAGGATCCGTTCCCCACCGGATCTCATGCCCAACCAACAAATAACCCGCATCGTCACCGTGCGGAAAATACGCGGTCAAATCATTTTTGGGAGCAAAGGTACCGCCATCTGCCAACCTGTCACCCGTCTGAATCAACACCCGCGCAGACAAACCCTCTGCCAACGCACTTAAATGACGCGGCAACGACTCCGCTTGCGCCTTCAATCCACCTTGCGCAACACAAGCCGCCAAAACAACCGCCAAGGTCCACATTCCACGCATCCAAGAGCCTCGCTTCGGAATCACCCCACCGCATCCGCAACAACACGATTACCGTGGGAATCATACCAGCCAGCCCGCTTGGCTGACCACGTCACTCCACCGCAACCCGCACATCATCGGTCTGCCAGTTCTTGTCCGTAAACGTGAAAACCTGCGATGCCCGACCAGCAAGCGTCAACGGTGTACGAACCACCGGCGTTTTGGCTGGCGCACCCTTGTTCAAAAACTGCACCACCAAAGCCCCCGTCCGACTCGTGCTCATCGGGTTCACCACCAGAACGTCACAACGATAAGTCCCAACTCCCAGCACCACACCATTTTTTTTGGCCGTCACAAACGCCGCCAGTGGCTGGGTAGACGAGGATGTCACCATGGCAGCCTCGGCCTCGCGGGTGCGCCAGTTCTTGTCTTCAAATGTGATGCTTTTCACCTCATTGGCAGCCACCGTCAGCAACTTCACCGCCGGCGGCGTCCCGGAGTCCTTGCCCTTCTCCTTAAACGTCACGCGCAAGACACCCGTCTGACTGGCACTGTCCTCATGCCACACCCTGACGGTACAGCGAAAAGTCCCAACACCCAACACCACACCATTTTTCACACTCGTGATTTCCGTATGCCACCCCGGATCATTCAACAACCCAAAAACCGGCTCAGACGCCTCACTGGCATCTTGACCACCCGTAAGCGCCTCATCTGGCGCCACCGCCGCGCTCGGCACCAACACGCCGGGCGCAATCAATGGCGATGCAGGTGGTTCAACGCCATCGCCGACGTTCGAGGACGGCGTCTCTGTCGCTTCGAGACGGGGTGCAGGCGTACGACCGGATGACGACGCAGTCGGAGTCGGTACAGGCCGCGACGCCACCTTGCTGACGCCCGCCGCGCGACGCACAGGCACTGCGCTTTGCGGCGCCTGACCACACGCAACCAGCAACGTCGCACCCGCAACCAGCCAGCACACCTGCCGTCCACAACTTCGACGCATCCCCACGGTGTGCCCTCCCCAACCCTTTATAACCAACCCCTAAAACCCTTGTCGGCATCACGCAAGTCCGGGTTGCGCGACTGTAGCTTAAAAAAAATTTAAGTGAAAGTTAAAACATCTGGTTTCTTAGAGGCAAGAATGGCACAGCAAGCGTCGATTGCGGGTGGAAAGTGCCGTCATGCCATCATGCCTGTGCTATTCGCCGCTTGGGATATGGCTTCTGTTGTTTGGTTCCATTCGCTTGCTTTAGACTCAAGTTTCGCAACCAAAACGTCGGATTCTTGTGGGCCCGCCTGGCTTTGACGTCGAAGCGGTGTCTTTGCAGCGTTTCTGGTAAGAAACCTTGGGGTAGGCTCCCAGGCGTCAAAATGCCGTAGCCGTAGACTGAACTGCGTCAGGCAGTCAAACCGCCTGCCAGATCGAAAAGCGTGGCGTCGACTGGTGGCGAGTTCCCGCACGCGTACGCTTGAGGCTCTCGCACGACGCACGCAAGTGCTGCCTGTTAATGATACGTCACGGATTGGCAAGCGTAAAAACGCTGCATCATTGGCGTGAAGGGTGTACACTTGAACAGGCTGGCGTGCCGATCAATTCGTAAAGTCAAATTTAGATGCGACGCGGTGGCGTCCAGGGGTTGAAAGCAAGGGGAAGCCTGCTTCGTTGTGTGTGACCAACGAGCGACCAGGTCTTGGTGCGTCAGGGCGAGTGGGTACTTGGGGCGATGGCCTGACAGGTGCCAGCGGGTTTTGGTGGGCAATTTGGCGTGTATTCGCGCGGGGGGTAGCCGATGCTTCAAGAGCAGAGTGTGAAGGGTTCGTCCGAGGCGCCGTGGCGATGCAATTTGGGCCGAGAGTCGGTCGATTGGTTGAGCGGACCGCGGCCGGAATGGTGGTTTAGCGGGGGGTTGGCTTTTGATCGCGCGGCTGCAGGCTTGGGCCCGGACGGGGCGCTGACGTCTTTGCCTCAGATGAGGTTGGATACGTGCACGCGCGAAACGGTGCGGGCTTATTTTGAGAATACGTGGTGGTTGACGGAGTTATTATTTTCGGCGCTGGCGAGTGAAGAGGCCTTTTATCAGCCGCCGTACCACGGCCTGCGGCATCCGATGATTTTTTATTTTTGTCATCCGGCTGTGTTGTACGTGAACAAGTTGCGGGTCGTTGGGTACCTAGATGGGCCGGTCAACGCGGCGTTTGAGAATTTGTTCGAGACGGGTGTGGATGAGATGTCTTGGGATGATATGTCCAAGAACGAGCAGTTGTGGCCGACTTTGTCGGAGGCGATGGATTATCGCAAGCAGGTGTATGCGTTGGTGCAAGCGGCGATCGCACAAGCACCCGAGCTCGATGTCACGCCGCGGCCATTTCGTCGTGAGGGTGTGTTGTGGGCATTGGCGATGGGTTTCGAACATGAACGGATTCATTTGGAAACGTCGAGCGTGTTGATCCGCGAACTGCCCTTGGCGCACATCCAGCGGCCGGTTGGCTGGGTCGCCAATCATCCGTCGTCCTTGGCTGACTCGGCTGAGTTGCCCGAGGCGGGGTGTGATTACCCGGTACCAGGTGCGCTTGCGGTGGCGCCCGGCGAGGTTGTAATCGGCAAGCCGTCCGAATACCCGTCGTTTGGCTGGGACAACACGCGTGGCGATCGCGTGACGCAGGTTCGTGCGTTTGAAGCCGACCGTTATCTCGTGAGCAATGGCGCCTATCACGCGTTTGTCCGTGCAGGTGGCTATCGCGAGCAAAGTTATTGGTCGGAAGCCGGATGGGCATGGCGCACGTTTCGCAATGCGAAATGGCCGTGTTTTTGGGTGCCGGACGGGCCAGCGGGTTTGCTGCGTTTCCGTTTGCGCACCTGTTTCGAAACGACCGCTATGCCATGGTCGTGGCCTGTGGAAGTCAACTGGTACGAGGCCCAGGCCTATGCCAACTGGCGTGCCGCTGAAACGGGACAGGCCTGGCGACTGCTGACGGAGGCGGAGCACCATGGTTTGCGTGATGATCGTCATACAGGCCGGGCAGGCATGGCGGCTCACGACCCGGTTTTGACACTTGATGGGCGTGCGATGGCGCATCAGGGTCTTAACCTGAATCTGGCGTACGCCACGCCGATGCCGGTCGATGCAGGCGTGCCAAGCCAAAAAGGATTTTATGACGTGTTTGGTAATGTCTGGCAGTGGATGGGGGATCACTTCCACCCGTTGCCGGGCTTCAAGCAGGATGTGCTCTACGAAGACTTTTCGCAGCCTTGTTTTGACGGTCGCCACCAGATGATTTTGGGCGGATCATTCATCAGCACGGGTGAAGAAGCCAGCATTTGGGCGCGTTATCATTTTCGACCGCACTTTTTGCAACACGCCGGTTTTCGTCTGGGGCGCCTCGCAAGCGGTGAAGCAGGCTCGGATGCAGTCTTGTTGCACGGTATTGGTGCAGGGTCTGGGGTTTATGAAAGCGACCAGACCTTAAACGAGTATATGGTGCTGCATTATGGCTCGCCCAACGAGGTGATGCCTTACGCCTTCGGCCCCAAAGATGCCGTAAATTTTCCTGTTCGTTGCGCACAACTGGTCAATGACGTGGCGCGCGAACTGGCCATTCCGATGCACCGGGCACTGGATGTCGGGTGTGCGGTGGGTGGTGCGGTATTTGAGTTGGCAACCGCCTTTGATGAAGTCGTGGGGGTTGATCTCTCACAAGCATTCATCGAAGCGGCTGAAACACTGCGCAGGAACGGTCGGATGCCATATTGGCTGAAACAGGAAGGGGAAATCGGTGAAGCGCGTGAGGCGATTATCCAACCGGCCAGCCTTCGTGAACGCGTGGCCTTCCGCGTGGATGATGCATGCAATCTATCCGCCGACTTAGAGGGTTTCGACGCCGTTTTGATGGCCAATCTGTTGTGTCGTCTGCCCGAACCCCAGGCGGCGATCGCAAGGCTCACCGGTCACCGGGCCCTCGTGCGCCCCGGTGGGTTGCTCGTCCTGATTTCGCCCTACACGTGGCTGGATGCCTTCACGCCTCGTCAAGCCTGGCTCGGTGCGCGTTATCAAGACGGCGTAGCCCTCCGTTCGCAAGATGCCATCAAGACGGCTTTGTCACCAGCGTTCAAACTGGTGCGCGAGGCGGATGTCCCGTTGGTGATACGCGAACATCAACGCAAGTTCCAATACATCGTGTCACACGCCATGGTCTGGCAAAGACGCTAAACCACCGCCAGACACTTGCCCCAAAGACCGCACACGCTATCATCTCCCTTGCACGAGTCAAAGGAGGTGACGTGATGCGGTTTTTGACATGGCAACCCCTGTGGGCCCCCGTAGACCGTCCAAGCGGCACACCATCACCCAAAAAACGCCGCACAACCAAAAAAACGCCCAACGTGACGCCCTGGCACGAAACCCTCGACCAAGCCCTCACCGGCCGACTCCGAATACCCGGCGTCGATGACGCCGCCATCATCGCCCAAGCCCTCGACGGCACCGAAGCCGGGCCTCACAACCCCACCCGCGGCCTCGATTAACGATTTTTTTATCACCTGGCAGCCAGCAAAACATGCTGATGCCAGGTTTTTTTGGTTTTTTCACGTGATGTGCATGTTGCCGCAGGAACGCACGAGTTCCGGAATGACGGACACTTGCCGCAACCCGCATTCGACTGTCAATGAATGACACCAAGCACCAAGGGCCGGATCCCCACGGTAAACGGTAAAAAATGATCGCGCGGATCAGCTATCCCCCCAGTCTACGAGCTTGCTGCTTCACTTTCACCTTCAACACTACAAGAAACTTTGACATTTATTTAATTATCCCTTAACCTTTTCTGAGGCTGGTGTGGTGTGCGCGGGGGTTGTTGATGTGTTTTGCTTAAAAAAAAGTGGGTTCGTGTCGTTGTGCGTGTTATCAACGCTTCCTTTATGGGGGTGTGGTGGACAGGTTGTGGGTCGAACCCAAGCGCCTGGTGCCGTTGGTGCTGCGAAGCAGGCGGCAGTAAAATCGGGCGATGATTTTCAGATTCTCTTGGATGGTGAACGCGCACCGGACTGGCTGAGCGCCAACCCAGGTCAACGCCTGACTTTTTCAGTCAAGGTGCCGGTGGGGACCAAGATTGTGTGGCGCACGACAGGGGAGGCCCTGAGTGGGTTGGATAGTCCGCAACTGCGTGTCACACAACGCTTTGGTGGCGGCTATGATGTGATTTGCACGGTTACTTTGCCGAAGGGCGAAACCGCCACGGATAAAGTCAGGGTATTGGTCAGCGAACCCAACCCTTTACCGACGCCGATGCCGATGCCGCCGGTTCCTTTTCCGCCACGTCCGTAGGATTAACACGCGAAGGCTTGCAGCCAACCTAGACTTGTACGCGCACAGCCGTCAACCCGAGTCTTCTGAACCCGAATCGTCCGAGCCTGAACTATCCTCACTGTCCAACATCCCTCCGACCTTGTCGAGTTGCTTCGAAAACGTTTCAGACTGGCGCAGGGCGTCGACCGTCGTAATTAGCTCCTGCAACCCAAGTGATGACGGCGACTCCGTCCCAGTCTCCACAAACGCAGAATGGGCGAGGGATTGCGTGTCGGCATATTCATGTGCTGGCAGTTGGTTGAGCGCTTGATTGGGGTTAGCCGTCGGCTGAATGTATTGGTGAAGGATATAACCACTGACCAGCGTACTCACGAGTCCGATATCAGTGTTCGCATCCATCGCCAAATCCTGAGGCACGAATCCTGTCAACCCACTCGGCTGACCCGGCAATGCAACCATTAACACAACACTGCGGTCACTCGGCATCGGAGCGATGCGAAACTTTCCTTGGTTATCAGTGGTTGCAACAATCGCCTTGCCATTGCGGCCAACAACAGGTTTACCGGTGGCGTCGACCACTACGACTTGTGCTCCCTCAACGGGGAGTTCTAAAAGGGGTTCCGGTGATGCGCTCATAATCTTAAATTTTCCGGCGGCAATCAAGCCCCCACTGTTATTGGCAATCAGGGTGCCGCCCCCTCCGCCAGAGCGAAACAATCCGCCATTGGCAAGGCCGGCGCCACCGCTCTCACCGGTACCGCGTGGTTGGTTTTGTAAAAGACTGGGAGGCGCCATCACTTTTCCGCTTCGCGCTACCTCATTGCGGGGTATGATTGGTGCCACAGTCAAGGTCACAGGCTTCGCGATGCCGCCCACAGGAGGCTTGGAAGCGCGATCGCTTTTCGATGTCGCAGGCCCGACTACACTGCTGCTTATGGTGACCCGCAGCGGGGTTGCGATACTCGATCGACGCTCGCTTGGCGCTTCAGGCTTCGCGCCCGGAACCGCATTTGTCGTCTGGCACGCAGACACAGTCACTACGACTGCGACGGCTACGAATGAGCAAGTGACGCGAGATTCGAGTGGCATAGTCATATCCTCTCTTAACCCGAACTGAAGCCCGCTACTCTTATACCCGCCACCACTGGCATAAAACCATCTTGAGGAACCATCCAATCATCAATTTCACCGATCGGACGCTGACGATCAGAACAATACGCAAGGGTTGGTAGACCGATGTCGGGTGTTACATGTGGCGTGGCCACAATGAATATTTAACGAACAATCAGTCAATCTGGTGGTTGGAGGAACCATAAGCGAAACAACAACTATACAGTTACTGGGATACATCGGTTTCTATTCAACGATTGTGTATCAAGCGCAAAACCTGAGGCACTGACGTGCTGTAATAAAATAACCGGCAAAGTCCGATCACCAGTCGGCGCTTTTCCACGTAGACGAAGACACAAGGGTAACGAGATTGAATCAGGTGCAACTGGCGGCGGTGCGGCAACGAAAATTTGGTGGGGCCGCTCCAGTTTCGCGGATTGCGGGAAGCGCGCCAATTTTCACTCCATCACAACGAAACATTATGGCCGTGTGCGCAACATTAGGTTTGTTTACCGGGGCTACAGACTTGGCGCGCGAGCCCATAAGCACGGTGCGTGCAGTTAATCCGGATTAATGTACCAGCGGGAGAGGAAACGCTGGCGCATTTTTGCGACTTTGGGTGCAACGACGGCCGCACAGTAGGCTTGTTCCGGGTTGTGGGCAAAGTAGTTTTGATGATAGGGTTCGGCAGGGTAGTAGGGACCGGCAGTTTCCAGGGTGGTGACGATGGGGTTGGCGAAAGTCTGGGCGCTTGTCAGTTCGGCGATGACGCTTTTGGCGATCGCCAGTTGGTCATCGTCTTGAATGAAAATGCTCGAGCGATACTGTGGGCCGATGTCGTTACCTTGGCGATTAAGCGTGGTGGGGTCGTGGAGCGCGAAAAAGATTCCAAGCAGGTCACGGTAGCTGATCCGCGAAGCGTCGTAGCTAATCTTGACGACCTCCGCATGGCCCGTGGTGCCTTGACACACCGCCCGGTAACCCGGGTTTTGCACCTGTCCACCGGTATAGCCACATTCGACGCCGGTGACCCCTTGAATCTGGCGAAAAACCGCATCAAGACACCAAAAACAGCCACCGCCAAGAATCGCTGGGGATGTCGGCATGGTCGGGCTCCTTTACGTGATGACAACACTTGGTGACTGCTTACCGACCATTATACGCCTGTCCGACACCTCATCAAAGTCAGACAATGCTTGAAACAGCCTTTGGAAGCCTGTTTCAGGGCAACTTGCTCACAAACTGGTTCGGATTGTTTTGCGGATCGATATCCTTTATTTTCCAAACCATGAATTGGTTTCCAGGGTTTTTTGCCGCGCACTGCGCAATGCCCGTTATACCTGCTCTGAACACCGTGCACACAGTCGAATCGTTATCATAACCGCGTTTCAAAGACGACAGTGAACAATTTGTCCGCAACCCGGGACGAATTGCCCGTGCGCCCCGAGCATTGGTTGTTAACCACCTCAACTTCAAGCGCCCCAATCACACGTGTCGCTATCACCAAAACCGCGAGACACTGTGCCCCAGGCCCGATGTGGCAACCGATGGATCAATTGGCTGGGCTGGCCGTGGGGGTCGGGGTCGGAATCACGATGATAATCACGGGAGACGGCACAGGGGTTGGCACGACCACCGTGATCTCCGGTTCCGGCACCGGCATCATGAAAACCTGAGGGCCCGCCATCGCATATGCATAGGGCGTTCCGAAGCCGTTGAGCGGCCACGCCTGATTCAGGGGCCAACTTTGGGCGAGCGGCCACACAGGCGATTGCCACGTCAATGGCGCAACGCCTGGTGGTACCGTGTAGGCACTCCCACCAGCTGTATACGGGCCCCAGTTTCCTGCGATGGGATTGGCCGCATAACCCATACCCGTAGCCGCAGCAAAACCATTCTGGATCGGAACCGGGTTGATCGCGAGAAACTGGCCTTGAGCCTTACCCCCAGCATCTTGAGCCACTGGATGGGGCGAAGCGGCGAATGGTCCTGCACCCGACGGAACGGGTGCCGGTTGGGGTGAAGGCAACGATTGGGATTCTGGAGGAACGCGAAAAGCAGCCTCGGGACTGGGGGCGGGGATCGCAATGGTGACTTGGAGGCAACCTGAGAGGGCGCCCACAGCGAACCACCCGAAAGCCAACCTGATCAGACCCGCTGATCGATGCATCGCAAATGCCATGCACGCTCCTTTCCGGCCTTGGCCCATACGCGTTGGCGACCAGCATACGATCGGCACCAGCGCCATGCACCGAGCAGCCGCAGCAATCAATGGCCATGTGCCATTCACCCCGGCCAAGCAGCCCGCCACCCGATGAATGCTTTTTTCTTAAATCCGGGCAAGAAATATCTAAAACTTTCTATAAGGTTCGTGGAGTGTTGTTGGAACAGCCGGATGACCGGGGAGGGTATATGGGTTTGACAAGGTGGGGGCTGCTAAGGGTTGCGACCATTGGGCTGCTGATTGCGGGCTGTGGTCAGGGTGGCGTCGGTGGAACCAGTGTTCGTTCCAACGGTATTGAGGCCGCAGCGACGCGAACGCTGATGGACTCGTTTAACACGATTTATGCTGCGGCGTTCACGCGCTTGGATGCCAACCGGGATGGTGTCATCACAGAGTATGAGGCTGGCCCTTTCATTGACATCAAGGATATGGTCAAGGCGGATACGAACCGTAATGGCAGTTTGACGCAAAAGGAATTCATGAATTACGCCTTGCGCGGATCCTTCTTCGGTTGGATCCACATCGACAATGCGGGTGTCTACTTGGGCAAGTATGACAAAACCGTCTTTGCGGCGGCGCAACGGCGGGTGTTGATGAATGCGTTCAATCGGTTGGACATCAACAACGACAAATTACTCAAACCGAGCGAACTGACCGGAATGGCGATCACCAAAACCAAGCTGACGCTCTCCTTGATGGGCTTAAAAACCACCGTGACAATTCGTGAATTCTATGAGGACCACTTTGAAAAGGCGGATCACACCAACGATGGCAGCTTGTCGCAAGCGGAGTTTGAAGACTACGCCATGCTCTCGTTTATTGAATTGATCAATCCCGGGTACGCCTCGTTGCCGTCGCCTGCACCAACCTGGAAGCCCACCTCAGCCCCGAGTTGGACACCAACCGCAGTCCCAACCTGGACACCGACATGGACGCCAACCCTGGTCCCCACTCTGGTACCTACCTTGATTCCAACCTGGCGGCCTGCCGCGGAGACCGACGAAACCATATAAACCGTTCGTCGCTTGGCGAGCTTCACGGGCAACACATAACACTTCAAGCGCAGGGGTCCCACGTCGGGGCCCCTGCACCCGTTTATGGGCCTTCGACAGCTCGCGGAAAAAAGTCCCGAAAACCAAGTCATCGTCAGTGAGCAATAAAAAATATTCGACCCACAAAACAATCTGAGGCAGGTTGCAGGCAAGTTATGCTGAAATAGGCCTCCATACGATGTTTCAGGCACTTTGTTGTGAGGTGTCGAACGAACAGGATGATTTAGCTGTCACAATCCAGCGGACATTCTGCTTGTTCGCCCCCAGATAGCCACCGCCGTTGACACGCTTGCATCAGTTCGCTGAAGTCCGATCACGGCATCATTGCGATGTAAGCAAAGCAACCGGATGAAACACTTGGACCCATCGCGACTGGCGAATCCATCACCCCACCATTTGAACCAAGCAACAAGGGCAGACCGCACTCCCGCCTCGAACGCCTGGAGCAAGGCCTTCTTCGTTTTGCCTGGCATGGACGCACAACAAACAAAAAGGGAATATGAATCACTCATATTCCCTCAATGACCCTGATTATCCCTGAACGCATTGCAACCGTTGATTGGAGAATTTCTCCAACCCCGTGTAGCGGGTTTAGAACAAATGCGTTCGCGTGCGGATCGGAGGCGCGGGATATTGCGTCTGCAAAATAGGATCCAACCCTACGACTGCGAAAGTATAACCCGTAAAACGCGACAATCCTTCGATGGTGACTTGGTGATTGCTCTGGGACTTGCCCACATACCGCGCCTGATTGTAACCTGCCCAACGCAGGAACAGCGAACGCCCAAAGTATACGGCGCCCCTCGTCTTGGCCGTCGTGTTCCACGCCAAAGTCACGGACGTTGCCGTCCGGTTGATCACCCCAACAAAATTGGGACGCCAAGGATCCAAAATACTGGCACTCTCCACATCGCCAGCCATGTTTCGCGTGGTTCGACTAAACGTATCCAGATCCAGTGCCTCCGAAGCCTCGCCATCCGGCACAGGCGGCGCCCCTGCGATCGCAGGCCCATCTTCCGTCCCGACTACCTGAATGCCTTCAGCGGACGCAGCACTGACCATCGTAATGACCGGTGCCTGCGATGCGACCGACACAGCCCCCTTACCCTGAACAGCAACACCGGACGCCGTCTCCTGGGGAACGGTCGGAACCGGGGAATGACACGCCGCCACCGCCACCAATGGCAACAAACATCCGAACAGCAACACCTGTTGACGCATGGACAAACCCTCCCTGTCCCAATTATGATAATCGATTTAAATCAAAATTAAAATACTTTGATTCAAAATTTAACCTTTAACAAGGTATTGCGGGATCAGCGCAGCGCGTCGTGCGAGGCTGAATTGGGTGGGAAGGCGATGGGGGATGGTTGTGTTTGAGCAAGCGTTGGCGAAGACGCCTCAGGTGCCTGAAGTTGGTGTTGTGACGGATGCGTTGGGGAGTTTGAGCGCGGATGTCCTGGTGATTGTGGTTCAGGAGGGTTGTCAGTCTGCGGAGGGGTTGCGGGCGGCTTTTGGTGAACACTTGGCGGCGGTTTTGGATACTGGGGATTTCAGGGGCAGGGCGTCTGAAATGTTGTGGGTGCATTTGCCTGATCAGGCGATCAAGCGGATTCTGTTGGTTGGTGCCGGTTCAGTGTCGCGGCGGGGTTTGGAGGCGTTGCGTCAGGCGGCGGGTTGTGCGGCGCGGTGTGTGCGTGACGCGGGTTTACAGCGGATGATTTTGGCGTGGCCGTCAAATTGGGTGTGGCCCAAAGGGGATCCGGGTGTTGAGGCGATCGCCCAGGCGTTGGCTGAGGGGGCCTTGTTGTCGGTGTATCGGTTGGATGGGTATCGCACCAAGTTGGATGAAGGATTGGACCGTTTGGAGGGGGTGCTTGTTTGGTCCCTGCCTGAAAGCGAGCCGATGGTGGTGCTTGGGGTTGAGCGCGCGCGCGTTGTGGCCGAGAGTGTTGCGATCGCCCGCACGCTGATTTTGCATCCCGGGGGGCATTTACCGCCGCTGCGTCTGGCATCGGAGGTGAGACGGCTCTGTGAGCCATTGGGCCTGATTGTGCGCGTGTTGGACCGCGAGGCATTGAAAGCTGGTGGTTACGGTGCAATTTTGGCTGTCGCGCAGGGTAGTCACGAGGAGCCGTGCCTGATCGAAATTGAGTACCAGGGCTCGAAGGAGGCAGCGCCCATCGCGCTAATCGGAAAAGGGATCACCTTCGATTCAGGTGGTATCGGCATCAAACCATCCAAGGGCATGGAGAAAATGAAATATGACAAAGCAGGCGGTGCCGCCGTCATCGCAACCATCATCGCAGCCGCGCGGCTCGGCATACCCTGGCACATCGTGGGCGTGGTGGCGGCGGCCGAAAACATGCCATCAGAAACGGCGGCACGCCCGGGCGATGTCATCACCACGTTGAGTGGACTGACGGTGGAATTCAACGACACGGACGCCGAAGGGCGCATGGTGCTGGCGGATGCCTTGACCCATGCGTTACGCCACTGGCAGCCTCAAGCGGTGATTGATGCAGCGACGCTGACAGGAACCGTGACCTATGCCCTTGGTCGGGACATCATGGGCGTGATGGGCAATCACGAGGAATTGACGCAACGCATCCTCGAAGCAGGGGAGCGGGGGGGCGATCGCGGCTGGCCCCTGCCGCTGGATGACACCTTTGATGACATGCTCAAATCAGAGGTCGCCGACCTCCTCAATTACCCCGGCAGCGCCGCCAGTTGCATCACCGCGGGCAGCTTTTTAAAACAATTCATCAACAACACCCCTTGGGTACACCTCGACATCGCAGGCGTCGCCTGGGCACCCAACGATAGCCCCCATCGCCCCAAAGGACCAACCGGTGCCCCCATTCGCATGCTGCTTGAACTTCTGCGACGCTGGGGTCCCCTCGCGCCAACCCACTGAAACCCAGGCGCACCGAACATCGTAGAAGCACAGAAAAACCAATGAAAAAACACCTCATGCACCATTTTTGACAACAACGCTTGGCGCCCTCAAACATCGCGACAACCCGTCACAGCGATTCTGACAACGAATACATCACTGCATGATGCCATTCGGCCAATAATTGTAAATTTTTGTAAACGAATTATGCTCTGTGATGAGGGTGCTCGAGGCGGTGTGCGTGGCAAGGCACCCTTGTCATGGAAAGGGGGAGTTCGTATGCAAGGTTCTCGGTATCTGATGGGGGCTTTGATGGCCGTTTTGTTGACGGGGATGGCCGGGTGCAATCGGGTTGAGACCCAGGTACCGCGGGCGGGGGGATCGGAACTGACGCCTCAGCAGGCAGTGATTGGCGGTCGCCAGTTAATGGTTGGTTCTGAAGCCTTGTCTGTGGAGCAAATCGAAGCGCGTTTGCCTGCATCTATGACGATGGCGGAGGCGGCCAAGGTTTTGGTGCGCATTGATGCGAGCAAGGTCGTGGAGACCCGCTTGCCGTTTGAGCTTCAGTCTTGGGGGCCCCGAATCTTTACTTGGGGATTTTACCCGGGTTTTCGCAGTCTGTTCCGGAATGCGTTGTATTACCCCTTCGGTAATCACTATTTTCCTTACATCGCGGATGGAACGGCTTACACGCGCGTCTTCACACCTTCCGACTATGGTGGATTCTATCCGTTCATGTTCCGTTATGGCAGTGAGTTGATGCCGATTTGGTATACCCGGCGTTTCACCCTGTAGTGTCAACGTGACGTGGCGGATTGCGCGGTGAGTTGCGGCGGCGCGCAATCCGCCTTTGACTCGCGTCAGGGTGCAAGCGGAGAATCAAAGGTCATTCACGATAGCGGATGGTCAAGGTGAGTCTGTTTTGACCGTGGGCGTCAACTGGGACGTCAAAGCTCAATGCTTGTCCGTCCTGCGGGTTGGGGGGGTGGCTGCTTGTTTCCAGCGTCCAGTCACCGTAAAGGTGCTCCACGACGCGAACGATCGCAGCGGTGTCGCTCGCGTTGCCGAGAAGGACCTGTATGGTTTCCGTCCGTTGTTTGGTGTCAAGCCGCTGAATCCGGTTAACGCTTCGCTTGCCGCGAAGATCAAAGGACCAGCCCTGGTGCAGGCGAATCGGTTGTTCGACGGGGATATGTGCAAGCGTGTCATCACCGAGCCATTGGCGCTTTGTGTGGTCTTCCGCTCCTTCCAAGTGCACGGTTCCGGCGGGCAATGGCCAACCGAGGCCATCTTCGCGGGTGTTGCGTCCGTGCCACTGAATCTCAACCGGAGATTCTTGATCCCCAATGCGTTGCGAATCCAAAAGGTAAAGGCGTTTAAGATGGACGGCGGGAAACTCGGCCAAGCTGACCTGCTGCAGGTGCCGCTGCACCAAGTCCGCCGGTTTTGACAGTTCAAAGCGCTGATAACCCATCGTCGGCGCGACGCTTACGAGCGTATCTCCGCGTGCCATTGGTGCCGGAGCGGTTTCAAGCATCGGTTGAACGGCGCTACGGGGCGTTCCCGCGATGAGGGTCAAACGGGTGTTTAAAAAGTCAATTCCGGCCTCGTTGCGAAGGTTTACCAAAACTCGCCAAAACGCAGTGCCTTCGGGGGCCACGCGAACGACGTGTTCGCATTGCCATCCAATGCGCTGCGTTAGATAACTGAGTTTGAACGGATTTGTTCCGGGGTTCACGCCATCGAGGGTCCAACTCAGTGTGCTGCGCCCGACGAGGTGGCTGGGCAAGTTCGGTAAGACAACCTGTCCCGGCGGTTTCAGCAAAATTTTGCCATCAAGGCTGAAAATGCCGTCGCCTTGGCTTGCGATCAAGGTCGGGCGCAGAATCAAGGGCAGGCTCCCCGCAACAGGGGGAACGTGAATCTCGACCTGCTCGCCCACAAATGCCTCAAGAAGGGCTTGATGCGTGATGTCAGGTGGAATGTACGTTTGGGTTTGGATGCGCCAGGGTTCTTGATTTCCAGTCACGACAAGTTGTTGACTGCCCGGGACCAACGTTGTTGGCAAGTCTTGCACCCACAGGCGTCGGGTCGCTTGGTTTGATGCGGGCACGATGACTTGGCGTTCTTCTTCGATGAGCGCCAAGTCGTTTTGATACAGAACCATGCTCGCACCCACGTTGGGCACACGTCGCGAGATGAGCGGCGAGAGCGGCTGTGCCGCATCAGGGCCGAAGCCTTGAAAGCCGCTGGGCGCTTGGGTAAAACCAGGCGCAACGCATGCGCTTAAGAGCATTGCCCCACACAAACATACCCAACGCTGGCGCATCACAACACCCCCTTGTCATCAAGGCGCCAGTGTAGAGCCCCCTTTGGCAATGACCAACGAACGGGCGAGTCAGCAGGTTGAGTCAAACCGTCGTTTAGGGGTGAGTGCCGTGCAAGTCGGCCGCGCTGATTGCCATCAGGAAGGTTGGTTCAAACTGTGCGGGATCGGGGCATCCTGCGCTTCAGGGGTCAAAATCCAGGCATGGTAGCTATCAAACAAAAGCAGAAATGAACCTTGGGTCATCACGCCGACGCCGTGACCAAAACGGGCGGGTTGCCGCGCCAAAAACGCCCCACCGGCGATGTAGGCGACATCGAGTCCGGCGTTGATCCACAAGGTGCGAATCAGATTCGAACGCTCCTCGTGCGCATCCAACGGACGATCGCGTTTACGCGCGATTTCCTGAAGCCCCCACCATGCAATCGCCCCATCAATCGCCCCCCACACCACATTTTGCACACCGAAATCACGGACCCAGGCAACCGGAGAAAACAGCATCACAGCCCCCGTGCCCACCGACAAAGCACCAAAAGCCAGCAAGCGTTCACTGATAACCGTCTCTTCCGCCAGAATCGCCTGCGCCGAGTGCTGCATGGCCTCTGCCGGATCACTCGCGAACGTCCACGGACCCAACAAACCCCACGCAAGCTGGAAATAAAAAGCAAGCTTTTTGGTCATCGTGGTTCCTCACAAGTGGGTGGGGTGGATAATGGATCGATGACAAACACTGCGATGACCGCCTCCACATGCCAGGCAGCCGACGCGCGGTTTGATTCAAAGGTCAGTGCCAAATCAGGTTCCAACCTTCGATTGCGTCAGATTCAACGGGATGGCAAGCCGTTAGCGCATTCACCCGCAACTCGCGCAAACGGGTCCGATGCCGCGCTCAACCAGACTTCATTGCCACTGATAGCCAAAACGCCTGAGTGCATCACTTCCAGTGTATCAGAGACCGATGGGCAGACAAAAGCCCCGCTTCAAAATGCGGCAAAACGGCGGTTTGGCTTGTTCAACGTTCAAGATGTCTCTGGCCGAGCGATCGCCAATCAACCCAAGCCCACCCGATACCCTTGCAACCGACCCTGGTGCCACAACGCATAAACGCGACAAGGCAGGTGGGGGAGTGTTGTGTCTGCGCTCGGGTTTGGTTACTGTCGCAGCGGGTTGGATAAAATCCATTGGTGCTTTGGGCATGGCTCACTGCTTGCCGTGCCGGAAAGGATGGCGTGTGATGCCAAAACGTGTAAAAGGCCTGTTCGGTTTTTCAGGCGGTATTGCCATGATGCTGCTCATGGCTTGTTCGCAGGTGGGCAAACCCCCTGGACAGCCGATTTCAGCAGCGGCTGAAATGGGGCGGGCACCGGAACAAGTGGTGCTCAACGAGGAACGGTTGATGGTGGCTAATGCCCCATTGACCTTTGATGAGCTAAAACTACGTGTGCCACAAAGTCTGAGCGCAGAGGAGGGCGCGCGGGTGCTAATCAAGGTGGAGGGTGATCGCATCATCAAAGATGATGCGACCTATTCCCTTCAATCACGCGGTGGTGGGCGCGGCAGTGCCCATGGGGGTAGTGGTGGGCGTGGGCACGGCGGCCGAGGTGGCGGCTATGGCGGCGGGTATGGCCGCGGCTGGGGTGGTCGCGGCTTCTACGGCGGCTACGGCGCGTGGGGTCGCCCATTCTTCAATGACGGACTGTATTCCAACTACTGGTACTACCCATACAACAACTACTTGCTTCCCTATTACTGGAATTCGGGTGCGTACTCACCTTATTGGGGCACTGGTCTGAACTATTCACCGTTCTTCTACAACTACGGGGGCGGCTTGTATCCGTTCACCTACAATTGGGGCGTGCCGGCTTTCACAACTCCGGCTGTCCAGCCCGTGATACAACAACCTGTCATGCAAACCGTTGCCCAGCCCGTGATGCAGCAACCAGTGATTCAGCAGCCGGTGGTGCAGCAACAGCCCGTGACAACCGCTGGCACGGCCACCGTGTACACGCAGACACCAACCGGGACAACCATCGGCAATCCGCAGGTGATTGCACCAGGCACAACCAATACCACCCTTGGGGGCATCTGGGCCCGCTAACCAATCCCGGATGCGTGAGCCTGTTTCACGCGTGACACCACACGGTGCAACCAACATCGTCAAAGCGGGGGCGACGTTCGTTTCGCCCTCGCTTTTCCATGAAGCTGACTAAACAGGGGCGCTTGAGTTGTTACCCAAACCACGCTTGGCACACGCAAAACCATCAGGAAGGAAAAGGATGCCCCTCTTCGACAGCCAGAATTTTTGCCAACGAGTCAACCTCCCGCCAGTCGCGATCGTCACGCACCGTCTGCGACTGTTGCAAACGCTTCTTGAGACGGGTTTTAAACAGCCAAACAAGCACTTGATAAAACAGGTTAGCAGGCGGTTTGACAAGCTTCTGGTTGAACGCATCTGGTGGTTGTTTGGCATGGCGGGCCACCCAGGCACCGATGGTGTCATCATCCGCACCTGACGCGATGAGTTGCCCCAATTCATCAGCCTTGATGCCAAAGAAACCCAAAAAGTTGCGATCGCCTGGACACGGATAAGGCGCATAATCACCCAGCGTACCCGCCTGCATGGCGCGCGTTTTGTCGATGAGACGCGGTAACCACATAAAACCATGCAAGGTTTCAAACGGGCTCCGGGGTACATTCCGGCTAAGGTCGAGAACGTTCGGCACAAGCAAACCTTTTCTAATTCAACGGCGAATCCATCGGGGGACGCGGCGTTGGCGAAGCTGATGGAACCGGTGTGGCAGTTTGACGAATATAACGGGCAGTCGTCGTGAGGTTGCTGCGCTCCAACGACTCACTGACACACGCAGATACCCCGATTCCAACCATCAAACCGAATGGCAGGCAGCGACCCAAGCTTGACCTGTAACACGAGGCAATCCGTTCAATCATTGGCACAAACCTGTCAATTTGGCAGACACTTTTGGGGAGCCCCTTGTGAACGACCATTATTTTAGCGTTTCCAAGACGTCATCCACAAGCCACGCAACCCTTTTCGACAAATCGTGAGATATTGCCAGAAATGGTGTCGCAACGGCTGTTGGAGTGTCCTTCGCCCGCCAAAACGCCAAAAAGCGTTCCACTGGGTTAATTGACTCTAAAACGATTGCTATGACTTGAATTGCCGGATTTGAAACAGTACGTGGTCAGTTCCCGGCACGCAGTCCTGGAAGTCAAGGATTGTGCAATGCTTCCGAGCTTTATCACATAAAGTGGTTTGATCCGTGGCGTTTCGTGGCATAAGGTCTGCGTCGGTCGTAAAGAAACGTATTTGCGTTGTATGGACTTAGGGGGCCGCACGGATGCGGACAGGTAAGCTTGCCAAGCGGTATAACCCGGTGCGCCTGCTCGGCCAAGGTGCGATGGGTGTTGTCTGGCTCGTCGAGGACCTCGTCGAACGAACCAACATGGCACTGAAAGTTGTTGCACCCGTCGCACCGACGCGTGAGAGCGCCAATTTGGATCCTGCGGCGAATGACTTTGTCGATCGCGACACGCGCTTGGATGATGTGCGACGCTTGCTCAACGAATCAATGACGGGCGAGGATGCGTCACAAAATTTGCCGCCGCTGTCTTTGTTGCAGTTCAAGCAGGAATTTCGCCTGATGGTTCAGTTGCGACACCCCAATTGCTGCGAGGTGTATGACTACGGCGTACTGGCAAATGGAACGCCCTTTTTCACGATGGAATTCGTCGAGGGCAATGGGCTGGATGAGTTGTTGCCACTCGATCAAGAGAGTTTCAGACGCATTTTGACGCAACTGTTGGTAGCGGTAGGCCACGTTCATCAGTTGGGTCTTGTGCACTGTGATATCAAGCCTGCCAACGTGCGGGTACGCTCGGACGGGTTGGTCAAGCTGATGGATTTCGGGTTGATGGAGCACGCGGGGCGCTCAGGCGGTCCCATTAAAGGCACCTTGGCCTATCTGGCGCCCGAAATTGTGCGGCGGGGTACGATTGATCAACGTGCCGATCTCTATGCGGTCGGATGTTTGGCCTATGAAATGTGGACCGGTCAACCGCCCTTTCGCGCCAACCGATCGTTAGAGTTGATTCGGGCACACATCGAACAGCGACCGGTGGCTCCCGCGCGGGTACGACCCGGCCTCGATCCGGTACTGGATCGAATCATTTTACGTTTGCTGGAAAAAGATACGATACATCGTTACCAGTCGGCGCACGAAGTGCTGGCGGATCTCGATCGGGCCGGATTGTGGGATGCAGGGCAGGCGGGCGGTACAAACCGCGCGCAACTGCTGGCGTCGCCCATGCTGGGCCGGGAGGCGGAGCAGGCGTGGCTTGGGGAGGCGTTGACCCAGGCGATGGAAACACGGGTGCGCCAGGCCGTCTTGCTTTGGGGGTCATCAGGCGTTGGCAAAAGTCGCCTGCTGCAAGACTTTCGGTTTCGGGCCCAACTCGAGAATGTTCCCGTCGCGATGGTGGCGTGCAGCGAGTATGATCAGGCACCGTACTCGCCTTTCGTCTCAGCGTTGCGTCACCTGTTGCCATCATTGAAGTCGCATGCCCGTCAAGCGTTGGACATTCACGGGCCAGTGCTGACCAAACTTTTGCCAAACCTGGCTTACACGCCCGTGCCGGACTTGGAACCCCCGTTGGCTGAGCGGATGCGCTTGCAAGCGAGTTTGGCGGAGGTCTTCCTTGCGTTGGCCAAGGTGCGGGGAGTGGCGTTGATTTTCGACAACTGGCAGCATGCCGACGCGTTATCAACGGAAGTCATGGCTTACTTGTTGCGCAATGTGGGGGATGCATCGTTTTGTTTGCTGATTGGCATGCAGGAACTGCCTGGCACGGCTGATTGGCTGGAGCATGTCGAGACGCGTGAGCTGACGGGGGTTGCCCCTGATGCGATCCGCACCATGATTCGAACCAAACTGGGCACGGAGGACGTCCACGACGCCTTCGTCGAACAGATCACCGAGTTTTCCGAGGGTAAACCCTATTACGTCGAGATGATGCTGGAGCACCTCGTTACAACCTCCGTCCTGACAATGGCGCGCGGCACGTGGCGAACCGATGTCAATCTGACGCCGGAAGTCTTGCCCAAGGGTATTGCCGGTGTCTTGACTGAAAAACTGCGTCGCCTGTCACCATCGGCCCAAGTGGTGGCCAAGATGGCTTCGGCCGTGCGGCATCGTTTCACGTTGGCGTTGCTCAAGAAACTGTCTGGCTTTGATGACGACGAGTTGCTTGAAGCCATTGCCGCACTCGAATCACTCAATGTGATCATTCAAACGGAGGATGGCAGTTATGCCTTCGCACGCGATATGGTTCAGAGCTTGCTTTACAACAGCCTGGAACCAGCCGAGCGAAACAGTTATCACACGGCGATCGCACTCGCATTGGAATGGGATGCCGTGCTGGGCACGCCGGCACAAGGCGGCAAGGTGCGCAAACTGGCCCTGTCGGAGGTTCCCCTCGGCGCATTAAGCGCCATCACTGAACAGTATCTGCGTGCCAACGTTGCGGAAAAAACAATCATGTTCGCATTGGAGTCCGGTAAACGGCATGCGCGTCTGTATGACAATCACGCAGCATTGCGCTTTCTGGATGCGGGATTGGCCTTGCTTGACATTCGCACGGAGCCCCGTTGGGACCTCGTTCGTTTGGATTATCACACAGTCTTGGGCGATGTGAAGCGCATGATGGGGAGATTTGAGGCGGCCATGGAAAGTTACATGATTGCCTTGCCGATCGCACAAGTACACCAGGACGGACCCACTGCAGGCCAATTGTTAACCTCGATTGCCAAAATGCACCAGGTCCGGCAGCGCTTTGACGAAGCCATCGCAGCGTGTACGCAGGCCTTGCAACTGGCCGAAGGCAGTTCAGATAGTGCAGCCGCTTCGCGCGCGCTGGCTACAGCAGGACGCGTACGCTATTTCATGGGGGATATTCCGGGCTCGATTGCAGACCTTGAGCGCGCGCTGAATTTTGCGCGTGCGAGCCGCGATGCGATTCGAATCGGCGCTGCGCTGGGCTTTTTGGGTTATCTGCTGGTGATGGGTGAGAACGGCCGCAGACAAGAAGGATTTAAGTGCCTGCAAGAAGCGGTCAGTTTGGCACAGGCGAGCGGGGATCGCATCAGCATGTCGAATGCGTTGGAGCTGTTGGGCTTGGCCTTGCGCAACGGTGGCTCGTATCAGGAAGCGCGCGAACACTTTGAACGCAAAGTCAAAATCAGTTATGAGTCTGGCGTGAAGGATGACGAGTCTTCAGGTTTGGTCAATTTGGCCCAGACGGTGCTTGAATTGGGCGACTTGCCGAAAGCATATGAGCACGCGCACTCAGCCGTTCAATTGGCACGTCAAACCGGTTCCAAAATGCCCCAAGGCATGGCCCTGATTCTCGAAGCCGCAGCAGCAGCCCACATGGGGCGGGTTCTTGACTCACTCGCACTCGCCCAGGAGGCGTTGGGCATCGCAACCGAGTTAAAAAACAAACATTTGAGCATTGAGGTTTTGACCTGGTACCTGGACATCATGCTGATGCATGGAAACCTGGCCGAGAGCGCGCAACGGCTTCAAGAACTGGACCTGATGCTGGATGGATCCGGTGATACCGGGATGATGGCGCTTGTAGCAGTCATGCGCGCAGAACTGGCCCTGCGAAACCAGGATTACGGCGCTGCATTGGCTGGCATCACACAGGCGATCGCGCAAGCGGAAAAGGCCGAAAGCCAGGGGGTCAAACTGAAAGCGTGGATCACCCGCACACGTATTGCGATCGCAAAAGAGGATTGGCTTACCGCACAAGCCTTGGCACAAGGTGCGCAAACCTTGTCCAATCGTCTGGGGACCCGTTGCCGCAGTGCTGAAATTGAACTGTTGCTGGGCGAGATTGCCTTGGCATCCGGACAAAAAGCCCTGCAACATTTCACCACCGCTTTGGAGTTAGCCGAAGCCATACACGCCCCAATGCTTCGCGCAGAAGCGCTCTTCGGCCTGGCTGCCTGTGCGCCATACGCCCCCGTATCCGATGAGCAGGCCAAAAAAGGCAGTCAAGTTTTACAGTCCTTGGTGTCGTCACTCGACGAAGTCGCCGCTGCAGATTTTGTCGCCGTGCCCACCCGAAAACGGGTGCTCGAAGGCAACTTTGTGGGCTTCAGTTTATCCCGAAACAAGACCCCGCGCGCCCGCACGGGCCCACTAGGCGGGGGCATGTGGAATGGTCAGATGCTGTGATGTGCGAGCAATGGCGCGCCGCAGCCTTGCTGACGGCAGCCGCGGAGTTGCGTGAGTCTTTGAATGCGCTGCACTTTGAAGCGCCCGTCACGCACGTTTACAACCCACTCCATTATGCGTGGAACATGTATGCGGCGTACGTGCGGCGTTACGTTCACGGCCCAATCGATGCCTTGTTCGTCGGAATGAACCCGGGACCTTGGGGGATGGCGCAAACGGGGATACCTTTTGGAGAAGTTGGTGCGGTAGGCGGGTATCTGGGGTTAAATGCCCCGATCATGGCAGCGACTGCCACGCATCCCAGACGCCCCGTTCAGGGTTTGGCGTGTCGCCGCATCGAAGTGAGCGGCCTGCGTCTGTGGGGATTGATCGCACAGAAGTTTCCCTCGCCTGAAGATTTTTTCGCTCGTCATTTCGTGGCTAACTATTGTCCTTTAATGTTCCTGGAAGCATCCGGCCGGAATCGCACGCCTGCACAACTGTCAGCGCGTGAACGGGCGCCTTTGCAGCAGATCTGCGATCGCCATTTGCAACGCATGGTCGATATTCTTTCCCCCAATTGGGTAGTCGGCGTGGGTCAGTATGCGCACGCGTGTAACCAGCGCGCGCTTGGCTCTCAAGGGTTTAAACTGGCCCGGATCACGCATCCAAGCCCAGCGAGCCCGGCCGCCAATCGCGACTGGGCAGCCACCGTGCTTCAGGAGCTGGCGCAACAAGGCGTGTGTCAGCCAGACCGGTTTGCAGTCCATACCCAAAACGCTGAAAACCAAATCCTGTAACCACGTCTGCGGCGACGCGATGCAGCAGCGCGTTGGCTGATGATCAAACTTAGACGGTCGTTGAATAACACATTTAACCGCCAACCATCAGATTGACTGATTGTTCGTTAAATATTCGTTGTGACCATGCCGCACGTAACACCCGTCTGCTTACCCTTGCGTATTGTTCTGAATGGTCAGCGTCCGATCGGTGACATTGATGGTTGCGTGTAACCGCCTGAGGTTTCGAGTTCGTGATACAAGTTTTGAACAGAAACCTGTCCGTCGCTGTCGCGCGCTGTGCGCTGCGCGGTTGGGCATGGTAATGTTTTAAAAATTGAATCATTGCGTGGGAGTGGATAGGGTTGTATGCAAACCGGGTCGCGAATCCTGCTGGCACTTGTGATGGTGATGCCCCTGTGGCCAACGCAAACGGCGTCTGCGGAAACGGTCTATCTCAAAAACGGTACGGTGGTCAAAGGACGTATTGTTAAGGAAGACGATACCTCGTTTGCAATCGAAACCCAAGATGGCCGTCGAAAGGTCGCCAAGTCGGAAGTTGAACTGTTACCTGCTGTTGATCCCAATCTGGCCTTGCTGAGTGGCTTGTTGTTCTCCGGTGCCGGACACGTTTATGCAGATGCTTGGGGTCGAGGCGCCTTTTTTCTGGGATTGAGCGCGATTGCAGGGGGTGCCGGCTATCTGGTTGCAAGACAAGGATTTCCTAACTCCACGGCATCCCAGGTACTGGGTGCCGCACTGGGGTATGGTGTCGGTACGGTGATGGGAGCGCTGGATGCACGTGCATTGGCGGATGCACAAAGCAAATTGGTGCGCTATCGCGTCTCATATGACAACTAGATGCGCCATCACCAGGGTCAAGCGAATCAACCACGTGACGACTGATGGGCACGTCCCTGTGATGGCGCGGGGAAGGGTGACATGAGCACGGGTTTGGCACTCAACATCTGCGCTGACGTGGCAACCGTGACTTTGGTCGATCCCCGTGGATTGCACCTCCTTGGCACCCAGACGCTGTTAAACCTTGACAATTGCCTGGCGGAACTTTGTGAGCGCCGTGATCTCAAAGCGATCGTCCTGACCGCGGACGGTTGGCGCACCTTCAGCGCGGGCGCTGACTTGAGCGAAGTGTGCCAGTTAAACCCGACGACAGCGCGGGCCTTTTCTGAACTTGGCCAGGGGGTTGCAAAGCGCCTGGCCAGCGCCCCGGTGGTCACGGTGGCATTGCTGAACGCATCTGCGTTCGGTGGAGGCGTCGAACTGGCGCTCGCGTGTGATTTACGGGTGATGGTCACGTCAGCGTGTTTGCATTATCAGGCGCCACGTCTGGGGATTTTGCCGGGCTGGGGCGGCACGCAGCGTTTACCCCTCATCATCGGCCAAGCGCGGGCCCGTCAGATGTTGTTGCAATGTGAACCGGTTGATGCGACGCAAGCGTTGGCTTGGGGACTCATCGCCATGGCGGTGCCGTCCATTGAGGCGTCCGAGTGGTATAGGCTGCTGGATTCGTTGCGGCAAAATGATGCCCGCGCTGTCGCGAACATCAAGCGCGCGTTACAGCAATTCGATTCAAGTGCTGAAAGCGTGGAGCAAGATGCCTTTGCCGCATGTTTCGAAACACGATCGACGCAAGCACGCATCGCCGCCTGGTTAAACAGGACCGGTCAATAAAACAAGATAATCCCACGGGTTCATCCCTCAATGATGAGAAATGGAGCAAAGATGTCAAGAACAGTCATTGTCAGTGCTGCGCGCACGCCTTTTGGTAAACTGGGGGGTGCCTTGGCCAGCTTCAGCGCCGTGGATCTCGGGGCGATGGTCATTGCGGAAGCCATCGCGCGTGCGGGTGTGGATCCACGACAGGTCGACAACGTGCTAATGGGGACGGTCCTGCAAGCGGGCGTCGGACAGATTCCTGCACGACAATCCGCCATCAAGGCAGGCCTGGATCCGGCTACCTCTGCCTTGACCATCAACAAGGTTTGTGCGTCCGGACTGCGAGCCGTCACGCTCGCCGATACCCTGATTCGATCTGATGAAGGTGCAATCATCGTGGCGGGTGGGACCGAATCCATGTCAAATGCGCCCTACTTGCTGAAGAAGGCACGCTACGGTTATCGGATGGGGCATGGTGAACTGTTGGACGCCATGATCCACGACGGGTTATGGTGCGCGTTTCATGATTGTCACATGGGTGTTCACGGCTCAACCGTTGCGGCGGAGTATGGTATCAGTCGCGAGGCCCAAGATGCCTGGGCCGCACGCTCCCATCAGAAAGCCCACGATGCGTGGGAATCCGGCTTCTTTGAGGCGGAAGTCATGCCTGTGTCCGTGCCAGTGGGCAAGGGTGAAGTACAAACAATCAGACGAGACGAGGGAATTCGTCCCGATACCACGGCAGAGCGCCTGGCAAAGCTCAAGCCAGCATTTGGCGCCGATGGCACCATTACGGCGGGCAACGCACCCGGGGTCAATGATGGCGCTGCCGCACTGATCGTCATGGATGAGGAGCGCGCGCGGGCCTTGGGGCTTGAGCCGCTCGCGGCAATTGTCGGACACGCGATGGTGGGTGAAAAGCCACCCTATCTGCACACGGTTCCAGCTCTGGCGATCCAAAAAGCATTGCGAAAGACAGGCCTGACGGTAGCGGATTTATCCTTGATTGAGATCAACGAAGCCTTCGCAGCCGTGGCGTTGACGTCGATGAAGCTGCTTGAGGCGCACGCAGACATCGTGAATGTGAATGGTGGTGCCGTGGCGTTGGGGCATCCCATCGGTGCATCGGGCGCCCGTTTGGTCGCCACACTCACTTACGGATTGCTTGCATCGGGTGCGCGATATGGTGCGGCCGCCATCTGTTCAGGGGCTGCCCAAGGGGATGCCATCATTCTGGAAAACCTGCGGCGATAAAGCGGACCAGACCAACGCAGACGCGGTGGTTGATACCGCGTCTTGTCACATTCGACATGCAAAAGGAGACAATATGGCAATCATCAGGCGAGTGGGGGTTGTGGGCGCCGGGCAGATGGGCGCAGGCATTGCCCAAGTGATCGCGGCGAAGGGTTTTCCAGTCATTGTTTATGACCTTGAACCGACCATGCTAACACGGGCACGTACAGGGATTGAGGCGAGTTTAGGCAAGTTTGTTGAAAAAGGCAAACTGGACCCTGGTGAACAGGCTGCGACCCTTGCCAATTTGACTTTTGTCCAGTCATTGGATGCGCTGTCGGATTGCGACTTGGTCATTGAAGCGATTGTGGAGCGACTCGACGCGAAGGAAGCACTGTTCCGGCAATTGAGCGCGGTGGTTCGTGACGATGCGATCTTGGCGAGCAATACCAGCTCCTTACCCATCACGCAGCTTGCGGCGGTGGTGAAACGGCCTGAACGTTTCATCGGCATGCATTTTATGAATCCCGTTCCTTTGATGCAACTGGTTGAGATCATCCGGGGTCTCAAGACGGATGAAACGGTTTATGAGTGTGTCTTCAGTTTGGCTCAGGCGCTGGGCAAGACGCCTGTCACTGTCAACGATGCAGCTGGATTTGTCAGTAATCGCATTTTGATGCCGATGATTAACGAAGCGATCGTCACCCTGGCGGAAGGCGTTGCCTCCGCAGCCGATATCGATACCGTCATGAAACTCGGAATGAACCATCCGATGGGTCCGTTGACCCTGGCGGATTTCATTGGATTGGATACTTGTCTCGCCATCATGGAAGTGCTTCATGCGGAACTTGGTGATGACAAATACCGTCCCGCGCCACTGCTGCGCAAATATGTCCGTGCTGGCATGCTCGGCAAAAAAACAGGTGAAGGCTTCTTCAAGTATGAAGTCAAACTACCCGCCCGTGTGTCGTGAACACCTACCGGTTGTGAGCGTGGGTTCAAGCAAGCTCCTTTGTTGCCCCGGTCGTGTCACGCACCGATTCATCAGCTAAAACAAACGAGGGAGCCCACAGCACCCACGGTGACTGTGAGCTCCCTCGTTTGTGGCACATGCCGGCTAGCGGACTTGTGTGCAGCAGGCAACCCGTTGATGTGGCAAAAGGCGGTGTCGCAGACGAGACCTACTCTCTGAGCAGCCGGTCCATCACCGCAACATGTTTAAGCAACCGAGACGAACCGACTGCGCGAAGCGCGATCGGTTCGCCAGTCGTTTATGGAACGGAACGATCGTTGGTTTGGCAATCAGGAGGTGCTCAGTGGTCCACAGAACCCGGCGGGATATTGGCCTTGTTGTAAATCGTCGTGCGATTCCGGCCTTGCTGCTTCGATACATACAAGGCTTGATCCGCATGCTCAAATAGCACCACAGCCGAGTCTCCGGCGGAAGGGAACTCCGCCAGGCCAATTGAGATCGTCACTTTCAGGGTTTCCCCCTTGGGCCCCGGCAAGGGCATATTCTCCACATTCTTGCGAATGCGCTCGGCAACGACCAGTCCACCTTCCAAATTGGTTTCAGGCAGCAGCAAAACCAGTTCTTCGCCGCCATAGCGACCCGGAACATCCACGCCCGTACGAATGGCTCGCTTGATCACCTGAGACACCAGCTTGATGACCTCATCGCCGGTCTGGTGCCCATAATTGTCATTGAACTTCTTGAAATGGTCGATGTCCATCACCAGCAAGGAGAATTGACGGCCATAGCGGCCCGAACGCTGGATCTCTTCCTCCATGCGCAACATGAAAAACGACCGGACAAACAGCCCCGTCAGACCATCAACCGTCGCTTGACGATACAAACGCGCATTGTCGACAGCCAAAGCGGCAACGTTGGCAATGTTGGTGAGGACCATCATCTCTTTTTCAAGCTGTGTGAGGGATTGATTGCGCGAGTCGATATACAGCAAGCCTGAAAGCCCTTCTTGCCCCTTGAGCGGCACCGCGACGATGGCGTTGAGTTTCAAATTGACGATCGACAATTTTTTACTGAACTCCTCGTCAGAAGCCGTGTCGAAAACATAAACGCCCTGTTGGGTTTGCAACACTTTCTGACAGACGGATTTTGACATTTCACGCGCAGCCGATGCAGCCAAAGGCCCCCCTGCATCCCTGCCCGCACCAAAACGCAACTGCCCATTATTGAGCAGGAGAATGAACGCCCGTTCGGCCTGCGTCACATCCAAAGTAATGGTGCAGACCTGGTCGAGTAACTGTTCCAGTTCCAAGGTGCGCGAAATCGCCTCGTAAAGACGATTGAGCATTTCGAGATGCTGCCGTCGTGCCACTTGTTCCCGGGAATTCCGCGCATTGGTGAGTGCACGGCAGGCAATGGAAGCCAAAGCGCCCAAGACCTTGATATCGCGGGGGTGAAAGGTGCCCACCTTCGTCGTGCGATCAATGTAGATGGCGCCATGCACGCCACTGTTGTCCACCAAGGGCGCGCACGCCAGACAACCGAGGTCCACCCCGTAGGCGTCAGCGTCTTCAGCGACGGCAGGCGCCTTGGCGACATTGTAGATCACCAGCGCGTCGCGGGTATCGATGACTTGATCCACCACTGCGCGCGCGATCTTTTCTGTCCCCCACATCGTCGGATCGTTTCGGTCCGCGCTACGACACCGGTCAGTATATGTTTTGTCCGATTCCTTGGCACTCATATAGACGTGCGCACTGCCCGTGATACGCAAGACCCCATGCAAAATGTCTTCCACCACCCGATCAAATTCTTGGCTCGCACCCACCATGGTGGCAAACTCGGCCAATTGCTCGAGCCTTTCCTCCAGCGCGGACACACTCACTGCGTCGGGAGGGCCACCGTCGGAGACGTTCAGTTTTTCGCTTAACTTCCTGACCAGCCCACGAATTTCTTCGAGCTCTCGCGAATGTCCAAGTTCAGATAGCACAGAAAAACAACGCTCCTGTTTAAATTTTTGGTCACGCGGACATTATACCGAAACATCTGCACGCTCTAACCAACTCATTGGTATAATTTTTTTAGAGAGACAAGGCCGTGGTGAAAAGTTGCGCAAAGTCGCGCACGGGAAAGGATGTTTCGACATGCAAACGCCGGTAATGGATGGGCATCGCGCGGCGGTCATTGAGATGGTCGAGGCGTTTGCCTCGCGAGAACTGGCACCCAATGCCGCTCAGTGGGATAAAGAGGGGGTTTTCCCGGAGCAGGTGTTTCGAGGCATGGGGCCGTTGGGTTTGCTTGGCATGCCGTTGCCTGAGGCCTATGGTGGTGGTGGTGGATCGATGCGCGACTACATCGCGGCAGTGGAAGCGATCGCGCGGGCCGATGCCGGTGTTGCGTGCGCCTACTCGGTGCATGTGTCAGCTGTGTCTTTGACCATCCTGGAGTTTGGCACGGAAGCCCAAAAAGCGCATTACCTGCCCAAACTGGCCAGTGGCGAGATGATTGGGGCCTATGCGCTGACTGAAAGCGACCACGGTTCCGATGCCGGCAATTTGCAATTGAAGGCTTCCCAAACGGGCGACACGTGGGTGTTGAACGGGACCAAGCAGTGGATCACCAATGCGGGTTATGCCGATGTC
Source organism: Candidatus Sericytochromatia bacterium (assembly GCA_040400605.1). Classification (GTDB taxonomy): domain Bacteria; phylum Cyanobacteriota; class Sericytochromatia; order S15B-MN24; family JAQBPE01; genus JBBAPZ01. Next base: position 72,709 of record JBBAPZ010000003.1, read on the forward strand.
TTTTTGGTGTTTGCACGCACCCACCCTGAGGTTGAGGGGCCAAAAGGCGTGAGCTGTTTTCTTGTTGACCGGGGGACGCCGGGTCTTGAAATCGGGCGTATCACGCACAAAATGGGCGTGCGTTCCTCTGACACCCGGGATGTGATATTTCGGGATGTGCAGGTATCTTCCGAACAAATGCTGGGTTCGGCGCAGGCCGGGTTCACGGTTGCGATGAAGGCGCTGGATTCAGGGCGTATCGGGATTGCTGCCCAAGCCATTGGCATTGCGGCAGCGGCATTCGAAGAAGCGCGAAAATTCGCACTTGAGCGGGTGGCATTCGGGCAGGTCATCGCAAAATTCCAGGCGATTCAATGGAAGTTTGCGGATATGGCGACGCGCTTGCAGGCGGCGCGCCTCCTGACTCAGCGGGCAGCCGACCTGAAAGCGGATGATCGTCCCCACACGCTGGCTGGATCAATGGCGAAGCTGTATGCGTCCCGCATTTGTCGTGAGGTGTGCAACGAAGCATTGCAAGTGCATGGTGGCTATGGTTACACCGATGAGTTCGCGGTGGAACGGCATTACCGCGATGCCAAAATTACCGAAATTTACGAAGGCACCAGTGAGATTCAAAAACTGGTCATTTGGCGTCATCTCAAGAAAATGACCCATACATTCGAAAAGCTGGGTGATAGCCACTTGAATGAAGAGCAAAAAATGGCGCGGGACATGATGGTGGAATTGGCTTACGGCAAGTTCGCGGCGCGTGCGGCTGAAATCGACCAGACCGAAGAAGTGCCGCACGATAACATTGATGCGATGCGTGAGGCGGGTGTGCTTGGCTTGCCCATCGAGGAAAGCTATGGTGGCGGCGGCAGTGATTATGTGTCATTTGCGATTATGTCGGAGGTGTTTGCGGAGACGTGTGCGTCGACCGGCGTGATTATGGATGCGCATATTTCATTGGCTGAGAAGCCGATTGCCTTGTTTGGCTCAGAAGAGCAAAAACGGACGTGGTTGCCGAAAATGTGCAGCGGTGAGTGGATCGGCGCGTTCGCACTGACTGAAGCCAACAGTGGATCCGACGCCGGCAGCCTGAAAACGACAGCGCGTTTGGATGATGATCACTATGTATTAAACGGCAGCAAGGTGTTTATCACCAATGGTGGATTCGCGCGGGTGTTTATCGTCTTTGCGTGCACCAACCCTGCACTGGGTAATAAAGGCATCAGCGCCTTCATCGTGGACGCACAGACACCCGGTTTTATCATTGGTAAAAAAGAAGACAAACTGGGCATTCGTGCCTCTGACACACGGCAACTCTATTTTGAAAACATGCGGGTGCCTGTCGCCAATCGCCTCGGCGAAGAAGGTCAAGGCTTCAAAATTGCACTCGCGACGCTCGATGGTGGGCGTATTGGCATCGGCGCGCAAGCGGTGGGCATTGCTCACGGTGCGTTTATGCATGCGTTGCGGTACACACAGGAACGAGAGCAGTTCAAGCAAAAAATTGCTGAGTTTCAGGGCATTCAGTTTACGCTTGCGGAGATGGCCACCGAGATTGAGGCGTCGCGGTTGCTGGTGCGTCATGGGGCTGAATTGAAGGATCAGGGGCAAAAATTCAACATGGTGGCGTCGATGGGTAAGCTGTTGGCGTCCGAAACGGCCATGTGGGTATCGACCAAAGCGGTGCAGTTGTTTGGTGGCTATGGCTACATCAAGGAATATCCGGTCGAGCGTTATATGCGGGACGCCAAAATCACGGAATTGTATGAGGGCACCAGCGAGATTCAGCGGCTGGTGATTGGTTCCAGTGTGTTGGGCGTGAGGTAGGTTTGCGTTCGCTGGATGTTCGATCGGTGGTTCAGCGCATTCAGGCGCGTGACGTGCGGGCGGTCGCACGGGCGATTACGTTGATCGAAAATCAGCATCCGGAAGCCACATTATTGCTGGAAGCGTTGCATCCATTGACGGGGCGTGCGATGACGGTTGGCGTAACGGGGCCTCCGGGTGCGGGAAAGAGTTCATTGGTTGATCACCTGATTGCATCCGCGCGGGAAGCGCAACGCACGGTCGCGGTGATCGCGGTGGATCCTGCCAGCCCTTTTTCGGGTGGGGCCATTTTGGGCGATCGCATCCGGATGGCGAGTCACGCGGGTGATACAGATGTCTATGTGCGCTCCATGAGCGCGCGCGGGCATCTCGGCGGTTTGGCGATCGCAACCGACGGAGCCGCGATGGTACTCGATGCCGCCGGTTTTGACGTCATTATCGTCGAAACGGTCGGCGTCGGGCAATCGGAAATCGAGGTCGTCGAATTGGCCGATACCACCATTCTGGTACAACCACCGGGGTTGGGAGATGGCGTGCAAGCCGTCAAAGCGGGCATCATGGAGGTGCCCGCCGTCTTTGTTGTCAACAAAGGTGATCTCCCTGGCGCCAAACAAACCGCCCACGACATCCGGCAGGCTTTAGAACTTGGTGAACCCACACCAGACGGTTGGACAACCCCGGTGCTCATCACCCGTAGCCACGCCAGTCAAGAGACCGGGGTACCCGCACTATGGGAAACAATTCAACAACACCGGGACTACCTCGATAACGGTTTAGGCCTCCGTCAACAACGCACGCGCCGCATCGCGCGCATCATCACCCAACTGGCCCAGACCCGGTTCAACCAGGCACTTGCGCTGGCACTTGACTCACCTGAAGGACGCGCTATGCAAGATGCGATGTTCACAGGTCGCCTGGGCCCCTGGAGCGCCGCGGATGCCTTGGTGCACTCAGTCATTCAAAATCTTGCAAAACCCTAAGCGCGCGTGGGCTGACGCATCAAAGTGTTCATTGCAACCTCCTCGCCGGCCCCTAAGCGCGCGTGGGCTGACGCCTGCAAAATCAACACAACTGGGCCATTTTTTTAGGGTCGTTCCTTGACGCGACAGCCTTGCCACATCCGTTCACCACTACGTCTGTCCGACAGGATCATCCCGACTTCCACACAGTAAACGCTTCAACCAAGTCAAGACGCCTGTCAACCAAGCCCACCCGCATCGTGGATCACATATTTTCAATCCGAGGCTCTTGAACAAGCGGTGGGACTTCCTGGCCAACTCCTGTGTTACCCACGGCGTTTTCGGCGTTAACACCCCGCTTTTGTACCCTCTGGGCAACAGCGAACAACTGTTCTATTGTTGAACTCATTCAGCGAGTGCGCTGAACAACCAAGGGCGGATTCGCGGAGCAGGGGCTTCTGTGGTGGCCCGGGTCTTGCAAGGGAGAATGATGCGATGCGATGTGTTGTGACAGGTGAAATCCGGCAGTATCTGGATGACAGTCGTTGTGTACTGTTAAACTCACGCCGAAAGACGCGGCAAGACGAGGAGGCGTTGGCGTGGCGTCTGACCTTTATCAAGGATGAAACGTATGAAGAATTCAAGGCGATGTACGTGTCAGGAGACAGTTGTGCCGTCTACGGCATCTTGAATCAAGGCAGGGTACTCTTGCGGGATGAAGCGAACCAGCAGGTTTTGAAAGGCCCCCAGGGGCATGATTTAACGCTCACACACCTTGAAGTGGATGTTCGTGGGCACCTCCCGATGGTGCAAGGGGAGCAGGATTGGTGTTTCGCCCACGGTCTGGTGACGCTGGTTGATGATCCGACTTTGAAACAGAGTCAAGGGGGGCTTGCCTATACGCGGCTTAAAGTCGCTTACAATCGGGCAGCGGGGCGCACACGCGGTGACGGTGCGGATTTTTATCAGACAGTGGCCTTCGGTGCTCAAGCGGAGCGTCTGTCCTCGTTGCGCAAGGGGGATCGCATCGTGTTGGATCACGCACTGCCGTCGCTGCAACGTTATGAGATGCGTGATCTGCTGCATTCGAACGGCGCCCCGGTCATTCGACACGTGCCGGAACTACTGGTGCGGGAGTTCGGTGTCGTGGCACGATTGGCGTCAGGCGATCGCACCCGGGGTGAAGCGGCCTAGGCCGTGAGCCCAAGTGGGCTGCGACGCACTGGCGTCCAGAGGCCAGGAGCGATGAAGGAAGCTGCTTTGTGGCATGTAACCGACAAGCGACGATGTCTTCGGACGTCAGGAACAGCGGGTCACCAGGCTCATCCATCATCGCGCCTCATAACATTGCGATGATGGATGAGCCCACAACTCGACCACCGGGGAACCATGGTATACAATCACAATTGTGCGCGTGGTATCGTCTGTGATGCCATTTCGCGAAGCGTGAGCCCGACGGTGCGCTCCATCGCGGTAACTCCCCGAAGCGTCGGGGCAGACTGGTTTCGGAGACCACGTTGTGTTGCAAGTGTTACCAGGCAAACCGTATCCATTGGGCGCGCACTGCGATGGTGCGGGTGTCAATTTCGCGCTGTTTTCCGAACATGCGACGTCGGTCAGTGTCTGCCTGTTTGATGGGCCGCACGCGTTGGTGGAAAGCCGGCGCCTGACGCTGACAGAGCGTACCGATGGCGTGTGGCACGGTTATGTGCCGGGACTGACCCCAGGGCAACTGTATGGTTACCGCGTGGATGGGCCTTATCGGCCACGTCAAGGTCACCGGTTCAATCCGCATAAAGTGTTGCTGGATCCGTACACGCGTCTGGTCGGACGCCGTCTCAGTTGGGGCGAAGAGTTGTTTGCGTATCCGCTTGGCCATGAGTCAGAGGATCTCGTTCGCGATGAACGCGACAGTGCGCCTTTTGCACCTTTGGGACAAGTGGTGCATTCCGATTTTGATTGGGAGGGGGTTGGCAAGCCGGAGACCCCGTGGGAGCGAACCGTCATTTATGAGGCGCACGTCCGTGGTTTGACACGGTTGAACACGCAACTGCCCGAGCGTTTGCGGGGGACCTACGAAGGTTTGGCGTCAGATGCGGTGATTGCGTACCTGAAGGAGTTGGGGGTCACGGCGATCGAACTGTTGCCGATTCAGCATCATGCAATCGATGGTCATTTGATCACGCATGGTCTGAGTAACTATTGGGGTTATAACACCTTGGCATTTTTCGCACCGGACACCCGTTATGCCGCGACGAACGACGTGGTATCCGAGTTCAAGCGCATGGTAAAGCGTTTTCACGCGCACGGTCTGGAAGTGTTGCTGGATGTGGTCTATAACCATACGGCGGAGGGTTCGCACTTGGGGCCCACCTTATCATTGCGTGGCATTGACAATGCAGTTTATTACCGGTTGGCATCGCGGGAAAAGCGTTATTATCACGACTATACCGGGTGCGGCAACACCTTGGCCATTCATCATCCGCGTGCGTTGCAACTGGTGATGGATTCGTTACGCTATTGGGCCACGGAGATGCAGGTTGATGGTTTTCGCTTTGATTTGGCGAGTGCGTTGGGGCGAGGGTTGCATGCATTCTCCCAGAATGGGCCGTTTTTGGATGCGATCGCGCAAGATCCGGTCCTGTCGCGCGTAAAGTTGATCGCCGAACCGTGGGACCTTGGCGAGCACGGGTATCAAGTCGGGCATTTTCCCTCGCCGTGGAGTGAGTGGAATGGGCGTTTTCGGGATACCGTGCGTCGTTTCTGGCGCGGGGATGATGGCTTGGCGTTCGATTTTGCTCAGGGTCTTGTCGGAAGTCCACAGCTGTATCGCAAATCCGGGCGATCGCCACGGGCGTCCATCAATTTTGTCACTTGCCACGATGGCTTCACGTTGAATGACTTGGTGAGCTACAACGAAAAACACAACGAGGCGAATCGCGAAGACAACCGCGATGGTGAAAATCACAATCACGCATGGAACTGTGGTGAGGAAGGTCCGACGAAAGACGCGGACATTCAGCGGTTGCGGCAACGGCAGATGCGTAATTTGATGGCGTCTTTGCTACTATCGCAAGGTGTGCCCATGATCAACAGTGGCGACGAAGTTTGTCGGACCCAGCGCGGCAACAACAATGTGTATTGTCAGGACAACGATTTATCTTGGCATCCGTGGTTGCACGATGCCAATCAACGCGATTTCTTCGCCTTCGTGCAACGGGTGTTGCGCATTCGTGCGGCAACGCCGTTGCTCAGGCGCAAACAGTTTTTTCAGGATGGACCGGGTCATCATGCACACGCTGGTGACGCGGTATGGTTTGAACCGTCTGGCCAGGAGATGGCACCCGGCTCGTGGCATGCCCACTTTGTGAGGTGTTTGGGTGTTCGATTGTACGAATTGCCCGAAACGGATCCGACGCGCCCTGACGCGCCCCTTTCCCTGATGGTATTGGTGAATGCGCACCATGACGCGATTCCTTTTACGCTTCCGGACCCGGTGATGGGTTCGGGGTGGCATCTCTGGTTGGATACCAATGATGTCTTGAACCTTGAAGGCAGTTGGGTTGAAGGGGATTCTGTCGACTTGGCAGGTCGTTCGTTGGTGTTACTGGCAACAGCCCCTTGTGATGGTTGATAGGATGGTGCAATATGACGCCCTCGACACCGTTTCTGAGTGAATTCGATCGCCACTTGATGTCAGAAGGACGTCATTATCGCATTTACGAAAAACTCGGTGCACATCCCGTGACGATAGATGGCGTGGCTTACGTCCATTTTGCGGTATGGGCTCCCAACGCGCGCGCAGTCTCGGTCATCGGGGATTTCAATGCGTGGGATGCGTCACGCCATCCATTGCACTGCGAGGATGCCAGCGGCATTTGGCAAGGGCTCGTTCCGTCCGTGCCGGTTGACAGCGTTTACAAGTATTCCATCCAGTCAGCGTTGAGTGATTACCGGGTCGAAAAAGCAGACCCGGTTGGATTCGCAAGTGAACTGCGCCCGCAAACCGCTTCCAAAGTCTGTGACTTGTCAGGCTATGTGTGGGGTGACGCCCAGTGGATGGCTCAACGCGCAACCCGGCAACGTGTGAATGCGCCACTGAACATTTATGAAGTACACCTCGGGTCATGGCGGCGTCGCGAGGACAAAAGCTGGCTCACCTATCGCGAAATGGCACCGATGCTCGCGCAGTATGTGAAGGAGATGGGGTATACGCACGTCGAGTTGTTACCGGTGAGTGAACATCCCTTTGATGGCTCGTGGGGATATCAAGTGGTGGGCTATTTTTCACCGACCAGTCGGTTTGGCAGCCCGCAGGATTTCATGTTTTTGATTGACACGCTGCATCAAGCGGGCATTGGGGTCATTCTTGATTGGGTACCGGCGCATTTTCCGCGCGATGAACATGGACTGGGTTATTTTGATGGTTCACACCTGTATGAACACGCCGATCCCCGGCAAGGTTTGCATCAACACTGGGGCACTTTCATTTTTAATTACGGGCGCCGCGAGGTCAGTAACTTTTTGATCTCAAACGCATTGTTTTGGCTTGAACATTATCACATCGACGGCTTGCGGGTCGATGCCGTGGCGTCGATGTTGTACCTGGACTACGGTCGCAACGAGGGTGAATGGATTCCCAATCGCTTCGGGGGACGTGAAAACCTGGAGGCCATCGAATTCCTGCGGCGCTTCAACGAACAAGTGTCACTGGATTACCCTGATGTCCTCACCATCGCGGAAGAGTCCACTGCTTGGCCGCTGGTGTCGTCCCCCACCGATTTGGGTGGGCTGGGCTTTAGCTTCAAGTGGAACATGGGTTGGATGCATGACATGTTGGAGTACATGGCACTGGATCCCATTTACCGTCGTTATCATCATAATTTGTTGACCTTCTCCATGATGTACACCTATAGCGAAAACTATGTGCTGGCCTTTTCACACGATGAGGTGGTGCATCTCAAAAAATCGATGCTGTCAAAAATGCCAGGGGATGATTGGCAAAAATTCGCCAATCTGCGTGTCTTGGCTGGGTTCATGTTTGGTCACCCGGGCAAAAAACTGAATTTCATGGGTGCCGAGTTTGGACAGTGGCACGAGTGGAACCACGATTTCAGTCTCGACTGGCATTTGTTGGAATTTGAACGTCATCAACAGTTACAGGCGTGGTGGCGCGACTTGAACCACTTTTACCGTGGCGAGCCGACGCTGTGGGTGGGTGATCAGCACCCATGGGGATTCAAGTGGGTCGATTGTCACGATCAAGACAACAGCGTGGTTGCCTTCTTGCGCTATGACGAATTGGCTACCCGCGCCACCCTGTTTGTGTGCAACTTTACGCCGGAACCGCGCCGTGGCTACCGGCTGGGCGTTCCTTGGGCGGGCACGTGGACAGAAGCGCTGAACAGTGATGCCCTTGCCTATGGTGGGAGTGGCATCGGGAACCTTGGTTGTCAAGCGGCACTGAATGAATGGTGTCACGGGCTGCCCCACTCACTGAGTCTCAATATCCCGCCGCTCGCCACGTTGGTATTGACGTCCGTCAAACCGACGTTGCCCGGTAGCACGTCGGACGACAAGCCGGATCACGGGGTCTGAGACGTCCCGGCAAAATCGCGCAAGGGTTGACGCAAGGTTTCTGGTTTCAATCGGATGGTTGTGGCTTCTCCGATGCTCGTCGCCACGACGAAGGTCACGGCGTCGTGGCGGTTCTTTTTGTCGTGTTGTATCGCATTCAGCCAATCATCCACCGCCGCATGCGGGGGTGTGATCGGCAATTCCAGGCGTCGCAACAAATCGCTCAAGGATTGAATCAGTGAGGCGTGGGCATATCCCAGTTGGGTGGCGAGTTGACAGGCAAAATGCATGCCAATGGCAACGGCTTCACCGTGCAGCAAGACACCATAGCCGCTGACTTGCTCAAGGGCGTGGCCCAGGGTGTGGCCAAAATTGAGCAACACCCGTTGGTTATCGGCCGTTTCGCGTTCATCGGCAGCTACCAGGCGCGCCTTGATGACCAAACAACGCGCCACAAGCGCGGATAAAACAATCAAGTCGCGCCGTTCAATGGCCGTCACCTGCTCGACGATTTCCTCAAACAAGCCAGCATCGGCGATAATGGCATATTTCACCATTTCTGCGAGGGCCGCACGGTACTGGCGACCATCCAAAGTAAGCAAGGTGGTCAGATCACACAGCACCGTTCGTGGTTGATGAAAGCAGCCGATGAGATTCTTGGCCGCTGCATGGTTGATGGCCACCTTGCCGCCGACAGACGCGTCAATCTGTGCCAGCAAGGTGGTGGGTATCTGAACGAAGGGCACGCCGCGTTGATAAGTTGCAGCAACGAAACCGGCCAGATCACCCACCATTCCGCCACCCAAGGCCAGAATGGGATCGTTGCGATGCAGATTGGCCCGTACACACGCATCGTAAAGACGCTGGGCCTGAACAAAATTCTTGCTGTCCTCACCCGCGGGCACCCGGATGACATGGGGTGTCCAACCCGTGTAATGCAGGCTGTGGGTGAGTGTGTAAAAAAAGTGTTCGGGGACCTGATTATCCACCACCAGGAGGCACGCGCGAGGGGGGCCATCCAGCAAGTGGGGCAAGGTGTGAAGGTTGCCGCATCCGATGTGAATCGTGTAGCTGCGATCGCCCAGTGGCACCTGCACCGTGCGTTGGGTGTCACGCCACTGGTTAAGGATCCGTGATGCGATCGCAGCCGGTGTTTGATGCTGGGTATCAACACGCCAGGCAATCGCTGCGTAGGTGGCTTGACGTTGCTGATAAAGGGCTTCAAACGTTTCTCGTGACTGCGCGAGCGGTCGTTCCGGGTCAAGGCCCACACGTTGCCAAAGGGTATCACACGGCGCATCGAGACAGACAATGGGGCCCATCATCTGCAAAAGGCCCCGCGTTTCGGGCAGGGTGATTGCGCCACCACCTGTCGCGATAACCAGATTCGACTCATCCACAAGGCTTGCGATCGCCTGCTGTTCCCAATGACGAAAAACGGCTTCGCCTTCCGCCCAAATGTCGGTCACCGTGCGTTGGGCCATCGCCATGATCAACGCGTCGGTATCGACAAAGCGCATACGGGCTTGTTTAGCCAACAACTGACCGACGGTGCTCTTGCCACTGCCCATAAATCCCGTCAGAATGATGCGATTCACCTTGGCATCCATCACGATGTCCTTTGACGCGCGAGGCGCACGACAGCCTGCAGCGCCAAATGATAACCGTCGACGCCCAGTCCGGATATCACGCCATCGACGATCGGACTGATCAGCGATCGCCGCCGAAACGACTCCCGCGCGTAGATGTTGCTCACATGAACTTCAACTTTGGGTGCTTTCACACACGCGAGTGCGTCCCGCAATACCACCGATTGGTGCGTCAAGCCACCAGGGTTGATCACCACCCCATCCACCCTTTGCAACACCGCCTCTTGCAACCAGTCAATCAACTCACCTTCGTGGTTCGTTTGCTTGCAAACAAGCGCCACTTGCATACCCCGCGCGCGAACCTGCAATTCATCAACCACTTGGGCAAGACTCAGCTGCCCGTAAACATCAGGCTCGCGGGTTCCCAAAAAATTGAGATTCGGCCCGTTCAAGACCCAGACAAGCATTCCTCAACCCCTTGCCAACGCGCCTGCACCAACCGTTCAGATGCCTGATGATGGGCCAGTAACTCACCGAGAGAATCGCCCCCGTATTTCTCCAGACACGCGACGGCCAGCGTCCACAAGACCATGCTCTCCGCAACGACGGCACAAGCGGGTACCGCACAGGTATCCGCCCGCTCGAAATGCGCCGTAACCGATTCACCAGAGTGGAGATCAACACTGGGCAACGCACGGGGTTGGGTGGAAATGGGCTTCATCACCGCACGCAACACCAAGGGCGCACCATTGCTCACACCACCTTCAATGCCCCCTGCGCGATTGCTCGCATGCCGAAATCCCGGTGTCATGCTGTCGTGCGCCTCAGCGCCACTGCGCCTGGCCACCGCAAACCCCAAGCCAAATTCGACCCCTTTCACCGCAGGAATACTCATCACCGCTTGAGCCAATCGGCCATCCAAACGCCGATCCCACTGCGTATACGAACCCAGTCCCACCGGCAAAGGCGTACTGACCACCTCCACAACACCACCCAACGACGTGCCCGCATCACGCGCCGCGTCAATGGCTGTCACCATCGCCTCCGAGGATTCAGGATCCCAGCAAGAAACACTGGACGCCGCCACGGCTTCAACCAGCTGTGACCAAGACCAGTCAGACGGCAAAGCCGCTGCGTCGATCGAACCGATCGCAACAACGTGCGAGCTAACCCCGATCCCAAGCTGTTTCAACAACTGACGGGCGATCGCCCCCACAGCCACCCGCGTCACCGTTTCTCTGGCACTCGCACGCTCCAACACATCGCGCACGTCCTCGTGACCATATTTCACCGCACCCGCCCAATCCGCGTGACCCGGACGCACACGGGTGATGCGCCGGCGCGCCAACTCCGCCTCACGTGCCGAATCCCGCGCATCCCGTGGGGCAGGTGACATCGCCAAACGCCAATTGTCATAATCACGATTCAAAACCGTCAGCACAATCGGCGCCCCCGTGCTTTGCCCCAACCGCACACCGGACTGAATCGTCACGGTATCGTGTTCAAGCTGCATCCGCCCCCCTCGACCATAGCCGTGCTGACGACGCTTCAAATCGGCATCAATCACAGTCACATCAATTGGAAGTCCCGCAGGCACCCCCTCGATAATGACCGTCATCACAGGACCATGGGATTCTCCTGCGTGCAAAATCCGCAATTCAAGCCTCCCCTACCAAGGCCTCACGCATCACCGCCAGCGGTGCGACACAGCCCGTCCAGCATTCAAAAGCCTCCGCCGCCTGACCAAGGAGCATCGCTTTCCCATCCAGGGTGACAAGGCCGCGGTCACGCGCTTGTGCCAACCAACCCCAAGACGCCAACGTATAAGACAAATCATACACCACAGTGTCCGGAAGCAGTGCCTGGACCCAACGGCCAATCACTGAATCACACCAACCGGCACCAGGATCGGGTGTCGCATTGATGATCAAGCCACAACCCGCAAACACCGAATCAAGCGCCGCCTCATCCGAATGCCGCCCAACCCCTAACGTGCCCCACCCGTCTCTGCATTCTCGCTGCACAACCTGCGCCAATGCCTCCGTCCGGTTGATGATCACCCCGACATCGACCCCTTGATCACCCAACGCACACACCACCGAACGCGCCGCGCCCCCCGCACCCAGTATCACAACAGGACGCTCACGCGGCCAATCTTGCGGCAAACTGGCAAGAAATCCCCCATAGTCCGTGTTATGACCCACCAGGCGATCGCCTAACCAATACAAAGTGTTCACAGACCCAATCCGAGCTGCCAATGACGTCAACTCATCCACCATCCCCATCACCGCCACCTTATGCGGGATGGTCACGTTCAAACCCGCCAAACGATTGCGACGGACTCCCAAAACAAAGCCGTCAAGCCCCTCGGGGGCAACACGAAAAACCCTGTACTCGCCCGGCAGTTCACAGTGCCGCAATGCCGCCGCATGCATAACCGGCGACAAGCTCCGCATCAAGGGATACCCGACCAGCCCATAAACGGGCACACACACACCAGATGTCACGCCATTGATGGCCTCTCCACCGCGCGGCACGCAATCACGCCCATTCTCAGGTTTTCGTCAAATTGCGTACGTCCTTGATAAAACTGCGCACCTCACCCCGCACAACGCCCATAGTCTCAGGCTTGCTTTGCAACATCGACACCAACTTCGACAACACCTGTTCAATCTTGCCGCCGCGCTCAACCAGCTCAGGAATCTGAAAATGCTCAAACCCTTGATGCTGCAACTGGTTCAATTCATCCTTTACAACATTGAAATGATCCAGTGCCTCCGTATACAACGTGGTAATCTCCTCATTCAGCTGCGACAGTGCCGACTTGAGCACCCGTTTTGTTTCATCATCAAGGTCTGGGACCTTCAGCATGGCGTTCAGTTCCTGCACCGTCAGGTAACCATCCTCATTTCTGTCGCACTTCGACACCTTATCACGGGCGCTTTTGGTCAGACCAAGCGTCGAAAACACCAAACACCCTTCCTTCCTGGGCAATGCCGGCGGCGCCTCATGGACGCCAACCGCCCGCTTGACACCGGCAAGCACGCTGTCCAACGCACCTTTTTTCTTTTTGGGCATGCTTAGGCGGGTCGTTCCGCCACCCCGACTGACGCTCCGTGGCGGCGGTTTGGTCACGCCGAACAACAGTTTCAACCGCTGCAAAATTGATTCGATGTTAACCTTGGTAGCCATCATTATCGCTCCGAGCGTCACCCAATCGCATCCCGCACTGCGCCACCTTGACCGACGCCAGGCACTCAATCGAATCGGAAACCGTCTCAATCCCAGGATCGGCGAACCCGGGACATACCGAGCGCCCTCATACAGGCTTTGTACCCACTCACGCAGCAATTCAAGCCGGAACCAAGCAAAAGGAATCATCAATTTCACTGATCCGACCACCGTGCTGCGACAGCACCATGACGAAAAATTGAACCAAACCACCGGCCGCGGAATGTCACTGACAATTAACAAACAGTCGGGGAAACTGATGGATGGTACGTGCCTCACGACCGGGTGTCTTTTTTAGGCGGAACCTGGGTAAATAACAGCCGTGCCGGCGTGTGAGCCGGCACGGAACAAAAATGGAATGAAAGGGCAATCGCTTGCTGGGTCTTGGTGCGGTCGTCATTTTTGTGTTGTTGGTTCTGTCCGTCCGCGGTGGCGGGGCGTGGTCATTGTTCGATGCCCACGCTTTTTTGATCGTATTTGGCGGAACGGTGGCCGCAGCCGCCCTGGCGTTCCCGACGAGCGTCGTGTTTCGGCTGCCACGACTCCTTTTTATGGCCATCACCCAAGACAGCCTGCGCGCAGACGTGATGGCCGCGCAACTCGTCAAGGCATCACAACGCGTACAATCACAGGGCCGTCTGGCCGCTGTCGGAAATGCGCGCGATCTGGACGACGCCTTCTTGCGGACAGGCCTTGGCATGGTCGCAGACGGTTTTGAGCCACGCGAAATCCAGGCACTGTTGGAGACGGAACTGGATGCAATGCGGGCACGGCATCGATTAGGCATCGGGTTGTATGAGAGCATGGGTGGATTTTCACCTGTATTCGGTATCTTGGGCACAGTTGAAGCGATGATCGCGATTTTGGGCAATTTAAGCAACCCGGACAAATTGGGCCCTGAAATCGCCTTGGCGATGGTAGCCACACTCTACGGCGTCGCTTTCGCCAATTTGCTCTTCTTGCCGGTCGCCTCCCGACTGAAAAAGTTATCCGAAGACGAACTGCGTATCCGGCAAATGACAGTTGACATTCTCGTCAATATCCAGGAAGGCGCCAAATTCGAATTCATCCGTGAACGCATGCGCCTGTCCTTGCCTCCTGCAACAAGACGCACCATTGCTGCTCTGTCGGAGCGCAAACGAAACCGTGCACGACGGGCTGAAGTGGAAGCGCCGCAACCGGTGGCTGCTCCGGAAGAGCCGATGGATGCCTACCCGCATGACGAGAATCATGGCCAAGACGGGTATGATGACGATGAAATGTACTGACGCAGCACGCATAAGGGGAGGCGCACTCAGGCGATGGCACGGGACTGGTCTCACGATCAAGGCGGAAACGATGAATCCGGCGGGAAAGAACGCTGGTTGGTCACCTATGCCGACATGATGACCCTCCTGCTCGTTTTCTTCATCATCATGTATGCGTTATCCACTCGCGTCAGCGGCGAAAAGTTTGATGCACTGGCAAACTCGCTGGCACTGTCCATGAAAAAACAAAACAAACCCAAGGTGTCAGATCACATGGCCTATAGCCCCGATGACAGTCGACAAACCAGACGATTTCTGGCAACCGCCCGTGCCGTTTATGACTCGGTCAAAAAAACGGATCCCAAAAGCGATGTTAAAATAAATGTTGACGAACGCGGGATCGTCGTGAGCCTGGTGGACTCTCAATTTTTCACCTCAGGCTCAGCAATGATCCGTCCCGAAGCCGTACCGATTTTGAGCAAGATTGCCAAACATCTGCGCGGCCTGCCCAACGACGTGCAAGTTGAGGGGCATACCGACAACGCACCCATTCGGACCCCGCAGTTTCCCTCGAATTGGGAGCTTTCCAGCGCCCGTGCGAGCGCAGTGGTCCGATTTTTCATCGAAAAAGGGGGCATCAAGCCCGCCACCTTAAGTGCCAGAGGCTATGCCGAACACCGCCCGGTCGCATCCAACCGCACGAACGACGGGCGCAAGCGCAACCGGCGTGTCGACATTATCGTGGCGCGCCGCGAAGAATTACAACCCATCACAACCGGATTGACCGGCGCAGGCGGCGTCACCGGTGCCCCGCTTAACGTCTCCCCCACCTTGCCCCCCACACCGGTGCCACCACCCCCCAAACACCCATTCAACAACCCTTTTTGAACCAGCAGGCGCCTCAAAGGCAAACGCCTCACCGCGCGATCCGTCCGCCGCGCGAAACACTGGCAACCACACGTTCAACCGAATGGAAATAAACGCCTCAAAGTCCGTGCACACAGGATTTGAAGCAGTTTTTTTTGTGCCGACAATCTTGATTATAAGTTAAGTCAACCTTGAACTATCCTTAGTATTTTTGGCACAAGCAACCGGGTGCGGTCCCGGATAACGGGATTGTACCGAGCATAAGGAGTTCCGTGATGAGTGGACTGACGCCCGCACCGGTTTATTATCCTCCCACCGGACCTGGCCCTTGGCACTCACCCGGTGCCGGCCTGATGCCGGCGATGGGCCAGATGCCGCCATTGAATGCGTTGGTGCCTAAAATTGATGCCAACAACCTGGGTGAGATGACCCGTCGGGGTGCCGGTTCGCTGCCGGCGATAACGGGTGCGCGGGCGGCCGCCGAAAATGCGCGACAGGTTGTTGGCATGATCGCAGACGACACTTTTCGCGGTTCTATGCGCGTGGCGTCACGTCAGGGGATGGAAACCTACGGGAGAGCGGCGTCTTGGGGCGCACGTTCGATGCAGGGGCCGCTCGCCGGTGGTGGTATGGCAGGCTCCGAGTTTGGTGCGCGATCCATCAGTCTGGGCGGCGCGGCACGTGGAACATTTTTCTCGTTTGGGGCGGTGGGACGGGCACTCGTCAGCTCTGCACTGTTTGCCGTGCCCAGTGCACTCATTACCAACTACATCGACTGGAAAGCTGGTCGCATCAATGACCATCAGCGAAACGTCCTGATTGTGGCGGACAGTTCCGGTTACACAGTCGTTGGTGCGACGGCCACCCTGCTTGGCGGTGCCGTTGGCGCCACCATATTTGGGCCCGGTGTCGCAGCAATCGTCGGCATCGGTGCGGCGCTTGGACTCGGCTGGGTTTACGAGAAATACATTCGACCACGCTGGGCGGCCTTCGTCGCGGGCTTTGTACCGCCGCCCAATCCCGTGCCGCCACCCTTGCCGAAAATGGTCATGCCACCGGCCCAATTTCCGATGGACCCTTCGTTGTTGCCCAAATAGATCCGCAACGACACGTGAGATCTGAGACAACACAGTGACGACACCGTTGAGACTGTTTGAATTCAGGTTTCTTCGCCCGTTGGTATCGCAGGGTGAATGCGCACATCTTCGATGGTGGGTAGCGTGAGTGGTGGCGTCTCTGCATCCAGGTGCATCACGCCATCGATATGTTTAACGGAAAAGGTCAGTTTACCTGTGTCGGCCATCGAAAGCCTCCTGGCTAACATGCGCTTGCGGCGCAACAGCGAACGCCATCATTGGCCCCCAGGAAGCAGCATTGACTATCCTTGTCAGGAAGGGTAACGCAATTTCGCACAAATGCCAAGAATCAGGAAACGTCACAGTTATCGGACATCACAATTTTCGTCACCAGATGGGCCGAGTCGGGCAAGAAAGTTCTGGTCCTCGACGCTCAGCGTGACGTGTCGCAGCAAGTCAGGTCGCCGTTGGCTGGTTCTCAGCAGGGCTTGCTCGCGTCGCCAGCGTGCCACTTTGGCGTGATCGCCACCCAGTAACACGTCCGGAACCCCCCAAGCACCGTATTGTGCCGGACGGGTGTAATGTGGAAAATCCAGCAACCCTTCGTAAAATGAATCTTCGTGATGCGAGGCCTGTTTACCCAAAACGCCGGGCAACTGGCGCACAATCGCGTCCGTCATCACCAACGCGGGTAGTTCCCCTCCGGTCAAGACATAGTCGCCAATCGACAATTCATCCGTGACGAGATGCTCAGCCACACGTTCATCGATGCCCTCATAATGACCGCACACAAATACGACGTGGGGCGACTTGGCGAGTTCAGACGCAATCGCTTGGGTGAACGGTCGTCCCTGTGGGGTTGTCAAAATAACGCGGCTCGTCGAGGAAATGGTCAAGGCTTTGAGTGCCTGATCCACGATATCCACCTTAAGAACCATTCCCACACCACCCCCGAAAGGCCGATCATCCACCGTACGATGCCGGTTGGCCGCCCAGTCGCGTAAATCATGTACAGCAGTCGTCAAAACCCCTGCTTGATGCGCACGCTTCATCATACTCTCATGAAGGTAGCCAAACATCGCCGGGAAAAGGGTCAAATAGTCGATGTGCATCAATCGTTGAACAAACCTTCCACACAGTTCACGCGCACAACACCCTCATCAAGATCGATCGTTTTAACGAATGCATCAACCCACGGAACCAGAACCTCCCGACCGGCAGGGGTTACAACCTCAAGTAAATCCTGTGCAGCCCGCAAAACATCACGGACTTCACCCAACACCTGTCCGCCGAGATCATCCACCACCCGCAAACCCAAGACGTCCGCATACAAAATCTTGCCAGGCGATCGCTTGGCTTCTGTGTATGGAATCTGCAACCACGCCTGCCTTAAGCGCGCCGCGCTTTCCGGATCGTCATAGCCCTGAAACTTGACAATCAACACCCCATTGCCACGCAAATGCACCCGTTCCAGCGTCAAGACCTCACGCTCACCACCGCGCAACAACGCCGTCACCGTGGTTAACTCCTTCAACCGCAGGGGATCATCCGTCTCCGGTCGCACCTTCAACTCACCACGCACCCCAACCGTCGTGACAACCTGGGCCAAATTCAGATGGGTGGGACGCACGCGACTCGCCACGACGGACTGCCGTTCAACCGGGTCAGGCAACGGTCGCGGTCATCATCGCCGTGATGATCGCATCGGCAAAAGCGTTGGTACTCACACCAGCCCCTTTTGGCGCCAAATCACTCGTCAAAGCGCAGCCATCCTGCAAAACCCGGACAACCGCCGCCTCCAGACGCTCAGCCGCCGCCGTTTCACCCAAATAATCCAACATCATCCTGCCCGACAAAATCATCGCCAACGGATTGGCAATCCCCATCCCCGCAATAGTGGGAGCAGTTCCGTGCGTCGCTTCAAACACCGTCGCAATGGTCCCAATGTTAGCCCCCGGAGCCACGCCAAGACCCCCGACCAACCCGGCGCAAAGATCAGACAAAATATCACCATAAAGATTTTCCGTCACCAAAACATCAAAACTCTCCGGACGAATGACCAAATTCATACAGGCGGCATCCACAATCATCTCTTCAAATTCAATACTCGGATAACGACTCGCCACCTCACGCGCAACATTCAAAAACAGGCCATCCGAACATTTCATAATATTAGCTTTATGAATCACCGTCACCTTGTGACGACCATGGGTCACGGCATAATCAAACGCAAACGCCACAATGCGCTCACTCGCAGTGCGTGAAATGGGTTTGAGGCTGATTGCCGACCCCTCACGAATGGCCTTGCCCGTTTGCGTACGTACCACCTCAGCAATGGCGCGAGCGCCATCACTACCACACTCAAATTCAAGGCCGGCATACAGGTCTTCAGTGTTCTCCCGCACAATCACGAGATCAACATGCCCGTAACGCGACACGATGCCCGGGTAGTGCTTGCAGGGCCGCACACACGCGTAGAGGTCCAAGCCCTGACGCAACGCGACATTCACCGAACGAAATCCAGTCCCAACGGGCGTTCCAATCGGCGCTTTCAGTGCCACCTTGGTCTTGCGTATCGTCTCCAGGACGTGATCCGGCAACGGATTGGCATCGCCACTTTGCGCCATGTACGACACACCCGCGTCGACCGTATGCCACACAAATGACACACCCGTCGCTTCCAGCACACGGATCGTTGCAGCCGTAATTTCAGGCCCTATGCCATCACCTGGGATCAGACAGACATGATGCGCCACGCTCACACATCCTCAATAAAAAATTTGGTCATTCCTGAGCCATGGTACCACGAATCAAGTGCTGCCGATCTTTTCCCTGTAAAAGCGACCAAGCAACAAGCCCTCCGTGATGCGGTCAAATCCGATCACCAAAGTGCTAAGCGGGGCTGGCTCACAACTGAGTTGAAAGACAATTGCCTGGCGCTCCGAATGCCAACTGACCGGCTGTTCTACCGCCAAGGGCACATCCGGTACGATTCCAAGCAACCGTACCCGAGCAGCCGACAAGCGCTTCGCGTGCGCCAAACGAACCAACCAATGATGCCACTCCGAATCCGACAACTCACCCACCCTCAATAAACGCCGTGTGACAGGCAACCAGGACAAATCGCCGTCATAGCAATGGATCGCCGTTGTGATGGGTTCACACTCACGCAACCGGGGCAACGGTACTGTCAGTTCACGCCCCCGTGACCACTTCCCTTGCACCTCGGAGGCGACACGATCCGATTTGGATGACACAAAGGACATCAAAGGCAACAGCCGACTCTCGACACGCGGCGCATCAAGGCCATCACCCGGACTCGAATGAACCACAAAATCCCAATAGAGGTCCCGTATGCCCGGAACCGCATCAGGAACGTTAACACTACGACACGATACGGGCCGCAAGGCCTCATTGACCACCGGTTCATCAAGCGACACATCAAGGTGTCGAACCATCAACTGCGTTCTCAAGAAGGAAAACATACATGCTCAATGGCAGCTTTGACACGCGCGAAAGGCTCAATCGGATCCAGTCCACCCTGAGCGCTTGCAATCAACAAATCAGCCACCTGACGGGCTGCCGCCTCATCCGCATGCGGAACCTCAAAACGCAGGGGCGAACCGGTTTCACCAAGTTGCACCAAGTATTCCGTACCGCTGAGAGCCTCCAACGAGCGTGCCTCTCGCAAAGGCGACATCAGCGTCTCTGTCACATAAGCCAAAGGAATCTTAGCGGCGTTTCGAAGGTAACCTTGTTCATCCACGAGCATCAAACCGACCTGTTTGAGATCAATCGTCTCGCTGAGATGCCTGAAAATCACATCCTGCTTGATGTGCGCATCAAGACCACGGCCATACAGAATTTGCTGCAAACGACTGGGCTGCACCGGATCCGTATGCCGAAAATCCACCGGCCAGCCCCGTTCATCCACACCCATCAAACCGCCAGCGTACACACTCGACCCGCGCTGGATCACCTTGAAATACGCGATGCGGCGCTCCGACACCCGCTACAGCCCCAATTGCTTGGCGATCACCAACCGCTGCACCTGCGAGGTCCCTTCGCCAATCTCACACAATTTGGCATCGCGCAACATCCGCTCCACCGGGTAATCACGGGTATAACCATAACCACCCAAAATCTGAATGGCATCCAAACAAACCTTGGTCGCGACCTCCGAAGCGTACAACTTGGCATAACAGGCCTCAAGCTTGAACTCCTGATGGGCATCACGCAAACGCGCTGCATGATAAACCAGGTGACGGGCCGCCTGTATCTGCATGCTCATATCCGCGAGCATAAACTGCACAGCCTGGAATTTTCCAATCGGTTGGCCAAACTGCTGCCGGTCCTTCGCGTACGCCAACGCTTCATTCAATGCCCCCTGCGCGATACCAAGCGCCAACGCACCAATTGAAATGCGCCCGGAGTCCAAGGTAATCATCGCCTGTTTGAAACCACTACCTTCCTCACCGCTGCGATTCCCGACAGGCACCCGCACGCGATCAAACGCCAACGAACACGTCGGCGACCCGCGCATGCCAAGCTTCTTCTCGTGCTTCGAAATGGAAAACCCTTCGTAACCCGGCTCCACCAAAAATGCGGAAATACCACGGTTGCCTTTGGCGCGATCCGTCATCGCCATAATCGTGAACACACCAGCATAAGGGCTGTTGGTAATAAAATTCTTGGAACCATTGAGAAGGTACGCATCCCCATCCAGCACCGCAGTGGTTTTCTGGCCGGCCGCATCAGAACCAGCCCCAGGCTCCGTCAATCCCCAAGCGCCCAAATAAGTTCCGTTCGTCAAATTGGGCAAATACCGCTGTTTCTGCGCTTCGGTCCCGAAATACACCAAGGGCCCGCAACCAAGCGAATTGTGCGCAGCATACGATAACCCCGTCGAACCGCACGCAGCCCCAATTTCTTCCACAACCAGCGCATACTCGACATAACCCGCGCCGCCCCCACCATACTCCGCCGGAACGGTCAACCCAAGCAAGCCAAGCGCCGCCAGCTTATCAAACGTCTCCTTGCCGAAACGCTCCTCTTCATCCAAAATCGGCGCGAGTGGGTAAATTTCCTTCGCAGCAAACTCACGAACCATCGCCTGCAACGAGAGTTGCTCCTCACTAAGCCCAAATGGATTGGAACGGGCAAGCTGGCTCATGGTCGGCATCGAATCCTCCTTGTCGAAAACGGGATCACCCTTGGCCCCGGTGGTTCTCTCACACGCTTTACCATAATATCCGATGGCCAAAGCCAACGTCCATGCACCAGGCAAAGCCAACGGGCGTCTCACCCTCAAGAATCCTGTGAATAAACGTTTCATAC